>CAWCAF010000001.1:0-70553 GCA_963793385.1 uncultured Acidimicrobiales bacterium
CGAGCTCGACGACGGCGCCGGGCTCATCAGAGGTCAACCATTCACCGGCGGCCGACGTCCGCTCGAACTCCGGCTCGTCGACCGGGGGAATCGCATCGCGGGGATCGAGTCTCGGAATGCCGGCTGCGAGCTCGCCGAGGTCGACGGTGGTACGGGACCAATCGGTTTCCCATGTCGGCACGAGCGAGAACACCTGCGTACTCAGGTCGCTGAGCTCACCGGGCCGGACGTCGGCATCGGCTGAAGCCGATACCGCTCCCCCGTTCAAATCGAACGGAGCATCATCGTCCATTGGCCGCAGGATGTTGGCGTCGCTCCCGTTGTCGGTCTCAATCGGTCGGGCGGCGGGGGTGCCGGCCGCACCGAGGGGATCGTCGCTGGCGTGACGCGCCTCCTCATCGCCGCCGGATGAGCACGCTGCAGTCATGAGCACGAGCGCAACCAGTCGGCGGCAGAAGCGGAGCATGCAACGGATAACCGAAACATCGTCGACCCCCATTCCCCGTAGGCTTGGCGACCGTGTCGGAGAGAATGCTCGCGGTCATCAGCGGCGGTGTCGGAGCGGCGCGATTGCTGGTCGGACTCCAACGTCGGGTCGTCGGCCACGAACTGGTGGCCATCGTCAACGTCGGCGACGACGTCGAGCTGCATGGTCTTCACATCTCTCCCGATCTCGACACGATCGTCTACACGCTCGCCGGCGAGGTGAGCGCAGAACGCGGCTGGGGTCTCGAGGGTGAGACGTGGCAGGCGATGGACATGCTGGGCCGGTACGGCGGGCACGACTGGTTCAGTCTCGGCGATCGCGACCTCGGCACCCATCTGTATCGGACTCAACGGTTGCGAGAAGGTGCGCCGCTCAGCACCGTCACGGCCGAGATCTCGCGGGCCTGGGGTTTGGATCTGACGATCGTCCCGGTGACCAACGATCCGATCCGCACCATGATGACCATCGCCGAAGGCACCGAAGCTGGCACCGAAATCAGTTTTCAGGACTACTTCGTCCGGCTCGGTCACCAGGTACCGGTGTCGGATGTTCGCTTCGCCGGCGCCTCGGCGAGTCACCCTGCAGAAGGTGTGTCCGCCGCCCTCGACCTCGCCGGTCGCATCGTGATCGCTCCAAGCAACCCGGTCGTCAGTATCGATCCTGTGCTGGCCGTGCCCGGACTGAGGGATCATCTCGAACGGCGGCGGGATCGGGTGGTCGCCGTCTCGCCGATCGTCGGCGGGAACGCCCTCAAGGGTCCTGCGGGGCGCCTGATGAAGGAGATGGGCTATGAGTCCTCGGCGGTCGGCATCGCCCGTTGGTATCGCGAGATCTGTGGAACCCTCATCATCGACACCGTCGATGCCGAACTCGCCCCGGATGTGGAGGCCCTCGATGTGAACTGCATCGTGACCGACACGGTGATGAGCAAACCCGGGGTGCTGGACTCGCTGTGCGATCTTCTGGTGCCGCCCGGCTCCGCACGGTCGGCCGTCGACGGCTGGCTGCCGGTCAACGAAACAGGTCATCGTCGTAGCTGCGCACCACGTCGCGCGGTGACCGATCCGGTCCCGAACCATGCCGGGTCGACACCGCGGATCACCGCCACCGGAACGCCGGCGCTCTTGCCCCGCACGAGTTCAGCTGCGCCGGCGAGTTCATCCACGATGCACACCTCGGTGACGTGCAGGATGCGACCTGAGGCATCGGGCGTGCCCCGAAGGTCGAGGACCGGAAGTATCCCGGCGCACCCGAGCGCGATGTCGGTCACGCCCCGTCGCCACGGTCGACCGAACGTGTCGGCGACGATCACCGCCACGCGGGAACCGGTCCGGTGGGTGATGGCGTCCCGGAGGCGTCGAGCTGAGCGGTCCGGGTCGACCGGCAGGAGTGCTGCGATGTCGGCCGCCACGTTGCTCCGATCGATACCGGAGTTGGCACACACATAGCCGTGATCGGTTTCGGTGATGATCAGGTCGCCCCGTCGTCGTAGCACACGCTGTGCGCCTCGCTGATCACGAGCGGTTTGTGACTCAACGGGTCGTCAGGGTCGACTCGAACCAGCCTGCCCTCGGCTTTGCTCACCATTTTCTGGCTGACGACCACGACATCGTCGGGTCTCAGCGGGTACACCGCACCGCAGGCCTCGAGGATCAGCCCGGCCAGGTCATCGCCGGCACGCACTTCGGGAAGACCCTCGATCGGCACCACCTCAAGGCGTCTCACCACCGCTCCGAACGGTACAGGCGGCGACCCCCCCGCTGGGCGGGCGTTTCGGCGCCGCGGACCGTCTCGGTCACCGATTGACTCTGGACCGGTCGATGTACGCTGCGAGGCGTGGATGAGGGTGAACTTCTCGATGGGTTCACCGACTTCGCCGCCGCTCGCGGCCTGGAGCTGTACGACCACCAGCTCGAGGCGATTCTCGAGCTCTACAGCGGCAACCATGTGATCCTCAACACGCCGACCGGGTCGGGCAAGAGCCTGGTCGCGGCCGCCGTCCACTACGCCTCGCTCGAACGCGGTCAGCGGAGCTACTACACCGCACCGATCAAGGCGTTGGTCAGCGAGAAGTTCTTCCGCTTGAGCCGGGACTTCGGGACCGAGAACGTCGGCATGGTCACCGGCGATGGTCGGTGAACGGCGACGCACCCATCATTTGCTGCACCGCCGAGATCCTGGCCAACGTGGCGCTTCGGGAGGGCGCCGAGCCGAGATCGACCAGGCGGTGATCGACGAGTTCCACTACTACGCCGAGCCCCAGCGGGGCTGGGCATGGCAGATCCCGCTGCTCGAGCTGACCCGCACGCCAGTTCTGCCTGATGAGTGCCACGCTGGGCCCCACCGCGCTTCTTCGAGACCGATCTCGACCGCCCGCTCGGGACGCCCGACGGTCACCGTGCGATACGCGGCACGACCGGTACCCCTCACCTTCGAGTACCGACACACGACCGTGCACGCATCGGTCGTCGGATCTGCTCGATACCGACCGGGCGCCGATCTACATCGTTCATTTCACCCAGCGGGAGGCCACCGAAGCGGCCCAGAGCTACGTGAGCCTCGACCCGCTCACGAAGGCGGAGAAGGCAGCTGATCAAGGACGCGATCGGCGGGTTCCGGTTCGACACTCCGATCGGCAAGGACATGCGACGGTGGATCACGGCGGGGGTCGGGGTCCACCATGCCGGTCTGCTTGCCCAAGTACCGGCTCCTGGTCGAAAAGCTGGCGCAGGAGGGTCTGCTGAAGATCATCTGCGGCACCGACACCCTCGGCGTGGGTATCAATGTGCCGATTCGCTCGGTGCTGTTCACCCAGCTCTGCAAGTACGACGGCGCTCAGAACCGTCTGCTGACCAACCGGGAGTTCAAGCAGATCGCGGGGCGGGCCGGACGCCAAGGTTTCGACGTCGACGGTCACGTGTGGGTGCAGGCCCCACCCCATGTCGTCGAGAACGCCAAGGCTCAGGAGAAGTCAGCGGCGTCGAACTCGAAGAAGAAGCCGAAGAAACGTCAGGCCCCCGAACGCGGCTACACCCACTGGACCGAGGACACCTTCCATCGAGTGGTGAACGGGTGATCCCGAACCGCTCGTCAGCAGCTTCGATGTCACCCACCAGATGATGATGAATGTTCTCGATCGGCCGGGCGATGGGTGCGCCGCGATGAAACACCTGCTGCGCGACAACCACGAGACCGACAAACGCAAACGCGGGCATCAACGCCAGGCGATCGGCATCTACCGATCGTTGCGCGATGCCGATCTGCTCGAGTTCCCTGCAGAACCTGACGAGTTGGGCCGAAGCGTCAGGGTCACCTTCGACGTGCAGGACGAATTCGCCCTCCATCATCCGCTGAGCCTGTGGGCGATCGAGGCGATCGACGCAGCTCCCAGCGTCCGCTGATGAGCGCACCGAACGCATCGAAATGGTCGAGACGGTCGTCGACGACACCGCGGCCGGCACTTCGGCTCGGCACCTGCGGATCCTGAGCATCGTGGAGGCCGTGCAGGAGTCTCCGGGCGTGATCATCGCCGCCCAGCTCGATCGGGCCAAGAACGAACTCATGGCCGAGATGAAGAGCCGGGGGGTCGAGTACGAGGAGCGGATGGAGCGTCTGGCCGAAGTGCGACCACCGCAGCCCGAACGGGAGTGGATCTATGACCACTTCGACCGGTTCCGCCTCCGTCACCCGTGGGTCGGACCGAACAACCCGAAACCGAAGAGCATCGTGCGGGAGATGCTCACCGAGGGCATGACCATCGTCGAGTACATCAACCATCACGGGCTCAAACGGAGCGAAGGCGTGCTCCTTCGTTATCTGTCCGATGTCTACAAAGGCCTGATTCAGAACGTGCCGATCGAGGCGCGCACCGCCGAGATCGACGAGGTGATCGACTGGCTCAACGTCGTCATCCGAACCGTCGACTCCTCCCTGATCGACGAGTGGGAGAAGCTCACGGAATCCCGACGATGCCGAGATCGCCCCGGCTCCTGCGCCACCGTCGGTCGAGTTCAGCCAGACCAGGGCCTTTGCGGTGCTCGTTCGGAACCGCATGTGGAAATACGTCGAACAGCTGGCGTTCTACCGGCCTGACGAGCTGCCGCTGCCCGGGGCTGGCGAGCTCTTCCAACCGTTCTGGGACGAGCACGATCTGGTCATCGTCGATGCCGAGGCACGGTCGCCGGTGAAGCTGACGTGGGAGCCGTCCACGGGGCAGGTCTCCCAGATCATCTCCGATCCGGAGGGCTACGACGAATGGAAACTGACCGGTCAGGTCGATGTGGCCGGGTCGGACGAGACCGGCGAGCTGATGCTGGAACTGACCGGTCTCGGGCGCTGAGTCGCGACCTCCGCGAGACGGGCACCGTGCGGCTCAGCGGGTGAAGAGCCCCCGCACCGCTGCGAGCGGAAGCGCCGTTCGAGTCGCGTAGGGCGACCGCCACAGCCCGCCGTGTACCGCAGCATCGCTCAGCAACTCCAACGGGTTGGTCAACTCGACGTAGGGGTCGGCCGGGCCTTGCACCGTGCGGAGGTCCCGTATCAGGAGCAGGCCCATCAACGCGTTGGTGGTGTCGGGCTCGAACACCTCGATGTGGAACATCCCGGCACCGCGATACGCGGCGGCGAGCGCCTTGTTCTTGGTTACCGACAGCGTGTTGCTGGACGGGCTGATGTTGGCCGACACTCGAAGACCGGCGGCGCGGGCGGCGATCGCCCGCCACTCCTGAATACGTTTGGCCAGTGCGTAGTTGGGACCCTGCCTGGTGACCAAGGTGTCGACGACCGCAGCTCTGTAGCCGTCCTTGCCATCGACCCAGCCGGTGATGGCCGGCTGGAAGAGCCGGCCACGCGTGGCTGAACGCAGTAGCGATTGCGTCGCCCTGAGCGGAAGCGGCCGCTCATCCCACGCTCGCTGCGACGCGTCGGCAACATCCTCGGACACGGCGTAGGAGTCGGTCGGCGTCAACAGGTGCGCGACCGTGACTTCGCCCGATGGCCGGGTGGCGATGGCATGGGCGATGAGAGCGTCCTGCGCGGCCGACACCCGCAGGTGGCCCTCGCCGTCGGCGTAGGCGTAGCCGCCCAGCACGATCGGTCCATCGATCGTGCTGATCCAGTCGCGCAGTTCGGGGAGATCGCTGGTCAGATTGGCGCCCGCCTGACCCTTCCGGAGCGGGTGGAGCAGTCTGCTCGGCCCCCCTGCTCTGGCGGTCAGGCTCTCCCAGATCCGTGGGTTGGGCAGGTCGATCGCTGCGACGGTCGCTCCCAATCCCATCAACGCGGGATAGGGACCGAGTTCGGCCGCAGCGCCCATGAGGACGAACGTTTGGTCGGACAGGTCGAACCAGCCGGGATTGTCGAGCACTTCTTCGACGCCGGCGGCGGCGCTCGCCTCCATGACGCCGGCAGCCACCCATTTCTCGAGCTGTCGGCGCAGGTCGTCGCCGGCCAGATCGAAACCGCGGTACGGAACCGTGTAAGTGGGGGCCGGGCCCGGCACACCGGGCAGGACTCTGGTCTCGAAGTGGTCGGCGGAGGCGGGGGCCCGCATCACCTCGTCGAGTGGGCGATCCTCGACGTCGCGGACGAATCGGAGAAGCCGGTGGATTTCGGCCACTCCTCGTTCCGCGACGTGGATGGCGTTCTTCGGACTGGTGATCCCGGCCTCGGCCGAGGCCACGAAGTGGCGGTGATAGTTGGACCGCCATTCGCTCTCCGCTTGGACCGCCGCCGCCGATTCGGGGGCCACATCGACGATGGCCGCCGAGAGCACTGTCTTGGCGAAGCTGGTGGTCGAACGGCGACCGGTGTCGTCGACCGGAACCGCGATGCCGGGCTTCGGTACTGAATCCCTGCCGGCCATGTCGATGACGTTAGCCCTGGTTGAAGTTCGGTGCCCGCTTCGCGGCAAAGGCGGCGATCCCCTCGAGACCATCGGGATGTAGGGATGCGGCGAGGAAGACCTCCGCCTCGCGCTCGCCGGCTTCGGGCAGAGTCGAGTCGAAACCGTCGTACACGAGTTTCTTTGCGTGGCCGAGGGCGAACCCGGGCCCGGCAGCCAGATCTTTCGCCATCGCCATGGCGGCGTCGTCGGCCTCACCGGCGGGAACCACACGATTGACCAGACCCCACTGCTCGGCCTCGTGGGCATTGAGCATCCGGTTGTTCAGCACCAGGTCGAGTGCCCGGCGCACCCCCACATGACGGGCGAGAAAGTAGGTGCTGGTGCCATCAGGTGTGACGCCGGCCTTGGTGTAGGCCATGATGAACTTGGCGTCTTCTGCTGCGACCACGAGATCGAACGCAGCCATCAGCGACATTCCAGCCCCTCCGGCGGTCCCGTTGATGCCGGCGACCACCGGCTTGGCCATGGCGTTCATTCGGTATAGCGCGCCGTGGAAGTCGGTGAGCATGTCCGATGCCACCTTGCCGACGTTCGTTCCCTCGGCCGCGAACAGCTTCAGATCGCCGCCGGCACAGAAGACCTTGCCCCGGGCGGTGACACACACCGCTCTGACCTCGTCGTCGAGGTGGGCGTCGAGCATGGCCGCCCGTAGTTCGGAGGAGAACTGCGGCGTGACCGCATTGGCACGATCGGGGTTGTTCAGGCGGATATGGGCGACGTTGTCGTCGACGCCGTAGTTGATCGTGTGGAGTTCCATCGTTCGATTGTTTCCGCGAACAAATCGATGTGCAAACGTGGACGATCCTGGTTCGGCGTTCAGCCGGGAATCTTGCGGCCGGCGTGTGTGCTGTTGGCGCCGACCTCGACCGACTGGCCGACGACGGTGAGATCGGTCAGTCGGGCACGAGCTCCGATACGGGCTTTGGTGCCGACGATCGAATCCACGACGCGGGCTCCCTCGCAGATGCGCACTCCCGGATGAAGCATGGATCGTTCGATCACCGCACCCGGCTCGATAATCGCCCCTGGACCGACGATCGACTCGGTGACCTGCGCATCGAAGGCCACGGTGGCATCGTCGGCCACGGCCTGCTCGGCGGAACGCACACCGTTGACGAGATCGAGCGCGACCTTGAGGTAGCTCTCGGGCGTCCCGGCATCGACCCAATAGCCGGCGTCCTGGACGGCGTACAGGGTGCGATCGCCGACCATGGCCGGGAATACCGTCCGCTCGATGCTGACCCGCTCCCCGGCGGGCACGCGCTCGATCACCGAAGGCTCGAACACGTACGTGCCAGCGTTGATCCAGTTGCTCGGCGCCTCGTGAGCCGGTGGTTTCTCGATGAACGCGAGCACTCGACCGTCGTCGTCGATCTGCACAACACCGAATCTGGATGGGTCATCGACCGGCGTCAGATGCACCGTGCCCTCCCCACCGAAGTTCCGGTGTCGGTGGAGGAGACCACCGATGTCGAGATCGGTGATCACATCACCGTTCAACGCGATGAAGGTGTCGTCGATGCCGATCGCACGGGCGGCGAAGCAGATCGCCCCGCCGGTGTCGAGTGGTTCGGGTTCGACGGCGTAGTGCAGCCTGACGCCGGCGATCGTGTCGTCGGGGTAGGCCTCTCTGAAGATCTCGGGCAGATAACCGAGCGCCAGCACGGCCTCGGTGACACCGTGGGTGCCGAGATGAGCCACCACGCGTTCCAGCATCGTCACCCCGTTGACGGGCAACATCTGTTTTGGAGTGGACAGGGTCAGCGGCCGGAGCCGTGTACCGAAACCTCCCACCAGGATTACTGCGCGCATAGTGTCACTGACCTTCGTCGAGCCGGAGCCGGGACCTCCACACTACCGGTTGGTCAGTTGCGAGAAGAGGAGTTCATATGCTTTGGCCTGCTGGTCAGGAGTGACCAGGTGCGTTACGTACGCGTGCGCCCGGCGACCCATGCGCTCGAGTTCTTCGGGTTCGCCGAGCAGCGATTCGAGCGCGTCGATGAAGGCGACCGGCTCCCCCGGCGGAACCACCACACCGGCGCCTGCGTCCCTGATGATCAGGTCGGCATCGGATCCGAGATCGATCGATGCCAGGACGGGACGGCCGGCTGCCATGATGCCGTACAGTTTGCTCGGCGTGCTCGATCTCGCCAGGCCGGGTGCGAGTAGAATCAGCTGAAGATCCGCAGATCCAAGGACATCGGAAACCTCGTGGCGCGGGGCAAAATCGGTGACGAGCACGTTGGGCAGGTCTGCAGCCCAGTCCTCTACCAGCGGCCGGGCGGCGCCTTCCCCGTTGATCACGAACATCACACGCGGATCGGCCTCGACGAAGTGCTGCGCTGCTCGCTCGATCAGGTCGAAGCTCTGACTGAAACCGACGTTTCCTGAGTACATCACGACGAGCTTGTCGTCGAGATCGTGGCGACGGCGGTAGCGGGTGTGGCCTTCCACCACCTTGACCCGGTCGGTGTCGACGAAGTTAGGGATGATCCGGACCCTGTCGAGGGGGTCGATTCCTTCGCCGAGCTTGTCCCGCACGTTGTCAGCCTGATCCTGGGACAGGACGGTGACCGCATCGGCGGACGCATACAACGACCGCTCGAACCATTGCGCCATCGAGATCACCTTGGTGTTGGTCAACATGCCGAGATCGACCGCAACGTCGGGAAAGATGTCCTGCACGTTGAACACGAACGGAGCCCGGAAGCGTGCGGCAAGAATCCTGGCAGCTCCTCCGAAGAAGATCGGCGGTGACATGGCGAGGATCA
Organism: uncultured Acidimicrobiales bacterium; assembly: GCA_963793385.1. Classification (GTDB taxonomy): domain Bacteria; phylum Actinomycetota; class Acidimicrobiia; order Acidimicrobiales; family SZUA-35; genus JABDIY01. Next base: position 9,164 of record CAWCAF010000001.1, read on the forward strand.
CATCAGGTCGGTTCTTGACGACCGACACCAGCAACGACAGGAGGGTCTCGCCGATGAACGCGAGCGTGCGGGGCACGATGTTGCCCTTGTCGGTCGGGAACGGCCAGACCCTGGTGATGGAACCGAAGCTGGTCCGCTGCCGCCGAATCGGGCGGCCCCTCCATTCGGATTCGACATCGTGGTCCCGGTACCACGGGAGCGACGTGACCACGTCGATCGTGTGGCCCCGGGCGGCGAGGGCCTCGACCAGGCGGGTCATCACCTCACCGGTGGCGGCGTGCAGGTCCGGCGCGAAGTGGGGGCAAAGGACCAGAATCCGAAACGATCGTCGCGTGTCATTCAACGGCGTCACGGTAGGCGGAGATCAACGCCTCTCCCGAACCCTGCCAATTGAACAGGAGGGCACGGCGTCTGCCCAGGTCGGACAGTTCATCGCTCGTGCCGGGGTCCAGGACGCTGGCCATGGCCTTGGCCAGCGCATCCGGATCGCGGGGTGGCACGATCAATCCGGCGCTACCGACAACCTCGGGTAGTGACCCGGCGTCGGCAGCGATCACGGGGATGCCGAGGTTCATGGCCTCGAGCGCCGGTAGGCCGAAGCCCTCGTATTCCGACGGCACCACGACCGCGGTCGCTCGCCCGTACAACGAGAGCAGAGCTCGGCGGGGTATGCGGCCCGGCATCGTCACGGCCGGGCCGAGTCCGAGCTTCTCGATGCGGGTCGTGATCTCAGCGGTCAGCGGTCCGGGACCGCCCGTGAGCACGAGTTCGCTGTCGGGGTGTTGGCGATACACCTGCGCGAACGCGTCGATCAGGTCGAGGTGGCGTTTGTGCGGGTAGGCGATGGCCGGGTAGAGGAACATCGGGCTCCCGGCGGGTCTGGGATGCTCGATGTCGTTGTCGATCCGCACGGCCGGTTCGATCCCGAAAGGGACGATGCGGATCTTTTGGTCTGGCACGTCGAGGAGTCCGTTGAGGCGACTGGCGGTGAAGGCGCTGGGAACGACAATGAGTCGTGCACGTTCCACCGATTGCGGGATCATGCGGCCGAGCCACCGCCGTTTCGTCATCCCGAAGTTCTCCGGCATGTCGAGCGGCTGGAGGTCGAGGATGGTCAGCACAGACTCGTTCTTCGTCCCGGCCGGGATCACACCGCCGGCATGATGGACGAGTCCGACGGTGCCGGCGCGCTGGGCCAACCATGTGTGTTCTGCGACAATGCGCCCTATCTTCCCTGCCGGCATGGGCGGTGCGGTGACAACCTCGAAGCGTTGCCCGATATCGGGATGATGGGCGAGCAGCGAGCGTCGGGCGAAGAGCCGGAGTTCCAGGTCCAGCGGATCGATGTCGTGTACGGCGCGAAGAAGGCTGAGGGTGTATTCCTCGCTGCCGCCGACGACGCCCGGGTCCAGCCAGAGCAGGTTGACACCGATCGTCTCCATACCGTTCAGTTGGAGACCTGGCGCGCTTCCTCGAACGCCTGCCGGTACCCCTTGGCGGTGTTGTCCCACGTCATCGTTGCCGCCCGGTCGAGGCCGCGCTGCCGGAGGTCGGCGGCGAGGTGCTCGTCGTCGATGACCTGTTGGATGGCGGCGGCGATCGTCTCGGGATCACGCGGTTGGACCAGCAGGGCGGCGCCGCCCGCCGCCTCCTCGGTGGCGGTTCCGGCCGAGGTGATCACGGGGGTGCCCTGGGCCATCGCCTCGAGGACGGGTAGTCCGAATCCTTCGGCGTGGGAAGGGAAGGCGAAGACGGTCGCAGCTGCATACAGGCAGTGGAGGTCCCGTTCGGGCACCTCGCCGAGGTGATGGCATCGCTGGGCCAGCGGCGCCAGGACAGTGCCGGCGTCGATGTTCCAGCCTTCGGGTCCGACGACCACCAGGGGTATCCGCAGTGAGCTCATGGCGGCCACGAGACCATCGAGGTTCTTCCTTGGTTCGTTGGTTCCGACCCACAGGACGAAGCGTTCGGGGAGCCTGTAGTGCTCGACGATTTCGTTCACCTCCACGGAACGAACCCGGACCGCCGACACCCCCCAAGGGACCACCCGAATCTTGCGAGGGCTGTACCCGGTCGCTACGCAACGATCGGCCACGGTTCGGGACGGGCACACGATGATGTCGGACCGCTGCGCTGCGGCGGCGAAGGCGCGGGGAAAGAAGCGGAGTCCCCGCCGGGTGTGCCATTCGGGGTGATCCAGGAATTCGAGATCGTGAACCGTTGAGACCATCGCCGCAGCCGTGCGCGGCGGCGGCACCATCGCCGATGCCCACACGACGTCGCATGGTCCGGTCAGCGCCTCGATGCGGGGGCGCTCGAGTCGAAGCCACGACTCGTACAGCAGTGGGCGTGGGAGTCGGCTGTGGCAGACCGGGATCGTGAGGTCATGGCTGTGGCCGGCATTGGCGCGGTGGGCTGCTGCGACACCGACGAGATCGATGTCGCCGAAGCGTTGCAGTGCCCGAACCGTCTTGTGTGTGGCGCGAGCGGTACCGCCGGGAACCGGGTGCCAAAACTGTTCGACGGTGACAGCGACGCTGAGAGTCATCAGTCCCCGACACTATTACACATCGATGACCGGGCCCGCAGGAGTGAGGGCACTAGCACAACCCGTGAGGCTGCCGAGGGACGAAGGCAGCTCAGAGGCACTCCCAGCATTGTTCGAGCGACAGCGAGCCGAACGACGAGCGAAGCGTAGGAGTGAGGAAAATATCACAGCTCGTGAGGCTGCCGAGGGACGAAGGCAGCTCGAGCGACTCCCAGCATTGTTCGAGCGACAGCGAGCCGAACGACGAGCGAAGCGTAGGAGTGAGGAAAATGATCACAGCTCGTGAGGCTGCCGAGGGACGAAGGCAGCTCGAGCGACTCCCAGCATTGTTCGAGCGACAGCGAGCCGAACGACGAGCGAAGCGTAGGAGTGAGGACAATGATCACAACCCGTGAGGCTGCCGAGGGACGAAGGCAGCTCAGAGCGACTCCCAGCATTGTTCGAGCGACAGCGAGCCGAACGACGAGCGAAGCGTAGGAGTGAGGACAATATCACAGCTCGTGAGGCTGCCGAGGGACGAAGGCAGCTCAGAGGCACTCACAGCTTTGTTCGAGCGTCAGCGAGCCGAACGACGAGCGAAGCGTAGGAGTGAGGACGATGCCGCAGGAGTGAGGTCAATATCACAGCATCCCTGCGAAGTAGTCCATCGTGAGTTCAAGGCCCGTGCGCAACGACACTTCGGGTTCCCAGCCCAGCTCTGTACGGGCGACCGTGAGATCGGGTTTGCGTTGGAGCGGATCGTCCTGGGGCAGGGGTCTGTGGATGATGCCGGCGGAGGAGTTGGTCAAGTCGAGGACGTGTTCTGCCAGCTCGAGCATGGTGAACTCCACGTCGCTCCCGATGTTCACCGGACCGACATAGCTCGAGTCGAGCAGCGCCAACTGGCCCGATATCTGATCCGAGACATAACAGAAACTGCGGGATTGGGTGCCTTCGCCATACACGGTGAGTGGCTCGCCCCGGAGGGCCTGGGTGATGAAGTTGCTGACGACCCGACCGTCGTCCGGCCGCATCCGAGGTCCGTAGGTGTTGAAGGTCCGGACGATGCGTACATCGATGTCATGCATCCGGTGGTAGGCCATCGTGATCGCTTCGGCGAACCGTTTTGCCTCGTCGTAGGCGCCTCGTGGACCGATCGGGTTCACGTTGCCCCAGTACGTCTCGGGCTGCGGGTGCACGAGGGGGTCCCCGTACACCTCGCTGGTGGAGTTGAGGAAGAACTTGGCTTCCTTCTGGCGTGCGAAACCGAGGCAGTTGTGTGTTCCCATGGCGCCGACTTTGAGTATCTGGATGGGGATCAGCTCGAAATCGAAAGGGGAGGCGGGGGATGCCAGGTGCATGATCGCATCGACAGGCCCGGGAACCCAGATGTGGTTGGACACGTCCTGACGGGTGAACGAGAAGCCCGGTCGGCCGAACAGTTCGTCGATGTTCTTCTCCGAACCGGTGACGAGGTTGTCGAGCGCGACGACTTGGTCACCGCGGTCGAGCAAGGCACGGCACAGCGTGGAACCGAGGAAGCCGGCGCCGCCTGTTACGACGATGCGAGCCATCGATCAGCGACCGATGCCGATCACCGTGAAGTTCCGGCGTTTCAGGATGGCGGTGTCGAGAAGGTTCCGGCCGTCGACGACCGTGCGACCGCGCATCTGGTCGGCCAGCTGATCGAAATCGACGAAACGGAACTCCGGCCATTCGGTCAGGATGACCAGCACGTCGGCGTCCTTGGCCGCCACGAGCGGGTCCGACACTACTTGCACGTTCGGGAGTTGCGGGATGTTCTCCGGCACGGCGGGATCATAGGCGGTGATCTGGGCTCCGGCTCCGCTAATGCGCTGGAGAACCTCGATCGCCGGCGACTCACGCAAGTCGTCGGTGCCCGCTTTGAAACTCAACCCCCAGGCCGCCACCTTCTTGTCCGTGACACTGTCGCCGAGGGCGTCGAGGACCTTCTGGGCTGTGCGTTGGAGCTGGGCCTTGTTGACGTCGAGTACTTCGCGCAACAGTGTGAAGTCATAGCCGAAGTCGTCGGCGATGCGGGCAAGCGCAGCGACATCCTTAGGGAAGCAGCTGCCGCCCCAGCCTGGACCGGGTTTGAGGAATTCCCTGCCGATGCGGGTGTCGTAGCCCATGCCGAGTGTGACGTCGTTGACGTCGGCGCCGACGTGTTCGCACAGCGTCGCGATGGCGTTGACGAAGCTGAGTTTGGTGGCCAGGAACGCATTGCTGGCATATTTGATCGTCTCTGCCGAGACCGGGTCGGTGACCATGATCGGAGCCCGGACCCGGGCGTAGAGGGCGGCGACACGGATCGCAGCTTCCTGGTCCGACGCGCCGATGACCACCCGATCGGGATGGAGGAAGTCCTGCACGGCGGTTCCTTCCCGCAGGAACTCCGGATTGGACACGACTCGAACGTCGGCTCGGCCCAGATGTTGGCCGACGACCTCGGTGGATCCGACGGGCACGGTCGACTTGTTCACCACCACGGATTCGGCGGGCAACACCGGCCCGATCTCGGCGGCAGCCGCCTCGAGATAGCTGAGATCGGCTGAGCCGTCGTCGCTCTGGGGTGTGGGGACGCAAAGGTAATGGAACTCGCAGTACTGGCTGGCGTTGACCGCACCGACCACAAAGCGGATCTTCCCGGCGGCGAGTGCCTCGGTCACGATCCGGTCGAGCCCGTCTTCGACGATCGGGATCTGGCCATCCTGGAGCCGTGCGATCTTCTCGGCGTCGATGTCTGCGCAGATCACGTCGTGACCCAGGTGGGCGAAACATGCACCGGTTGTCAGGCCCACGTATCCAGTTCCGATGACGGCGATCGTTGCCATGTTCTGCTCTTTCCACCTTCGGGTTCCCGCTAGCCACTTGCAGACTAGCTCTCATCGACACCGGGCCTGGTCTGGGTGGACTTACCTGCCCGGCAGGTTGACCATCGCTGCACAGGCCCGTGTTGTGGTTATCGGCCACAAGTCGCAGCAGTTGACTCCCCCGGACCCGTTGTCGGGGCGTCCACGGGTTCCTCGATCTCGTTGGTGGGCGGACCGGTTTCGGTCGCGGGACCCCCGATGGCGATCACGACGGTTCGGCCGGGCAAGCCCCCCACCTCGACGAGACGGACCGTTTCGCCGATCTCCTGGGCCACCACGTCCGCCGCTTGACTGGCGCCGGGACCGTAGCGGAGCTCGACTCCGGCGTGTTCGAGCGGCGCAAGATTGAGCGGTACCTCACCGAAACCTCTGATGAGGAGGTTCTGCGCCACCGTGAACGCGGCTTCGGCGGTGTCGGGGGCGTGGACAATCTCGACGCGGACCGTCCGAGGATCGCTGGACTCGGCCCCTCGATACATCTCGAGGATCGGTACGGCTTCCTCGACGTCGGCGAACAGGACGCTTGCCGAGCCGACCCATCCGAACTCGGCGGGCAGGCTGTAGGCCTGGAGGCTGTCGCTGTCGAATTCCCGGAACGCTCCTCCGAGATCGAGCAGGAGTGCGGGCGTGAGTTCCTGGTCGAGGGTCACATGTTCCACGGCGACGTCGACGAGACCGCTGAAGACGAACGGATTGCGGGACCCGGAACTGATCGCCTTGGCCGCCACCTGTTTGAGGAAGCCCTGTTGTCGCCGAATCCGATTGAGGTCGCTGGCCGGTTCGGAGACCCAGACGCCGTCGTCGTCCAGCGTCTGGAAGTACCGCGAGCGCACGTAGGCGAGCGCCACGGGACCGTCCAGCGCTTGACAGCCTCGCTCGAGCATCTCGAATCCGGTCTGGGACTGGTTGGTCTGGGTGTTCCAGTCCCGCGCCGGGGTCTCGAACCACACTTCGACCTCCCCCAACGCATCGACCAGCCCTTGGAAACCGGCGAAATCGACGTTCACGTAGTGATGGATCGGAATACCGAAGCTGGCTTCGATGGTGTCGATCAGCATCGCCGGGCCACCGACGGCGAACGCAGTGTTGATCTTGGCCTCCCGCTCGGTTCCTTCGATCGGCACCCACAGATCTCGCGGAATCGACAGGAGGGCGGCGCTGCCGTCGCGCTCGTCGATGTGGGCGACGATGATGACGTCGCCGTTGCGTTCGCCCTGGCGCCCGGCCCGGATCGGATCGGCGTCGTCGAGTGATGCGGCAGAGTCCGACCCGACGAGGAGGACGTTCAGGAACCGCTGACCCGGTCGGGATTCGGAATTGACCGGCGTGAGCGTGCCGTCGAGTTGGACTCGTTCGATCGCCTCGATCCGGCCGTAGCTGGCCCGGATCAAGAACGCCGCTCCGAGTGCGAATGCGATCCCGAACACATTGATGATGATGACCAGGCGCGGGAGCCAGCCGCGACGGTTCTGCCGTCGGTGTCGACGGCGTGAAGCCCGCTCGGCCTTCCGCAAGGCCGCGGGGGCTACCACCGGCGTTCACCCGCTTCGGGCTGCAGGACCAGAACGACACCCTCATGGACGGTCACCTCGGCCCGGTCGAGGGTGATCACGTTGCTGAGACCTCTGGACGATGTGGGCCTCAGCGACTCGTGGAGAAGGCGGTACCGAAGCCCCTCGGTCGAGAGGATCGCCGATCCGCCGATCGGCACGATCGACACGATCGATCCGGGTGCTCCGCTGAGTCGGACATGATCGTGGACGACGGTGACGAGACAGTCGTCGGCGAGAGCCCGTACCGACAGGTCCTTCCATCTCGGATCGGCGAGGACGACCAGGTTGACGAGGCCGTGATCGACCCGCCCTCCGGTCAGGCCGAGCACGACGACCGATGAGGGCAAGCGGGCACTGGCCAGTTCGAGGGCGAGCTCGAGATCGCTCATGTCTTTGTCGGCCGGGTGCGCGACGACCGCTGCGTCGGTGTCGGCGAGCCACTTCCTGGCTTGATCCGATATGGAATCGAAGTCGCCGACGGCTGTGTCGACCCTCAGGCCGAGGGCGAGCGCGTGGTCGGCGCCGCTGTCCGCTGCGATCACGTACGTCGAATCCGACGAGGTTCGTCGCCCAGGCGACTTGGGCTGTTGACGGGGCGTCGCCGCCGACCAGGACGATCGTCGTACCGCCGGATCCGGCCGACGGCGCCGAAGCCGGTGCATTCGTTGCTGGGTGCTCAAACGCAGCGGACTCGAACATACGCGCAATGATGGTAGGGGCGAACCGAGTACACACCCGAGAGCGGCGCTGGGTAACGTTCCTGTCATGTTGAGCCGCACCCTGTTCGATGACGAGCATGAACAGTTCCGCTCGAGCGCACGGGCGTTCGTGGAGGCCGAAATCGTTCCGCATGCGGATCGATGGGAGGCCGCCGGCGTCGTCGATCTCGAGATGTTCCGCAAGGCCGGAGACCTCGGCTTCCTCGGTATCGAGGTCGACGAGGTCTACGGCGGTGGCGGGGTGGACGACTGGCGTTTCAACGTCGTGCTCAACGAGGAGATCCAGCGGGCCGGGGTCATGGCCAGCGGGATGTGCATCGCTCTTCACAACGACATCTGCCTGCCGTACTTCACCGACATGACCAACGACGAGCAGAAGGCCCGATGGTTGCCCGGTGTCTGCTCGGGAGAGTCGATGACCGCCATCGCCATGACCGAGCCGGGCACCGGCTCGGATCTCGCTAGCATCGCCACCACCGCGGTGAGAGACGGCGACTCCTACATCGTGAACGGCTCCAAGACCTTCATCACCAATGGCATCAACTCGTCACTGGTGATCGTGGCAGCAAAGACCAACCCCGGTGAGAGGCACCGAGGGCTCAGCCTGCTCGTCGTCGAGGACGGTATGGAGGGTTTCACCCGCGGTCGCAACCTCGACAAGATCGGCATGCACGCCCAGGACACCGCCGAGCTCTTCTTCAGCGACGTACGAGTCCCGGCGCAGAACCTGCTCGGCCAAGAGGGCGAAGGATTCCTCGGCCTCGTCCGCAACCTCCCCCGGGAACGGCTGAGCCTGGCGATCAGTGCCCTCCACCATGCGAAGGCGGCGTTCGATTGGACCGTCGACTACGTGAAAGAACGCACGGCGTTCGGACAGCCGATCGGTGCGTTCCAGAACACCAAGTTCGAGTTGGCCGAGATGAAGACGGAGTTGGACATCGCGCAGGTCTTCCTCGATCGCCAGACCGTGGCCTACATGGCCGGCGAGCTGACCGCCGAGGACGCCGCCGAGGCCAAGTGGTGGACGACAGAACTCGAATGCCGGGTGATGGACAAGTGCCTGCAACTCCATGGCGGCTACGGCTACATGGAGGACTACCCGATCGCACGAGCATGGAGAGACGCCCGAGTGCAGAAGATCTACGGGGGCACGAACGAGATCATGAAAGAGATCATCGGCCGCCAGATCATCTCGTGACCACAGGCCCCAGTCCGGTCGTCCGGTTCTACGCCTTGACCACGACCGTCTTGGCGATCTTGTCCCAGGGGACCTGACGACGCTTGTCGACGAAGATCATGACGATCGTGGCGAGACCGACGATGCCGTTGAGGAGCTGGCCCACGCCCGGTATGACCTGGAGGATGTTGATCGCATACCGTCGGACGGCGATCTCGTAGTCGATATCGGCGTACTCCTCGGTGACGACCTTGATGTTCATCACCGACTTGCCGATCGTCGCTCCCCTCGAGCCGAGGAAGTAGACCTCGTAGGCGCCGGCCAGAAGGAAGGTGACCAGGCTGCCGACGAAGTTCGTCTGTCCGAAGACGGCGACGACGATGCCCAGAGGAATGATCAGGATCAGGATGTCGACGATCCTGGCCAGCAGACGCTGACCCGGGCCGGCCAGCTCGTTGGCGACGGTCCCAGTCATTGCCCCGGGCCCGGCGGCGACGGGCTGTGGTCCACCCTGCCATTGGGCGCCGTCCCAGTAGCGCTGAGTCCCCGGCGGGTCACCCGCGGCGTAGTACCAGCCGGGGGGTGTCCCCGCGTTTTCGTCGGTCATGTGGATTTCCTCCTGTTGGCGACTATTTCACACTAGATCGTTTCGGCTTACCGGATCGGAAATGCTCGAAGAGATTTCCTCAAGAGGCCGTCTCCGGCAGACCCGAGGTTCGAAAGATGTCCGTGATGCCGATCAGGAAACGAATCGAGACGGCGACGCCCACCAAACCGGCCACGACCACTACACCGCGGACCCCCGCCCAGGGGAACTCGGTGGGCAGGATCGGTTCGGTCACCATTGTCCCGCTGAGGGCAGCCCACAACACCAACTGGGCTCCGGCGACGCCCAGGAGTCCGATGCCGAGGACGCTGGGCCGCCCGCTCGGCCTCGGGATGAGCACGCCGAGTGCGGCGCCGACGGCGATCGCCGGTGGCAACCAGAGCGTTGCGGACGGTTCCGTCTCGCTCGGAACCGACAGCATCGCCACCGCTCCGACCACCAATCCGAGAAAGGCGATCGCCGCTGCGACCGCTGCTCCTGTCCGAAGCGGTTGCACGGAGGACGACGGCGCCGAGGGCGATCCCCAGTCAGTGCGGCCAGGACGGCGGGAAACGGATTGGGATCGCTTTGCAGTGTCGAGATCACGGTGACGTCGACCCGCTCACCCTCCAAATCGATGGGGATGACCGCCTCGAGGATCTGGTCCCCGGGTTCGGCGCCCGGTGGACGGGCCCGGTTCATCCAGTGGGTCCGATGGTCGTGCCAGGCGTAACGACCATCGACGGCGACCGTCTCCCATTCGGGTTCAGCGGCCGGGTCGGCGATGGCGGGTACGAGATCGCCCGCGCCGTACCGCTCCTCGTTCAGATAGGTCGTCGGAGATCGTCGATTTCGCTCGACGATGCCCGCCGGGGTGAACCGAAGGTACGGCTCGGCCTGGTAGCCGATCACGATCACCTCGATCGGCGCCAGCTGAACGAGTTCGAAAAAGCTGTCACCGCCGATCATCCGGACCGAGATCAGACCGGTGGGTGGTTCGACGGCGATCACCTCGCTCAGGTACTCGGTGGGACCGGGCGGATCTGCCGCAGTCGGGCCAGCCGTGGCCAGCAGCACAACGACGATCACCACCGACGACCACAGAGCCCGGTTGGTCATCCGCTCTCGACGATCACGCGGATCTCCCCACTGGGATGCACGGTGCACGTCCCGATGAACTCCCCCGGCGAGGTGAACTCCTGACGGAGTGTCTCGCCGGCGCCGACGAACCACGGGCCGATGAGATGTCCGCGGTCGTCGACGTTGACGATCTCGATCGATTGTCCGACCTCGGCTCGCAACTCGGCGGGCAGGATCTCCAACGGGTTGCCGGCATCGAGCGCCAGTCCGGCGCCGGCCGGGATCTCGAACTCGAAGTCCGCAGTGCTCGACCCTGCCACCTCGGCCACGTCGAAGGGTTGCGACGTCGATGAGCATCCGACGACCGCGATCACGACGAGCAGCAAGGTTGCCCTCCATCGCCGGGCACGAAGGTGTCGGCTCGGCCGGCTCATGCCGCCACCCGGTTCAGGAGAATGCCGAGATCTCGGGCGATGTCGCTGGCCGGGACGCCGAAAGGCCAGGTTACGAGCAGCTCACCCGATCCGTCGACCGCATACAGCGAGCCGGTATGGATCACTTCGACGGCACCGTCACCATCGGTCGTGACGCCGTAGTCGGCACCGAACGCATCGGCCGCCTTTCGCAGATCCGGGTCGACCGTCGTCCTCAACGCGGTGGCCTCGGGCAGGAAGGACCGCACGTAGCGGGTCAGTACGTCGTCGGTGTCCCGCTGGGGGTCGATCGTGATCATCGCAGTGCTGATCCGGCTCGATTGACTCGACGAGAGACTCTCGAGTGCGGTGCGGAGGTCGAAGAGGGTGGTCGGGCAGACGTCAGGGCAATTCGTGTACCCGAAGTAGACGAGCAGGAGCCCGTCGCCGGTGGAGGCTCGGAACGTGAACGGTGCACCGTCGCTGGTCGCCGCAGGTAGTGAGATACCGCTCACGACAGGGGTCGGGATGCGCTCGAAGCCGCTGAGCGTCTCGTTGGAAGAGCCGTCTGCGCCACAGCCGGCGACAGCGATCGCACAGGCGAGGAAGGCGGCAACGAACCTCACGAGAGCTCCTCGATGTAGGCAACGATCTTGGCGATGTCCTCGGACCCCAGGTTGTTGACGGGCATCTTGATCGTATAGCCAGCCCGGAGCTGGGCTGAGGGGTTCTCTATCGAGGTGGTCAAATAGTCGGCGTCGGCGATGTCTGCGGAACCGTCGGTGAACTCCACCTCCGACCCGGCCAGCCCTTGCCATGTCGGACCGACGCCGCCTTCCCCGTTCTGTCCGTGGCAGGCGACACAGCCCGAGTTCTTGGCAATAGTCCGGCCCTCTCGGCCCTCGGCGCTGAGGTCAGCCCCACCGCCCTGACCGTTTCCTCCGCATGCGACGAGGAGGATGGTGAGTACCAGGACCGGTACTACAGCACGCACACGCATCGCTTCGATTGTCGCCGATCGGGCCCCCCGAGTTCTGATCGCGGACCGTGACCTTGGCCACTGACCTAGCCACTACTGTCGACCGGATGGAGTTCGGTCCGATCGAAATTCGAGTGCTCGGCTGTCTGATCGAGAAGCAGGCGACGACACCAGAGCACTATCCGATGAGCACGAACGCGCTCGGTGAACGCCTGCAACCAGAAGACCAACCGAGACCCTGTCACGGCCTACAAAGAGCGCGAGGTCATCGCCGCCATGATGGAGCTCCGACTCCACAAGCTGTGCCGGAGCGTCGCATCGGGTCGGGTCGACAAGCACAGGCACATTCTGGACGAGACCTTCGACCTCGATGAGCATCAGCTCGCTGCGCTTGCGATCATGTTGCTCCGAGGCCCTCAGACCCCGGGGGAGATTCGGGCCAGGACAGAGCGGTATGTCCAGTTCAGTTCGGTCGACGCCGTGGCCCAGGTGCTGTCCGATCTGGCCTCCATGCCGGCACCACTGGTCGTCGATCTCGGTCGGGCACCCGGCCAGAGTCAGAACCGCTTCACCCATCTGCTCGGCGGACCCGTCGACGCGGACTCGCTGCCGCCGGTGGCGACCGCCTCGCATCGCCCGGGATCACCGAGAGCGGACCGAGTAGCCGATCTCGAACAGGTCGTGGCCGATCTGGTCGCCCGGGTCGCCAGACTCGAAAGCGAACTCGGCCTCACCGACGCCGTGACGGCCAGACCCGAGGAACCTGCTGTCGACTGAGGTGCTCACGGCCCGGGCGGTTCACCACCGGGGACGCCGCGGTTTCAGTTCCAGCAGTGGCGACTGGCGTTCCAGGGGCGGGTTCCGGACCGTTCCCATGTGATCACCGCAGCTTCGTCCTGTTGAGCGGGGGTTGCCTTGTCGGCGCTGCTCACGCCGTAGCGTTTGGCGTGGCCGTATGCGGCCCACGAACCGGACAGGAACTGGTAGGCGCCCCGTGCCGATGATCGCCTGTTGGCTGCGGTGTAGTCGTCGCGGGACTCACACCACCGGATCTCGAGGAGGACCGGGGGGACGTAGACACCGTGTCCCGCATCGACCCATCCTTCAGGGTACGCAGGAACCCGCTCGGGGGGCGGCAGCGTCGACGTCAAGAGTTGATGCTCCAGAGAATCGGAGATGTGTATCACGACGGCGGTGGGCTCATCGAACTGTGACCAGTACTGATATCCCGCCTGGTCGGGATCGCGACCGAGGGCTCCGACGTAGGCGTCGATGACGTGATCGCCGCTGGTGCGCATCTGGTACTCCTCGCTGGCGAGGAACAGCTCGGTGAGGCGTTCGATGGCGTAGCCGTCAGCGAGCAGCTCGGCCCAGTACCGGGCACCAGCCTCGTCGGCCTCGCGTCCCAGCGTCGCCCGATACAGGCGCTCGACCTGATCGACGTGGGCCTGGCTGACCTCCTGTGGCTCGTACCTCGGCTCGGCGGCATCGGCCACCCCCGGCAGGGTGAGGAGGGTCAGCACGGAAACGAGCGCAGCACAAAGGAGAGCTCTGGGACGGCACATGGGGCCCGAGTATCAAGGAACCGACTCACCGATCCTCGGGCAAATTGACCTATTCCGGTATGAAACGGAACACATCGCCGGTCAAACAGGTCACTGTTCCATTGACGGAGGGTGAGGCCGACACCGCAGAAAACGTTTCCGTCACTCCGGGTGGCACGATGACCTCAGAGAGACCGTCGAGCTGACGCTCGCCGTCGACGAAGAACTCGACGGTGATCAGGTAGGCCCGTTCCCCGTCGAGCGGGTTGTGGGCCCGGCCCTCGGCGCGGGCACCGTCGGTGCCCGTGCAGGTGACGATCTCGATGAGGTCATTGATCGCCGACGGTGACAGCTCCCTCTCCTCGTCGGCCGGAGCGAACTCTTGGCCTTCCGGCTGGTCGTCGAGACCGGCGAAATCCTGTTGCTCGATCGTGAACCCGACGATGGACATCGATACGAACTGGAGCGAGGCCACCAAGAACAGGACACCGAGCGTCGCGATGAGGATCGAACGCCTGCGCAGCGGCAACGGGCCGACCCGATCGATCAGCTCGGGGGCGGGCAACGATTCGGGACGAGCGTAGGTCGCCATCGGCGTGGGCCCGTAGGTCGGCGCGAATCCACCGGGTCCCGCCGACGGATCGGCGTCGGCAAGGATAGGCCAGTACCGCTGGTCCGACCGCATCTCCCAGCCGTCGGGAGGTGGCCATGGGTACTCGCGCCCGTTCCACGCGAGGTAGACCGCCGTCGGTGCACGCTGAGGGGCAGAAGGCGAGAGGTCGTCACCGCTCACGTCATCATCGTGCCACATGCGATGAACATCGGCGAGCAGGTCACAGGCGTTGAGCGATGGCCGCTACTCGAGGGCGTAGGTGGCGATCGTACAGCCGACGGCAAAGATCGGGATCGGACGGTAGAAATGCACGGTGCCCGGCTGCTCCGCCCGCCGCGGCCGACACGGTGAGGAACGTTCGGATCTCGAAACCGCCCTGCCCGGCGTCGGCGTAAATGGTCAGATCGTCGTAGCCGAGCAGGCCGTCGCGGTCATTGCGGCACCAACGGTCGAGGAACTCTCGATCCCACTCCTCGTTGATCTTGCCCGAGTCCGGCGTAGCCGGCCAATGAGAGATGCCGCCGGTCCCCACCAACGCGATCCGTTCCGGCACGGCGTCAGCCGCCCGACGCAGCGCTTCGCCGAACGCCCAGGCCCGTCGCAGGGGCGTCAACGGCGGTCCCTGACAATTGATGTTCACGGGAATGACCGGCAGATCGAATCGTGGCGTCAGAAAGTGGAGCGGCACGGCGATGCCGTGATCGAACAGCCACTCCTCGGCGTAGGCGACGTCGACGGTCTGCATGACCTCCTGGATCAACCGTTCGGACAGTTGGCGGTTGCCGGGTGCGGTGAACCGGTCGATCCTCAACCAGTCCGGATCCTCGATCGGCCCCTGATAGTGGTCGGCCATTCCCATGGCGAACGCCGGCATGTTGTTCATGAAGAAGTTGGCGAAGTGTTCGGCGGCCACGACGATCAGCGCGTCCGGACGCGTCGCCTCGAGTTGGCTGCGCATCCGGTCGAAGGCGTCGTAGAGGCCGTCCCGGGCCACGGGATCGGCGAGGTCGGCTCGGCCGGTGATTCCTGGTGCATGGCTACAGACGCCTGCGAATACCAGCGACATGATCAGCTCCTAGAGATCGGTCGTGAGGGCGTACACACCCTCGCGTACGGGTCCGTGATCGCGCAGTCCCTGCCGCATCCGTTCCAGATAGTCGGCCCATGCGATGCCGTGGAATGCTGCGAAGTGCATGAGGATCTGGCCGTTCACGCCGAGGTGATAGAGGAGTCCGATGTCAGGGGTGGTCAGGGCGACGACCTCTTCATCGGTCAGCGTGGCGACCTGGTCATCGCGGCCGAATGACATGACCGCAGCGACCGGGTCGTTCCGGTACGCAGTCTGTATCGCAGGGTCACGGTTCAGTTGGTACAGATACTTCTGGACGTAGTACAGGCTCACGAGACCTCCACCTCGACGACTCCCAATGGGCCGTAATCGACTCGAAAATGATCACCGGCCACGACGTCCACCGGGCGGGTGAACGATCCAGCCAGGACGACCTGACCGGCGAGCAGCGACATTCCATGGGCGGCATAACGTCGGGCCAGCCACACGACGCCGTTTCCGGGATGGTTCAGCACGGCTCCTGCCAACCCGGTCTCCTCGATGTCACCGTTGCGCTCGAGCATTGCGCCGAGCCAGCGGAGATCCACTTCATCGGGAGCGACACCGACACTTCCGGTGATGATGCCCGCGTTGGCGGCGTTGTCGGCGATCGTGTCGACCACGGTGCGCCGGCGCCCGGTCACAGGGTCGACCCTGAAGGAACGGGCGGCGATCAGCTCCAACGCGGCGGTCACATGATCGGTCGCGTCCAGGACGTCGACCAGATCAACCTCGGCTGAGTCGAGATCACGGCTCAGAACGAACGCCAGCTCGACCTCGATCTTCGGGTCCAGGTGATCGCCGGCCACGATCGATGCGGTCTCCCCGCCGGCGGGCGAGAAGTCCATCGCATCGGTGATGAAACCCGAGTCCGGTGTGGTGATCGCCATGGCGGTCTGCATCGCCCGCGATGTCAGGCCGATCTTGTGACCGATCAATCTCTCGCCACGCTCCAGGCGAAGCCTCCTCCACTCCGCTTGTATTCGGTAGGCGTCGGCGACCGTGGCGTGCCTATGGACCTCGGTCGTCTGACGGATCTGAATCTTGTGCCGCTCGGCGGCGTCGAGCGCGGCGGCTTCCGCATCCACCTGTTCGTCGGTCAGCACCGACGGACCGAGCAGGTCGGGTTCGGTCATGTCGAGTCCTCCAGTTCCTTGAGCAGGACCAAGAGGTTGCTGAGGCGATCGGCGCCGAAGCTCTGTTCGATCTCGGTGTACCTCTGCTCAGAATCGGGAGCGATCCTGGCGAAGAGTCGGCGGCCGTCGGCGCTCAAGCGCAGAACGGAGCGACGCTGGTCAGCCGGGTCGGTTCGTCGCACCACGAGGCCTCGGTTGTCGAGGTTGGCCAGGATCCTCGACAGGCTGGGGCCGAGCAGAAAGGTCACCTCGGCGATCTCACCGACGTCCATCGGCGACTCAGCCGATGCGAGCACCCGCAGAACCCGCCACTGCTGCTCGGTCAGGTCGTGTTCGGCAAGTAGTGGCCGGAAGCGACGCATGGCCGCCTCCCGGGCTCGGAGCAGAGCCATGGGCAGAGACTCGTCGAAGGATCGCAGGGTCGTCACCGGGGCACCTCGTCGGCCACGGGATTGGCGAGCGTGCCGATCCCGGGGACGTCCACCTCGACGAGGTCGCCGGGCCGCAACCACTGCGGGGGATCCATTCGGGCTCCGGCACCGGTCGGGGTTCCGGTGAAGATGACATCGCCCGGTTCGAGCGTTGCGAACGTGGAGAGATAGTGGATCTGGTACTCGATCGGGTACTTCATCGTGCGGGGCGAATCGTGCTGGCGTACCGCCCCGTTCACGCGGGTCTCGATCGACAGCTGATCGAAGGCGGGCACCTCGTCGATCGGGACCAGCCAGGGGCCCATCGACCCGCTGTGGCGCCAATTCTTGCCCTGGGTGACGTTGAACTTCGCATGACGGACCCAATCGCGAATCGTGCCTTCATTCCCGAGCGTCACCCCGGCGATGTGATCTCTGGCGTGGACTTTCGGGATCCTTCTCCCCCGCTTTCCGATGACGACGACGATCTCGCCCTCGTAATCGAGTTGGTCACTCTCGGGAGGGCGCACGAGGGGCTGCATGTGCCCGGTCAACGATTCGGGAAAGCGCACGAAGACACTGGGATAGGACTTGTCGGACGGATCGGCGTATTCGGCGCTGCGACCTCCGTAGTTGACCCCGACACAGAGGATCTTGCCGGGTTCGGCGAGGAGCCGATCGAAGACGATCTCGCCGAGGGCATAGTCCGCCGGCTCGTCGGCCACCGCCTTCGCCGATCTGACCGCACCGGCTGCGATCAGATGCTTCAAGGAACGGAATCCGGTCCGGCGTCCCAGGTCGATCACGCCGGTACCGGGCCGGTCGATCATTCCCCAACGCGCTGTCGTGTCGACGGCAAGATGGAACGAGAGGAGCCTCACGCACGATATTGTTGCACATGTTAAGTATTGTGTCTAACGTGTGAAGTGATGCCCCACATCACCATCGAGCACTCGAGCAACGTGAGTGAGGCCTGCGATATCCAGTCTCTGGTCGAAGCCGTCCATACCTCGGCGGCGGGCCACCCGTTGACATCTCTGGTCGGTCTCCGCACCCGAGCGGTCGAGCGTGTGCATTATCGCGTCGCCGACGGCGACCCCCGCTACGCCTTCGTTGCCGTCACCGCCAGAATCGGGCCGGGACGCGATGCCGGAACCCGCCACGAGTTCCTCGGGTTGCTGCTCGACACGGTGGAGGAGTTCGTCACCACCCATGCGCCCAACGTGGTGGTCGCCTTCAGCGCCGAGGTGCAGGAGATCGACAACCCGAGGGAGAACAGGAACCACATCCGGGCCCACCTCGGCGCAGAGTCCGAGTAGAACACCCCGATCACAGGAGATTCGTAGTGGCCACCAGTCAGACCCACACCTTCGATCAGAACATCGCCGAAGCCCAAGACCATCTGGCTCGGTTCGCCGACCGTCCACTCCCCCATCTGGTCGACGGCGGTCCGCAACCGAGCGCCACAGGACTCACGTTCACCAACCGGTCACCGATCGATGAGCGGATCCTCGGTGAGGTGGCTTCCGGCGACGCCGAGGACATCGATGCCGCCGCTGGCGCCGCGGCGGAGGCGTTCGGGACCTGGCAGGGAATGGGCGGGACACGGCGCAAGAGAATCCTGCACGACGTCGCTCGACTCATCACCGAACGCGCCCGTCAGATTGCGCTGGTCGAATGCATCGACACGGGTCAGGCGATCCGCTTCATGGGTGCCGCCGCTCTCCGAGGGGCTGCCAACTTCACCTTCTTCGCCGACCAGGCTCCATCGATCGCCGACGGCCAGAGCCTGCCAACCGACACCCACCTCAACTACACAACCCGCACCGCGATCGGCCCGGTCGGTGTGATCACACCTTGGAACACGCCCTTCATGCTCAGTACGTGGAAGATCGCGCCGGCTCTCGCGGCGGGCTGCACCGTCGTACACAAACCGGCCGAATGGAGTCCGCTGACCGCCCACCTCCTGGCCGAGATCGCGCTCGAAGCGGGACTACCGGCCGGGGTCCTCAACGTCGTCCACGGTCTCGGACACACCGCCGGCCGCTCGCTGACCGAACACGACGAGATCAAAGCGATCGCATTCGTCGGCGAATCGGCGACCGGTTCGGCGATCCAGGCGCAAGGTGCGGCCACCTTGAAACGGGTTCATTTCGAGCTGGGCGGCAAGAATCCGGTCATCGTCTTCGACGACGCCGATCTCGACCGCGCCATCGACGCGGTGACGTTCATGATCTACAGCCTGAACGGCGAGAGGTGCACGTCCTCGAGCCGGGTCCTCGTTCAGAGCTCGATCTATTCGGAATTCACCGAACGACTCGCCGAGAAGATCAAAGGAATCAGGGTCGGCCACCCGCTCGATCCCGCCACGGTCATCGGGCCCCTCGTGCATTCCCGCCATACCGAGAAGGTGACCTCCTATCTCACCGCTGCCGCCGGCGAGGGGGCTGTCGTGCACCGTGGGGTCCAGATGGATGAGCCTCCTTCATCCAACTTCGTCGCTCCGATTCTCTTCACAAACGCCACCAACCACATGTCGATCGCCCAGGAGGAGATCTTCGGTCCGGCCCTCACCGCCATCCCCTTCGACGACGAGGCTGATGCGATCGGGCTGGCCAACGACGTGCCGTACGGATTGGCCGGCTACCTATGGACCGGTGATGTGGGCCGGGCTCATCGGGTCGCCGGTGCACTCGAGTGCGGCATGGTCTGGGTCAACTCCCAGAACGTGCGTCACCTACCGACACCGTTTGGCGGTTCGAAACGCAGCGGGATCGGCCGCGACGGTGGCGACTGGAGCTTCGATTTCTATACCGAGACCAAGAACATCAGCATCGCGTTGGGCGCCCATCCCATACCTGATCTCAGCGGCTGAGGCTCAGTGCCGGACCCTTCCCGTCCGGTAGGCCCAGATCACGAGTTCCACGCGGTTGCGGGTGCCGATCTTCGTCATGAGATGGGTGAGGTGCGCTTTGACGGTCCCGAGCGACACGAAGAGTTGCTCTGCGATCTCGGTGTTCGTGAGACCGCGGGCGACAGCTGCGAGCACCTCTTCCTCCCGGTCGGTCAGCGCAACCGCCGGTTGGGATCGTTCGGCGAGACGACCGCCGGCGTCGATGTGTTCGAGCAGGCGTGTCGTGACCGCCGGGGAGAGCAGAGCATCGCCCTCGGCTGCCGCCCGGATGGCCTCGATGAGGAGCTGAGGGCCGGCGTTCTTGAGGAGGAAGCCGGTGGCGCCCGCCTCGAGTGCGCCGTAGACGTACTCGTCGGTATCGAAGGTGGTGACGACCACGACGTTGAGTGGCTCGGCGACGTCGGGTCCGGCCACGAGGCGGGTTGCCTCGATCCCGTTCAGCTCGGGCATCCGAACGTCGAAGAGGCATACGTCGGGTTTGAGGTGCTGCGCCTTGGCGACCGCATCACGACCGTCGCCGGCCTCTCCGACGACCTCGATTCCGTCGACCGCGTCGAGGATCATCCGGAAACCGGCGCGGACCAACTCCTGATCGTCGGCGATGAGCACACGAATCATCTGCTCCCGCCCGCATCGGGATCGCCGGGGCCGGGGAATCCTGGCGGTGACGCTCCAGCCGCCGTCCGGCAGCGGTCCGGCGACAAGCTCTCCGCCCAGCGCCTGCACCCGTTCCTCCATTCCGATCAGACCGTACCCCTCATGACGCTCCGACCGACTCGAGGGCTCCGTCGTTGATGACCTGGAGTACGACCACCTCGGGAGTGATGGCACAGGTGATGTCGATGCCGGTGACACCGCGGGCGTGTTTGCGGGCGTTGGTGATCGCCTCCTGGGCCACTCGATAGATCGCCACCGCCACCGATGGCGACACTCCGGTGAGATCGGTTTCGCCGTTCACCCGAATCCACGGACTCAGCGTGGAGTCGGCGAGATCGGCCAGCGAAGCCGACGGTACCGTCCGGGCGATGTCATCGCTGCTGCGCAGAACGCCCACCATTCTGCGCATCTCATCGATGGCGCGATTGGCGGTCTGTTCGACGTCGCGCCATGGCGGCGGCTGCTGCGGTCGGATCGCTCGACGCCACGAACTGTGCGGCCTGCGCCTGCACGGCGATCGCCGACACGTGATGAGCGACGGAGTCGTGCAGTTCTCTGGCCAGGATGTTGCGCTCGGTCAACCGGGCCTGTTCGATCCGGTTCATGTTGAGCACGCTCCGATACCGCATCACGAGTGCTGCGAGGCCGACCAGCAGCCACGGCATGATCGACTCGGAAACGGATGAGTTGCGCGAGCGCGACGCCGCTGATCGTTGCGGCCACGATGACGACGGCGAACCCGGCGAAGAGCTGGCGCGGGGGCGCCCACCGACACAGCGAATAGACCAGTAGAAGGCCGGCCAACTGCTGGGCACCGGGGACGCCGCTGTCGACCCGACCGGAGACGCTGACACCGATGTCGATGGCGGCCTGTAGTCCCAGTACGACAACGACGGGAACCAGCACCTGTTGTCGTCGCCACGGAATGGCCGCCGAAACACCCACGACCAGGGCGAACTGGAACGAGGGGAAAGGCGTAGGTCGTCTCGTCACCCACCATCTCCAGCGAACCGAGGAGGAAGGCCAAGCCGGCGAGCCACCAGTCCGTGCGCCGCGGCGAGCGAACCGGTCTGGCGGACCGCCAATGTCGCCTGTATGTCCCGCCACCGAAGGCCGGCGGCCTCCAACCGGCGGGAGACGAGCGAGGTTCGGGCCACAGCTCAAACGTTAGGACATCTGCGACCGCCGACCCGTTCCTCACCGCCGAACGGAGCGACCCTGCGACCGCCGTCCGGTACTAGGTTGCCTCCGTGACAACCGTTGCCGAACTCACGATCGACGCCCTCCGCAGACTCGGTG
The DNA here is from genome assembly GCA_963793385.1 of uncultured Acidimicrobiales bacterium. Classification (GTDB taxonomy): domain Bacteria; phylum Actinomycetota; class Acidimicrobiia; order Acidimicrobiales; family SZUA-35; genus JABDIY01. The sequence goes on from CAWCAF010000001.1 coordinate 30,773, forward strand.
TCGACACGCTCTACTGCCTGCCGGGCATCCAGAACGACGACTTCTTCGACGCGCTCGTCGACGCCCGTGACATCCGCCCGATCGTCACCCGGCACGAACAGGGAGCCGCGTACATGGCGATGGGACACGCCCAGGTCACCGGGGCGGCGAGTGCGTTCTGCGTGGTGCCGGGACCGGGAATGCTCAACGCCACGGCCGCCCTCAACAGCGCCTACTGGGCCGGAGCTTCGGTACTGGGCCTGATCGGCGCCATTCCGACGTTCCTGGCCGGGAAGAACATCGGCACCTTGCACGATCTGCCCGATCCGGGAGCGGTTCTCCGACAGGTCACGAAACACACGGGCTATGTGAGCGGCGGACCCGAGGGAGCAGAGATCATCCAGGGAGCTGTCGATGCCCTCGTGACAGGTCGGCCACGACCGGTGACGGTCGAGATCCCGGCGGACGCCTGGGGCCAGGATGTGGACGGATTGCTGCGCGATCCGGTGCCGGCCACGCCCGAACTCGACACGGCGGTGGTCGATCGAATCGCCGCAATCGCCGGTTCTGCGATACGACCGCTCATCGTCGTGGGCGCTGGGGCCTACGGTGCCAGTCGGCAGGTCGCTGAGCTGGCCGAGGCGCTCGAGGCCCCGGTCTTCACGCGCCGCCAGGGGCACGGCGTGTTCGACGCCCGACACCGCTTGTGGGTTCCGCTGACCGTCGGACATGCGCTGTGGGCTGACGCCGATGTGGTCATCGGCGTCGGTACCCGTATGGAGTTCCCCCTGCTGAACTGGGGAACGGACAGCGATCTGTCCGTCGTACAGATCAACATCGATGCCGACGAGTTGGATCGTCACGGGATCGGCACGATCGGTCTTCACGCCGAGGCTGCAGAAGGACTCGACGCCATCCTCGAGGCGCTCGGCGAGGACAGCCGGACCCGACCTGACCGAACCGATGAACTGAACGCTCTGCGCGCCTCTTTCGATGAGACAACCTCCCGCTTTCATCCGCAGAAATCGACGATGCGGGCCATCCGAGACGTCCTGCCCGACGACGGTGTAATCGTCGAGGACGTAACGCAAATGGGATTCGCCGCCCATCTCTTCTTCGAATTCAGACACCCGCGCACGTTCCTCACTTCAGGACCCGCCGGAACTCTGGGGGCCGGTGTCGCTCAGGCGATCGGCGCCCAGGTCGGCGCCGGCGATCGGCCGGTGCTGGGGATCGTCGGCGACGGGGGTTTCCTTTTCACCGCCAACGAGCTCGCTACCGCCGTCCAGCACGACGTCCCGGTCACCATCCTCCTCCACGACAACGGTGCGTATGGGAACGTGAAACGAATACAGGAGGAACGATTCGGACCGGACCGAACGATCGCCTCGACATTGCAGAACCCGGACTTCGTGAGGTTCGGCGAGAGCTTCGGTCTCCAGACCTTGCGAGCCGAAACCGTCGATGACCTCAGGCCCGGCGCTGGAGACCGGTTTCGGTCATCCAGGACCCACGCTGATCGTGAGTCCTCTGGGCGATGTCCCGAGCCCTTGGCCGTTGATGCGTCTGCCCCGTGCACGGGGACGCAGCCGAAAGCCGACATCGGCCGCCTGAGTTGTCTAACTTGTCGACATGGCTTCAGTAACGCTTCGTGGCAACCAGGTACAAACGAGCGGCGATCTCCCGACGATCGGGTCAGACGCTCCAGAGTTCTCGCTGGTCGGCAACGACCTCGGTGACGTGAGGCTCGCCGACCATGCCGGCAAGAACGTCGTACTCAGCATTTCTCCGAGTATCGATACCGGCGTGTGTGCCAACTCGGTCCGCACGTTCAATGAACGGGCCGCCTCGCTCGACAACACCGTGGTCCTGCACATCACGGCGGATTTGCCGTTCGCCCAGCAGCGATTCTGCGGAGCCGAGGGCATCGACAACGTGATCACCCTCTCAACGTTCCGCGACGCCGACTTCGCCTACGACTACGGCGTCAAGCTCGTCGACGGCCCGATGGCGGACCTGTGTACCCGTGCGATCGTCATCATCGGCACCGACGGAACCGTCAAGTACACCGAGTTGGTACCCGAGATCACGTCCGAACCGGACTACGACGCCGCCCTCGCCGCTCTCTGACCACCGCAAGGTTGGACCGCCGGAGGCGGGCAGCACACACCACCTTCAGCGTTGTCCGAGCGACAGCGAGCCGAACGACGAGGCCAAGCCGCAGGAGTGAGGACAATGCCCACTTCCCCAAGGCTGGACCGCCGGAGGCGGGCAGCACACACCACCTTCAGCGTTGTCCGAGCGACAGCGAGCCGAACGACGAGGCCAAGCCGCAGGAGTGAGGACAATGCCCACTTCCCCAAGGCTGGACCGCCGGAGGCGGGCAGCACACACCACCTTCAGCGTTGTCCGAGCGACAGCGAGCCGAACGACGAGGCCAAGCCGCAGGAGTGAGGACAATGTCATAGCCGGAGCGAAGCGAAGGCGAGCGCGAGAACGTAAGGCTGCCGAGGACGAGGCAGCTCCTCGCACCCACAGCTCTTGCCGAGCGAAGCGAGATCGAACGACCCGGAGCGAAGCGAAGGCGATGCGAATGCATGCCGGGCTCTTCGGGCCCGGCAATGCATTTGGGGGGGGGTTGATCAGGCGGAGCCGAGCGAGGCGTCGGTGTCCTCGGCTGGCGGTGGGCCGAACCGGCCGTGGCCGCTACCTTGGAGGGGACGGTCAGCGGTTACCCGTGCCTCGATCCGTGCCTCGAGGTCGGCGAGGATGGCGTCGGCCCGGTCCTGGGTGATGTCGCCGTCGGCGAGCTTCTCGGCCACGTTGGCCTGGGCCTCGGCGACGAGCGCATCGACCAGCGCATCGGTCCCGACACCCTGAGCCTCAGCCAGGTCGGCCAAGCTCTGGCCGTCCTGGAAGCCCTCGCGGATCTCGTCTTCGGTGAGGCCGAGCAGATCGGTTACGACCTCGGATGCCTCTCCTCGGAACGGGTGATGCCGTCCGTGCCCGTGTCCGAAACGGCCTCCGTGTTCGGCCCGGAACGCCTCGAACCGTTCCCGGATCGTGTCGGCCTGCTCCTGGGTGATCACACCTTCGTCGACGAGATCGCCGAGGATGTCGGGCCGTTCGACCGGAGCGGTGTCGGTGGTTTCGGGCTCCAAATCGTCCTGTGCGCCGGCCAGGGCGGGGAGAGCGACGAGTCCGCCGACGAGGGCGGCCGCTCCGATTGCGGCGCCCGCCAGTCCGGTGCGGATCGGCGAACCCTTCTTCATTTGCTTGGTGGGGGTTGTCATGCTGTGCATTGTGGCCGAGTCATCTGAACCCAATCTGAAAGCCTGAACACCGTTCAGAAACCGGGCGCCATTGGACGCGCCGGCAGCTCGATCACAAACCGTGCCCCCCGGGTCTCGCTTTCTTCCAGCTTGATCGTGCCGCCGTGGTTGTCGAGAATCGCCTCTGAAATCGCCAGACCCAGCCCGCTGCCGCCGGAGTCCCGATCGCGGGCCTCGTCGGACCGGGTGAACCGCTCGAAGATCCGCTCCCGTAGGTGCTCCGGCACACCCGGGCCGTCGTCCTCGACGACCAGCGAGACACGGCCGCCGGATTCGGAGAGCGAGACCAAAACGTCGGATTCGCAGTGTCGCACCGCGTTCGACATCACGTTGCGGACGACACGCCTCAGCTGGTCGGCGTTGCCAGTGACTTGCGCGGCCGAGACGGCATGTGCGTCGATGGAGCACGCCGAGGCGTTCCTCTGGGCCGACACCTCCGACAAAACGAGATCGTCCAGATCGACGGTTTCCATCGGTATGTGCATGCCGTCCTGGTCGGACCGGGCCAGGGCCAGCAGATCCTCGACCAGAGCTTGCATCCTGATGGTCTCTGCGAGCATTTCATGCTCGGCTTCGTTTCGCCCGGGAGCCCGGGGGTGGGCGATGTTCACCTCGAGTTGACTGCGGATACCGGTGAGGGGGCTGCGCAATTCGTGGGAGGCGTCGGCCACGAACCGTTGCTGGGCTTCCACCGACCCCTGGATCCGGTCGAGCATCGAGTTGAGCGTGGCGGCGAGCTTGCTGAGTTCGGTCGTGTCGGGCGCGGTAAGACGGGTGTGGAGTTCCTTGGACGAGATGGCGTCGACTTCTCTTCGCATGGATTCGACCGGCTGCAGGGCTCGGCCGGTGATGACCCAGATCAGCAGGCCCAGCAGACCCGCCAGCAGCGGAAGGAGGACGAGCAGGCTTCGGCGCAGGGCTCGCTGCGACTCGTCGACGTCGGCCATTGAGTAGCCCACGACGAGGGCGAAGTTGTTGCCGACCGGTGTGGCTGCCACCCGGAAGCGCTCGCCGTCCTCGCCGGCCACCGTGAGGAAGTCGCCGGTTGCACCCCCGCTGAAGAGGACCTCCTGAGCGATTATCGCCGGGCGGCCCTGGAGGTCACCGGTGGAGATCTCGACCACGCCATCAGCTCGAATGAGCTGGGAATTGGCCGCCAGCAGTCGCACGGCCTCACGGCTGATCGGTCGACTGCGTCCTCTCGGTACCCGAAAGCTGACGCCGAGCTCCAGTTGGGCGTCGTCGACCGAATCCTGGAGGGCCGCATCGACGGCGTCGTCGAGCTGGCGTTGCTGGGCGACAAGCAACGACCCGGCGACAGCGAGGAGTACGACGAGCGTGACGCCGGTGGCGACCGCTGTGATCCGGGTCCTGAGACTGCGCCATGCCATCAGGATTCCGATTCGAGCCGGTAACCAACTCCTCGAACGGTGGAGATCGTGCGGCATCCGAATGGCTCGTCGATCTTTCTTCCTGAGGCGTCGCACGTAGACCTCGACGATGTTCGGATCGCCCTCGAAGTCGTAGTCCCAGACGTTGTCGAGAATTTCGCCCTTGGTGACGATCTGGCCGGAGCGTCGCACCATGAAGGAGAGCACGGCGAACTCTCGGGCGGTGAGATCGATCTTGGTGCCGGCTCGCTCACAGAGATGCCGTGATGGGTCGAGGGTCAGATCGCCGGCCTCGAACGACGAACCGTCCTGAGCCGACCCGCTCCCCCGACGCAGCATCGCTCGGAGGCGGGCGGTGAGGACGACGAAGGAGAACGGTTTGGTGAGGTAGTCGTCAGCGCCGGTGTCGAGGCCCTCGGCCACATCGAATTCGCCGTCCTTGGCGGTGAGCATCAGCACCGGGGTCCAGTTGCCTTCGTCCCGCAACATCCGGCACACCTTGAAGCCGTTGAGTTTGGGGAGCATCACGTCCAGGATGATGGCGTCATAGCTGCCTTCTTGTGCCCGCCAGAGCCCGTCCTGTCCGTTGTCAGCAATGTCGACGTCGTACCCTTCGGCTTGGAGACCGCGCCGCAGCGCCGAGGCTACGGTCCGTTCGTCTTCGACCACCAGGAGGCGCACCGTTCCAGGTTGTCACGCCAAACTGAACACGGGCTGACAATCGGGTGGATCACGATCTCGTTCAGGTTGCGGCCTGCTCATCGAACGTGACGAGAACCTGGTTGGACTCGGTCTGGTCGCCCGGGGAAACACGGACCTCGGCCACGACGCCCGGGCCGTGTGCCCGCAGAGAGTGCAGCATCTTCATCGCCTCGATCACCACGAGAACGGCACCGCCCTCGACAGCATCGCCGGCTTGGCATTTCACCTCCGTCACCACCGCGGGGAACGGCGAAGTAATCGCACCTGCGTGACCGTGACCCTCGTCCGATGCCGGTCCCCAGTGATCCGACCGCTCGAGTACGACGAAAGTCTCGCTGGTCCCGTCATGGTTGACCGCCACCTGCTTCTCCACCACGAGCCCGGCGGCGAGCCGGGCTCGCGCACGGTCGGGGTGAACCGCGACCACGTCTCCGCCGAGGTGTTGAAGGAAGAGTTGTCGGGCCGGTCGGTCAGGGGTGAGGGCAAAGTCGGGTAGCGAATGCCAAGGGCCCATCGGTGCGCTCGTTCGCTGAACCGATGACCACAATCCAGCGGCGACCGAGGCCGCGTCGGCGATATCGCGGGTGGCGGGAATATCGGTGTCGTCGAGGAAACGAGTGGTGACCCGACCGGCGACCACCGGAGGTTGGTCGATCAGCCACCGGTGGAAACCGGCGTTGGTGACCACGCCACCGATGACCAGGTGCTCTAAGGCATCGGCCAGGGCACGGAGGGCGGTCGCACGGTCCGGTCCTTCGACGATCAGCTTGGCGATCATGGCGTCGTAGTGGGGCGAGATGACCGAACCCTGCTCGACCGCCGATTCCCACCGGACCCGATCGGGCACGACGAGATGGGTGACCGTTCCGGTCTGCGGCATGAAACCCTGGGAGGGATCCTCGGCATTGATGCGAGCCTCGATCGAATGGCCGGCGAGCGCGATGTCGTCCTGGGTGAGGACCAGTTCCTCGCCGGCGGCGGACCGAATCTGGAGTTCGACGAGGTCCAGACCGGTGACCGACTCGGTCACCGGGTGTTCGACCTGCAGCCGGGTGTTCATCTCGAGGAAGAAGTAGTCGCCGGTTTCGTCGTCGACGACGAACTCGACGGTGCCGGCCGAGTCGTAGCCGATCGCCCCGGCCAGCTTCCGGGCGCTCTCCCGCAGGCCAGCGCGGGTGACATCGGGCAGGTTCGGTGCCGGCGCCTCCTCGAGGAGCTTCTGGTAGCGGCGTTGGACCGAACACTCGCGTGTCCCGAGGTCGATGACGTTGCCGTGTTTGTCGCCCACGACCTGCACTTCGACGTGGCGGGGGCGCTGGATGAAGCGTTCGACGATCATGGCCCGGTCGCCGAAGGACCGTTCGGCTTCACCGATTGCTTCGTCCAGGGCGGGGTCGAACCCCTCGGGGTCGTGCACGATCCTGATGCCCTTGCCCCCTCCGCCGGCGGCGGCTTTGACGAGTACGGGGAACCCGATTCGTTCAGCGGCAGCTGCGAGCGCGCTGCGGCCCTGGGAGGCGTCGTAGCCGGGAATGATCGGCACGCCGGCGTGTGCGGCGAGGCGGCGGGCCTCGATCTTCGAGCCCATCGACTCCACGGCCTCGGGGCGGGGCCCGATCCAGGTGAGGCCGGTGGCGGCGACGGCGCGGGCGAAGGCAGCGTTCTCCGACAGGAAGCCGTACCCCGGGTGGACGGCGGTGGCACCGGAGTCGGCGGCAACGGCCAGGATGCGGTCGATCGACAGGTAGGAACGGGAAAGGTCGGCGGGACCGATCCGGTGGGCGACCGTCGCCTCTCTGACGAAAGGCGCATTGGCATCGGGGTCGGCAAACACGGCGACGGTCTGGTGGCCGAGCCGGTGGGCGGTGCGGATAACCCGCCGAGCGATCTCGCCCCGGTTGGCGATGAGAATCTTCACGTCACATCACATCCGGTAGACGATGCCGTGCCCGGGGCCCGGTTCGTCCTGTCGGGCGGCGAGGGCGAGGCACAGCCCGAGGGCGTCTCGGGTGTGGATCGGATCGATCAGACCGTCGTCCCACAGTCGGGAGGTGGCGTAGTAGGGATCCGACTGGGTTTCGTACTGGCCGCGGATTTCGGCCCGTATCTCGGCGAGCTGTTCCTCGGTGGTGTCGGCACCTTTCAGTCCGCCGATGCGAATGTCGGTCAGGACGGTCTCGGCGGTGTCGGCCGCCATCGTGGCGATGCGAGAATTTGGCCAGGCGAACAGGAATCGCGGTTCGAATCCCCGACCGCACATGCCGTAGTTCCCGGCTCCGTACGACCCTCCGATCAGAACCGTGTACTTGGGGACGGTGGCGTTGGCGACCGCGGACACCATCTTGGCTCCGTTCTTGGCGATGCCACCGGCCTCGGAGTCCCGGCCGACCATGTAACCGGAGGTGTTCTGGAGGAACAGGAGCGGGATGCGCCGTTGTTCGCACAGCTCGATGAAGTGGGTGGCCTTCAGCGCTGCTTCGGAGAAGATGATGCCGTTGTTGGCGATGACCCCGACCATGTGACCCCACACCCGGGCGAACCCGCACACGATCGACGTGCCCCACTCGGGTTTGAACGGCGAGAACTCCGAGGCATCGACCATGCGGGCGATGATCTCGGTGCTCTCGAACGGGATCCGGTCGTCGGCGCTGATGATGCTGTAGATCTCCTCGGCCGGATACAGGGGTGCCCGAGGTTCCACGTGGTCGAGCCATCCCTGACGGTCGTCGATACGGCGTTGATGGGTGGTTTCGCAGATCTCCCGGAGCCGGCCATAGGCCTCGTGTTCGGTGTCGGCCATGTAGTCGCTCACCCCGGACACCTGGGTGTGGAGTTCGGCGCCGCCGAGGTCATCCGGGGCGATCACCTCGCCGAGTGCGGCCTTGACGATCGGGGGGCCGCCGAGGAAGATCCTGCCGATCCCTTCGACCATGATGACCTCGTCGGAGAGGGCCGGCACATAGGCGCCACCGGCGGTGCACCCGCCGAGGACCACCGAGAGCTGGGGCAACCCCTTCGCCGACAGCCTGGCCTGACGGTAGAACGAACCGCCGAAATGGTCCTTGTCCGGGAAGATCTCGTCCTGCAGGGGCAGAAACGCTCCGCCGGAATCGACGAGATAGATGACGCCGAGGTCGTTCTCGTCGGCGATCTGCTGGGCCCGCACATGTTTCTTGATCGACACCGGCAGCAACGACCCACCTTTCACGGTGGCGTCGTTGGCGATGAACATGTACGGCACGCCCTGGACCAGACCGATGCCGGTGACGATCCCGGCCCCGGGGGCGGAGTTGTCGTATTGCCCGTAGCCGGACAGGGTCGACAGTTCGAGGAAGGGGGTGTCGCCGTCGATCACCAGGTCGATGCGATCGCGCACGAGGATCTTGCCCCGCGCCAGGTGCCGTTCGATACTCCGGGCCCGCCCTTCGCCTCCGCCCACCGCCCATTCCATGCGGGTGCGCAATGTGGTGACCAGCTCGGTATACGCATCGGCGTTGGCCGTGGACTCGGGTGACCCGAGATCGACCTTGGTAGCGATCGCCCGCATCAGCTCGCCGCCAGTGGTCGTGGGGCCGTTCCGGTCTCGGCCGGCACGTCAGCCGAGCCGTTTGTGTCACCCTGGACGACGACTGGTGCGGCGACGGTCGATGGTCGCGGTGTGACCTCGTTCACGATGCGTGACCCTACCGAAGGTTCCCGAGTCGCACCAAGCTCATCGGCGGGCTCGGCGTCGGCTTCCCGGGTTCGCCGATCGATCGGACTGGTGCCGTTCGAGGTGGCGCCTTTGGACCGTGTGAACGATGCCGGGCTCGGGTCCGCAGCGGCCGTCGGACCACACCACCCCGTCGACGCAGTGGGTTTCGATCTCACCGCCGCCGAACTGGTCGTCGTAGAGCCGGCGGTAGGCGCCATCCAACCCGATCAGTTCTTCGTGGGTCCCGGATTCGATGATCCGGCCGGCGTCGACCACATGGATCGTGTCGGCGGCCTGGATGGTGGAGAGGCGATGGGCGACCGCCAGAGTGGTACGGCCCGACACCAACTCGCCCAGCGCAGCCTGGATCCGCCGTTCCGAGGCGGTGTCCAACGCCGATGTGGCCTCGTCGAGGAGCAGTACCCGGGGATCGTGCAGCAGGACTCGTGCGATGGCGATCCGCTGCCGCTCACCGCCCGAAAGTCGAAAGCCCCGTTCGCCGACGACGGTGTCGTAGCCTTCGTCGAAGTCCATGATCCTGTCGTGGATCGCCGCAGCTCTGGCCGCTTTCTCCACCTCGCCGTCGGTGGCGTCCGGACGGGCATAGGCGATGTTGGCTCGGAGGGTGTCGGCGAAGAGGAAGCTCTCCTGGGTCACCATTCCCAATGACTCCGACAGCGAGGCGAGGGTCAGGTCCCGCACGTCGATGCCGTCGAGCTGCACCGAGCCGTCGTCGACGTCGTAGAGGCGGGCAGCGATGTTGAGAATGGTGGACTTGCCCGCCCCCGAGCTCCCGACGAAAGCGGTGAGGGTGCCGGGCCTGGCCTCGAAGCTGATCGATTCGAGCGTGGCGATCGAGCCATCCTCGTAGTGGAAGTGCACATCGTCGAAGGTCACGACTCCCTGAGCATCGAGCCCGTTCAGGGAGACGGCATCGGGCTTCTCGACGATGTCGGGGTCGGTGTCGAGGTAGGTGAAGATGCGACGGAACATCGCCCGGGACGACTGCAACTCGACGAAGGTCTCCAGCATGCGGGCGACCGGGAAGAACAGCCGGTTCTGCAGGGTCGTGAACGCAACGATCGTGCCGGCCGTGATTCCGACGCCGCCGTTCAAGAGCAGGCCGGCGATCAGGTAGACGAGGATCGGCGTAGCTCCGAGGAACGCCTGGATCACGGTGAAGAAGGACTGCCCGATCACCTGTTGGCGGGTGGCCGACTCGGCGAGGGCGGCATTGGCCTCGCCGAACCGTTGAATCTCGGAGTCCTGCCGCCCGAAGAGACGTGACAGCGTGATACCCGAGACCGAGAGCCGTTCCTGGGTGACTACGTTCATCGCCGATGTGGCCGCCTGGGTTTCGCTGGTGAAACGCTCCCGGCGCCGCCCTACCGCCCGTGTCGCCAGCACGAAGAACGGGACCGCGGCCACCGCGACGAGGGTCAGCTGCCAGGACAACAGCAGCATTGCGACGATGGCGCTGGCGAGCGACACGGTGTTGGACAGAATCGACGACAGCGTGGATGTGACCGCCGTCTGGACCCCGCCGACATCACTGGTGAGTCGGGACTGGAGATCACCTGTGCGGGCGCCGCCGTAGAAGCGAAGACCGAGCCGCTGAAGATGGGAGAACAGCGTGTTGCGTAGATCGCGCAGGACCGTCTGGCCGAGTTTGTTGGTGGTGAGGGTCTGGGCCACCCCCAGGCCGCCGACCGCGATGGTGATGGCGATCATGACCGCGGTGAGGGTGACGAGCAGATTCACGTCGGGACCGCCGTCGACGAAGAGCGCATCGTCGAACACCCTCTGGATCAGCAGCGGGTTGATGACGCCGAGGATGGAGGTCACGAGAACGAGCAGCACTACGGTCGCCACCCGACCCCGGTGGGGGGCGAACAGTCCCGCCACACGGCCCCAGGAGAAGCCGTTCGGCTGCTTAGAGTCCATCGCCTCAGGCTAGGCGAGCTGGTCCGCAGGTAGTTTGGCCGGGTGAATGGACAGACCCCGGTGATCGTCGGCATCGCCGCGCTGAACGGACGGGACGGGGACAACGAGCCGGTGGACATGATGGTCGAGGTCGCCCGTCAGGCACTCGTAGACTGCGGATCGGTCAGCCTGCGCAACCGGCTCCAGGCGGTCCGGGTGGTGAAGGGCATCTGGCCCTACCGGGACCCCGGTGCGCTCGTCGCCGTGCGACTGGAGCTGCCGGCGACGGTGAGGACCGGCCTGACCCAGATCGGTGGCAACGAGGCCTACGACCTCCTCAACACGACCGCCCTCGAGATGCAGCAGGGCTCGCTCGATGCGGCCCTGATCTGTTCGGCGGAGACGATGAGGTCCCGACGCCGTGATCGGGCCGTTGGACGCCGGTCGCTGTATCGGGAAGAACCCGGGGATGCCGAGCCCGACGACACCTTCGGCGTCGATCGCAGGTTCTGGGACGAGGCGGACACCGCCGCCGGGGTCGACCAGGCCGTCAACTTCTACGCCATGGCGGCTTCCTCGATCCGCCACACCGTCGGCCTCTCACCGGAGGAGTTCCTGCGTTCGACCGCTGCGTTGTGGGCTCGGGCGAGCCGGGTTGCCGCTGGGAATCCACACGCCTGGATGACCGATGTCCAGTCGGCTGAACACATCGCCACGCCGTCGGAGTCGAACCGCCTGATCGCTGCGCCATACCCCAAGCTGATGACGAGCAACATCGATGTCGACCAGGCTGCGGCTGTGGTGATGTGCACCGCCGACACCGCCCGGGCCGCCGGGATCGATCCGAGTCGGTGGGTTTTCCCGCTGTCGGGTAGCGGCGGACACGACTCCTGGACCACCCGCTGCCGTTGGTCGCTGGCCGAGTCGCCGGCTCTGGGAATCGCCGGCCGCCGGGCGCTGGATCTCGCCGGCCTCGAACTGGCCGACGTCACCCACCTCGATCTCTATTCGTGCTTTCCCGCTGCGGTCCAGACAGCCCAGCACGAACTCGGCATTCACGAGCATCGGCCGTTCACGATCACCGGCGGCATGACCTTCGCCGGCGGTCCCTTCAACAGCTACTGCCTCCACGCCTACGCAAGGGCGGTCGAACTTCTGAGGGTCGAGCGGGACGACACCGCGTTCATGAGTGGCAACGGGGGGTTCTTCACCAAGCATTCGTTTGCGCTTCTGAGCGCATCCGAACCCGCCCAAGCGTTCGCCTACGAGCGACCACAGGCCGACATCGACGCCGCCCCGAGGCGCAAGCTGATGAGCAGGCCCGGGCCGCGGGCGAACATCGATGCCTACACCGTCACCTACGATCGAGCGGGCGAGCCCGACCGGGGCATTCTGTCGGTTCTGGACGGGTCGGGAGCCAGGACCTGGGCCACGTGCTCCGATCGAGCGGTGATCGACGTGCTCGTCTCCACGGATGCGGTCGGACGCACGGTGACCCTGGACGACGATCCACCCGTTCCGACCGCCACCTCGATCGCGTAGTGCCCAGCGGGACCTCGTCGTGAGCGTCTGATGCAGCCGGGAGCCAACCGAATAGCCTCGACGCTATGAAGGCTGTCCTGTCGAAAGCTCCCGGTGGTCCCGAAACTCTGGTGGTGGAGGACCTGCCGTCACCGTCGGCGGGTGCCGGCAAAGTGGTGATCGACGTAAAGGCGGTCGGCGTCAACTTTCCCGACTCGCTGATCATCCAGGATCTCTACCAGCTGAAGCCCCAACGACCGTTCGCCCCCGGGGGTGAGCTGGCGGGGGTGGTCAAGGAGGTCGGCGACGGGGTGACCGATCTCGCCGTCGGCGACCGTGTGCTGGCGTTTCCCGGGTTCGGCGCCATGGTCGAGGAGATCGAAATCGATGCCGCAGCATGCACCCCGGTCCCCGACGGTATGCCCTTCGACGAGGCCGCAGCGTTCCTCATGACCTACGGGACCACCCACTATGCGCTCAAGAATCGGGCCCACGTTCAGCCCGGCGAGAGCCTGTTCATCCTCGGCGCCGCCGGGGGTGTAGGACTGGCTGCGGTACAACTGGGCAAAGCGATGGGGATGAAGGTGATCGCCGGCTGCTCCACCCAGGACAAGGTCGACCTGTGTCTCGAGCACGGCGCCGACACCGGCATCGTCTATCCCCGTCAACCGTTGGATCGGGACCAGCAGAAAGCGCTTTCCAACCAGATCAAGGAGGCCGGCGGTGGCGGTGTCGATGTGATTTACGACGCCGTCGGCGGTGACTACGCCGAGCCGTCGCTGCGGGCGATGAATTGGGAGGGTCGGTTCCTGGTGATCGGCTTCCCGGCCGGTATTCCCAAGATCCCGCTCAACCTCACGCTGTTGAAATCGTGTCAGATCGTCGGTGTGTTCTGGGGGGCGTTCGTGATGTCGAACCCCGAGGGTCACGCCGAGAACGTGGCCGAGCTGTTCGACCTCTATTCCAGAGGCGAGATCAAGCCGTTCATCTCCAGCCGCTACTCACTGGAGCAGGCCGCCGACGCGATCACCGAGCTGATGGAGCGGCGGGCCAAAGGCAAGATCGTCATCGAGCTCTGAGCTGACCCTTCTGTCGTGCCCGACGTCTTCTGCCGTGCCCGACGGCTTCTGTCGTGCCCGACGGCTTCTGTCGTCCCCAGCCCCCCTCTCCGCCGAAAAATCGTGTGGAGCCCACCAAAACCGTGGGCTGGAAACGTCGTTTGCGTGTGGATGTGGGCTGGAGACGCCAGAACCGAGGAACGACGACAGATCAGATCGAGGCGAGTTCGCCGTCGTCGAAGAGCGGCGTCATCCCGTAGGACTCGATGTCGGCTCGCATCTCGGCCTCGGAGGGCTCGGGAAAGCTGTCGGCGAAGGACAGCAGGTCGGGCAGCTTGGTGGCGTCGCTGGTGGTGTTGAGGAAGAGCTGTTCGTTGCTCAGCACGTAGCCGACTGCCCGCCCGATCGCGGCTGGATCGGACAGCGGTTCGTACCAGCTGAACCGTCGTCCGTCGTAGCCGGCCGGCCAGCGCCCGACGGCGATCGACTTGATCGTCTGCACCGCAGTGTTCCGCTCCGCGCAGAGCGCCAACAGCTCGGCGACCTGCCCCGAGTACACCGGGTTGTCGAGCATGGTGACGTTGTAGGGGAACAGCACCGAATCGAAATCGAATTCGGCGAGGCTGCGCAGGTGCATGGCCGCCACCTCGATGCCGTGCCCGGTGACACCGATGAGACCGCACCAGACCCTCGTCACGAGCTTGCCTCATCGCCTCCAATGCGCCGCCCGGGGCGAACGCCTGGCGCCATTCGTCCTCGTCGACGAGGTTGTGCAGCTGGATCAGATCGACCTCGTCGACGCCGAGCCGCTGGAACGAGAGCTCGAGTTCGGCTCGGGCTGCGGTGCCGTCCCGTTTCTCGGTCTTGGTGGCCAGGAACACGTCCGCACGATGATCCGACAGGAACGGTGCCATCCTCAGCTCGGCCTCGCCGTAGGACGCGGCGGTGTCGAGGTGGTTGATGCCAGCTGTGCGCACGAGTTCGATGGTCTCGTCGGCCTGCTCCTGGCTCATCGACCACAGGGCCGCCGCCCCGAAGATCATCCGACTGCTCACATGACCGGTTCGTCCGAACGGTGCGTATCGCATGGATCGAGACTACTCAGTTGACCACTGGCGTCGGTCCGATCGGACAGAAATGGGTCGGCACCTTCGCCAGCGACGAGGCCGCATTCGCTTCAGCCTGGGCCTGTCCGCTCAAGACCGCACCGGTCACACCCGCAATCAGTACCAGAGCGGCCAGACCTCCTGTTGGCGCAAGGCGGTAGGTGGCGGGCACGACTGCATCGGGGGCGGGGCCGTCGTCGATGAACAGATGACATACCATCGCCATCACCGCGAGCCCCACTGCAACCCACCAGGCACCGTTGTACGAACCTGTTCTGTCGGCGATTTCTCCGCCGAGCCAGGCACCGAGGAAGGCTCCCATCTGGTGGCTGAAGAAGACGATACCGAAGAGAGCACCGGCGTTACGGGTCCCGAACATCTGGTTCACGATCCCGCCGGTGAGCGGAACGGTGGACAGCCACAGAAGCCCGATCGTCGCGCCGAAGACCACCGTCGTCGTTGCGGTGACCGGGACGAGGATGTAGCCGATGATGAAGACGCCCCTGAGGGCATAGAGCCCGGCGAGAAGCTTGGTCTTGGAGTGGCGGTCGCCGAGCCACCCGGCCAGCAGAGAGCCAAAGATGTTGAACAGACCGATCAGCGCCAGAGCCGATGCTGCCGCGTTGTCGGACACGCCGACGTCGCCGGCGTAGGAGGCCAGGTGGGTGCCGATGAACACGACATGGAAACCGCAGACGAAGAAACCGAGGTTCAGAAGCAGGTAGGAGCGGGAGGCGGCCGCTCGGCGAAGGTCGATCGAGAGCGGGTTGCCTTCGCCCGATGCCGCCCGCTCAGCCTCGGTCTGCTGCTCGACGGCACTCCCCCGCAGCACAGGAGCGAACACGGCGATCGAAAGTGCGATCACGGCCAGGACGACGGCGGCAAACTGCCAGTCGTTGGCATCGATCAGGCGACGGGTGATCGGTATCAGGACGAACTGTCCGACCGAGCCGGCTGCCGACACCACGCCGAGCGCCATGGATCGACGACCGACCGGAGCCATGCGACCCACCGCACTGAGAACGACCGTGAAGCTTGCCGCCGCCACGGCCACCCCGGTGAGGAAGCCTGCGGAAAGCATCAGCAGTTCCGTTGTCTCCGCGGTGCTCATGAGCAGCATGGCCGCCGCGAACGAGAGGCCTCCTGCGGCCAGGACCTTGCCCGTCCCAAAACGATCGGCGATCGCTCCGGCCACCGGTTGTGAGACCCCCCAGACGATGTTCTGCACGGCGATGACGAGTGCAAAAGCACCACGGTCGGTCCCGAGCGTTTCGATGACAGGATCGAGGAACAGCCCGAAGCTGTAGCGGATACCGAGCCCGATCGAGGTGATCGCACCGCCGGCGATGATCGCCAGGACCAGGTTGTTGCGTCGAGCTCCCGGGGAAAGGGGTACGGCGGCGGTCACGCCAGGAGGATACCGCCGGCGGTTCGGTGGTCGTAGTCTGTTGTCATGCCGATGCCGGATGCCGAGATCGTGTGTGTGGACTGTGGAGGGCCGTGTTATCCGCTGGGTTGGCACCCCGAGGACGGCGAACTCGAGGACGGAACCGTGCTGCCCTACCGGTGCCGGGACTGCAACGACCGGTGGGATGTCGTCGTCGGGGATCCGGGCGACGACTGATCATCCCCGCCGAGATGCCGCTCGCTCGACGATCCAGCCGTCTCCAACGCTCCGCCACGGTTCGGCGCTACCATTCTGGTTCGCCTTGGTGGCCGTAGCTCAGTTGGTTAGAGCGCCAGGTTGTGATCCTGGATGTCGGGGGTTCGAATCCCCTCGGTCACCCTCTGTCGGGTCGAGTACCCTCGGCTTGCACAACATGCGCCTCTAGCTCAATTGGCAGAGCATCGGACTCTTAATCCGCAGGTTCTGGGTTCAAGTCCCAGGGGGCGTACGCAGAGAAACCCCAGGTCAGGCTCCCAAATAGCCTCCTGGGGTTTCGTCGTTCAGAGGTCTATTTAGCCTAGTTAGGCACTTTGGGTGCCATAGACTGCCGATAGACTGGTCGATAGACTCAGGGCATGGCGGCGTGGGAGAAGCGATTCGAGGCAAAGGTCGACCGTACGGGCGACTGCCACATGTGGACTGGGGCCAAGACCGAGAGCGGCGTCGGCCAGACTCCGAGTCGACGGAAAGCTGCGTACCGCTGCGCAGCTTGCGTGGGAGCTCGAGCACGGGAAGATCGTTCCCGGAAGCCGAATCCACTACTGCGACAAGAACAAGCTGTGCGTACGCGTCGACCACCTCGACATCAACATGACCAACGCCCAGCCCGCCGACACCCCGGCCCGACGGCGCGCCGAACGCGGCAACGGATCCATGCAGGAGTTGGCCAACGGCAAGTGGAAGCTGACCGTCGACGCCGGCCGTGACAGAAAGGGACGGCGTCGGCGGCTCGACACGAACGATTCGAGGCACCCGCAAGGACGCCGTCCGAGCGCTGGCCGCGCTCTCCGCCGATGTGCAGACCGGCGAGCGCCGCCCGACCGCCGAACCCCAAGCGAGCTCGATCCGTCACTGGTCGGACGATTTGGTCGAGTGGTACGTCGAGTTTGCTCGCAACGTTCGAGGACTCGAACGAACGACCGTGTTCGGCTATGCCGAGGTCTACGGCATGTGGCTCAAGGACCAGATCGGACACGTCAACGCCGAGCGTCTCACACCAGCCGAGATCGACAACGCCTTCGGTCGGATGCGTCGAGCAGGGCTCTCCCACAGTCGAATGAACAACGCTCGCGCTGTGCTCTCCGGCGCCTACAAGTGGGGCCGCCGCCACGGCAAGGTCAGCGCGAACCCGATGCGAGGCTTCGAACTGCCGAAGAGCAAGAAGGTCAAGAAGCGAACCACAGCGCCCGAGATCGCGGAACTATTGGCAGTGCTCGACGAGGCAGCGCGAACCGATCCTGAGTTCGCTCCTGTGCTGATGCTTGCGGCGACGACCGGCATGCGGCGCGGAGAACTCTCAGGGCTCCGACGCGACCGCTTGAGCCTCGACCGATGCGAACTGCGGGTGGAGCGCTCGATCAGCGACGTCGATGGTGAGACCGAGGACAAGCCGACCAAGACTCACGACACGCGAGTCGTCCGCCTCGATCATGCCACGGCCGACTTCCTCCGAGACCACCTGGCAGCCATGGACGAACGCGCCAAGGAATTCGGCTGCAAGGTCGCTGACGACGGCTTCGTCTTCAGTCTCGAGCCCGATTGCGGCCACCCGATGCGCCCGGAGCTCATGACCCGCCGGATGCGAAGGCTTCGCAAACGGCTCGGTGCAGACTCGCTCGACTTCGACGCCACGATCCTTGCGATGCGCAAATGGACCAGCACCGAACTCATGGACGCCGGCTTCAACCCGTCGACCGTGAGCGGACGCCAAGGTCACACCGTCCAGGTCATGCTCAACAACTACTCCAGCCGACGAGCCTCCGCCGACCAGGCAGCCGCAGACCACCTCGGAGCGGTCGTCCACGGCCGAGCGGCTGAAGCCTCGTGAGCGAGAGCGACTCTCGCCTCTTGAGTTCGAGTCTCTG
This sequence comes from uncultured Acidimicrobiales bacterium, assembly GCA_963793385.1. Taxonomy (GTDB): domain Bacteria; phylum Actinomycetota; class Acidimicrobiia; order Acidimicrobiales; family SZUA-35; genus JABDIY01. Next base: position 49,010 of record CAWCAF010000001.1, read on the forward strand.
ACACTGGTTGCTCCAGCTCAGACGGGTCACCGACTCGAGAGCACCTACAGCTGTGTCTCCAGTCGTCGCACGCTGGCACGGGGCTCGCCCGAACCAAGCCCTCGGCCCTATCGCCAGACCTTGTCGTCGCCGCGCTGGGTTTGCCCGCTGGCGCTCTCTGCAATGTGAAGGAGCCATCTGACCTGTTCGGGCTTCAGCACGACCCCCTCGGACTGCTCATCGCGCACCATTTTCAACAGATCCCTCCACCAGTTCAGACGAGCATTTCGGTAAGAACCCCAGGGCGGCCCGTAATACCCACCCCGCCAGCTGCGCCCATCGGTCAGGCGATACGCGGCGAACACACGCTTCTGACGATTCGTCCAAGCGATCGTTGCCCTTGTCTCCAACCAACCTGACAACCGCTTCACGCCCACAAGCGTGTCGTTGATGCTGTTCATTGCATTCTCCTCATCGCTCCTGGCGTTACCACCGTGTCATCGACCGGTTGGCGGACCGTCACAGGGCCAGGCCCCTCGAGTCCTCTTGATGAGCTACACCCCCAGACTACGAGCAACCACTGACAGTGTCCAGACGTCTGCCGAGCAGACCAGTTGAACTCCAGGGGTGCCAGGTCGCCGCAGTCACCGTGCCGTGACGGCCCGCTCTCGGCATCAAGCCCATTCGCCATCACCCGGCCCTGCGGGCCGGAGTTGCCGTGTTCCGGCCCTGCGGGCCGCAGCCCAGGGCTTGACACCGCGGGCCGTCCCGGCGGGATCGCTTCCAGCGAACGCAGCGCAGCGCTGCGTCCGCATCACGAACCAACGGAGACGATCACCAATGAACTACACCGACCACGCCACCACCGTCACCGCCCGCCTCGTCGACATGATCCGCACCGGATCACACGGCCAATGGGCCATGCCCTGGCACACCCACGCCGTCGGCGAGCTCCTCAACGCCCGCAACGCCACCACCGGCACGCCGCTACAAGGGCGCCAACGTCCATCACCCTCGCCCTCGACGCCCTCGAGCGCGGTTACCCGACCGGCGACTGGGCCACCTACAACCAGTGGACCGACGGTCGGCGCCCAGGTCCGCAAGGGCGAACGCGCCGCCCACGTCGTCAAGTGGGTCACCCCCAAGAGCCAGACCGACACCGACCCGAACGACGGGCGACGCTCGACGAGCGTCCGCCTCGTCGCCGACGGTCTACACGGTGTTCAACGCCCACCAGGTCGACGGCCACGAACCCCAGGCCGCACCCAGCACCGACACCGCCGCCGACGCGATGGCTCGCCGCAATCGGCGCCGACGTCGTCTACGGCGGCGACCGCGCCTACTACGCCCCGAGCACCGACCGGATCTACCTCCCCGCCCCCGACCAGTTCGACGACCCCGAAGCATTCCCGGCCACATCACTCCACGAGCACATCCACTGGACCGGCCACCGCAGCCGTCTGGACCGGCTCGACCTCGACAGCCCGTTCGGAAGCCCCGCGAGTACGCCGCCGAGGAACTCGTCGCCGAGCTCGGCGCCGCCATCGCCGCTGCCCGTCTCGGCATCAGCACCCAACCCCGAGCCGACCACGCCGCCTACCTCGCCCACTGGCTCGACATCCTCGACGCCGACCCCAAGGCCCTGTTCCGCACCGCAGCCGCCGCACAACGAGCCGTCGACTACCTCGAACGAACTCGCCAGCCGCCAACGCAGCCGCCAGGCGAGGCGGCAGCATGAGCCGCGCCGCCAGCCCCCGCCTCCCCTTCGGCCCCTGGCCATCGAAGCCGCACGCCCCCACCATCGACACACTCGCCTCACGGATCGGCGTCAGCCGACGCACCGTCCACCGCTGGGCCACCCACGGCGTCCCCGCCGACCAAGCCGACCGCGCCGCCATCGCCCTCGGCACTCACCCCGCCTGCCTCTGGCCCGACTACTGGCACACCCACGCCTGAACCACCGTGCCCGTCCAGCACCGGTACCGCCAACCCGGCGCACCACCTCGAGCCCTCGACGTTCGTCGGTCCGCCACGACCTGCGGCCGAAGATCGAAACGTGCCCCGCGCTCGCTCCGTTACCTGCCCGATTCAGCAGCCGACGACACCGACACCGAGACCCCGTCGACACCACGCAGCCGACACACGACCGAACGTCACCAGCCGCAGCTGACGGAGCCGCCAGTGACTCCGCCCGACTGCCGTCGCATCCGACCAGCCCGTCGAGTCCCTGTTGCCCAGCGGTGTGCGCTCTGGCCGAACCTCCTCGGACCGGGGTATGCCGAGGCGTCATGCTCCACCGGGACCGCTCCGACGCAACCCCCTTCGCCGAAACCACTCGACCCTTCGGGTCCCCTCACTGCGCTCGGCCTCGCTAGGCCCCGACGAAGAAGGTCACGGCCCTCCGGGCTGCGTCGCCGCTCACACCCGGCGGTTGTGCCACCACGAACACCCCGACCAAGGGGCACCAACCAGAAAGGCACACACCATGAACAACATCACCCTCGTCGGCCGACTCGCCACCGACCCCCGACTCGAACGCCACCAACGGCAACCCGATCTGCACGCTTCCGACTCGCCGTCGACCGAGGCAGCAGCCGACGGCGCCGACTTCATCACCATCGTCATGCTTCGGCACCCGCGGCGAACAACGACGCCAAGTGGCTCACCAAGGGCCGACTCATCTCGAGTCGCCGGCCGCCTCAACCACTCACCATGGACCGACAACGAGACCGGCAACAACCGGGAACGCTACGAAGTGATCGCCAACCACGTCAGCTACCTCGATAGCCCCACGTCCGAGTGAACCTGGGTAAGGCGGCACCTAACCACCCCAGGTTGGGTGCCGCTCCTCCCCGTCAATAAGAGACGCCGGATTGCGGATGTACTCCAACCCTTCGAGTGGCCGCTATGCCCCGGCACTGCAGTAGGCCGAAGTTGGCGCGTCGCCGGAGCCAGACGACGCGATTCGGAGCGGACGTTATGCGTGGGCTTGGCCCCAACACGGCCGTGCAACCAGTGATCAAGATTGCCGGATGTGGGCGGGTCGGAATCGTTGCGTCGACGCGATTATCGGGCACCGGCCTGTCCACGTACTTGGTTCCGAGTCGGTCGGGGGTCGGTTCGGGTGCCGGTGGCCGTCGCTGCGATGCCGGCGGACTCGGCGCTCACCCTCGGCTCACCGACTTGGCCCCGACTCGTTGGTGCCCTCCGCGATGAGGGCACCAACGCAGGGAGCCTTGGTCGGGTTATCCGGCGTCGGCGTCGGGTTCTTGTCGTGTGACGGTGATGGTGCATTCGGTCAGTACCGAAGTGACTGCGCCGACCGCTGCAGCAACGGGAAGCAGCGCCGCCCCGGCGATCCCGACGGTCAGCGGGATCTCGAGCAGTGTCACGTCGTCGGAGTTGGAGATGGAGATGCGGCGAACGTTGCCCTCGTGCACCAGCTCCTTGATCTTCGACACGGCTTGATCGCCTTTGACCTTGAAACTCTCGGTCACTGTGGTTGATTCAGACGATATGTCAACTCCATTTGTGGTTCGACCGCTCTCTGCGGAGGTCGAAGCGTGACCGAGCGGTGCAGCATCAGTTCTCACCCGTCTTGGGTGAGGACCGGTCCTGGGCGCGGGTATTAGTTTGGCGCTGCTGGTGCACCGGCAAACGCCGGTGAACGTGGTGAACGAAGACGGAGTCGATCGATGAACCGCAACAACACGACCAACAACACGATGCGGAGCGAGCGATGAGCGGCGAGAGCCAAACTGATGTGGCCGCAGCGGTTGCTGAGATCGCGGAGCAGCGTAAGAACCGGCCGGTGGTGTGGTTGTTGATCGTGTTGGGGACGCTCGTGATGGTGTTGAGCACGCTCAATACGTGGGTGGAGCGTCAGTTGCTCGATACCGATTCGTGGGTGGATGCCAGCACGGCGTTGCTCGACGACGACGCGGTGCGTGAGGAGTTGTCGCTCCGGTTGGTGACGGCGCTGTATGAGAATGTTGATGTCGGCGAGGCGATCGACGATCAGCTTCCCGAAGAACTCGAGGGTCTTGGGTGGCCCGCTGGCGGGGGTGCTGCGTGATCCGCTGACCGATACCGCGGACCGGTTGCTCCAGATCGAGCCGGTGCGGGTGGTCTGGGAGCAAGCTAATCGCGAAGCCCACGAGGCGGTCGTGGCGATCCTCGAAGACGATGTCGGCGACAACGCCTCGACGTCGGGGGGCGTGGTGGTCATTGATCTCGGCGGTGTGCTGGTGCAGGTGGGCGAGCAGATCGGGCTCCCGGAGGAGGTGCTCGACGCGATCCCCGACGATGCCGGAGTGTTCGAGGTCGTCGACTCCGACGAGTTGGAGTCCGCCCAGACGTCGGTGAAGATCATCAAGATCTTGAGCATCGTGTTCTTCTTGCTGGTCATCGTCCTGTACTGCGGTGCGATCTACCTGGCCCACAACTGGCGGCGAGCCGCTGTCCGCAACGTCGGTGCCGCGACCGCGTTGGGCGGGTTCATCGTGTTGGTCGTACTCCGTTTGGGGACCGGCTTCATCGCCGGGCAACCCGACACCGAAGGGAGTCGCGCGGCAGCGACGTCGATCCTCGCGATCGGCACCGAGCTGCTGCGACGCAGCGCATGGTCAGAGATCGTGATCGGGCTGCTGATCGTGCTCGGCGCGACGCTGATCGGGCCGGCCCGCTATGCCAAGCGGGCACGGCACTACACCGCACAGGGCTTCCGACGCTCCGCGGTGGCGACATGGATCGGCTTCGCAGTGTTGGTCCTGGTCGTGCTCGCCTGGTCACCATTCTCCGCAGGCGGTGCCTGGCTGACGGTCCTGATCGTCCTGATCCTCATCGTGGTCGGGATCGAAGCGATCCGCCGAACATCGCTCGCCGAAGAAGCAACACGCATCGAAAACGAGGCGACCGCTCGACAGGCGGACAGCGACCTGGTCGCCGCCGGCGAACAACACTGAAACAACTCGACCAAAGGAGCAACAGCATGGGACCGATCGAAATCTTCCTCCTCGGCTTCGAGGACTTCCACGACACGGGAGAAGGGTGGCGACCGTCGCCGGAACCGTCCGTACAACAGAGAGTGAGAGATTGATGAAGACCTACGAGCACGACAAGGACTACGACCTGATCATCGCGGTGATGGATGGACCGGAGAAGGCCGAGGAGTTCTTCACCGTGGTGAAGTCCAAAGAGGCCGACGGTGCCTTCCACATCAAGGAAGCAGCGACGTTCCACCGCAGCGAGAGCGGCCAGATCCGGCTCAACAACAAGGGCTATGTCGCGGGCTGGAAGGGCGGAGGGATCGGCCTCGGGATCGGGATTCTCCTCGGTGGACCCCTCGGCTTCGCGGCGGTCGGTGGGCTGCTCGGCTACATGCGCAGCAAGGAACGGCGTGAGCTCCGCGACAAGGTCAATGCCAAGCTCGGCCTCGAGCAGTCCGCGATCGCGCTCATGCTCGACGGTCCGATCGACTGGGACGTGGTCCGCGACATCGGGAACGCCTTCGGCGCCGAGCTGATGTTCGCCGGATTGCGCGGCGAGACGCTCGTGAAGACCGAGGAACTCGCCGAGGACGAAGACGTCCAGAAAGCCTTCGAGGAAGAGATCGGTGAGGTCGCCGCCGACTAGAAAAGAAGAAGAGATGGATCGTCGTCCCCGCAGTGGTCATGCTGGTCACGCTGGGCGCGTCGCTGATCGGCACGGTGCTCGGTTTGGTGCTCAAGATTGCTCGACGCCTCGATGGGTGCCCGCACCTGCCAGCGGCCGAGTGCCGCGGCGGCGTGCGCTCTGCCCGCACATGTGACATGAGCTACGACTGCTGATTGCGTTCCTCATCGCTGCGCACGATGCAGAAGTGGTTGCCGCCCGGGTCGGCGAGCACCATCCAGCCTGTGCCATCTGGGTTACGCCGGTCGGCAACCACGGATGCGCCTAGCGCCACCACTCGCTCGATTTCTTCGTCTCTGCGTCGATCCGTGGGAGCAAGGTCCAGGTGCAGTCGGCCGGGCGCATCTTGGAGTTGCTCGACTTCGATGAACAGCAGGCGTTGGGAACTGTTCGGATCGAGAATCATGCACTCCTCGTCGCCGGGCTCGTTTGGATCGTCGGGAACATCAACGAAGCCAAGAACTCCCTTCCACCATTCGGAGAGCTCGAAGGCGTTCGTGCAGTTGATGCTCGTGTGCGACAGACATGCGGCCATGCGCGAACGGTACTGTCACGATCGGGACGCAGCCGAGGCAGTTTCGCGTCGGGGCCGGAACCCATCTCTCGGTGCTCCATATCGCCGCATCGTCATCGGCCCCGCCGACCGCACAGTTCGGCACTTACGCGATAGGTCGGTCGGCCCTGGAAGACCAATTGCATAATCGCAAGTTTTTCCCATGTCCGCCGTAGTGTTCACTCTAACGCCGCAGGGATGATCGGATTTTGGGAGTCGCCGAGGTAGTAGAGCGCGTTCTTGGGGTCGAGCCCGACGGCGTTGCCGACGCTGATCGCGTCGAGATCGTCGACGAGGGCCGCGAGTCGTGTAGCTCGCAGCGTGCGCGGGGACTGTCCCGAGCCTGCCATCACGATCTGTGTGATGTAGTCGCCGCGCACCGGCCGGGAGCTGGCCACGTTGAATGAGGATACGAAGAGGTGCGGGTTGTGTGTCCCGAGGCTGCGTTGATGAGCCACAGCCACGTCGATGGCCGTTTGGGTCACGGGGTCCAACGACAGATCGCCACGTCGAGACTGCAGCGCCAGCGAACCCTCAGTGATGTCATCGACTCTGATCGTCGCGATCTCGCTTCGGCGTAGGGCGTGGAGAAGGCAGAGCAGTCCGATGAGGGCTTCGTAGGGGTGGACGTCTGGGTCGGTGGTCCAACGACGGAACAGCGCTTGTTGGGTTTCCAGGCTGAGGATCGGGCCCGTGAACACCGGTTTGGAGTCGCGGTGAAGGCCGGCGGTCGGGTCGACGAGTACGAGTCGTCGGCGGCGGGCCCACCCGAAGAACTGGCGGAGATAGGTCAGGTTCGTCGCGGAGGTGGTGCCGGCGTCGTTCAGTGCGAGGAACGATTCGACCTGGCTCCGGGTGACGAGCTCCACTCGTTGCGGCTGATCGTGTTCGGCGCAGTGGGTGAAGAAGTCCCGCAGCACTGTGAGGCGGGCTTCGATTGTTCGATGGGTGTCGGCACGTGTTCCGATCCGGCGGGCCCGGTCACGCCGGGCCAGCATCGCGGCTTCGAACGCCACCACATGAGGCCGGATGGACTCGTCGATCGCGTCGGTCCTGAACTGGCGTCGGGCCGCAGCACGTCCGGTCTCGAGATCGCGGGCGAACCCGCGGCCGGTTGAGGTGAGGAACTCCTCGAGCGCCGCCGCTGGCGCCGGGTCTAGACCCTCATAGAGGTCGACTGGTCGTGCTGTTCCTGCTTTTCGGATAGCGACGCTCAGCGAGCGCAGGTGCGAGACGCTTTGGTGTGGCGAGAACCGCTCGGCGAGGTGATCGACGTAGTCGTCGAACCAGTCGGGCACCACCGGCATCCGGTTGGCGAGGTTGGCGGCGTAGCGGAAAGGCCATTGCGGATCGCGTTGGAAGCAGGCTGAGCAAAGGTCGCGGCCGGTGATCCGCTCCACTCGGCCGCAGCCAACGCATTCGCGCACACGGTCGACGGCGTTGCGGCGCCATTGTCGCCATGCGCATTTGCCGCAGCTGTTGACCTCGGGCCAGACCATGCCGAGCTTGCCGCACACTGGGCACTCGGCGTCCGGGGTCGCCCGGCGGGCCCGCTGGTTACATCGTTGGCAGCGTTGTCGACCAAAGAAGATCACCCACTCGCCGCAATCGAGGCAGACGCCCTCGGCGCTCACATCGGAGGCATCGAACGTTTCGCTGGCTCCGCAGCGCTTCGTATCGCCGGCTTCGCGACGGTCTGCTCGATCGGGGTGGTGTCGATCTCTAACAGATCGTTGGGGCTGCAATCAAGCGCAGTGCACAAGGCGGCCAGAGTTTCGAGCTTCAGTTGCTTGGGTTGGCCGGTCAGCAACGCCGATACCGACGGCTTCGACAGGCTCAGCCCGGCCCGCTGCTCCAGGAGGCGCCGCAGCTCGGCGCCAGACCAAATCTCACGTTCAGCTGCGGCCATTCGTAGTTTCCATTTGACTCGCATTGTTCAGACCTCCGGGTCGGTGTTCAGGTCGGCGAGTGTCGAGCTGATCGCTCGTCGATAGGCGTCTTCGATGAATGTTGCTGACGGCGTGACGTATCGCATGGTCGTTCCGATATGCCAATGGCCGAGCATCTGTTGGATCGCGATCAGGTCCACGCCCCGTTCGTAGTTGTGGGTTGCGCACGCCCGCCGCAGATCATGGGGCGAGAACCGGTCGACGCCAGCAGCGTCGGTCAGTTTCGTGAGCCGGTTCTGCAACGTCGAGACCGTCATTCGGCTGCCGTCCTGCACCACCCACAACGCGTCACAGGTCGGAGAGAACAGCGGCCGAACGTCCTGCAGATACCAGCGCAGCACCGCATCGACTCCGTCGAGCATCGGCACCCAACGAGGACGCGGCCCCGACGTTCGAGCCCCCTTGCCGAAGCGGACATGGACCTTGCCGAACGGTCCCCGCTCCCAATGCAAGTCACCAACATCGAGAGCGATGAACTCCGAGCAACGCAGCCCCGTCCAATACATCGCCCTAAACACCGCATAGTCCCTCGCCGCCGACGCGTACTTCCGACAAGACCCGATCCGCTCCCGCAGCACCTCGAAAAACACATCCAACCGTTCGACACTTGGCGGAACCCGCGCGGCACCGCGCTCGTCGGAGACATGCACGATCGAGTTGAACTCATCAATCGGGTCGACCAGCCGCAACCCGAACCAGGCATCCACCTCAGCCGCTTTGCGGGTTCGCACGAACCGATGAAACGACAACAGATCGTTCAGCTGGCTCCGCTTCGTCGACGTAGCCAACCCGGCCGACGTCATCTCCTCCAACAACTCGTTCACGTCATCGCTCGTGAACTCCCAGATGAACCGCTCGCTCCTCAACAGCAACCGATCAAGCGACCTCGACGACCCCTCGATCGTTGTCGCCGCGTAGCCACGCGCCCGCTGCGACATGAAGAACTCATCCAACCAACGCTCCTGCAACAGCTCAGGATCCCCCGCCACACCGTGATCGATCTCGGCGAACCCAGTCGAAACCAGCTGCAACCCTCGGCCATCAACCACGTTCCCGAAACCTCACTGAGTTAGGCACCGCCTAACTATCGCACGAAATACCTAACAACACACAAGGCATCGCGGCAGGTCAGAACACGCAGGTCACACCACACAACCCGTCCAGGGAACCTGGGGCTACCCCAGTTGATTCCCCCAAGTCCAAGGCCACCGACGAACCCGTGCCGGGCGGGGAAGCCTTCTAACCACCAGCGAGGGCGGGCCCGAACAGCCGGGCCCGCCTCAACCGGTGTACACGCCAAAGAATTCCGAGCGCACCGGCTCAACCGACGATGCCGCTCGAAGATGTCGCCATGCTCCGACCCGAACGCAGGCTCGACACCGATTCTCCCAGCCGGCCACAGCATCAGATCGTCACGCACGAGCCGGCCGCTCAGCAGCCAAGCGAGGCTGCCAGGAACCATCTCCCGCAACTCAGGAAAATGTGGAGACACAACTGCAGGTCCTGCCGGACCTGCGGGAACGGGAGGTGGAAGCGGCACGCCATCAAGTACCGGCAGCGTCGCGTCAGACCAACCTGCTGTGTCCCTGGGAACACGTGTCATCAGCAGCCCGAAACGAATACCCATGCACGTAAGCGTCACTGCCCTTGGCGCCCCATCCGAACGCACGAAGTCTGCAGCGAACGACATCGTGAACTATCTCGAGGGCGGCGCCGGCAACGTTCGATCCAAGGCTGGCTCCGCTGCGAGCACTCCGCAGCTTGGTCAGGGGTCGTCGCCCGGTTCGTACTACTCAGACTCACCCGAACAAGCTGGCCGCTGGCGAGGCAAGGGCACGGCGGACCTGGGCGACACGGTCGATGCCGAGACCTTCAAGCGAGTTCTGCTGGGTCAGGATCCGACGACCGGCGAGCAGCTGGTACCGCCGTCAGGTTCGGCCGCGCAGAGCCAAGCATCATCCGAAGGGCCTTGCGCCGGGTGATCCAGCCGAGCTCGTGACGTTGACAGTCGCAGCGGAAGCGATCGGCGTGGACGTCAGCTATCTCCGGCGTCTGGCTAGAGAATCATCCACCTCCCGGTCCTCGTCGAACCCACCTCCCGCCGCCGATCGACCACCTCCCGGTCAATCGACGGATGCATACTTCGGTGCCGAGAAGGTCGGCGGGCCGGTGGATGGCGAGCCGGGCGGAGGTCGAGCGCTTCATCGAGACCGCGACAGCCAGCCCCAGGTCGTGATGGCCTACGACATCACCTTCTCGGCGCCCAAGTCTCTGTCGATCGTGTGGGCGACTGGCGACGAAGCAACCCGGCGACTCTGCGAGGACGCCTTCGAAGCCGGTGTAGCGAAAGGCGTCGCATACCTCGAGCAACGAGCGCTGTTCGTGGGCCGCCAACAGGGTCGGCGTCAAGCCACGAACATGATCGCTGCTTCCTATCGACACTCCACCAACCGGGAGCTCGAACCGCAGCTCCATGAGCACGTCGTCATCGCGAACATGGGCAGCTGACTCGGCGGGCACCGTTCGAGCGCTGCAAGGCAAAGAACTCTTCGCCAACGCCACAACAGCGGGCTATCTCGCCGAGGCCGAGATGCAGCATCACTGCAACCGACTCGGGATTGCGTGGACCGACACCCACCGAGGCATCGCCAACGTCGTCGGTGTGCCCGACGAGGCAATCCGAGCCATGTCGACCCGTAGAGAACAGATCCTGAACCTCACCTCCGAGCTCGGCACCGATTCCGCCCACGCCAGACAGAAGGCAGCTCTCGCCACGCGAGCCTCCAAGGACACCAGCGTCGATCCTGATGTGCTGCGCCAGCAATGGACCGAGCGACTCGCCGCCCACGGATTCGGCCCCGAGCAGCTCGCCGCCGCAACGACAGCAGAGCCGATACGAGCGTGGACCGATGCCGACACCAAACGCCTCGATCGACACCTGGCCAGCTCCAAGGGTGTGACCGAACAGCAGGCCATCTTCGACCGGCGAGACGTGATCCAGACCATCGTCGATCACGCAGGAGGTCGCCTCGATGGCGACCAGGTCGAACGACACGCCGACCGTTGGCTTCACACCCACGCCGTCATTCCCCTCGACAGAGGTCGACCAGGCCGCACCTCGGCCTCGCCACCGGGGCAACGATCTACACCACGCCGATCATGGTCGAACTCGAGCACGCGATCGCCGACGGCTACCGGCAAGGTCACGACGCTTACGCAGCAGTGGTCCCCGAACAGCTCATCGACGAAGCCATTGCGTCGTGGCAGAAGACGACCGGGCACCAGCTCGGCGAAGACCAGGAAGCAATGGTTCGCTCCATCTGCGGATCGGGCGACCGGTTCCAAGCCGTCGTCGGGCCGGCAGGGTCGGGCAAGACCGCCGCACTCGAAGTCGCAGCCCGAGCGTGGGAGTCAGCGGGATACGAGGTCATCGGCGCCGCAGTGAACGGAACCGCAGCCGAGGTGCTCCAACGATCGACCGGGGTGCCGTCCCGAACGGTTGCCGGTCTCGTGACCCGACTCGACACGGCGGACTCACCCGTCATCTCGAACCGGACGGTCGTCCTCGTCGACGAAGCCTCCACGCTCGGGAACCGGCAACACGCTCGACTCGTCCATCACGTCACCCAAGCTGGCGCGACGATGCGAAGCATCGGAGATCCTGCCCAGCACGGAGCGGTCGAAGCCGGCGGGATGTGGGCCCACCTCGTCAACCAGCACGCAGACCGAGTCCCCCACCTCACCGAAAACCGACGCCAATCGTCCGAGAACATGGCCGATGTCCGCATGGCCAACACCGACTATCGCTCCGGCCGAATCGCCGAAGCCATCGGGCGGCTCGAGACCAACCAACGAATTGTCACCGCCTCCACCAGCGGCGAGCTCCTCGACCAGCTCGCCGCCGACTGGTTCGTCGACCGCAAGACCAACCCCGACGGATCCTCACGAATGATCGCCGAGCACCACCGAGAACGCCGAGCACTCAACGCACGAGCACAAGCACTACTCCGCTCCGACGGCACCATCACCGGTCCGGGCGTCAGGGTCGGCGACGCAACCTTCCACATCGGCGACGAAGTCATCGCACGAGCCCCCAACCGCCACCTCCACCCCGCTACTGACCCGAAGGCCTACATCCGCAACGGCACAACCGGCACCGTCACGTCCATCGACGGCGCACCCGGAGCCGAAACGCTCACCGTCAACTTCGACAACCGCGGCCCAATCACGGTCCCCCACGACTGGCTCACAGCCGAGCTCCGCCCCGGCATAACCGGCGGACTCACCCCCGCCTACGCCGTCACCTCCCACGCCGCCCAAGGCGACACCTACCGAACCGGCCGCATCATCGCCACCGACACCGCACGCACCGAAGCCGTGTACGTCGGACTCACCCGAGGAAGCCACGACGCCCGGATCTACACCGTCCGCAACGAACCCCACACCCTCGACACCGACCCTCGCCTCCCCCGCATCGAAGATCCACGAACCGAGATCGAAGCCCTCACCGAACAGCTCTCGAAACAGAAGCCGACAGAGCTGGCAGTCGTCGCCAACCCGGACATCGGACGAGTGCTCGACCTCACCCGGCTCCCGCTCGAAGAACTCGACGCCTCGAATGATCCCCTGGCCCGGCACGCACAGAACATCGTCGAGTCGCGCATCGCCCACCAAGCACGCAACAACCCAGACCCAGCCTTGATCGCCCACCTCGGGCCACGACCCACCAACGCCGATCTCGCCAAAATCTGGGACGACGGAGTCGGCGCAGTCGCTGTCTACAGAGCCCAGACCGGTGACCCTGCCGCCCTACCGGGAGTGCAGAGCAACACGCCGAGCGACGAACCCGGCGTTCCAAGACGCATCAGCGCCATGTCCGAGCAGCGCAAGTGGCCAGCCTCAGCGAGCGCCCCACTATCGAGCTTGCCGCCCGACGAAACGATCTCGTCTCCGAGGCCCGACTGCTTCCAGCGGCCAACGAGCGGATGCTTCGCTCCGACCTCGACCAAGCGCTCCAGGCCTTGGCCTCTCTGTCACCAGTGGGTGCGACAGGTGCGCCCGAGCAGCGACGCCGATGCCGACAGTGCCATTGGCCACGCAGAGCGCCGACTCGCAGAAGGTGTCGAGTCGAACCGAGCGCTCACCCGTCTCGAGGATCAGGTGGAGAGGATCGATGACGCTCTTGCTCCGAGGATCCGTACCGCCGTGAACGCCCGGCCCAGCTACCTCACCGAGACTCTTGGTGAACGCACCGCGGCGAAAGCCGACCGGTGGGATGCCGCAGCGACCGCTATCGAGACCTACCGCCACGCCACCCTCGGCATCGAACCGTCACAGGGTCCACTCGACCAGCAACCCGCAATCGGATCCATGCCTACCAACCCAATCGCAGCCGAAGCATGGGCCTCATCAAACGCTCTCATTCATGACAGCAAGGACCGCCCGCTCGGTATCTCCAAGTAGAGCCGCAACCGCCAAGGATCAGCGGTCGATGCCTCGTCCCCCGCGGTGCACGCCATATGGCAGGACAGTGGCCTCGGGTCCATCCTTCGCGTCGATCGTGCCGCCCGGCTCTTTCGCGACTCGCTGGGTCGCAAGGTGTTCGAGCACCTCGATCGGCGGCGTCGGATCGAACCCAAGCGACTTCTTCAGCGCCGTATCTGGTTCGGCAGCGGGCGGCTTCTCGGCATCGCCGGAGGAGAGCGCAGCCAGCCGCTCGTCCGTACCGACATAGCGGCCCTCGATATGAGCCGGCGGCAGCGTCTGGTGGAACAAGATGGCATTCCCAGGTTCGGCCTGCCGAAGTACCTCGGCCGGAAGCAGGGGGCGGTGGATCGTCGAGTCGCCCACGCCCCGGCGATAGCCGCCCATATGAGCGTCGGCGTTCGCTGACCGTTGCGCTACCTCCTCCTCTCCCCCAAGGAACGTCACATACCGCAGGGTCTCCACATCGGATGCGCCGGCAAAGAAGATCTTCGTTGCGTGGTTCGTCAACATCGGGCCCGACTGTGCCTGATAAGTGGCATCGATCTGCGCTTTCGATTGCCACACAGTCACCAGCTGCACCCCGATCCCCGAGCACGTCGAGGCAACTTCGGGAAGCCACCGAAGCGGCGTATTCCCCGCCTCGTCGATCACACACAACAGACCCGGCAAGGCCTTGCGATATCGATTCGCGACGTCATAGGCCTGGTCCCGCAGCAACGAACCCAGCAACCCTCCAAAGACGACGGCATAGCGCGACGCATCCTTCAACGGCGTCGACACATACAGCGTGTTCCGCCCACCAAGCACCAACGACAGATCAGCCACCGGCCCCGCCTCCTTCGAAGATGCGTACGAGATATTCGGGTCCTCCCACGGCTGCACCAAGGTCTGCGAAGTCGAATAGATGTCGCTGCGAGTCCGCTGGTCGAGTCGAAAGAAGCCATCGAACTGCTCCAGCGCATGCCCGGCCTGGATCGCAATCTCGCCGGTCTTTGCTCTCACTGACATGACACAAGATCGAGCGAACCTCGCTGAACTGCTTGGCCCTCGGTGCCGCAGCACCAGCCTTCTGACCCGACCCGCCCTCGGTGTTCCCGTCCTGAGAGGTCAGCCAACGCACGACGTGGGCCATCGTCGAATTCGGGTCATGCGCAGCGGCAAACAAGATCGGCCACAGCAACGCCTGACCCTTGCTAGACCAGTAGTTGGCGTTCGTGACACCATCGGTCGGAGCGGCATCGAGCAGCGCCAGCGACACCTCGATGGCACCCGGAACGGTTCGAGCTGCGTGCAACGGTGACCAACCGATCCGGGTGGCGCCCTCGGGCAATTCGGGAATGGTCCGCATCGGGTCGAAGACGAACACCTCGCCGAATTGGAGTCGGCGGGCCACAGTCTCGTCGAACAGGTCGTTCTTCACCGACGACAAGATCGCCGGACCCTCCCAGTCCAGAATCCCGGCGACCACCGTGGCCGTCTTGCCCGACTGGCTCGGACCAATCACCGCCATCGCACTCCGACGGCCACGCTGCATCCGATGCTTTCCAAGCGATGCGGAATCAGGATGTTCGGTCGCTATCAACCGGCCTTCGAAGCGCCCGAAGATGAACCTCCCCGGGGTCGGGCCCGGGACAAACAAAGCCTCCACCTCGCCTCGAGTCGCCAGCCGAGCACCAACTGACACTCCCAACCTTTCCCGAGGGTGAGTGCCGACCCGAAGGAAGCTGACACGAACCCACACCCACGCAGCAGTCAGCAGCTCGACAAAGAGCACAACGAGCGTCGACAACCAATAGACGACAGCACCCGGAATCGACGGCTGGGCCACCGCTGGCCAAGCAGCCGCCGGATCGCCGAAGTTCGACGGCAGTCTCAACAGCGCGGACAATCCGTCACCGCACACCAGCCGGCATCCATCCACCAGTCGAAACCAGAACAGCGACCTGAGCACCCGACCAGACACCGAATGTCAACACTCCAACGACGACGATCAGGGCGATGATCAGTTCCTCGCCGCCCATCGGAGTTGACGACCGCCGTTGGCTCACGCTGCGTTCTCGACCATCCTCGACAACCGACCCTCGGCTCGCCAACGACGCTGGGCGACAGCTCTCGGCGTGATCCCCATCGATGGAGCGAGCTCGGTGCTGGTGTAGCCCTCGACGTCGATGAGCCAAATCAGATCCACGTCTCGGCGAGCGACGTGCCCACCGTCAGCAGCCTCGGTGAGCAGATCGAGCAGCATCTTGCCCGGGCGTGGTGTCGGGTCGTCAACCGAGAGTGAGCCTGATTCCGTCTCATCGGGCACGGTCTTGAACTTCCACGCCTCAATGGATCGAGTCTCTCGAACAAGCAGCCGATGAGTGCGGCGAAGGATCGAGCAGATCGGATGAGATCGACGAGTCCCGTGCGCATGGCGAATCGCCTCCATCGCACAGAGCACGAGCATCTGATCGACATCACCGCTCCCGATGAGGTTGGGATCGACCCGGCGAGCCCAACTCATCAACCACCTCGCCTCCCCAGCCAGACCAGGCACGATGATCTGCAACAAGAAACGACCCACAAGCTCGTCGTGGGAAGCGAGCTGAAGGAGCGCCCACACCAATTCCGACGACTCCTCGAGGTCACGGTCCTCAATAAGGTTGCGGAGCTCGACGAGGGTACGTGGCCCGCTCAGGCTGGGTTGCTGTGCCTGCCAGGCTCGCAGCCGGCGTCGAGTCGCCGGGCCACTCGAGAGCTGAGTCCACTCGCAATCAAGGACATCGAGAATTCGCTGTGTTCTATGCATGAAGCGACGCTCAAACAGCCACCTCCCCATCCATCTCCCGGTTCACCTCCCGTTCCACCTCCCAATCACGAAAACCCCGGTACTTCGGGCTGAAACACCTCCTGATCCACCTCCCCGTCAGGCCTGTCCCACCCCCATGCGACCATCACCAGGTACGACAGGTAAGGAGATACTCATGCGAAAGAAGCGCACCGTCTGGCCTGGCCACGCCACCGTGCAAGAAGCCGTCCAGTACCTGGCATCTGTCTGCGACGGCGCCATCAAGCGCGACGGACACGGATTCTGCAGCGAACACGTCGCCTACGGACACTGGCTCGCCCAGCTACCCCCGGCTGAGTGGGGTCCCGAGGAGCGTCAGCACGGCCGCACCATCGTCAACACCTACCGAGAACAACTCCGTCGTGCCGGCTTCGACCCAGAGCAGATCCTCTGCCGAAAGCGACCCCGCCGACTACGACGCAAGCCCGCAGCTCTGAATCCGAAGCGGATGGGCCCCAGACCCAACCGGTCTCGCTAGACAAAGATGGTGGAACGGTGCCCGATGGACATCGATCACTGCTTGATCTGCCTCAACACAGATCGGGTTCTGTAGCACATTCACAATCTTGGAAGACAGGACCTCCTCCGATTATGACGTCCCGCTCGTCGAGGTTCACCGCAGGCGGGATCCGCTCGCGCAGCCACGAAAGGACGCGCCGTGAGGCGTCTACTGAGCAAACCTCCCTGGTCTACATCAGTGCAGCAGTGGCCATGATGGTCACGCGGCTCGGTGGCGACACCAGGTGTGGCGCAAGGTTCCACGACAGCGCTTCCGGAGTTCACCATGGGCGTGCACGGCGACGAGCTATGACTGCGTGGACTTCTCGGGCTGGGCCGGTCAAGCAGCCTTACAACGCAGGCCGAACTCGGCGGCGTGTCGTTCGACGGGGCTTCGGCACATTTGGGGTGGTCCGACATCTCCGGATCTGCCAACGAGTCGGACGCAACGCAGCAGTGGCGCTCTCGGGCAGGGACGGCGCCACGCTTCGCCGGCTGGGTGTGCGCAAGCAATGTGCTATCGAGCTGACGCCAGACGCCACGCTAAGGCACGTGCGTGTCGGCGTCCACACTGGCGAGCCTGATTGCTAAGCGTCTGGGACGACCATGCTGTCGGTCGTCGAGTGGCATCACGGTCAATGCGACACCGGCGGTTGGCGCTATCGGCGTTTGGAACGGTGGTACGGACGGACACGTTGCGTACGTCGACAAAGTCGTTTTGGACTCAAACGGCGACTGGACAGAGATTCTGGACCAGCGAGAGTAGCTGGACCGGCACGGACAAACGCCGTGTCATCACTCCGTCGTCGAGCTATAGGCCCGATACCTTTCACTTTCACCGCATGGTGCGTCAGGACACCTCCCAGCGAGACGAGAATGGCGTCTGGCGACGCCATCGAGGTCCGGGCGGTGCGTCAATCCATGCACTCGCACGGATGATGGCCTCGACCTCGACGGCGGACGGTCATGACCGACGTCTTCTACCGACGCGTAGCGATCGGCCGATCTGGCGTCCGAGTACGGCTCGGACGCCGGCACGCTCAGCGCCGGCTGAGATGAGCCTGCGAACAGAAGCCGGCGGTCCGGCAAAGTACAACGGATTCGTACTTCGACGGCGACGGCGAGACCGACGACTACTACGGCGAGCGACGGCCAATGGCGTACACTCCGGCGGTCCGTGGGAAAGATACTCAACAAATCCGGCGACTCCTTGGAAAAGTTGCGGTACGCTGACGTCAACGGCGACGGTAAGAACCGACGTCTTCTACCGACGCGAAAGCGACGTCCAATGGCGCCACAGCTCACGCGCGGACACCACTGCTGGATACCTCAACGAATCTGGCATCTACGAACTATGGAAAAGTTGCGGTTCGCTGACTTCAACGGCGACGGTAAGACCGACGTCTTCTTCGACGCGAAAGCGACGGCCAATGGGTCACAGCTCCGGCGGCACCACTGGCTGGAAGAACCTCAACAAATCCGGCGTCTCCTGGAAAAGTTGCGGTTCGCTGACTTCAACGGCGACGGTAAGACCGACGTCTTCTACCGACACGAAAGCGACGGCCAATGGCGCTACAGCTCCGGCGCCACCACGAGCTGAAGACCTCAACAAATCCGGCGTCCCGGACTGCGGTTCGAGACTCACGGAACGTCAGAGACGTCTCTACGACGTAAGCAACGGAGTCGCTGCAGACTCCGGCGGCACGACGGCTGGAAGACCTAACCCGGCGTTCCGGAAGAAGTTGAGTCGTGACCTCGACGGCGGCGGAAGACCGGGCTCACCGACGATGGACGCCAATGGCGCGACGAGCTCCGGCGGCAGCACTGGCTGGAAGAACCTGAACAAATCCGGCGTCTCCTTGGAAAAGTACGCTCCTGCAGTAGTCACAGCTACGGATCCTGCCGGATTCCTCGGCAGGTCGACCGGTCGATCTGGACCCAACAACCGATCTCCGGGCAGGTCCTCGGCAGCCGGTCCTGGGATGTGCTCATAGGTTCAGCCTTTGGTCTGTGTCGCAGATGGCCCATTCGGCCGAGCCGATTCGGTGCTGGACGACGGCGACGTGGTCGCCGACCCTCCAGAGCGACCGACCTCGGGCGAGCTTCGGGAGGATCTGCGCCTCGTGGCTCGTGAGACCGAGCATCTGGGTGGCCTCGGGGATCTGGTCGGAGGACTGGCGGAAGAGGATCTGGGTCTGAGTGTCGGCGAGGATTCCCATCGAGACCTTCGCCGCCGAGGTGCCGTCATCGGACTGGGCCCGCAGGTCGGCGATCCGGTGAGCGACCGAGATGTTGGCCACGCCGTAGGACCGGGCGAGCTTCTGGCACGACTGGTAGTACTTCGCCACCCGCTCGCTCCCGAGCAATGCCCAGATCTCTTCGAGCACCTGCACCCGGCGGGGCACGTCGGCCGACTCGGGCGCGGCGAGCAGAGACTGGAGCCACCCGGTGGCGGCGATCATCACTGCGGTGAGCGCGGCCGTGTCCTGGTGCACAGCCGACAGGTCGATGACCACTCCCCTACCCGACCAGTCGAGCTGCACGGTCGATGGCCCGTCGAACATGCCTCGCAGCTGGCCGTCGAGGAGCTTCCCGATGCCGTAGCGAAGGTCCATCACGTCTCGAGCAAGGTCGCGGGACGTCTCTGCCTGGGCTCGGTCACACATCGCTGCGGTTGGCGTCACGAGGAGATCGACGACGTCACCAAGAGTCGGTTGGGCTTTGGTCGACGCGGTGACGGTCTCCATGACCCAGCCAAGCGCTGCGTCCTCGAGTGGCGACAGCTCGCGGTGCAGCACTGATGCAGCGAGGGCGGCGACCATCTGGGTTCGTCTCGTTCGCAGCTCGTCGTCATCGGCGATGTGCGGGCCGGCGTCGAGCGGGTTGAGCCGAGTCGACCCACCCGGCGATAGCCGAACCTTCGTCAGCCCGAGAGCGTCAGCCAGTGGTCCGTACTCACCCTTTGGGTCGAGGATGGCACACCAACGGGGTCGCCCACCCGGTGATCCGAGCAGCCCGATCGATCGGTAGAGCAGCGTCTTCACCGCCGAGGATTTCCCGGACCCGACCATGCCGAGCACCAGGATGTTCGGCGATGTGATGACGCCGTCGGTGTACAGCTGGAACGGGTCGTAGCACCAAGCCGACCCGCCGGCGGAGACGTCCTCCCCGACGTAGATGCCCCTTGGCCCGAGCCCGGGGCCGGAGTGAAACGGGTAGAGCGCTGACACGTGAGCGTTGGTCGCTCGATGCCGGGGTAACCGAAGGCCAGGGCGTCGGCGGATCAACCTCTTCCGAGAGACTGGTTCCTGACCTGCGCTCACACCCACTCCTTCGGAACGACGCCTCGTGCGACCGGCAGGGTGGCGACCATTGCGATGTCGTGGCGACCGTGAAGCGGGCGGACCTCGACACCGAGCGATGCGGCAACTTGAGAGACCTCGTCGGTGGCGTCGTCGAGTTCGGCGATCGTCGGGGCTGTGACACAGAGCAGACCGGCGTAGACGAACTCGCCGTATCCGGCGACCAGCTCCTCCTCTCGCTCCTCGACCGCCTGCTTCGCCCGGCGATGCCTCGCACCAACACGGAAGCCCTTCTCGGCCCGGTGTGAAGCGTCGGATTCGATCTTGGCCGCATCGCGGATGATCGACCGTTGGCTCTTCGAACGGGCGACCGGCTCGAGGACGACCGCCATCGTTCGTACGCTCCCGGCGTAGAGCATCAGGTCCGAAAGCCAGGTGGCCTCGACGTCGATGCGGGGCCATTCGGTCACGTGCAGGGCCCGATGCCAGGACCCGTCGGTATGCCACGCGTTCCATTCCGTCACTGCGACGCTTGGGCCGGCGGTCGCAGGGTTCGCCCCTCCCGCCGTGTCACCGAGGCTGCGGAGTCGACCGTCGAGCACCAGTCGAGACGACGGGTCGAGTCGAAGCCGCATTGCTCGTGCCCACTCCGATGGTGTCAGTACGCCGGAGACGATGAGCCCGGCGCCCTCGAGCCGCTGGGCGAACAGGCGCATCTCGCCGAGCAGCGACTCGGCGGCAGTCGAGACTCGGTCAGTCTGCATCGCGGCGTCGCCGGACCTTCCCGACAGCCACCGTGACAGTCACCAGCACCTCGTGTCGTGTCGCCTGGCTTCCTGCCTCCCGCAACAAGGTTTCGTACGCGGCGCGCACGTCGGTCAACGGTTCAGCAGCGAGATGCTCGCCAACCCAGGCACGGTGCTCATCGAGCCCGGCCGGTGCAGCCCACTGTGACCACCTCACACTGACCACCGGGTTCCGCTCGTTCACGAACGACCCAATGGCGTTGCCCCAAGCTTCAACCAGCCAGTCCTGCTCCGCCCGTTCGAGCAACCCGAACTGCCGTCCCGAAACTCGCAAGGACGCAGCGACCATGTCGCCTTCACGGTCATGCGAGACCGCAACCTGTGTACCGGGGGCACCGAGTCCAACCTGTGCTGCGTCCACGACCAACAGTTCCTGTCCCGACAGCGCTGGAGGTGCGAGCGCCGTCGGGTCGCCTCCAAGAACCGGGATGGGCTCGAACCACACGGCCTCGTCCCGTACTCGTGAT
>CAWCAF010000002.1:0-11489 GCA_963793385.1 uncultured Acidimicrobiales bacterium
CTTTTGGTCGCCGACGGCTTTGAGTCCGGCGAAGTGAATCACCGCCTCGATCGGGAACCGGTCGAGCAGTGCCGACGTGGCGGCTCGATCGGTGAGGTCGGCCTCGACGAAGTCGATCGTTGCGCCGGTCAATCGCTCGACCGCAGCGATCGATTCCCGGGAGCTGTTCACGAGGCTGTCGACCACGACGACCCGATCACCGTCTTCGATCAGAGCCAAAGCGGTGTGACTGCCGATGTACCCGGCACCGCCGGTGACAAGAATGGTCCGCTCCATCGTCGTTTCCTTTCCGATCCAATCCCGGCGGCCATCCCAAAGCGATCCGGGTGACGACACTACGATCGGTCATGGTGACATGCTTCTGCGCACCGCACTGTACCCATCGTCGGTTCGAACCGATGACACACCCGACCTCGAGGCACCGGTATCCACGACCATGAGCACATCGACTTCGTCACCGCCATCGGGCTACTACCAGGCGAAAGGGGATCCACCCGGCACCGTACGGTTCTGGGACGGGACCCGGTGGCAGGGTGGCCCCACGACCCTGCCCTCAGCGAACGCAGCGAAGCCCGGTACCGGGCTGCGGCTGGGGAGTCCCGGACGCAGGATCGGTGCCCGCCTGCTCGACTATCTGGTCTGGCTCACGATCGCCGTGCTGGTGGCGCTCATCCTCGGCGTCGATGTGGGTGGCAGCCTTCGCGCCGAGATCGGCGCTGGCGCCAGCTTTTTCCAGAACCTGGTCTGGTTCGCTGCTGTCGCCGCGCTTGAAGTCGGTCTGGTGGTCACCCGGGGGGCGTCCCTGGGCAAGCTCGCATTGGACCTGACGGTGACCGACCTCGACGGCAACCTGCCGACACTGCGTCACGCTGCGATACGCATCGCGCCCCTCGGCCTGGTCGTCTTCGGTTCGTTCGGATCGTGGGCGATCCTGATTCTGGCCTTCATCTCGCTCGTTCTGATGTTTGCCGACGCGAGCCACCAGACCGTGTGGGACAAGCTGGCCAAGACGATCGTCATCGATCGGCCGCTGTGAGCCGGTACACACCGCCGAGGTCGCCCGAACCGGATCCTTCGGCTCTCGGGTCGCTGGCACCGCTACGGCGGAGGCGACCGGTGGTGTTCTGGGTGGTGATCATCGGTGTCCTGGCGATGCTTCTCTCCACGGTCGGGTCGTTGCTTACCGTTCTGCTCACCTGACGACGTCGATGACCTCGCCCGGGGTGGCGAGATGGGTCATGGGAATGTCGTGCGCTTCGCTGGGGAGTACACCATCGACTGGACCGTCGGTGATGCCGACCCGGATGACGCCGGGGATCCTCGCCAGAAACCGGTCGAAGTAGCCGGCGCCGAAACCGAGGCGATTGCCGCGCCGGTCGAACGCCAGGCCGGGTACGAGCACGACGTCGATCATCGGGTCCGGGATCACCGGAGACGAGACGACCGGTTGGCGATACCCGAACCGGTGGGTTTCCAGCTCGGAGCTGGCGGGATGCACGGTGAGATCCCATCCTTCATCGGGCGTTCGGGTGACACCGAAGGTCAGCCCCAGTGCCGCAAGTGGCTCGTCGTCGACGAGCGGGCCGAGATCGGGTTCTCCTTCCATGGCGCTGAACGACACGACGGTCAGGCCGGGTCGAGAGGCGATGAGGAACCACTGGCGGAGGGCGTGCCGTATGCCGGCGTCCAGCTCCTCGCGGCGGGCGAGATTCCGCTTCCGATCGGCGTTGGCTCGGCGGCGCCACTCGGTCTTGGTCGAGGCGAATCCACCGCCGGATCGGACCTTCGGTTCGGCCGTCATCGCACCATGACCCAGGGCGATGGGGTCATCGTGGCTCCCCGTTGCGCCGCACGCCGAGCGCTCGGAATATCACTCCCGGTGACGGTTCCCACGCAGTGTGTCCGGTGTCGGTGGCGACCGCCGAGAAATCTGGTTGTGAAAGTGGGCTATTCATCCCTCAAGCACCCACTGTTGTTCGATATTTGACTAGAAACACCGTGTCCGCCTCTTCACGCCGAAGAGTTACCCGCCGTCTGCCGCCCCAGAGAATCCGATGTCCTATCCCGAGAGCATAAGGGAATCGATGAGCCCGTCAAGGTTCGCACTCGCCCTCGTACTCTCGACCCTCTCGGTCGCTGCGATCGCCGGGCCGCTCGCCTATCAGGCGATCGAGGCCCGCCAGGTGCAGGTCGGTCCCGGCACGGCGGACACCAGCATCAACGAACCGGCCGTGAGGGGCACCTCGACCGTGCGTTCGACCGCGATCCTCGTCAGCTCTGTCGTCCCGGTCGACGCCGTCCCAGCCAGCACGGAGCCGCCCCAACCGATCGTGCCCGTGGAGTCCGCACCGGTCCGAACACAGCCTCCGGCGGTCTCTCAGCCGGCGCCGACATCTGCGCCAACCGTCGATCTGCCGGCGCCGTCGGTGTCGGATCAGCCGCCGAGCGTCGAGCGGTCGAGCGTGCCAGGCCAGACGTCCCTCCCCCAGATCCCGTCGTCGCCTGGCACCGACCCGACGTGGGTCCCGTCGGACCCAGCGCCATCGGATCCATTCCCGGCGCAGTCGTCGACGACCGTGCCGATGCCGTCGACGACGGATGGTGCGAGCACGACGCCGGGCTCGAGTAGCCCTCCCTCGACCGACGGATCGACCTCGGGGTCGGCAACGACGGCGGGCCCCGCGGCTCCGGTGACGACCATCAGTGAGCCGTTGGAGCCGATCGACACCACCACGACAACCGTTTCGACGTCCTCGACCACCGAGGTCGTCCTGACCGAACCACTCGAGCCGATCGAGACCACGACGTCGGCTGTGCCGGTGCCCGAGGACGTCCCCGATCCCACCGACGACCCGCCGGAGGTCGACACGCCCTAGGGAAGCTCCAGCTGCCGGCGAGGTAGCCCCGTCGAGACTAGGGTCCTCAGCTGCAGCCGCTCGTATTGCCGCAACTGGGGCAGGCGTGACAACTGCCAGACCGGTACATGGTGACTCCGCACTGCATACACATCGGCGCGTTGGGATCGCTGACCTGTTCGGGGGTCTGCGGAATGCCTGACGCCTCGATCAGGTCGATGAGTTCGCCAGCGGACTCCACCGAGGGAGGATCAACCGGCAAGTCGCCACCGGACGACGTGGGTGTGTCGTCAACACCGGGCAGCGTTTGTTGTGTCCGTTCGCCGGTCGTGAAGATGCCGAGACCGGCCCGTTCTTCGTAGGGGATGTACAGGACGGCCAGCTTGCGGAACAGGTAGTCCATGATCGAGGAGGCGATGCGAACGTCGGGGTCATCGGTCATCCCGGCCGGCTCGAAGCGCATCCCGGTGAAGGTGTCGACGAAGTTCCGCAAGGGAACGCCGTATTGGAGACCGTGGCTCACAGAAATGGCGAAACCGTCCATGATCCCGGCCATCGTGGATCCCTGCTTGGAAACTCGAACGAAGATTTCGCCAGGACGTCCATCGTCGTATTCGCCAACGGTCACGAAGCCCTTGCAGTCAGCCACCCTGAATTCGAATGTGCGACTTCGACGGTTCCGCGGCAGCCGCTCCCGGATCGGTTTGTACACAACCTTCTCGACCACTCGGGTCGTGGTCGCCGCGGGAACCGGTGTCGCCTCGGGATCAGCGGATTCGTTCTTGGTGCTGAGCGGCTGGGCGACCTTGCAGTTGTCCCGGTAGACGGCGATCGCCTTGACACCCATCTTCCACGCATCGATGTGCAGCTGCTCAACTTCGTCGACGGTCGCATGCTCCGGCATGTTGACCGTCTTGCTGATCGCCCCCGAGATCATCGGCTGAACCGCAGCCATCATCTTGACATGACCCGAGTAGTGGATGGTGTTGTCACCCATCGAACAGGCGAATACCGGTTCGTGCCTGGGATCGAGACCCGGCGCCCCGAGAATCGAAGAGTGTTCGTCGATGTAACGGGTGATCATCTTGATCTGTTGCTCTGAGTATCCGAGACGGCGCAGCGCCCGTGGGACCGATTGGTTGACGATCATCATCGTTCCGCCGCCGACCAGCTTCTTCATCTTGACCAGGCCCAGGTCCGGTTCGATCCCCGTCGTATCCACATCCATCAGCAGCCCGATCGTCCCGGTCGGTGCCAGACACGCTGGCCTGGGAGTTGCGCACGCCGACCTCTGAGGCGAGCGCACAGGCGTCGTCCCACGCTTCGCTGGCTGCGGCCAGCACATCGGACGGTGCCAGTTCCTCGTCGATGTCGGCGACGGCGTCCCTGTGCATGTCGAAGAACGTTCAGCATGGGCTCGGAGTTCTCCGCGTACCCGGCGAAGGGTCCCATCCTGGCGGCGATCCTGGCCGATGTGGCGTAGGCACGTCCGGTCAGAAGTGACGTGATGCTGGCGGCGCACGCCCGGCCGACATCGGAGTCGTACGGCATGCCGAGGTTCATCAGGAGGCCGCCGATGTTGGCATAACCGATCCCCAATTGCCGAAAATTGCGGGAGGTTTCGCCGATCCTGTCCGTCGGATAGTCAGCACGGCCGACGAGGATCTCCTGGGCGGTGAAGACGTGCTCGACCGAGGTTGTGAAGCCATCGACGTCGAAGGTGTCGTCATCGTTCAGATACTTCAGAAGGTTCAGCGATGCCAGGTTGCAGGCGCTGTCGTCGAGGTGCATGTACTCCGAACAGGGGTTGCTGCCTCGGATCGGCCCGGTGTTGGCCGCGGTATGCCAGCGATTGATCGTCGAGTCGAACTGCATTCCGGGATCGGCGCACTCCCACGAGGCTCGAGCGAACTGACGCATGAGGTCCCGCGCTTTGACCGTGCGTATCACCGCCCCGTCGGTTCGGGCGACCAGGTTCCAATCGGTGTCGTCGACGACCGCCTGCATGAACTCGTCACTCACCCTGACCGAGTTGTTGGCGTTTTGATATTGGATGCTGTGGCTGTCAGCGCCGTCGAAGTCCATGTCGAACCCCGCCGCCCGGAGGGCGTGCGCCTTGCGTTCTTCTGTGGCCTTGCACCAGATGAAGCCCTCGATGTCGGGATGGTCGACATCGAGCATCACCATCTTGGCGGCTCGGCGGGTCTTACCGCCGCTCTTGATCGTGCCGGCCGACGCATCAGCGCCGCGCATGAAACTCACCGGTCCCGAGGCCGTGCCCGCCGCCCTTGAGCTCCTCGGCCGAGGAACGTATGCGGGAGAGGTTCACGCCAGAACCCGAACCCCCTTTGAAGATCTTGCCCTCCTCGACGTACCAGTTCAGGATGGAATCCATCGTGTCGTCGACGGACAGGATGAAACAGGCCGATGCCTGTTGGGGCACGCCGTCGACGCCGATGTTGAACCACACGGGCGAGTTGAACGCTGCCCGTTGATCGATGATCAGGTACTTCAGCTCGGCCCGAAAGGTCTCGGCCTCGGCATCGTCGGCGAAGTAGCCGTCGTCGAGTCCCCATCGAGTGATCGTGTCCACGACCCGGTCGGCGACCTGCTTGAGGGAGTGCTCCCGAGCGGGGCTTCCCATCGTCCCGCGGAAGTACTTCTGGGCCAGGATGTTCGTGGCGTTGACCGACCAGCCGAGGGCACCTCGACGCCGACCTGTTCGAAGGCGACCTCGCCGGTCTGCCAGTGGCTGATCCTCGCATCCCGGTGGCCCCACTCGACCATGTCGTAGGGGTCGAGACCAGGCGTGGTGAAGAAACGTCGAAGACCGAGGCCTGTGTGTTCGGGTGCGATCGACATGATGAGGAGAACTCCTGTGGTGTGTGTGTTGGATGTGGTCGTAGCGGTCGGCGTGGGGCTGGGCGGGCACGGTCCTTCGGTAACGATGGGGCCGTGTCCCATCCGATGATGCGACGTGAGAACCGCTCTTATGGCGTCCTCGGGCGAGCTACAACATCGTGCACTCGATACAAGAGCGTAATTACAGCGATGTCAAGGGCGAGTGGATCAGGCCGGCTCGTGCGAAACAGGTCAAGGTTCGTCGTACCAACTCGTTGGTGTGTACTTCCAAGACTCGCCCAGGAGGCCCCCAAATCTGCCCCCATCCTCCGTTACTCACGAACCGGCCTGACCGGCACGCCCACCAACCTACGCATCGGGGGGTGTGGATCAAAAGTGGATGAGCATGGGAATTCGAGGCCATTTATCCACAACCGGTGGCCGCCTTCGACCGTCGGTGGTCGCCGATCCACGCACCGATGTAATCCCTTCACTCCTGTAGCATCGTGGTCCGTGGTGCGTCCCCTTGATCCCCGACCCCGACGTGAGCGAACTCGACGTCGCCGGGGCCCTCGGCGCACAACCCCGCAGCGCACCGCCGGGTCGGCCCTACGTGCTCACGAACATGGTGAGCTCCGCCGACGGCGGTATCAGCGTCGACGGTCTGTCCGGCGGGCTCGGGGGGCCCGAGCGACCGCCTCGTGTTCGATGCGCTCCGATCGGTCGCCGACGTGGTGATCGCCGGCGCCACGACCGTGCGGCGGGAGCGGTACCGACCCCCGTCGTCGTCGGAGCGCATTCGCCGGCTTCGCCTCGAGCGAGGTCAACACGAGCGGCCGGCGCTGGCGGTCGTCACGGCGGGGGGGCGCCTGGATCCGGACCTTCCGATGTTCGGCGAGGACGGTTTCATCCCGCTGATTCTCTGCGGGTCGACCGCCGACGACGACTCGCTGGCCCGACTGGCCGGTCGGGCCGAGATCGTCCGATTCCCGACCCCTCGGGTAAGCCCCTCCTCAGCCCTGGGTGAACTCCACCGCCGGGACTTCGACGTGGTGCTGTTGGAGGGAGGTCCGAACCTGAACGGTCAGTTTCTGACCGATGACGTCGTCGACGAGTGGAACCTGACGATCTCACCTCGACTCCTCGCCGGTTCATCCCCTCGACCGGCGATCGCAGAGACCGAGGTCAACCGTCGATTCGAACCAACGCACCTCTGGGCCGGCGAGGACCTCTTGTTCGCTCAGTGGCGGCGCCCGTTCGAGTCCTGAAGAGACAGGACCGCTTCGCTGCTCACCGGCACCGGTTCGGCGCCGATGGAGGGCCGTGATGCAGCGGGTCCTGATCGTGGCGCTGGGCTTGCTCGCGCTCGCTCCTGCACATGCTCTGGCCGATGAACCGGAGTCCCCTGGTCCCGAGCCGGTCAACCGCCGGCTCCGGGACGGCCTGGTCGTCACCACTCTGGACCAGCTCATCACCGAACCGCGCCTGATCAGCCCTACGGTCCTCCGGGCGTTGCCCGCCGATCCCATGCTGCTCGGTAGTACCGGTGTCGAGCTGGAGCGGCTGGCGCGGGAACTGGAGTCGGCCCGTTTGCGGTCGTTGCGGGCCGCTGAGGACGTCCGCGTACGTACGGCGACGGTGAGCCGGACCGGCGACGACCTCCAACGGGCGGGATCTGCTCTCGAGAGCGCCACTCGCCGAACCGGAGCAGCCCAGCGGAACCTCACCCAGTTCAGCGTCGAAGCGTTCATCGGCCGGACCGACCAACCGGATCTGGCCGCAATCGTGTCCACCTCCTCCGATGCGACCTCCACGGTCGCCACGCAGGCCTTGCGCACGACACGCCTCTTCGGCGCCGCCGGAAACGAGCTCGCCGTACAGCTGGCGGCGCGAGTACGGGCCGAGGATGAACGCCGAGCCGAGCAGGCCGAGGCGCGGAACCGCCTGCGGCGGGAGAACAGCCTCCTGGAGACCGCCCGACGGGAGCACGAGACCCAGACCGAGCTGATGGAAAACCTCACACCTCGAGTCGCCCGGGCCCAGCAGAGCTTCGAACGGGAGCTCGTGTTGCGCCCGCTGCCTTCCACGTCGGATCTCACCGTCCTTGCGGTCGACGCCTACCACAACGCCGTGTCGATCGCTGCCCGACGGTGGCCGGAGTGCCGGATCAGTTGGCACCAGCTCGCAGGTGTGGGACGGGTGGAGAGCTTCCACGGGCAGTTCGGCGCCAGCTCTCTCGACCGGAGCGGCAACGCGGCGCCGACCATTCTCGGCCCTCAGCTGAATGGAGAACGCTGGCTGGCGATCGACGACACCGATCTGGGACTGCTCGATGACGACCTCGAGTGGGATCGGGCGGTGGGCCCGATGCAGTTCATCCCAACGAGCTGGGCCACCTTCGGCGCCGATGGCAACGGGGACGGTCAGGAGGATCCCAACAATCTGTACGACTCTGCCCTGGCAGCCGCAGACCACCTTTGCGGCACCGACCTCGACCAGCCCGACCGGTTCCGGAAGGCTCTCCTGGGCTACAACCGCAGTGCCCGGTATGGCTCGGACGTGATCCGCTTCAGCACCGAGTACGCCGAACTCGCCGACCTCGCTCCGCCGTGGGAGGTCTCAGGGCTCTGAGAGTTCGGTTGCCGCCCGCTCGAAATCCGCCAGCTCCTCGAAGTGCTTGTACACGCTGGCAAACCGCATCGCCGAGACGGCGTCGAGAGCCTTGAGCGACCCCAGACACCATCTCGCCGATCGCCTGCGTGGTGAGGGGTTCTGCGCTGACGCGCAGCGCGTTCTCGACCGCAGCGACGATGTCGGCCACCTGCTCGCCGGTGATCGGGCGGCCTTTCACGGCCAGCGCGATACCGCTGGTCACCTTGGCCGCAGAGAACGGTTCGCGGCGGCCGTTGCGTTTCTGGACCGTCAGCGGCACTTCCTCGGCCCGTTCGAACGTGGTGAACCGAGAACCGCAGTCCGGGCACGCCCGCCGGCGCCGAATGGAGGCACCGTCCTCGACGACGCGCGAGTCGATCACCCGGGTGTCCCGAGCCCCACAATGACGACAATGCACCTCCCCAGGGTAGGTCACCGTGGTGGCCTCAGATGCTGGGGTCAGGGATTTCCGAATGATGCCGGCACGACCAGAGCCTGGCCGGCCTGGATCGAAGAGCCACCGTTGCGTTCGGCGAGCATCTGCACCGCCTGCCGACGATCGAGGTCGGCGGCCACCTCACCTGCGATCGCCCACAGCGTGTCGCCCGGCTGGACGGTGATGATGCTGTCGCCGGGCTCGATCGGAGGTACCTCGACACGGGCGGCCTGCTGGATCGCCGACCACGACGTTCCCGGGGGCGAACCCTGCAGAGGCCGGGCCACGCTGAGGGCGAGCACGGCCACGATCACCGCCACGGCCACCGCAGCGACGATCTCGGTCCCGGATGGCCCGCCGACGAGACGGTCGGTCCCGGGAAGCATCTGCACCTCGCCGGGGGCGAGGGCGCGCAGATGGCGCTCCCGGGACCGAACCGGGGTGGGGGCCTCGAAGAGGTCGGGCCCGGAGGTCGGCCCGGAGTAGAGCGGATCGGAGACGAGTAGTGCAACCATGGGACCATCCTCCTCGGCGGGTGTGACAGTGTTGTTCGGCGGTATTGTTCGGCGCCGTTGTTCGGCGGCCAGGCGAACGTTTGTTTCCACGAACCTAGACCGAACATGTGTTCTTGACAACCTCGATCGGAGGGGAAATCGAACAAACGTGTGCTTCGGCGTGCCATACTGGGACTATGTCGGCATCAACGCATCAGCTCACCAATCGCCAGCGGGCAATCCTCGAGTTCATCGAAGCGTTCATGGAGGACAACGGCTATCCACCGTCGGTGCGCGAAATTGGCAAATACGTGGGGATGCGATCCTCGTCGACCGTGCACACCCACCTCAACAACCTTCAGGAGAAGGGTTTTCTCACCCGGGATCCCGCCACGCCACGAGGTCTACGGGTCAACTGGGACTCCGCCACCGGTGCGGTCGATGTCGAGCGCCGACCGTTGCGTCACGTGCCCCTGGTCGGCGAGGTCGCTGCCGGGACCGACGTGCTGGCAGCTCAGAACATCGAGGAGAGCCTGCCGGTCCCGGCCGACTTCACCGGGGAGGGTGACCTCTTCATGGTTCGGGTCAAGGGCGACTCGATGATCGAGGCCGGGATTCTGCACGGCGACTTCGTCATCGCCAACGTCCAGAGCACCGCCGAGGCCGGCGACGTCGTGGTGGCCGGCATTCCGGGGGACGAGGCAACGATCAAGACCTTCAGCGTCGACCCCGAGACCAACCAGGTCGTGCTTCTTCCCTCCAACTCGACCCTGGAGCCGATGCGATTCGACCCCGACGAGATCCACATCTTCGGCCGGGTGGTCACCGTGCTGCGCAAGCTCTGAACTCGACGGTGCCACCGAGGCCGAGCGCCTCGTCAGGTCCCGACCACCCGATGATTGTGCCGTTCGCCACAAGTTGGTAGTCTCAGGGGTCAGTCGGGAGGGGGATGTCCGACTCACGAACCGGGACCGCAAGGTTCCGGTTCGTTCGTTCTGCGGTCCTATCCTGTCACCGGTGACCGATCTCCTGGCCAAGACCGCCGACTTCGTCGACATCCATTCGGTCAGCTTCGCCGAAGCCGAGTTCGTCAACCGGCTCGAAGGGGATCTACGCGGCCTGGCTCACCTGGACGTCGTTCGTGTCGGCGACAACCTCGTGGCACGCACCCAGCTCGGGAGAGATCACCGGCTCATTCTCGCCGGCCACACCGATACCGTGCCGCTCAACGGCAACGGCACCGCACGCATCGACGGCGACGTCCTCTATGGCCTGGGTTCAGCCGACATGAAGGGCGGGCTGGCCGTCTTTCACGAAATCGCTCACGCCGTGCCCGCTCCCAGCGTTGATCTGTCCTTCGTGTTCTACGCCCGGGAGGAATTGCCGATGCACCACAGCGGACTCGCTGAGCTGATCGCCGAGCGCCCCGATCTCCTCGTCGGCGATTGCGCCATCCTGGGCGAACCCACCGACGGCCACGTCGAGGCGGGCTGTCAGGGTTCGATGCGGTTCAGAATCAACCTGCGGGGCGCCCGGGCCCATACCGCCCGGCCGTGGATGGGCCGCAACGCGATCCACCGTTCGGCGCCCCTGCTCCACGAACTGGCCACGTACACGCCCCGACGACCCGTTCTCGACGGTTGCGAGTTCATCGAATCGGTGCAGACGGTCGGCATCGAAGGAGGTCATGGCGTCAACGTCGTCCCGGACGAGGTCACCGTGACCGTCCATCACCGTTACGCCCCCGACCGGTCTGCCGAGCAGGCCAGAACCTCGTTCCTGTCGATGATCGCACCCCACCTCGAACCGGACGAGGACTCGATCGAGATGATCGATTCGGCGCCGGCGTGCCCTCCCTCGCTCGATCATCCGCTGCTCGGCTCGCTCGCCAAAGGTCGGGACACGACCGCCAAGCTCGGCTGGACCGACGTCGGCCCGTTTCGCCCAGCTCGGTGTGCCCGCAACCAACTTCGGCCCCGGCGACCCGACGGTGGCACACACCCAGGGTGAGCACCTGCATCGGGACAGCATCGAACGGACCTACGCGGCGATCTACCAGCTCGTCACCAGCTGACCAACCCTCAAAGGGCGCCGTGACCACGGAGGATCTCGTTGAGGGCGGCCTTGTCGTGACGCTCGCCGGCGTTGATCCTCTTGATCACCAGCACGCACGGGAGGCCGAAGGAACCACCGTCGAACTCCCTGGTTCTC
>CAWCAF010000003.1:0-18680 GCA_963793385.1 uncultured Acidimicrobiales bacterium
GTTGGTGAACTCTTCGTCGGTGGTGTCGTCAAGTGGTGACGACGAGTTTACCGGTGGCGCGGCCGGCCTCCATGTCGGCGTGAGCCCGTGAGATCTCGTCCAATCGATAGGCGTGGTGGATGGGTACGAGCGCGTCGCCGGCAGCGACCGCATCGAGGAAGCCCTGCAGGATGTGCGCCGGAAGGTCGGTGGCGTCACTGCTGTAGGCCGTGAGCCGGAACACCTCGGTGGATGTACTCGATCGGGTAGAAATCTCGCACGGTCCACTGGTTCGACAGCATCCCCGTGAAGCACACGACACCGTGCATCCGGGTGGCGCGCAACGTGTCGGGCAGGGTGGGGGTGCCGACGAGCTCGAGGGCCGTGTCGACGCCGTCGGGAATGATGTCGCGGACCTGGGCGGCGAACGTCGCCGTCATCGACCAACGGGTGATCGACGCCGACTCGGCGGAGGGCGTCGGCGCGGTCCGGGTTCCGGGTGGTGGACAGCACGGTCATGCCGAGCCGCTTGGCGAGCACGGCTGTCGCCATGCCGATCGACGAAGTACCACCGCGGATGAGGATCGACTGGCCGGGTTGCGCGTCGAGTCCGACGGTGAGTGATCCGTGGGAGGTCTGCAGCATCCAGGGACGGCGCCGAGGGTGGCCCAGTCGAGGCTGCTGTCGAACGGAACGGTTTGCCCGACAGGGACACAGGTGTATTCCGCGTAGCCGCCGTCGAACGTACGACCCATGCCGCCCATGAGAGCCGCCACTTGCTGGCCAGCTTCGAGCTCCCCCGCCCGGGCATCGCACCACGGTGCCGGTCGCTTCGATGCCGAGCACTCGAGGAAACGTGACCCCGTCAGCGAGGCCGAGCCGGGTGTGGAGCTCGGAGCGGTTGAGCCCGAACGCTTCGACCTTGATCACGACCTGGCCGGGCTGCGCGGTCGGCATGGGCAGGTCGCGGGACCTGCAGCGCCTCGGGTGGTCCTGGCGCGTCGAGCACGACGGCTCGCATGGTCGTCGGCGGTTCGTCATCAGGCGGTCCTTGTCTCATCGCTGCAGTGGCCACTGAGATGCCGCACGGTCGCCGCAAACGCCACGAGGTGTCGCTCCGACATCGAGGCCGCGGGTGCGGCTATGTGCTGGATCCAATGGCGAGGATATTGCCTTCGGAATCCTTCAGCGAGCGACGTCAGCAGCCCGTGGCGTCCCGCAGACGCTCACAGCCCTCGGCCATCCGCCGTGGCCCGAGCTGAACAATGAAGCGCCGGAATGCATCGCGAGAGATGGTGTGGATGTTGTCGAAGTTGACGACGCAGTCGCTGGGCACGCCGTCGTCGGCCGCCGTCAACTCCAGCTCGGAGACGACACCGCGGACGGTCCGTGTCAACGCAGCGACAACAACCGACCCGATCCGATCGGCAACCGGATCTCGAGTCAGCACCAAGACCGGCCGGTCACCGCCGGGCGTCGCCGCGAACCAGACCTCACCGCGCTGCATCGGCCCAATCCGACCAATCCTCCGCAGGACCCCAATCGGCGATGTCGCCGATCGATGCCTCCGCGGGGCTCAGGGGATTCTCGCTCCAGACAGCGGCATCGTTCTCCGAGCCGAGCCGTACGAGGTGGCGGTGGAGTGCGTCACGCAGGAGCTCGGACTTGTCGATTCCGAGGGCGTCGGCCCAGCGCTGAGCCTCATCGGCCTCGTCGTCGTCGACCCGGAAGCTCAACATCGTCATACGATGATGCTACTCCGTATGACAGATCGCGGGCAACCGGCCTCATCTTCGACGGCGTCGGCGCGGTCTCCGGTCGGTGAATTGACAGTGCGGTGACGCTGGTGCCGGGTGGGTCTTGGCGAGCCCAGTTTCTTGGAGCGCTCCAGGATCCGGGTCCCGCTCCGGCTTGGCTCATGAGAAGAGACCGGTGATCAGCTCGGTTCTGTCGATGTTGCCGACATGGGTGACCCACTCGTCCTGCAGCTTGTAGAGAACGACGAATACCCAGATCGCAACCCGATGGCGTGTGTAGATCTCGGCGACCCGCTCTGGATTGAAATGCCGAATGGTGGCGTAGATCAAGAAGAGGGGCTCGAGGAAGTTCGGGAACAAGAAGAACACGATCTCGGCACCGGTGATGAAGAAGAGCAGCTGGCCAATCGTGCGGAACACGAACAGCACGAATACCGTGCGTCTGATCTTCCATTCGGCCGGCTGCGATCAAGCATCCCGACGTAGGTGAACCAGTCGGCTGATTTGTCGATCAGCTGGTAGGGCCCATCGTCGAGGCCGAGGGGATGAGCAGGTCGCCATCGACGGTGTCGAGCACGAAGTTTGCCCAACCCGCGGCGAATGGAAACGGTGCGATCAAGATCGGGACGACGAACTTCGCGATGATGAGGCCGCCGATGGGGATCATCTTCATCTGTCACAGCTCATCGGGGAGAACCTCCAGCAGTGGCGATGAACCCGATACTACGGCAGAGGGCGTGACCGGAACCGCCGGATCGCTCAACTCCGCCAACACTCACGTCTATGGGCGATGTTGACCCAGGGTGCGTGATTCAATGAGGTATTGATCTACAACCACCACCGACCGGCCAGCACGAGCACGACGACGAGGAACCGACGGCATGACCCGCCGATCCGACGCCATAGCCTTCCTTGGGCGAGTACTCCGCCGGGTCTGGCGGTCCCGACTGGCTCGAGTCATCGGGGTTGTGATCGTCGTAGTCGGGTTCTTCGTAACAACCCAGGGGACATTCATCGCAGACCAGCTCGCCAAGCTATGCCACCGATTCCCGGTCCCCGCCCGTACCGCCCGAGTGGTTGATCGATGAAATCACGCTGCGCGAAGCGGCCGAAGCTTCGAGGGGAACACATGACTCGGATGGCGAAATCCATCACACGGTCGACTATCCCTACCAGTTGCTGTCCGCGCTCGAGAGCCCGACCTTCTCGGTCGAGGCAAACGTCACGGTCATCGAGGGAGCGGCTCTTCCTCCAACACGATCCGAGAGTGCCAGTGGGCATGCCCCTTCTCGTTTTTCGAATAGCCGCAATTGCAGACTTCCGATCGTGAAGCTCGACCTCAAACGAGATCTCGTTGGGCCGATCATCGCCGAGGTGCAACAGGCAATCGATCGGTTCGGGCTCGATCCCACACGCGTGCACTTCAATGCGAATGTGTTTTGGGGCCCCGGCGTCGAGAATGACTTCTTTGGGGCTCGTTCGGACAAGTCATTCACCGACAGGACGCACACTCATCGTGATGGAGTTGGAGACGTCGGATCTGATCCGCATTGCCGAACACTTTCCGGACTCGACGATCGTGATCAGCTCGACAACCGCGAGCGGGACCGCTCGACGACGGGTATTCCGGGAAGCATCTCGAGCAGTTCATCGGCCGCGAGCGAGATCCGGCAGAAGAGCCCCGGTCAATCGCTGGTGTTCGCAGTTCGCGGTGATCTGGCCGCGGAATCAGGTCCGGAGTTTCTCGACGGACTCGCCGTGATCGAACAAAGCTACGTCGCCGCCTGGTGGTCGGGCGATGCGCCGTCACGCCCGACGAGATCGAGACGCTGCGCGCCAAGGGCGTCACGTTCTTCGACCTCGGTCTGGAACAGGGCCTGCTACGCCGCCGACCGAGCCCGGCCTTTTCCCGTCCATGACGATCCGAGATCGTTGATTTCGACGTGGACGTTGGGGCGGCTTTCAAACCCTGCAGGGGCCTGGTCAGGGCGTTTTGGCGCCCGCTGATGTGTGAGGGATGGGCGCATGTGGTGCGGTAAGTCCCAACCGCTCGAATGCGCGAGGTGCGGCATAGAAGATCACGAGCCCCAGGCTGAACAAGGATGCGAACTGCCACGCAGCGCCCGCGATCCCCTCTTGGTCGTCGAGACCACTCGCGCCGCCCAGCGACCCGACGACGACGAGCGCGCCGGGCAAGGCAAGCGAGCCCCACGACGACCCGACCGAGTCTCCCTCGGGCTCCGATCGGTTGCCGGCGACCCGGCGCTCACCATCGGGCGTCCCGGAACCCCGGGCGCCAGCGTCACCAAACGCCAGTGAGGGCACAGCGGCATCGCAGCGTCGCCCGACCCGGACCGGGAGGAGGAGGGTTGGAACGAGGCGCGATTCCGTCGGGGAGCGATCACGCTCTCGTCGAAATCACAACGAGTGGAGCTATGGGGACGGCTGTCAAGCCGTGAGACCGGTCCAGCGCCGACGGTGCGGGCGCAGGTGAAGAGACTCGGCAGGTGCGAGGAAGCGAGCGCCGTGGGCGTCGAGGGACTCGAACCCCCGACCTGCGCGGTGTAAACGCGACGCTTAGCGGCCAACTGAGCTAAACGCCCTGAGGCGCGAAAGGTTATTCGGACCTCAGGAGTGCTTGAGTGCCGCCACGATGTCCTCGTGCAGCTCCGCTGTGGACGCAACGATCGGTCCTCGCCGCACCATCGGGTCGAGTACGACCAGTTCGTCTCCGTTGAGTTCCCCGACGGCGCATCCGGATTCGGAGCAGTAGAGAAGTGCGCCGAGGTAGTCCGAGACATCGTGGGCGGCGTCGATATCGACGAAGGCGTCGAAGGTCCCGGTTGCCACTGCAAAGGTGAGCGCCGACGCCCCGTAGGTTCGGTACTGTCGCCAGCCGAGATGTCGGTCGGCGACCGACAGCGAGACGATGGCCTCGCCCAGGACGTGCACGCTGTTGCCGCGATTTGGTCCTTACCGCACCGCCACGAACCGGTCCCCCAGGGCCAGGTTGTAGACGCCACTGACAAACAGTCCATCCGCGTCGACCGCGCACAGGCTCGTGGCGTACCACGGCAGGCCTCGGCTGGCATTCGCGGCCACCGTCGACCGGGTCGACCACGACGGCGACGTCACCCTCGCCCGAGACCCCCGATTCCTCGGTCAGAACCCGCAACCCGGCGTCCAGCAAGCGAGGCACGATCAGCTGGTCGGCCACAACGTCGTGGCGATACTGCCCTGGGCACCCCGCGCCGGTTTCACCCCAATCGGGTTCCGGTCGAGGCGATCGCCAGTTCGGTGGCAAGATCGTCGAACAGCGCGATCAGGTCCTCGGGGCGCACGCGATGGTCGTAGAGCACCTCGTCGAGCCAGATCGGCGCCCGGTCCAGCATGTATTCGCACACCTGACCACAGCGCTCGAACGGCTCGCACAACGATTCTTTCTCCATGAAGACGTCGCCCAGTGACAGCGGCACCCTGGCGTATCGCCAGCTTGCGTTTGGGAGCGTCGGTCGTGGTTGCGGTCGAGTCGATCGCCGAGACCTGAGCGGGAGGACCGTTCCCTACGCCGGCCAACTCGGTGGCCAGAACGAGCAGATCCGGCGGGTTTCACCAGCGGCGGCATCGCCCAGTGAAGATCAGCGGAAAGGCGAAACCTTCGGGTGGTTCGGCGTCCTCGGGGAGACTGATCATCTCGTCTTCGAACGTCAGCAACGTTCTGGGATCGACCTCGAGGGCGAGATGAAGGCTCGAGCGGACCGCCGCAGGCCCGCTCCGGGATGGAGATCCACCTCGAAGGCCTGCGCCATGCTGTAGGTCTCCACGAAGTGACGCTCATCGTGCACGTGGAAGCCATGGTCGGCCGCATGACCCTTCAGATCGGTGATGAAACCCGGCATATTGATGAGCGCCAACTCGGCTACCTCCTGGAACGTCTTCCATCGTGCCAGATTCTTCGGCGATTCTGATGCGGCGTCACCTAACGTGATGCGGTGACGCCGCCGACAACGTCAACCTCTACCTGCGGTTGATGCACGCCGCTGATGCGCGAGAGGGTCGCCCCCTCTTTCACCGGCCCGGCGGTCGACGCAGAGCTATGGAGAGGTCGCCGAACGGTCGCGACGATGGCGTCGGCGCTGATCGAGGGGGTCGACGCCCGGTGATCGTCTCATCGCTCAGATCGGGAAGAGCACGGACGCGGTCGCTGGTGGTTGGCCTGTTTGAGGACAGGTGTGGTGTTCGTTCCGTTGAACACCGCCTATACCGACGCGAGGTCGACGCCTTCGTCGATGACGCCGCGACCGGATAATCGTCACGGCACCCGGGAAGGGGCGAGGTCTGACGCTCGGCGAGCACGAGGACGGCACCTTCACCGAGTTGGTCGACACTCAGCCTCACGACGTGGACGTTCCCGTCGTTCACGCGTCGCCCGGTGATCCGGCGGCGATGCTGTTCACGTCCGGAACGACCGGTCGATCCAAGGGGGCGGTCCTCACCCATCGGGGACTCACGACCAACGCCGAAGCGCTCGCCGAGGTCTGGGGGATCACCGGCGACGATCATTTGCTCCACACCCTCCCCGTCTTCCATGTGCACGGTCTGTTCGTGGCTCTCCATCCGCTGATGCTGTCCGGAGCGGAGATCACCTTCCTGCCCCGGTTCGATGCACCGCAGGTGATCGCGCTCCTACCTGCGGTGAGCGTGCTCATGGGTGCGCACCCACTACTCCCGCCTCCTCGACGACCCGGACTTCACCGCCGACGTCGCTGCCGGCGTCCGTCTGTTCACCTCCGGGTCTGCGCCGATGACCACTCGGCTCCATGCCCGTTTCGGTGATCGCACGGGTCGTACGATCACCGAGCGCTATGGGATGACCGAATGCGGGATCATCACCTCGACCGTTCCGGGCGAACCCAGACCGGGGACCGTCGGTCGGCCGCTGCCCCGGATGGAACTGCGCATCGGTGATGACGACATCATCGAGGTCAGGAGGCCGCGTCTCCTGGACAGGTACTGGCGGCGGCCCGATGCGACCGCCGCGTCGTTCACCGAGGACGGGTGGTTTTCACCGGCGACATCGGCACGCTCGACTCCGAAGGTGTGCTGACCCTGTCGGGGAGAGCGTCGGACCTGATCATCTCGGGTGGCTACAACATCTACCCCAAGGAGGTCGAACAGGCGCTCGATGAGGATCCGAGGATCCTCGAGTCCGCCGTCGTCGGTCAGCCGGACGAGGAATGGGGCGAAACCGTAGTCGCCTTCGTCGTGCTCGAGGAGGGCGAGGAATCCGCTGCGTTCGAGCCGCCCGATCTCTCCGGCCGGCTGGCGGGTTTCAAACGGCCACGCCGGTGGGAGGTGGTCGCCGATCTCCCCCGAAATGCGATGGGTAAGGTCGGAAAAGAACCGGCTCCGAGCGCTCGCTGGCTGAGCTTCTTGTCGTCAGCGCCGACTCATCGACGGTTGGAGGAACGGGAATTCTCGATCTGTCGGCGCAGCGTGGCCGGTGAGGCCC
This sequence comes from uncultured Acidimicrobiales bacterium, assembly GCA_963793385.1. Lineage (GTDB taxonomy): Bacteria > Actinomycetota > Acidimicrobiia > Acidimicrobiales > SZUA-35 > JABDIY01. Next base: position 7,249 of record CAWCAF010000003.1, read on the forward strand.
GCGTGAAGGCCAGAAGGGCGAGAAGGACTGGATAGATCTCCAACCGTCCGAGCAACATCGTGACGAAGGCGATCGGGATCGCCGGGGTCGGCAGGTTCCTGAAGTCCTGTGTGGGGCCGATGTCGTTCAGACCTGGACCGACGTTGCCGATGGTGGTCGCCGCGGCCGAGAACGAGGTGACCATGTCGGCCCCGCTGATCGCGGTCAGCAGCGCCGCCAGCCCGAAGATCGACAGCGCCAGAACCAGGAACCCCAGCACCCGGAAGGCGACCGCATCGGTCAGGGTTGCTGCTCCCACCCGGACCGGTCGGACGATCCGAGGATGGAGCTGGCGCAGCGCCTCACGTTTGGCGAAGGACCCGACCGCCATCAACCGGATCATCTTGACACCGCCGGCCGTCGATCCGGCCATACCGCCCAGGGGCATCAGGAGAAGGATGATCGCCTTGGAGGCATCGCCCCACAAATCGAAGTCGGCCGTTGCGTAGCCGGTGGTCGAGACGATGGCGTTGACGGTGAAGACCGCATCCCGAAACCCGTCCCAGCCCTTAACGCCCCCGCCGGCGGTGAACATCACGACGATGGTCGCCACGACCACCAGAGCCAGGTAGAGCTTGAACTCCGCCGAAGTCAGGAACGCACCCGGTTTGCCTCGAAGCGCCCGATAGATCAGCGTGAAGCTACACCCGGCGATGAACATCGACGCGATGGCGATCCATTCGATCCAGCCCGAGTCGAAGTGGTGGATGCTGGCGTTATAGGGCGAGAACCCGCCGGTTGACACGGTGGTGAACGAGTGAGATACGGCGTCGTAGACGCTCATCCCGGCCGCGGAAGTATGCGGTTGCGACCGCCACTGTGAACCCGAGATACACACCCCACAGACGCCGGGCGGTGTTGCGCACCCGGGGGGTCAACCGCTCCCCGGTCGGTCCAGGGGCCTCCGCCTCCATCAAGTCCATGCCGCCGGCGCCAACCGTCGGGAGGACCGCCACCACCAGGACGATGACCCCCATGCCGCCCATCCACTGGGTGATCGAGCGCCAGAAGAGCACGCCTTTCGGGGCGTCTTCGATCGGACGCAGCACGGTGGCCCCGGTCGTCGTGAACCCGGAAATCGCCTCGAACAGTGCGTAGTCGATCCTGGCCAGGGTGCCGGTCAGGAGGTACGGGACGGCGCCGATGACGGCGAGAAGCGCCCAGGCACCGGTGACCGTGATGAACACGTCGACCACATGAATCCGGGAAGGAATCGCGGTTGACCGCCACAAGATGAACCCGACCACTCCGACGACGGCGCCGTAGAGCAGCAGCTCGACCACTTCCGGCCCGGAGTACAACGCTTCGACGATCCCCGAGACGAAGATCCCGACACCCGTGACCACCATGATGAGCCCGCTGACGTGGGCGAGGAGACTCTCGAACTTCCGCGGAACATCGAAAACCGTCCGTCGTGTCATCGAAACTCAGGCCTGTCCGGTGAATAGGGACCGTGCGGTGGCCAGGCTCTGAGGACGGGCGAACAGCACGATGTGGTCACCGGCCTTCAGCACCGTGCGTCCCCGAACGATCTCCGAGGGCCCATCGGTACGCGTCACCGCACCCAGGAGCACGTCCTTGGGCACGTTCAACTCCGCAACGACAGCTCCGTCCGCCGTCGAGCCCGGACTGACCTCGATCTCGTCGACCTCAGCATCGCTCTCCAGGAAGGTGGCCACCGTCGAGGTGTTACCCCGGATGTGACGCAGAACGGCATTCGCCGACGCTGTGCGCGGGCTCAGCGCAGCGTCGATCCCGAACCTGGACACCAGGGGCAGCAGCGCCAATCGGTGGAGGACAGCCACGGTGAATGACGCCCCCTCCTCGGCGGCAAACCCGCAGGCGAGGACGTTCGAGGCGTCCTCACCGGTCGCCGCCACCACGGCATCCATGCGGCCGATGGCCTCCTCGGCCAGCAGTTCGGTGTCGGTGATGTCGCCGCGGATCACCACGACCCGCTGCAGTTGTTCAGCCAGTTCGCTGGCCCTCCGCGGATCCCGCTCGACGAGAACTACCTCGGTCCTCTCGGCCTGCAGCGGCTCGCCAGTCTGCTGCCGATCGCCTCCCCCGCCCAGGATCATCACCCTGTCGGGGGCGCGCTTCTGCGCCGAGGCGTTCGAGCATCTTCTTCTTGTAGTCCTCACGACACAGGACCCGGACGTGGTCGCCGAGGAGCATCGTCGGTTACCTCGAGGGATCACCGTCTTGCCGCTGCGTGTGATCGCGCTGAAGGTACCCAGGTGTTGCCGGCCAGGTGCCGATGTCGGCTAATTCCGACCGGTTTGCGAGGGGGGCGTTCTACGGACGATGGTGCCGAGCACTACCAGGTCGTCCCCCATCTTGTACACCTCGTCGGTACCGGTGGCGTGGATGAGCTCCAGGCATCTCGTCGGCGGAACACTTGCATCGGGGTCGATCACCAGGTTGGCGGCCACCCTCGTGCGAAGCTGCTCTGCGGCCAGACCGTGGAATGCCGGATTCTGCAAAACGAATGACGCTGAGTTTCCACGTCTGTGTCCTGCCGCGATGAGTGATGACGAGGAGGTTGATCTCGTCCACCTGAAACCACTGAGCGGACGAATTCTATGACGTCCTTCAGAACGTCGGGATGCTGAGCCGCTCCCGACGACGACCTGGACGTCGAGCCGTTCGGCCACCTCCTCGGCCCGGCCTGGGTTCTTCTCGACGATCACGATGTCGTGATCCTCGACAGCGAGGCGTTCCGTGAGGTAGAGCGATCTCACCGGCTCCGATGACGATGCACCCGACATCTTTCCCGATCCGGTCGGATCGCTCGTCCAGCATGGTCATTTGTCGTCGTCGCCCTGTCTCCGTACGGGCGGCCCAGTCGATGCCTATATGTGCTTTATGCCGTGGATGAAGCTGGATTCGAGCAGGTCGGGAGGACCGGAGGACGCGGGTCTCGAACGAAGAGCTCACGACGAACACCGTGATCTCCTTGCGGGCCAGGTGGGCCCCGAGACAGAAATGGGGTCCCCACCCGAATCCACATGCGGATGTTGCGGCCGACGTCTGGAGCGGATCGTCGAAGACGGCCGATCCGATTGGCGGCCAGGTAGTCGAGCGCCACCTTGTCCCCGGCGTTCATCTCGGTCCCGGCGACGACGACGTTGGACACCAAGCCCGGTGACCTACATGCGCCGGACTGTGGTGTCCAACGTCGTCGTCGCCGGGACCGAGATGAACGCCGGGGACAAGGTGGCGCTCAACTACCTGGCCGCCAATCGGGATCCGGCCGTCTTCGACGATCCGCTCAGATTCGACGTCGGCCGCAACCCAAATCCGCATGTCGGATTCGGGGGACCGGGTCCCCATTTCTGTCTCGGGGCCCACCTGGCCCGCAAGGAGATCACGGTGTTGTTTCGTGAGCTCTTCACGCGGGTTCCGGGCATCCACGTATCCGGTCCTCCCGACCTGCTCGAATCCAGCTTCATCCACGGCATAAAGCACATGTGGGCCGTCGTCGACTGAGCCCGACCCCCGTACGAAACGGCGACGACGACAAATGACCATGTCGAGAGCGAGCAATCCGGGCCCGGATCGGGAAAGATGTCGGGGTGCATATCGTCATCGTCGGAGCCGGTGAGATCGGCTTCTACCTAGCGGAACGCCTCGCTGTCGAGGATCACGACATCGTGATCGTCGAGAAGAACCCCGGCCGGGCCGAGGAGGTGGCCGAACGGCTCGACGTCCAGGTCGTCGTCGGGAGCGGCTCGCATCCCGACGTTCTGAAGGACGCACGCATCGACCGGGCCGAATTCGTCGCTGCGGTGACTCAGGTCGACGAGATCAACCTCCTCGCATCGCTCATCGCGGCAGGACACGACGTGGAGACGACGGTCGTCCGTTTGCAGAATCCGGCATTCCGCGGTCTGGCCGCAGAGCAGCTTCGCACGAGGGTGGCCGCCAACCTGGTGATCGACCCCGATGCGGATACCGCCGACGAGATCCTCGAGCTCGTCCACGCCACCGGTACCGACGAGGTGTACAAGATGGGGGACGACCTGGTAGTACTCGGCGCCGTCGTCCGTGAGAACGCCCCCCTCGCAAACCGGTCGTTGGCCGACATCGGCACCTCGGCCGGCAACACCTGGGATTTTCTGTTCGGCGCTATCACACGCAGCGGCAAGACGGTGATCCCTCGAGGTGACCAGATGCTCCTGCCCGGCGACCACGTCCGGGTCCTGTGTCGTGAGGACTACAAGAAGAAGATGCTCGAACGTCTCGGCGTGCCAGGAGCGCGGGCCCGACGGGTGATGATCCTGGGCGGGGGAGCGATCGGCAGCAGACTGGCGAGCCGGCTGCAGGCCGAGGGGACCGAGGTAGTTCTCGTCGAGCGGGATCCGCGGAGGGCCAGCGAACTGGCTGCACAACTGCAGCGGGTCGTGGTGATCCGCGGCGACGTCACCGATACCGAACTGCTGGCCGAAGAGGCCATCGGCCGTATGGACGCCGTGGTGGCGGCTACCGGTGAGGACGCCTCGAACGTGCTCGCCTGCGGCTTTGCCGCTGAGGAAGGGGCGTCGTTCACCGTGGCTGTCCTCCACCGATTGGCGCTGCTGCCCCTGGTGTCCAGGTTCGGGATCGACGCAGCGCTGAGCCCCCGCACAGCGTCGGCCAATGCCGTTCTGCGTCACATCCGGGGTAACACGTCTACGGTGGCCACTTTCCTGGAGAGCGACGCCGAGGTCGACGAGATCGAGGTCAGCCCGGGCTCGACGGCCGACGGAGCTGTCGTTGCGGAGTTGAACGTGCCAAAGGACGTGCTCCTGGGTGCGGTGACCCGTACCGATGGGCCCTCGGAGATCGTTCGGGGGCGGACCGTGCTGAAGGCCGGTGATCACATCGTTCTCTTCGCCCGTCCTCAAAGCCTGGCCAACGCCCGATCCCTGTTCACCGGACAGGCCTGAGTTTCGATGACACGACGGACGGTTTTCGATGCTCCGCGGAAGTTCGAGAGTCTGCTCGCCCACGTCAACGGGCTCATCATGGTGGTCGCCGGCCTCGGGATCTTCGTCGCAGGGATCGTCGAAGCGTTGTACTCCGGCCCGGAAGTGGCCGAGCTCTTGCTCTACGGCACCGCCATCGGAGTGGTCGGGTACATCTTGTGGCGTTCAACCGCCATCCCTGAGGGTATTCACGTGGTCGACGTGTTCATCACCGTCACCGGCGCCTGGGCGCTTCTCGCCGTAATCGGCGCCGTCCCTTACCTCCTGACCGGCACGCTGACCAGGATCGACTACGCGCTGTTCGAGGCGATCTCGGGGTTCACGACGACCGGCGCCACCGTTTTACGTCCGATCGAGGACGCTCCGAAAGGCGTGCTCTTCTGGCGCTCGATCACACAGTGGATGGGCGGCATGGGGGTCATCGTCCTGGTGGTGGCGGTCCTTCCGACGGTTGGCGCCGGCGGTATGGATTTGATGGAGGCGGAGGCCCCCGGTCCGACCGGGGAGCGGTTGACACCCCGGGTGCGCAACACCGCCCGGCGTCTGTGGGGTGTGTATCTCGGCTTCACGGTGGCGGTCGCGACCGCATACTTCGCGGCCGGGATGAGCGTCTACGACGCCGTATCGCACTCTTTCACGACGGTCTCCACCGGCGGGTTCTCGCCCTACAACGCCAGCATCCACCACTTCGACTCGGGTTGGATCGAATGGATCGCCATCGCGTCGATGTTCCTCGCCGGGTGCAGCTTCACGCTGATCTATCGGGCCATACGAGGCAAACCGGGCGCGTTCCTGACCTCAGCGGAGTTCAAGCTCTACCTGGCTCTTGTGGTGGTGGCGACGATCGTGGTGATGTTCACCGCCGGCGAAGGTGTCGAAGGCTGGGACGGGTTTCGGGACGCGGTCTTCACCGTCAACGCCATCGTCTCGACCACCGGATACGCAACGGCCGACTTCGATTTGTGGGGCGACGCCTCCAAGGCGATCATCCTTCTCCTGATGCCTCTGGGTGGTATGGCCGGATCGACGGCCGGGGGCGTGAAGATGATCCGGCTGATGGCGGTCGGGTCGTTCGCCAAACGCGAGGCGCTGCGCCAGCTCCATCCTCGCATCGTGCGACCGGTCCGGGTGGGGACGGCCACCTTGACCGACGCGGTCGCCTTCCGAGTACTCGGCTTCTTGGTTCTCGCCCTGTCGATCTTCGGGCTTGCCGCTCTGCTGACCGCGATCAGCGGGGCTGACCTGGTGACCTCGTTCTCGGCCGCGGCGACCAGCATTGGCAACGTCGGTCCGGGTCTCAACGACATCGGCCCGACACAGGACTTCAGGAACCTGCCGACCCCGGCGATCCCGATCGCGTTCATCACGATGCTGCTCGGACGGTTGGAGATCTACCCGGTCCTTCTCGCCCTTCTGGCCTTCACACGGGCCTCGCCGGCCACTCTTCGCCGGCAGATCGAGAACTCTCGTTCGTCGAACCGCCGATGAGCGGGCGCTGACGCCAAGAACCTCAGTCCGGGAGGGATCGGAGCCGGTTCTTCACGACCTTGCCCATCGCATTTCGAGGGAGATCGGCGACGACCTCCCACCGCCGCGGCCGTTTGAAATCGGCCAGCCGGCCGGACAGATCGGGCGGCTCGAACGCGGCGGATTCCTCACTCGCCTGGAGTACGACGAACGCGACCACGGTTTCGCCCCACTCCTCGTTCGGCTGACCGACGACGGCGGACTCGAGGATCCGCGGATCCTCATCGATCGCCTGTTCGACCTCCTTGGGGTAGATGTTGTAGCCACCCGAGATGATCAAGTCCGATTTTCTTCCCGACAGGGTCAACACACCGTCGGGGTCGAGCGCGCCGATGTCGCCGGTGCGAAACCACCCGTCTTCGGTGAACGACGCAGCGGTTGCGTCGGGCCGCCGCCAGTACCTGTCCAGGAGATGCGGGCCTCGGACCTCGACGATGTCGTCATCACCGATGCGCAGTTCCATCCGAGGCAGCGGCCGACCGACGGTCCCCGGTCTGGCTTGGCCCGGAACGGTCGAGGTGATGATGCCGCATTCGGTCATCCCGTAGCGTTCGGTGATCGTCCGACCCGCGCGATCGGTGAAACGGGCATGGAGTCGAGTGGTCATCGGCGCGGACCCGGAGGTGAACAGACGGACACCGGCGGCGATGTCGGCGGTGAAGGCGGGGTCATCGAGGAGGCGGGAGTAGTGGGTGGGTACACCCATGAGCACGCTCGCCGTAGGTAGGAGCGCAATCACCTGCGCTGCATCGAACCGGGGCAGGAAGGTGATCTCGGCGCCGGACAGCATCAGCGGGTGGAGGGCCACGAACAGACCGTGCACATGGAAGACGGGGAGGGTGTGAAGCAATCGGTCGTCGCTGTTGATCCCCCAGACCTCGGCCAGCGCTTCGGCGTTGGCCAGGAGACCCCGATGGGTGAGAACCGCGCCCTTGGAACGACCGGTCGTTCCCGACGTGAACAGCATCGCCGCCGGATCGCCGGGCGACGCGTGAACGACGGGAACGTCCGCGTCGTGAGCCTGGCTGTCGACCAACTCGGCAAAGGTGCCGTCCTCGTGCTCGCCCAGCGTCAGACCTCGCCCCTTCTCGGGTGTCGTGACGACATATCCGGTAGCGGCGTCATCGACGAATGCGTCGACCTCGGCGTCGGTGTAGGCGGTGTTCAACGGAACGAACATCGCACCGGTCCTCAGACAGGCCAACCAGAGTGCGACCGCGTCGGTGCTCTTTCCGATCTGGGCGATGACGCGATCGCCGGGCGTCACACCCCACTCGACCAGCGCTGACGCCATCAGTCGCGACCGATCTGCGACCTCTCCGTAGCTCTGCGTCGATCGCCCGGGTCGGTGGAAGAGTGGTCGGCTCCTTGCGGCATCAGCGGCATGTATCAACCTCAGGTAGAGGTTGGCGTTGTCGGCGGCGTCCACCGCATCACGTTAGGTGACGCCGCATGAATCGCCGAAGAATCTGGCACGATGGAAGACGTTCCAGGAGGTAGCCGAGTTGGCGCTCATCGATGTGCCGGGTTTCATCACCGATCTGAAGGGCCATGCGGCCGACCATGGGTTCCACGTGCACGATGAGCGTCACTTCGTGGAGACCTACAGCATGGCCCAGGCCTTCGAGGTGGATCTCCACCCGGAGCGGGCCTGCGGTGGTCCTCTGGACCTTCATCTCGCCCTCGAGGTCGATCCCAGAACGTTGCTGACGTTCGAAGACGCGATGATCAGTCTCCCCGAGGATGCCGAACCACCCGAAGGTTTCGCCTTTCCGCTGATCTTCACTTGGGCGATGCCGCCGCTGGTGAAACCGCCGGATCTGCTCGTTCTCGCCACCGAGTTGGCCGGCATAGGGGGAACGGTCCTGCCGCTCGAGGTGTCGGCGATCGACTCGACCGCAACCGCGACCGACGCTCCCGAACGCAAACTGGCGGTCACGTCCAGGGTGCCGCTGTCACTGGGCGACCTCTTCATGGAGAAAGAATCGTTGTGCGAGCCGTTCGAGCGCTGTCGTAAGGTGTGCGAATACATGCTGGACCGGGCGCCGATCTGGCTCGACGAGGTGCTCTGAGCCATCGCGTGCGCCCCGAGGACCTGATCGCCCTGTTCGACGATCTTGCCACCGAACTGAGCGATCGCCTCGACCGGAACTCCGATTGGGGTGAAACCGGCGCGGTGCCCGGGCAGTATCGCCACGATGTTGTGGCCGACCAGCTGATCGTGCCTCGCTTGCTGGACGCCGGCTTGCGGGTTCTGACCGAAGAATCGGGGGTGTCGGGCGAGGGTGACATCACCGTCGTGGTCGACCCGGTCGACGGATCCACGAATGCCAGCCGAGGCCTGCCGTGGTATGCCACGAGCCTCTGCGCGGTCGATGCGGATGGACCGTTTGTCAGTGGCGTGTACAACCTGGCCCTGGGGGACCGGTTCGTGGCGGTGCGGGGTGAGGGGACCGAATCGCAGGCGACAGCGTGCAGGTCGCTGGGCGATGCCATCGTCTCGCTGTCAGGTTGGCCCGACCGGCATCTCGGCTGGCGGCAGTATCGAACCTATGGGGCGTCGGCGCTGGACATGTGTGCAGTGGCGACCGGGACCTTCGACGCTTTCATCGACGTCGATGCCGCCCACGGCGTCTGGGACTACCTCGGCGCACTTCTCTTCTGTTCCGAATCCGGATGCGCCGTCGGGGAACTCAACGGAGACGAACTGGTCGTACTCGACCCGATGGTCCGGCGAGGACCGATCGTCGCGGCCACTGCGGAGCTGTTCGACGAGATCGTGGCGGCACTCAAGCACACCTGAGGTCCGATAACCTTTTGCGCCTCAGGGCGTTTAGCTCAGTTGGCTAGAGCGTCGCGTTTACACCGCGCAGGTCGGGGGTTCGAGTCCCTCAACGCCCACGTCGTTCCTCGGCCTGGCGGCCTCGTCACTTACCGCCTTTCGGCGCTGGGGCGCCGAAACGCTCTCAAGTCAGGCCCGTCAGGGTTCGAAAGCTGTCCTACAACGCCCACTCGATCCGTTCTCGCAGATCGTCAGCGGCCCTGTTCCTGACCGAGGTCGAAGAACGTGACGCCCCTGGCGCGCAGCGTCTCGATCTCGTCGGGCGTGGACGGCGCATCGCCCGACCACCAGGCGGCGACGTAGCTTTGTTGGATCACGTCGAGTCCTTCGAGGAACTCCGGACCTGATTGCGCGGCAAGATCGCCGCGAACTGCGAACACCAGCGATTGACCGGGGCTCTCCTGCCGGATCTCGCTCGCGGCCCGAATGAACTGCTCCAGATGCTTCCCGGAATACCCGTCGTCGAGCGGTCCAGTCGCGGTTGTCGAGCTGATCACGATCGTCGAGTCCGGAAAGTGTTCGGCAATGCGGATCAGGTCCGACGTCTCCAACTCCATCACGATGAGGTTGTACATCCTGTCGGTGAATGACTTGTCCGAACGAGCCCCGAAGAAGTCATTCTCGACGCCGGGGCCCCGAAACACATTCGCATTGAAGTGCACGCGTGTGGGATCGAGCCCGAACCGATCGATTGCCTGTTGCACCTCGGCGATGATCGGCCCAACAAGATCTCGTTTGAGGTCGAGCTTCACGATCGGGAAGTCTGCAATTGCGGCATATTCGAGAAAATCGAGAAGGGGCATGCCCACTGGCACTCTCGGGTCGTGTTGGAGGAAGGCCGTTCCGTCGATGACCGTGACGTTTGCCTCGACCGAGAAGGTCGGGCTCTCGAGGGCGGACAGCAGCTGATACGGATAGTCGACCGTGTGATGGATTTCGCCATCCGAGTCATGGGTTCCCCTCGAAGCTTCGGCCGCTTCGCGCAGCGTGATTTCATCGATCAACCACTCGGGCGGTACGGGCGGGGACCGGGAATCGGTGGCATAGCTGGCGAGCTGGTCTGCGATGAATGCCCCCTGGGTTGTCACGAAGAACCCGACCACGACGATCACAACCCCGATGACTCGAGCCAGTCGGGACCGCCAGACCCGGCGGAGTACTCGCGCAAGGAAGGCTGTGGCGTCGGACCGGCGGGTCGTGCCCGTCGGTTCCTCGTCGTCGTGCTCGTGCTGGCCGGTCGGTGGTGGTTCTAGATCAATACCTCATTGAATCACCCACTCTGGTCAACATCGCCATCGACCTGGGTGTTGATGGAGTTGAGCGATCCGGCGGTCCGGTCAGCCCTCCTGTCGTAGTATCGGGTTCATCGCCACCCGTGAAGGTTCTCCATGCCACCCTGAAGGTTCTCCATGATGAGCTGTGACAGATGAAGTGGATCCCCATCGGCGGCCTGATCATCGCGCATCATACGTGGTCCCGCTGCTGATCATTCCGTTTCCCTTCGCTGCGGGATGGGCGAACTTCGTGCTCGACACCGTCGATGGTGACCTCCTCATTCCCCTCGGCCTCGATGATGGGGCCTACCAGCTGATCGACAAGTCGGCCGACTGGTTCACCTACGTGGGCATGCTTATCGCTGCACGGCATTGGAGGATCGGGCGCACCGTGTTCGTACTCTTCGTGTTCCGTTCCGTCGGCCAGCTGCTCTTCTTCATCACCGGCGCCGAGATCGTGTTCTTCCTCTTCCCAAACTTCTTGGAGCCCCTGTTCCTGATCTACGCGACCATCCGCCATTTCAAACCTGACCGGGTTGGGGAGATCTACATGCGCCATCGCGTCGGGATCTGGGTGTTCGTCGTTCTACAAGCTGCAGCACGAGTGGGTCACCCATGTCGGCGACATCGGTCGAACCGATCTGATCACCGACCTGTTCCCGTGAGAAGGCGGATCGGGTCACCGGATCCTGGAGCGCCTTCAGAAACTGGGTTCGCCAAGACCCATCGGCAAACTCGTCGTCATCACCTGAGGACATCACCGCCGAAGAGTTCACCATC
>CAWCAF010000004.1:0-98254 GCA_963793385.1 uncultured Acidimicrobiales bacterium
CAGGCCGGTGCCCGATAATCGCGTCGACGCAACGATTCCGACCCGCCCGGAAACCGGCCTCTTGTCATAGTTGCCGGTGATTCGGGGGTGAGGCCAGCCTCTGGGTCGGGGTTCTGGATGGTTCGCTCGTTAAGCCGGCTGCCTGCTTCGTGTGAAGGGGTGTGGCTCGCTTACGGCATGCGGCCTGGGCTTCGGACGAGGGCGTGGCTGAAGAGAGGTTTGCTCGGCTGAAAGAGGCGTTGCCCTTCCTTGTCGTCATCAACAGCTACGAGAAAGGAACAACGTCATGGATGACGTGGTGGTCATCGGGATGGATCCGCACAAGGCGTCGAACACGATCGCTGTGCTGCAGCGCCTCGCGGCTCGCCCGAATCCAGGTAATAGTTCGGCAGCTCGTGGACGTAGTACTCCCCCGCCCCCGGACCCTTTAGCGTGGTCACCCTCGCCGTCATCGGGAGCAACCCCGGAAGCACCGCCACCAGCCGTGCACCCGTCTGTCACTTCTTTGCTAGATCGTCGGGAGGTGGGTGAGCGGCGCATGGTCGAGGAGATCAGGCGCTGAACAAGGTCGGCTGGTCGGGTCTGCTCTGGTGACGGCGAGCCGTGTTGCGGCTGGGGTTGCGGCGCGGCTCGCTGAGTGAGGACCGCAGTGCGTCGAGCTCGCCGGGAAGCGGGGGCTCGAAGCCGAGGAGGGCGGTAAGTGTGGGCCGCGATACGACGACCCGGTGACCGAGTCGAACTGTGGGCAGCTCACTGCGGGCGACGAGGTCATAGGCCGTCGACCGGCCGATTCCGAGCAGTTCGGCCGCTTCGGCAACTGTGTAGACCAAGCGAAGGTTCGGCGAGTTCTTCGTTCTCATGCCCACCACCGGGCCGTCGAAAGCGGCGCCGATTCGCCCGCCAGATCCAGTCGGGAGTGAACTACCAGCCGAGTCTCGGACGAAGTCGCCATACCCCGCCCAGGGACAGCTAGGACGGGTTGGCGCTACGAGGCATCTGACCCTGCGCACGATGTCAGTTGGCTTCTGGCTCTGTCCCGGCTCACTTCACGGGTCTGAACTCACGTGCCGTCGAGCAGTCCTCCGATGTGGTCGGCGGCCTGCTGATCACCGCGGTGACCCTTGTGGGCGTAGACCTTGGCGAGCGTTTCGACGTGGTCGCCGATTCGTGCTGCGACGGCGGGCAACGGTTCACCGGCGTCGAGTTGGGTGCTGGCGTACCAATGGCGAAGATCGTGAAGTCGCATGTCTTCGGCGCCAGGGACCCTCGCCCGGATTCGGGCGAAGGCTTGGGTGAGGCGGTTCGGCTGGGTGGGAACCTCGCCGGTGGGGTCGAGGGTGAAGTCGGCGAGAACGAACGCCTCACTCGACAGTTCTGAGCCGAGCTCGGCCGCCAACCCAATCTGGGATCCGTGATGTTTGCGAAGGAGATCGATCGTCTGGTCGTCGACGGTGACTTCTCGAATCTGGTGGGTCTTGGGTTCCTTTTCGACGACCTTGCGATTGTTGAGCTGGGCCATTGCCGCACGGATCTCGATGCGGCCGCGGTCGAGGTCGACCGCCGACCAGCGCAACCCGCAGATCTCGCCTCGTCGGGCACCGGTCGCAGCCAGGAGGCGGAAGGCAACGAGGTTCTCGGGGTTGCGGCTGGCAGTCGCTTCGGCCAAGAGGGCAGCCACCACCTTCGGGGTCGCGATCTTGCGGCCGACCCTAGGCACCGACGGTGGAGTGGCCAGCTGGACGGGGTTTGTGGTTGTCCATCCCCATGCCATGGCTTGCTTGAACGCCGAGCGAAGGAGGGCGTGGTAGCGACCAACGGTGCCCGGGGACAGGCCACGGCTCCCCGAGTCGGTTGTAGAAGTCGTCGATGGCCTTGACGGTGATCTTGTCCATCGAGGTGGTCCCGAGCAACGAGTCGGCCTCGACTCCTCGGGCGATAGTCCGGTAGCCCTCGATGGTGCGGGCCTGACGGCCGCGAGCCTCGAGGTGGTCGACATGGGCGGTGAGCAGTTCGTTCACCGTGCGGCGGTCGGTTGGGCCGTGGGTCTGAAGCTCGGTGGTGAGCGTGGTGAGCAGCCTCTGCGCGTCGCGCTTGCCGCCACGGACCGTACGGCTGACGTAACGGTGCCTACCCGTACCGGGATCGCGGCCGGCGTAGGCACGCACCTCCCAGTAGTCGGGTTCCCGCTTGAGTCGAATGCTCCCCCTGCCGCCAGCCATGATCCGACGGTAACCAGAATATGGGACAACGTATGGGACAAACCCTGTTTCCGGCCCTTTGGAGGCCTGCGATCTGAGCCATCCAAGCCCCTGAACAGGGATTATGTTGGCGCCCTTGGCAAGAATCGAACTTGCGACGCACGGTTTAGGAAACCGACGCTCTATCCACTGAGCTACAAGGGCTGCGGTGTCAGATTACCCGCCGATTACCCGCCGGCCGAGCTCCAGCCCACCGCTTGTCGGCGCCTCCGTCGCCGGCCATCCCCCGCCCACACCGGGCGATTCGCTTCACTGGGACCATCGATGAGCTCCGCGACGACATCCCGTTCGAGGATGTGAATCCAGACCTTCTGGCCGAATGCAGATACTGGCGGTGCGCCGAACTCTTCGAGCGACGATCGGCCAATCACCGGTTCTGCCGCAAAGCCTGCCGGTCGCGCCAACGGAAATGGGAACGGGCCCAGGAGCGCCGCTCCGATCGGGCCCGGCGACGGCAGCGACGGCCCTGAGCCCCAACAGCGATGTGCGTCACCGGCGGCGCACGAGCCTCAACACCACCGTGGACCGAATCTCGTCTGCCCAACGACGCTTGTACTCGAATGTCCATGCCCAGGTCGTAGGTGTGGACCGGTGTCGCCGAGAGCGCTCGGATCTGGTGGGCCTGGAGGATGTGGCCGACCGAGAGATCGGCTACCGCTTCGGCATAGGAGAGCTGGAGTCCCCGGTAGATGCCCGCCCGAACCCCACCGAGTATGAAGCCGACATCGGCACCGTCCAGCCGAGCAATCGATGCCACCAGCCGGCCTCGCTCGCTCAGGCGCTCGATCATGGAGCGGTACATCCTCTGCATCGTCGGCGACGTGATCCCGTCCACCTCCCGTCCCTTCCAACCCTGCCGCTCGATCCCGACCAGCCGATCCATCAGCCCTTCTCCTCGTGTCAGATCGACGATCTCGATTCCGGCGGCTGCCGCCTCGGAGTGCCACCGCCGCCACTGCCGTCGAAAACGCGGTGAACGTCGAGCCAACCAGGCGTCGGGTCCGCCCGACAGATCCGCGACACACCGCTCGATCCCAGGCGAGCGGTAGAGATCTCCTAGTTCGATCAGTCCCCTGGTCAACTCGTGATAGAGGACCGAATCGTCGACCAGTCCGGTGATGACCAGACCCGGCCCAGCCCGGTCGTTCATCGAGCTCGGCAACGAACCTCGGAATCTGCCTCGGCGGATCGGGGGTCAGGATCGGGCACGAGAATCCCCACAGGGGTTCGAGTCCGCCGAGGATCGTGTCGCCCTCGGCATTCGTGTAGCGAGCCAGCATCGCCGCCCACTCGGTGAGATCGCCGAGGACAACCGGCGGGGTATCGGCGGCGAAGCCGAGGTGGGTCGGAAGGACCCAGTCCGGCCCCGAACACCATCGGTCGATCCCGGGGGTGGCGTCGACGAGGTCTTCGATACGACGCCAATGGGTGCGAAGCTCATCGAAGGTCAGCGTCTTCGTCCCAGGACGAAGAGGGCGGCCATCCCGGCGAGCGCCGTGCCGAGACCGATCGGTTCGGTCGGCACGGGCACCGCCATCTGCTCTCCCGCGGCTGCGTTCATCCGATCGACCGGACGGGACACCGGACCGGCGACCCGGTCACCGACGGCCCGGTCGACGGCATTGGCCGGGTCCTCGAGAACGGCATTGACCTCAGCGCCGACGATGATCGAGATCGATGTGAGCTGGAAGAAGATGATCACGCCGGCGATGCCCCCGATGAGGGCGTAGGCCGCACCGAAGTTGCCGACGTTGCGCGCGTAGAAGCTGAACACGATCGCCGACAGCACCCACAACACAGTCGCCACGACCGCACCCTTGTTCCGCCACGGGGTCCGCCGGGGACGATCGGGGCTGTAGCGGTACAGAATGGTCAATGCAAGAATGAAGAGGACCGCCAGGATCGGGTAGATGGCGACGTTCACCGCCGCTTCCGCTCGACCGCCCAGATCGGCCGAGGAGGCGGCGGCCGGTATCACCCCGAGAAGGCCGATGAGCGCAACGACGAACAGGATGGCGGCAGCGGTGAACAGATAGGCCAGTCCGCGGAGGAACAGTCCGGGTCGGCTCTCGTGCGCCTCGTAGGCGGCGTTGACGATGTTCATGAGCTTCTGGGTGGCTCCGGATGCGGAGAACAACGCGAACAGTACGGCGGCCAGTACACCGATCAAACCAGCGGTGGAGAACCCGTCGTCCTTCACCGATCCATCGTCGTTCTTTGGTACCGCTGCGTTCCCGAAGCTCCTGATCAGGTCACCGGTGTCGGTGTTGTCCGGTTGGTCGAAATTGGCCGCCAGCTCGTCGACCTGATCGAGGATCTCCTGCGGGTCACTGACGAGTGAGTAGAGGCCGGTCATCGCCACGAGCGTGGGCAGCAACGCCAGGAGCGAGTAGAACGCGATACCGGCGGCGATCACCGTGACGTTGTGACGACCGAATCGCTTCATCACGAGCTTGGCCGTGCGCACCACACCGACCTTGTGCTGCACTGCGGTGGGATCATCGAAAGGATTCAGGTCCACCGGTCTGGGCGGGGTCTGGACGTTCAATAGTCCTCTTCCTCGTACACCTCCACGATGTGGGATCCGGTGCGGTCGCGGAAGGGTCCCTTGCCGTAGGTCCAGACCCGCTTGGGTGTGAACTTGCGTTGCGGGAAATTGAGACGGTCGATGATGACGGCGATGAACGCGAGCAGGAGTCCGGCCCCGGCCAGCAGCAGTCCCGTCTGGGAGATCATCGCCACAGACTAGTGGATGCAGGGGTCAGGCCGGGTCGACGCGCCTCAACCGCCCTCCGCGTCCGATGTCCCGGGCGAGATCGGGTCAGCGCAGTTGAGCAGGCGTGAACAGAGGCCGGCGAGATCGGGGGCGAAGGACACGTCGCCTCCGTCGATCCCGAGGGGTCGGTACGCAGTGCTGGCGACGCCCACCAGCTTCCCATCGGCGTCGACGAGGGGTCCCCCCTCGAAGACAGTGCCGATCACCGCCGTGTGTTGCAGCCCGGCCTCCGAACGATCGAGTACCGTCCCGGGCGACGCGGTCGCTCCCTGCCCGCCGGAGCCGCTGATCGCGAAGACGCCGCTACCGACGATTGCGGTCTGTTCGTCGTCGTCGCTCAACGTCAACCGAGGGAGTTCGACTTCGACGACGACGAGGGCAAGATCCCGATCCTTGTCCCACGACCACAGGGTCGCGGGGATCGTCCGATCGCCTTTCACCAGTTCGATGCCTGGTCCAGGTGAAATCGTGGCCGCCTTGACCAACGAATAGCTGGTGACCAACGCCGTGCCGCCCCGATGCTCGGCCACCGCCGCCGCCGAGCCGGCGACGGGACGTCCGTCCTCGTCGGTGGTGCGGAGTTGGAACACCGACGAACCGATCTCTGCGGGCAGGTTCACGACCGCGTTCTGCTGGGTGACGTACCCTTCCAGCGGTGCCAGTTCGGCCCGGATCTGTTCGAGCGAGTCGCCGCGGAGCTGATTTCAGCGCGCCGGAAGCATCGACGAACTGCTGGTCGAACCCTTCGAGGAACCGGGCCACCTCCTCTTCATTGGCCGCCAACCGGTTGTCGTAGTAGGTGTAGAACCCGGCTCCGGCGAACGCCGCACCGACGCTCATCGACAGGAGCATGAACGAGATCCCGATCACCGTGCGGGGGAGAATCCGATGCCGCCGCGCCACCCGCCCCGGAGCGACGGGAACGAAGCCGCGACGTTCCAGGACCCGACCCTGACGAAACTGCTCCCACCGGTTGGGGGGTCGGACCGCCGGGGCGACTCCGCCGATCACACGTTCACCCTCCGGTCGACGTCGACCACGGTGAACCAGTCGGTCAGCGGTTTCCGGGACCTGGGATGTCAACGACTCCAGCACCACGCGCAGACGGTCGATCGGCAACGCATCGGTCAAGTTCCGGGCGCGCTCATTTGCCCCGGTGGTGCCGGTCGCCCCATCATCCACGGTGGGAGCGGTGTGCTCAACACCTTCCGGGGCGCCGGTTTTGATCGCGGTGGGTGGCGTCATGGCTGTTCTCCGTTGGAGGTCGAGGGATCCGTAGCTGTGGCGTCGATCACGATCGGCGGCATCGTTGTGGGCACGGTTTCCGGCGGGGCGACCAACACCGGATCGGGGATCGCACTGGACACGCAGGGACCCCCACAGTCGGCGTCGACGGTCTGGGCCCATGAACGTGGATTCGCCACCGTTTCGCTGCGAGAGGCCACCACTTCCTCCCGGCTGGCGGCACGCTGCGGCAGTTCGGCCGGTTCGGGGAACTCCGAGGTCTCGAACCCGGCGAGCGCACTCGACATGATCTCGGAAAATGCGACGGCGGGGTGGCTTCCGCCGGTCACGTTGCCGACGCCGTTGATGTCGGTGAGGCTGGCGAGCTTGTCGGCATGGCCCATCCAGATGGCGGTCGTGAGGTTGGGGTCGTATCCGACGAACCACGCCGCCCGGTAGGCCTGCGCAGTGCCGGTTTTTCCTGCGATCGGATGGTCCTCGACCGCGGCCCGCTTGCCCGTCCCGTCGGTCACCACTCCGACCAATACGTCGGTCACGTGGTCGGCGACGGCGGTCTCGAGGATCACATCGCCGGTCGGTGCGGCGTTGTCGAGCAGCACGTTGCCTTCGTCATCGGTCACCCGCAAGATCCCGGTCGGCGCCACCCGGACTCCTCGGTTGGCAAAGGTCCCGAATGCCGACGCCATCTCCATCGGTGACGTCTCGGCGGCACCCAGCGCCAGGCTGGCGCCGTAGTCGGCGTCAGGGTCGATTCGACTCAGGCCCAGCTCATTCGCCATCAGCACCGAGTCCGGGATCGACACGTCCAGGACCAACTGGGCGAACACGGTATTGACCGACTTCCAGGTCGCTTCGCGCAGGTCGATCCGGCCTCGATCCCGGTAGTCGTAGTTGTCGATCGTGCACTGGTTGCCGACACAACCTGGCACGGTGAACGAGGCCGGTGCTCTGTACGTGGTATCGGGCCCGAGTCCCCGACTGAACGCTTCGGCCAGGACGATCGGCTTGAAGGACGACCCGGGCTGGAAACCGGTACTGCCGCCGATGGCGAGGTTGACCTGACTGAATCCATGATCACGCCCACCGACCATGGCCAACACATGGCCATTCGAATGGTCCAGCGTCACCGACGCCATCTCGATCGGATACTCCGTCGATCCCAGCCGTTCAGCCAGTGCGCCTTCGCTCACCGTCTGGATCGACGGATCGATCGTGGTCTCAACCGTCAGGCCGCCGCGGTAGACCAGCTCGTCGTCGAAACGAGTGAGGAGTTCCGCTTCGACCCAATCGACGAAGAACGGATGGTCGATGGCGCCCTTTTCCTCGAGTGGAACGATCACGGTCACCGGCCCCGACGGCGGATCACCTCGCTCCACGAGCCACAAGGTTCTCGCTGCCTGCGCCTCGTAGTCGTCCACATCGAGGTAGCCCTCGTCGAGCATCGCCTGTAGGACGAGCCGCCGACGGAGTTCGGCGGCTTCGAGATCGGATCGGGGGCTGAGACCGCGACGGTGCTTTCACGATCCCGGCCAAGGTCGCCGCCTCGGAGGCATCCAATTCGCTCACCGATTTGCCGAAGTAGACCCGTGCGGCCGCACCTACACCGTAGGCACCGGCACCGAAGTAGGACGTCTCGAGATAGCGGAACAGGATCTCGTCCTTTTCCATCACCTGCTCGAGTTCGGCGGCCAGCAGCGCCTCGCGCGCCTTGCGTTCGAACGTCTGCTCCTTGGTGAGGTACACGTTCTTCACGTACTGCTGGGTGATCGTCGAACCGCCCTGAGCGATCTCGCCGGCGCCGAGGTTGACGCGGGCGGCCCGCACGATGCCTTCGAGGTCGACGCCATCGTGCTCCCAGAAACGTCTGTCCTCGATCGCCACCACCGCATCCTCGAGCACCTTGGGGATGTCGGTCGGGGTGATGTTCACGGTCTGCTCGAAGCCGCGCAACAGCCCGATCTCGGTGCCGCGCGAGTCCAGGATGACCGATGGCTTGGCGACAAGCGTGGGCCGCTCTTCGGGAAGGTCGCCGGGAAGGGGCGCCTTCAACAGGGTGAAGGTGGCGACCAGCGCCATTACCGGGGGGACGACGATCGCTGTGATCCCGAAGGCGGTGGTCGTGCGCAGCAACGCCAACACCGCGCCGGTACCGCGCCGCTCGACGAAACGGTCATCCATCGACATCACCATCGGCATCGGCATCGGGCGGAGGGCGCTCGACGCACGGTGGCAGGGTCAGCACGGCCGATCGCGACACCGGCTGCTCGGTGGGCTCGTCGACCGACTCATCGGCCGAGACCACCTCGACGGGCACGGGCACGGTGGGTGTCTCGAGCCATGACACGGCGACCGCCGCCTGCCCCGGTCGGTCACAGGACAGGAGGTAGCGCACCGCTCCCCCGCCGTCGGAGAGGGCCACGTCGCTGGACAGGAGCGAAACGACCGGTGAGAACGATGTCCGCGCCTCGACGCCGGAGACGGGCAGGGTCACCGTGCGTCCTTCGCCATCCACGATCTTGCGGCCGAAGGTCACCGCCACGACCGCCCGTTCGCCGATGAACAGCTCGTCGGCGACCACCTCGAGCACGACGCCTTCTGGCGGTGTCGTCACGCTGAGCTCGAGTCGTCGGGGTTGGCCCTCCAACAGAAAGAGCACGGCCGACTCGTTCGTCGCCCGTAGGCCGGGAACGAACGCACGGACCCGGTAGCGGCCCCCTTTGATGTCGGCCGCCGACCACTCACTGTCGGCTGAGACGGAAATGACACGCTTGTCCTCACCCCCATCGGTGACCCTGGTGAGCCATACCTGGGCAACATCGTCGGGTCCGAGACCCGACACCGACCCCGACAACTCCGATGTCCCTCCGTCGATCGACGGGTCCGTGGTGGGCTCGTCGGTGAACGCCAGGCGGGAAATCACCTCCTCGGAGGTATCAGGAGGTTCGGCCAGAGCCATGGAACCGTCAGGCTCGGGTGGGATCGTCGCCGCCGAGACGGTGAGCGGCTGCAGATCCAGCGAATCGAGCTGACGGTCGACGGTGTAGGCATCGGTGACCACCTCGGCGTTCTGAAAGATCCAACCGAGAACGAGCAGGGTCGCGAAGGCACCAACCGACTTGGCCGCCCGATAGAGATCCCACTGCACATAGACCTTTCGGCCTACCCGATCAGAGAATGAGAAACGCCGGGAACAAGTCCCGGCGTTCTCTCAAGATTTGATTGTGTCGAACGACGTCTCAGTCGTCGACCTCGATGGCTCAGTCGTCGACCTCGATGAAGATACATTCGCCGGGGCATTCCTCGGCCGATTCGATCACTCGATCCAGCCCTCCGTCGGGAACCCGCGCCATGCCCTCGACGCCAGCGGGGTGGGCGTTCCCATCGAAGAGTTTCTCCTCGCCGAAATTCGAGGTGTCTTCTTTCACGTAGTAGAGACCGTCGTCCATGCCGAAGAACACGTCCGGGGCGATTTCGGCGCAGAGACCGTCACCCGTACACAGATCCTGATCGATCCATACTTTGACCATGAAAGACACCTCATTTCGCTGATGGACGCTTTCGCCCACGCAGTGCTGACAAGTCTATCGGCCAAACCGGTCAACTCTGGAACCCGCCATACTGGAAAGGTGGATCAACAGCTCAGCGATACCGAGGCCATGCTGTGGGGTCTGGAGTCGAATCCCAACCTGGCGACGACGATGGGGTCGCTCCTGATACTCGACAAGGCTCCCGACACCGAATGGGCTCTCAATGCCTACCGCAAGGCGGTGGCGTCGGTCCCCCGACTGCGACTGCGGGTGAGCGTGCCGACCCTCGGCCTCGGCAACGCGCAGTGGACCCTCGACGATGCCTTCGATCTCGACCACCACGTCCGGTTCCTCCGGCTGTTGCCACGGGCGACATATGAGGACCTGGCCCGAACGGCGGTGCAATGGATCAACGACCCGTTCGATCGCAGCCGGCCGCTGTGGAGCGCGCTGATCCTCTCGGGGCTGCCCGGTGGCAGGGCGGCGTTGGTCACCAAATTGCACCACTCGATCGCCGATGGACTCGGTGCACTGCAGATGGCCGGTGAGATCTATGACTTCGACGGCACCGGAACGAAACCGGCGCCGGTCGATCTGGCGCAGGTGTTCGCCGAGCTCCGAACCGAGGTCGAAGTGGCAAAGGTTCAGCCAGGAAAGAGCGACTCGTCGAAAGGCACCTCAGACGACGCCGGCAGCAACCTCCTCGATCGAGCCCGCAGCATTGCGGCCTTGCTCGCCGATCGCCAACAGCTCACCACCAAGAGCAACGACGCGGTTCAGGCTGCACGCACGATGGCCAGCCAGTTTCCCCGGCCTCGGAGGCCACACCGGGTCCGAGTTGTGGAGCGGTCGTTCCCGGAACCGTCGCCTCGAGTGGCTCGAGATCTCGTTGGACCGCCTCAAGCGAGCGGCCCGGGACCGAGAGGTACGACTCAACGACATCTTCGTGGCTGCAACCGCCGAAGCGGTTCTGCGCTATCACGACGAGTTTGGCGTCGCCCTTCCGGAGATCTCGGCGACGGTGGTGGTGAGCACGCGCCGGGAGGGGGACAAGCCGACCGACAACGCCTTCACGCCCGCCAGTATCCCGCTACCCGGCCACGGTGTGGACGCGGTCGAGCGGCTCGCCTACATCAACAAGGAGATCCGTGTCCGTCGCGAGGCGCTGCGTTCGCATCGCCAGATACTCGGGTCGGTCAGCGGTTTGGCCGCCGCCCTCCCCGCCGGGCTGTCCGCAAGCCTCACGTTGGATCAGGCCCGTCGAGTGGACCTGGCCACCAGCAACGTTCCCGGTCCACCGCTTCCGGCGTACTTCGCCGGACAGAAGGTTCTTCGGTGGATCCCGGTCGGGCCGGTCTCGGGCACGGCGGTCAACGTGACGCTGCTGTCCTACAACAACGCTGCGTTCATCGGGATGCACATCGACCCTGCGGCAATTGCCGAATCCAAACTTCTGAAGAACTGTGTGCGTGCTGGCTTCGGCGACCTCGGCGTGCGCGCTCGCATTCAGTGATCGACCCGTCACGTCTTCGGGCGCGGGGCGCACTTCGGTAGCCGATTGGCTAGGTTCGGCAGGTGGGTGCAGAGTCGACGGCCGTGCTGGGTTTTCCCCTCGCCTATGCCGCGACCCAACGCTTCACACTCGGAGTTCCACGCTCGATCTCAGTGGTCGACAACGGACGACTCGTCGTGTTCCTCCGCTCGGTCGACGGCAGGGCCCCGGCCCTCTCGATGTGGAAACTCGACACGGCGACCGGCGAGGAACGTCGCCTCGTCGACCCCTCCGAACTCGGCACCGACGACCACGACCTGACCCCCGAAGAAGCGGCTCGACGCGAACGCGTCCGAGAGTCTGCCGGCGGCGTCGTCAGCTATTCGACCGCACGATCAACTGCCCTGGCCACGTTCGTTCTCGGCGGCTCGATCCACCTCGTCGACCTTCACGATGGGGCTGTGCGAACCGTGGCGAGCGCGACCCCCGCCTTCGATGCACGGCTGTCCCCGTCGGGCCATGCGATCGCCTACACCGCCGGGTCGGACGTGCGGGTCGTCATTCTCGCCACCGACACCGCCGGTGACGTCGACCGTGCGGTGAGCCCGCCTGAGTCCGAGCCCACCATCACATGGGGTCAGGCCGAGTTCGTCGCCGCCGAGGAGATGGGTCGGGTTGCCGGGTTCTGGTGGTCACCCACCGGGGATGCTCTGCTCGCTGCCCGGGTGGATGTCGGGGCGGTGAACGAGTGGCACATCGCCGATCCGGCCCGACCCGAACGACCCGCTGCCTCGATCCGGTACCCGGCGGCGGGTACCGCCAACGCCGCTGTGACCTTGCACCTTCTACCTCTCGACGGAACCGGCGTTCGGGAGATTCTCTGGAACGATGGGAGCCTCGAGTACCTCGCCGATGTGGCCTGGTCCAACGACGGTCTGGTCGTCGTGGGACAAACTCGCGACCAACGGACCACTTCGATCGTCACCATCGACATCGAAACCGGCGAAAGAGAAGTGCTGCGCTCGATCGGCGACCAGCGATGGACCGAACTGCATCCCGGCGCGCCACGGCTGCACGAGGGATCGCTGCTCACCATCGAGGATCTCCCCGACCGGCGCGCCCTGTGCGTCGATGGTGCGCCGGTCACCGCTGAAGGTCTCCAGGTCCGGTCGATCATCGACGCCCACGACGGTGTTGCGGTGATCACCGCATCGACCGACCCGACCGAGATCCAGGTCCTACGGATCGGCGTCGACGGTACGACGGTCGAACAGCTCACGGACACGTCCGGCGTGCACAGCGCCTGGGCGTCGGGCGGAACCATCGTGGTCGCCGCGAGCACAGCCGAGACACCATTCACCGAGTTCGAGGTGAGGAGTCACCACGGGCGAAGCCGGCTCGCCAACCACTGCGAGGACCCCGTCATGCGGTCCGAGCCGTCGTTCCGAATGGTCGGCGCCCGGGGTTTGGCGACCGCCATCTTCCTTCCCCTCGGCCACGACGGAGCGACGAAACTCCCGGTGCTGCTCGACCCCTACGGCGGACCGCACGCCCAACGGGTTCTGAAGAACCACAACCCGCATCTCGTCTCCCGCTGGTTCGCCGAACAGGGGTATGCGGTGATCGTGACCGACGGTCGCGGTACTCCCGGCCGCGGACCGGCGTTCGAGCGCGAGGTGTGGGGAGATCTGGCCGGGCCCGTTCTCGAGGACCAGATCGACGCTCTGGACGCGGCTGCCGACGAACTCGGATGCCTCGACCTGGGCCGGGTCGGTATTCGGGGCTGGTCCTTCGGTGGCTATCTGGCGGCGCTGGCCGTGCTCCGGGTCCCCGATCGTGTGCACGCCGCCGTGGCCGGCGCGCCGGTGACGGACTGGAGTCTGTACGACACCCACTACACCGAACGCTATTTGGGTCACCCGGACGAGAACCCCGAACACTACGAACGCACCAGCCTTCTCGGCGACGCAGCGAAGTTGACACGCCCTCTGCTCCTGATCCACGGCCTGGCCGATGACAACGTGGTTGCAGCCCACACCCTGCGGCTCTCCTCAGCATTGCTCGCTCAGGGCAGAACCCATCAGGTACTCCCACTCAGCGGTGTCACCCACATGACCCCCCAGGCGGTGGTCGCCAAGAACCTTCTCGTCCTCCAACGCGACTTCCTGGACCAGCACCTCGGCCCGGATCACGACGGGACGTGCCACCCATGAGCGATCCGATGTCCCAACTCGCCCCCGAACTCGACTCGCTGGGCTGGACCCTTCGCACTGGACCGGTGGGCAGATGACCTGGGTGCGGACCTGCGCGGACGAGTGGCCCGTACCCACCGCGGCACCTGCGTCGTCTTCGTCGGTGACGGTGAGGTCGTGACGGCGACATCGACCTCGATCAGGTCCCGCACCGGGATGGCCCCTGCCACGGGCGACTTCGTGACGATCCGAACCGATGAAGAGAACGATGGAGAGTTCATCATTTCTGCCATCGCCGATCGGCGCACCGCCCTCGTGCGACGGGCGCCGGGTCGCATCCCCGAACCCCAGGTACTCGCGGCGAATATCGACGACGTCTTCGTGATGCAGGGGATGGATCGGCCGGTCAATTTCCAGCGCCTCGAACGCCTCCTGGTCATCGCCTGGGACAGCGGAGCCGAACCGGTGGTGTTGCTCACGAAGGCCGACCAGGTCGAGCGACCCCGACGGTGCGGTGGATGCGATACGTGCGATCGCTCCCGGCGTGGAGTGCCTCGCGATCTCCACCCGGGACGGCCGCGAACATCGACGCGGTCAAGAGGCGAATACACAGCACCCGCACCGTGGCCCTGATCGGGCTCTCCGGCATCGGCAAATCGACTCTGGTGAACACGCTGTCCGGTGGCGAGGTGCAGCGCACGGGCCAGGTGCGTGCGGTCGATCGGCGCGGTCGCCACGTCACCGTCACCCGAGACCTGATCCCTCTTCCCGGGGGCGGGATCGTTGTCGACACGCCCGGCATACGCGAGATCGCCGCGTGGGATGCACGCGACGGACTCGCCAAGGCGTTTCCGTGGATCACCGACGCAGCTCCGAAGTGCAGGTTCGTCGACTGCACCCACCATCGTGAGCCGGACTGCGCGGTCCGGCGACTGGTTCGAGACGATCTGGTCAGCAAACGCAGGGTTGAGCACTACCTCAAGTTGCGGGCCGAGCTCGATGAGCAGGACGAGCAGTTGAGCGACTTCGAACGCCGATCGGAGAACCGGGCTCGAGTGTCGGCGGAGGAACGATCCGATCGAATCGTCGTCGCAGCGACAAGCGTCAGAAGTCATCCCGGCGGCGCGGGCCGACCTGAAATTCCTGCCAGACTGGGGGAACTATGTCTGCGTCGCCCGACCGGCCCGGTCCCCTCGTCCCGATCGCGCTGATCATTGCGCTCGCAGTGTCTGCTGGTGTCGTGCGGTCGCACCGAACCGGTCGAAACCGCCGACGAAGAGACCACCACCACCCGCGCCGCTGCCACATCGAGTGCGACCACCACGACCACCGAAGCCCCCGAACAGCCGAGCAGCTACGTCATCCAACCGGGTGATTCGCTCGGAGGAATCGCTTCCGCCTACGGGCTGAGCACCGACGAGTTGGCCGAGTACAACAATCTCGAGGACGTGAACCGAATCGCAGCCGGTCAGCAACTCCTGATACCCCCGGGGGCGACGAGTACGACGACCACCCCGACGACAGCGGCGCCGCCTCCACCGGAAACCGAGACCACAGCGGCCGGCTGAACACCGGCCCACGCCTGCGTTTCTGAAGGGTCGGACCGAGACCCGCTCTCGGAGTGATCGGTGCTACTGCTCGGTCGTGCAGCTTCGCCGACCAACTCTGAACCGATCACCGCCCGCAGAGCGGTGATCCATCCGACGGTGTCGATCCCCAGGGCCCGGGCCCTCTGTTCAGCACCCTCGAGGGTCTCGTAACCGCAGACACCGGCGAAAACCGCTGCCAAGCGGGCGGCGTGATACGGTCACCCGTCGCACCGACCTCGGCAACCGCGTCCTCCATGATCGCCCGCGCCTCGCCGATCCGCCCCTGACGGTAGTGCATGACCGACCAGCGCGATGCGCGCCCTGAAACGGTCGAGATAGGTGCACTCCGAGGACAACACCGCGTCGATTCGGCGCTGAGCCGACACGAAATCGGCGTTGGCCACGTCGAGGAGCGCACCGACCGCATTGCTCGACGCCCGAGCGGGTGCCGGCACGTCCGAGTCGAGCCAGGACAACTCGCGCAGACCTTCGCTGACGCGACCCTGCTCGAGCATGGCCAGGCTCAACGAAACGATGACCTCGCTCTCGCCGACCACGTCGGTTCTGGCGTGCATCGAATCGAACCGGCTGGCCCACTGCATGACCGCATGAGCATTACCCACCCGTGCCGCTGCGGCAGCACAGTTGGCTGCAGCGGCCAGACGGCGGGAATCCGTATCGCCCTGGTGCTCGGCCAGGTCGAAGGCCTGCTCCAGTGACTGGAGGCCGTCACTGACGTTGGCCATCGACACGTGAGCTCGGCCCTGCAGGGCGCGGGCCTGTACGGCCAGGTTGACATCATCGGCCAGAGCGGCCGCTGCCAGCGCACGTTGGGCGGCGATCAGCGCCTGCTCGGGACGGCCCGACCACAGGTGGATCGAGGCACTGAGCACCTGGGTGACCCCTTCGGCCCAAGGATCGCCGCGCCGCTTGGTCTCGGGCAGGATCTCGACCACGAGCGCCTCGGCGTCGGCGAGCGCGCCATTGTGAAAGAGCACCCACGCTTCGACACCTTTGGTCCAGGTGAGACCACCGCTGTCGTTGATGTCGGAGAACAGTGACCGTGCCTGGGCGGCGTACGACGAGGCCTCGTCCACTCGACCGTTGCGGAACGCCTGCCACGCCAGACTCTGGAACGCCCACGCCTCCGCCCGACGGTCCTGAACCGAGGCTGCAACCCTCTGCGATGCCTCGAGAGCCTTGCGAGCCAGATCGTTGTCCGATCGGGAGAGTTCGGCCAGGCCGAGAAGACGCAGGGCGAGAGCCTGATCGCTGGCTGCATCGAGCGCCGCCAGCCGGTCCGACGCCTCTCGCAGCATCGATGCCGCCTCGGTGTGGTTCCTGCTGCGACGCTCCAGGTTGCCTCTGACGACGAGGGTCCGCGCCCGTAGCAGCGGATCCTGACGGTTGAGCCGATCGAGTTGTTCGAGATCGTCTCTGGCCTGTGTCAGATAGCCGGTCTCGAGGCGAACCCGAGCCCGGCCGTAGAGCATCTGCGCCCTGGTGTCGTTGTCGGCGGCCAGTTCCAGACCGGCGGTGAACCACGGTTCGGCCGACGGCGGGTCGGCTTCGAGCGCCCGGAAACCGGCCTCGGTGACCCAGTGCAACGCCCGAGCGGTGACGGTGGCCCGGTCGACGTGGGGCACGTGCCCCATCTCGGCGACGAGCTGGGCCGAGCGACGGTAGTGGTCGGCCAGGGCCGCAACCATCGAGTTCCGATCCAACGTGGACGGTTCGTGTTCGAGGAACTCCGCGATCTGGTAGTGACGCTGGGCTCTCAGTGTCTTGGTGATCGTCGCGTACGTGACGTCGCGGACCAGGTCGGACCGGAATCGGAACCGGCCATCGCGCACTTCGAGAAGGTCGTAGTCGACGAGCCGCTCGAGGTCCGGGCCGATGTCGTCGAGCAAGCGCGCCTGCCGGGCCATCTCGGCCAGTCCTCGAACCGGGCCGGCGATCCCGAGGACCGCAGCGTCCTGGAGGAGGAGACGAGGCCCGTTGTCGAGCCCGTCGAGCCGGGCCGCGATCGTGCCGCGAAGGGTGTCGGGGAGCTGCTCGACTTCGCCTGACATCAGCTGATCGACCAGCTCGTCGGTCGTCAAGCCCGACCCTGCTGCAGACTCCCGTGTGATCAGGTCGACGAGTTCTTCGAGGAAGAACGGGTTGCCACCGCATCGTTCGACGAGCCGGGCGGCGTTCCTCTCGCTGAGATCGATGTCGAGGTACTGCAGCAGTTCGGCGGTGGCCACCTCGCCGAGGGGTTGCACACGATAGGTGAGGCTGCCGAAGTCGCCGGAACGGAGACCGTCGGGCAGCTCGGCATCCCGGGCGGTGATGATCGCCATCAGCGGCGTGGCGGCCAGCTCGTTCATGATCCATTCGAGCAGCACCCAGACGGCGTCCGATGCCCAATCGGCGTCGGAGAGAACGAACACGACCGGTCGCTGGCCGCAGGATCTGGGCCAGCATGGTGGAGACCGCCAGGAACACCTCGGAGCGGTTTCGATCCCGGTCACCACCCCTCAGCGGAGTGCGATAGTCCGAGGGTGTGCAGGAGCGCGGTCGTGATCCTCGGCCGGTCGGCGTCCACTCGTTGTCGGCAAGCCACATGGTGATGATCCGCTCCGCCTCGACGACCGTGAGGTCGCCGCTGATCGACAGTGCCTTGCCGAGAGCTTCGGCGATCGGCCACCACACGTTGGCTTCGCCGTAAGGGGCGCAACGGCCCTCGAGAACGAGCGCGTTGTGCTTGTCGTGCTGGTCGATCGCCGCCTGACGAGCGATCCGGGTCTTGCCGACCCCGGCCTGACCCTGGAGCATCACGAGCTGGGCACGGTTCGATTCGACCGCCAGCTGGCCGAGGGCATCGAGAACACCCAGTTCATGGGAACGGCCCACCAGGGGGTGGCGATGGAGGCGTCGAGCACCCGGCGTACCGACGGACGCGTATCGCCTCGTACACCTGGACGGTCCCACTCCGTCCCCGGGTGGTCACCTCGCCGATCGTGCGGTAGACGATGGCGTCGACCGACGCCGCATACGTGGCCGGGCCGACGATGATCTGGCCCGGTTCGGCCATCACCTCGAGCCTGCTGGCCAGGTTCATCGTGTCGCCCATGGCGGTGTAGTCACCACCGATCATCGTGGCGCCGACCAGTACGTCGCCCGTCGTGATGCCGATGCGGAGCTTGATCGACGCGGTGCCCGTGTGGAGTTCGGCGAGCGTGTTGCTGCATCGCCAGCGCCGCTCTGACCGCCCGCTCGGGGTCGTCGGCATGGGCGACCGGGGCGCCGAAAAGGGCCACGATCTCGTCGCCGATGATCTTGTCGATCTTGCCGCCGAAGCGTTGGATGTCGTGGCCGAGACGGAGGAAGGTCGAGTCCACCATCCGTTTGACCTGCTCGGGGTCCATGTTCTGCGACAGGCTGGTGAAACCGACGATGTCGGCGAACAGCGACGGTCACCAGTCGTCGCTCGTCGCCCGCGGTGATCTGCGATTTTCCACAGTGGGGGCAGAATCGAGCGCCGTCGGGCAGCGCAAGCCCGCATGCCGGACAGCTCATCCCTTCATTCTACGGCTCGGCGATACGCGACGGTTTAGGCAGCGAGACCAAACATTGGACCCGCTCGTTCGTCACAGCCGCTACTCTTGCGCGGTGACAGACGGACACTCCACCCTGGTGGCGTCACGCGGTGATCTACCAGGTCTACATCAGATCCTTTGCCGACTCCACCGGCGACGGCACCGGCGACATCAACGGGATCCGCTCCCGCCTCGCCCTATCTGGCGGGACCTCGGCGTCGACGGCCTCTGGGTGAACCCGTGGTACCGATCGCCGCTCCACGACGGCGGCTACGACGTCGCCGACTACCGAGACATCCATCCCCCCTTCGGGACCCTCGACGACGCCAGGGGCCTGATCGCCGACGCCCACGATCTCGATCTCCGAGTGCGTCGTGGATCTCGTGCCGAACCACACCTCCAACGAACACGCATGGTTCGTCGAGGCGTGCCGCGCCGCGCCCGGCCACCCGAGCCGCGACCGGTACCACATCCTCGCCGGGAAAGGACCTGACGGTGCCGAACCACCCAACAACTGGACCAGCGTGTTCGGTGGTTCGGCATGGGAACGACTACCGGACGGCCAGTGGTATCTGCACCTGTTCGATCACACCCAGCCCGACCTGAACTGGAGCAACGTCGAGGTCCAGCGGGAGTTCCAGGACATTCTCAGGTTCTGGCTCGATCTCGGCGCCGACGGTTTCCGTGTCGACGTGGCCCATGGCCTCGGCAAGGACATGGCCTACCCCGACGAACCCGAGGACACCGCCGAGATCCTGGTGCTCGACAGGGATCGACCACCACCCGTTCTGGGATCGTGACGAGACGCACACCTACATCCGGCAGTGGCGATCGGTGCTGGACTCCTGTCCTCACGACCCGATGATGGTGGCCGAGGCCTGGGTCCGCCCCGACCGGGTCCACCTGTATCTGCGACCCGACGAATACCACCAGTCGTTCGCGTTCGACTTCCTCGACTCCCCGTGGCAGCTCGATCAGCTGCGGGAACGGGCTCAGCACGCGCTGGCGTCGACCGGCTCGGTCGGGGCCCTGCCGGCCTGGACGCTCAGCAACCACGACGTCGTGCGCCACGCCACCCGCTACGGGCTGCCGCCCGACATCGACCCCAGGACCTGGTTGCTCGACGGGCCCCACGAGGTCCTCGACCCCGACCTGGGCCTGCGCCGTGCCCGAGCCGGGCTGCTGGTGCTGCTGGCACTGCCCGGGGGCGTCTACCTGTACCAGGGCGAGGAGTTGGGCCTGCCCGAGGTCTGGGACCTCCCCACCGACGTACTGGACGATCCGGTCTGGGTGAATTCGAGACACACGGTCAAGGGGCGGGACGGCTGCCGGGTGCCGATTCCGTGGTCGCGTACGGGCCCCTCGCTCGGGTTCGGCGACGGTCCGCCGTGGTTGGCCCAACCCGAGATCGTTCGCCGACCTGTCGGTCGAGGCCCAGGCGGGCGATCCGGACTCGACACTGGAGCTGTACCGTTGCGCGCTCGCACTGCGCCGACGTGTCCTGCCCGACTCCGACGAGATCGGCTGGGTGGACGTGCCCGGCGTGCTCGGGTTCGAACGCGGGGACAACTTCTCCTGCTGGGTCAATCTCTCCGATGCGTCGGTCGAGTTGCCATCGGGGGCGACGTCATCCTCCGCAGCGACCGGGCCCCAGGACGGTCAACGGCTCTGATGCCCGACACCGCCGCATGGTTCACGTGACCCGACCGGCGTCGGCCCACCGCTGAGCCGGCACCGGCGGCGGCTACGGTTTCGGTCATGACCGATGCGGCACCCACGCCTCCCAGTCTCCCGAGTACGGTCGTCCGGCTGGGAGGCCCTCTCCGACACGACGACCACGGCACCGACGTTCCACCGCCGCCGGGAAGCGATCTCTCCGACACGATCGGGCTCGCCGCCTATTGCCGGAACGCATCGAAGATCTACGGCGCCGGCGACACCGAGGTCCGGGCGCTCGACGACGTCACGGTCGGATTCGAGACCGGCCGGTTCACTGCGATCATGGGCCCCTCGGGTTCCGGCAAATCGACGCTGATGCAGTGCATGGCGGGGCTCGACACCTTCACCCGAGGCCAGACCTACGTCGGTTCGGTCGAGCTGTCGTCGCTGAAGGACAAGGAACTGACGCTGCTGCGGCGCAGCAAGATCGGCTTCGTCTTCCAGGCCTTCAACCTGATCCCGACGATGACCGCCGAGGAGAACATCACCTTGCCGCTCGACCTCGCCGGTGCGATCGGCGGACAAGCAGTGGATGGACCAGGTGGTGGCCACCGTCGGCCTCGCCGATCGTCTGCACCACCGCCCGAACGAGCTGTCGGGCGGTCAGCAGCAGCGGGTGGCCGTGGCCCGGGCACTCGCCAGCCGGCCCGACATCATCTTCGGCGACGAGCCGACCGGCAACCTCGATTCCAAGGCGGGCACCGAGATTCTCGAGTTCATGCGCCGGGCGGTCGACGAGTTCCACCAGACGATCGTGATGGTCACCCACGACCCGGTGTCGGCGAGCTACTCCGATCGAGTGCTCTTCCTCGCCGACGGCCGGATCGTCGACGAGATGCGGGACCCGACAGAGGACGGCGTCTTCAACAAGATGCGCCACCTCGGCGACTGAGCCGCAGCGATGACCATCATCAAGCTGGCGTTCCGCGGCATCAAGGTCGGCCTCGGCCGGCTCGGCCTCACCGTCCTGGCGATCACCCTCGGTGTCGGATTCGTCAGCGGATCATTCATCATCTCCGATTCGCTGGGCAGGCTGTTCGACGGCATCGTGTCGGAGGCCAACGCCGGTCTCGACGCCCGGGTGCAGATCGTGGATGACCTGTCGTTCGGGCAGCAGCCGGGCGTGATCCGCGACACCCTGGTCGAGGAGATCCAGGCTCTGGACCAGGTCGCCGACGCGGAGGGCTTCGTGGGCGCCGAAGGAGCCAACCGTTTCCTCCCCCTCGACGCCGACGACGAACCGTTCACGTCCAACAGCGGACCGACCCTGGCGTTCTCCTACGAGGGCGAGGTCGACGGTCGTGAGGGAGGTTTCGAGCAGGTCGAAGGCGTCGCCCCCACCGGTCCCGAACTCGGTCAATCTCAACATCGAACAGTCCGAGGATGGCGGGTTCGCCATTGGCGACACCATCACCTTCCAGACGCCGGAGGGTCGCCGTGACTTCGTGCTCGATGGCCTGGTCGACTTCCCCGCGCCGGGCGTCTACTTCGTCCTCTTCGACCTCGAGACCGCCCAGGAGCTCTTCGACAAGGACGGCCAACTGGACGAGATCGCCATCCAAGCCGCGCCCGGAACACTGCCCTCCGAGCTGCTCGACCGCCGTCGAGCCACTGTTACCCAGCGGCGTCGAGGTCATCGATCAGGCCGCCGCCAACAGTGCCGACAGCGAGGACTTCAATCAGATCATCGGAATTCTCGGCAGGATCCTTCTGGCGTTCGCGCTGGTCGCCCTGTTCGTGAGCCTGTTCATCATCTACAACACGTTTGCCATCATCGTCAGCCAGCGAATCCAGGAGATCGGGATGCTGCGGGCGATCGGCGCAACGAGTTCCCAGATCCGGTCGTCGATTCTGATCGAGGCCGCATTGGTCGGCACGCTCGGTTCGATCGCCGGAATCGGTGCCGGCATCGGGGTCGCCGCCCTGATCGAGGCGCTGTTCGAGAGTCAGGGAGGGTTTCCAGAAACGACCACTGTCATCAGCCTGCGGACCGTCGTGATCGCGGTGGCTGTCGGCCTTCTCGCCACGATGGTGTCGGCGCTCGTACCGGCCTTCAAAGCGGGCCGTATCTCACCGGTCGAGGCGATCCGGGCGGAAGGGACACACCAGCATCGAGGTCGAGGCCGGATCGTCGCCGGATCGGTGATCACGATCACCGGCCTCGTGCGGTCGGGTACGGGCTGAGCGGATCGTCAGGGGTGACCGGGACGCTCGTCCTTCTCGGGATCGGGGCGGTGCTCACCTTCGTCGGCGTCGCGCTGCTCAGCGGACTGTTCGCCGGTCCGGCGGTGATGATTCTCGGTCGGTCGATCCCGGTCGGCGTCCTCGGCACGATCAGCGGGATCCTGCTGCTCATCGGCGGTCTGGGCTCTCGTCCTCGGGGGGTGTCAGCTCTCGTGTTCGCGTCGGGGGTGATCGGCGACATCACGATCCCGGGTCAGAACGGGGCCGACGATCAGGTGCTCACCGCCCCGACGGGGGCCGGGAAGGTCCTCACGATCCTGCTCGGCTCCGGGTTCGGCGTCCTCGGGGTCCTGTTCCTGTTCTCCGGGCCCCGAGCGCTTGCCGACGGAGCCCGGCTGATCCGGGACTGCTTCACGGGAGGTTCTGAACGCAAGATGGTTCGGATCGCAAGGGAGAACTCCGCCCGCAGCCCCCAGCGCACGGCGGCCACGGCCACCGCCCTCATGATCGGGCTCGCTCTCGTGACCCTGGTCTCGGTTCTCGGGGAGTCGCTCCGGGCCAGTCTGAGCCAGGTCCTCAGTGAGAGCGTTGGTGCCGACCTGTTCGTGAACGGCGAGTTCGGCGAGGTACTACCGGAGGATTTCGCCGGTCGACTCAGTGGTCTCGACGGCATCGACGACGTCAGCGAGTACCGAACCGCCGACGTCCGCATCGGCGGGCCATCAGGAGAGATCTACGGGGTCGACAGTTTCAGCGCCTCGACGGAAAGTCGCATTCTCGACTATGGCCTGGATTCGGGCAGCTTTGCCGGGGTGGCCGACGGAACCGCAATCCTCGTCAGCCGTTCATTGGCCGATGAGCGGGCTACGGGATCGGCGACAGGATCACGCTCGAGTTCGAGGATCTGCGAAACCGAGGATCTGGAGGTCGCCGGCATCGCCGGAAACGAGAACTTCCTCGAGGGGTCCTTCGTCATCGACAACGGGCTGTTCATCGAACACAACCCGGACCGGGGTATCGGGTCGATCGGTGCGACGATCGCCGACGACGCGGATTTCGAGACGGTCTCCGACGCCGCCAAGGCGCTCGCCGACGACTACGCCGGAGTCGAGGTCCTGAACAACGAGGATCTGCAGGAGCAACTCGAGAGCGGCATCAGCGCTCTGCTGGTTCTGATCAACGGACTCCTGGGCCTCGCACTTGTTGTCGCCTTCTTCGGCGTCGTCAACACGATCGTGCTCTCGGTTCTGGAGCGAACCCACGAGATCGGACTGCTCCGAGCGGTGGGGATGACCCGCCAACAGCTGATGTCCACGATCAGGTGGGAGGCGATCATGGTCAGCCTGTTCGGCACCCTGCTCGGGATCACCCTCGGCATCCTGTTCGGGATCGCCGGGGTCCGGGCCATCCCGGATTCGGTGATCAGCGACGTCTCGATCCCCTGGCTGACCCTGGTCGTGATCGTCGTCATGGCCGGCCTGATCGGCGTGCTCGCCGCCTACCTTCCGGCCCGTCGCGCCGCCAAGCTCAACCCGCTCGACGCCATCGCCAGCCTCTGAGGAGGGAGCTGCGATCGTCTTTCAGCGGCGAAGGGTGGGACCCCGGTAGCCGAGCGCGAAACCGCCTTCGAGCAGCATGTCCCGGATCGACGGGCACCTCGGCGATCGGACGACCATCGACCTTCTGGACCTCGATTGTCCTGATCCGCCCGTCTTCACCAGGCCGGCGAGTTCCTGAACCCAGAGACGGTCCTCACCGACGTCGAAGGTGACCAGGCTGCGACCGCCCCGCTCCAGGTACACCACCGGAACTCCACCGCGCAGTACGACGTACGACCCGACCGACCGACTCGGTCGTCCTCGGGTGTCGGGCCACCGGAGCGCAGCGCCATACGGCTGAGCGGGGTCGGCGCAGGACAGCACCGACCATTCGTCGGGTTCATCGACATCGTCGCTGGCGATACCCTCGCGACGCAGATCGCGGAGGCGGTCCACCGCACCCGGAAGGGCGAACTGGGCTGCGCCGAGACCGGCGACGAAGTAGCCGCGCCGTACCTGGCCACGATCTTCCAGTTCCTTGAGCACCGGATACACACCGGCAAATCCGCCCTCGACACCTTCGGCGAGTGCCATCTCGCGGGTGAGAACGCCGTACCGTTCCAGCAGTTGGAGAGCCCTGGTGGTTGCGGTCTCGGTCGGGGTGGGGTCCGGACGCCGGAGCGGCTCGACCAATGACCAGCGCCCTGTCGCCGCCGGCGGTCCCATCCGGCTGAGACTTCTCACGGCTGGGCGGCGACCGACCCGGCCTCGGCGAGGTCCCGATGATCCTTTGGGCACGGCACCACCGAGCACGGCTCGAAGGGGTGTGAACGCGTCGTTGGTGACCTCACCGGCCCACACCAGATCCCAGAGGCCGGTCAGAACCGACCGTTCGGAGTAGTCCACCTCCGCGTCCTGCACGGCCACGACCAGGTCGTTCCAGAAGACCGCACCCCGCCGGGCGAGGAAGGCCCGCACCACGTCGTGGACCTCGCCCGACGGAGGATCATCGATGTCGGGGATGAGAAGTGGTGCCTGATCACGAAAGACGAGTCGAACCCGCCCGTCACCGACACCGAGCGCACCGGCGCCCGCCCACACGACCTCGCCGGCGGTGAGCAAGGTGTCGAGATCGGCCGGGTTGTAGTCACGCAGGCGAGCCGGAAGGATCTCGGATTCGAGAATCGACGCCGGCAGAGCTGCCCCCTGCAGCGCGGTGAGCACCTCGGCCAGACCATCCACCCCGGTGAGCCTCGATCCAACGTGCTGCCAGGACGCCTGGAACCTGGCGAGGACCTCACCGTCGACCGGCTCGACCTCGGAGCGCAGCGCGGCCAACGAGCGACGGCGAAGGATGCGCAAGCACGTCGCTGTGGCACCACTCACGCTCCTTGCCGTCCGGGCGGAATTCGCCCCGAGCCAGGCGACCCTGGCGCTCCAGCTCAGACCAGTGCGGGCTCGACCCGGGCCGGTTCGACCGACAGCCGCGGCACACAGCTCGGAGGTCAGGAACGGCCCATGGGTTCGGGCGTAGCGGCTGACGAGATCGACCAGCGGATGAGCGACCGGATCGGTGAAGGCCGCCGGCAGGCCCGCCGGGAGTGCAACACCCAACGCGTCCCGCAACCGTGAGGCGTCTTCGGCCGAGGCGAAGCAACGCTCGCCCCGAAGACCGACCTCGATGATGCGCCGCTGATCGTGAAGCTGCGCGAGAGCGTCGTGAGTGTCCACGCCGGTCGTGCGCTCTTCGACCTCGGGCACGGTCAGCGGTCCGAGCCACCGGAGGAGATCCTCGACGCCGTCGACGTGTCTGGCCCTCCACGTATCTGCTCGTCGTTGCAGCTCCGCCTCGAGCTGGGCCAGTACATCGGGATCGAGAAGCTCGCGCAGCTCCTCGGCTCCGAGCAGATCGCGAAGGAGTTCACGGTTCAACGACAGCGCCGCCGCTCGGCGTTCTGCCAAGGGAGCGTCGCCGGCGTACATGTACTGGGCGATCCAACCGAACAGCAGCCCGCTCGCCATCGGCGAGGCGGCGTCGGTGTCGGCCTGGTGGACGCGCGATCTTGCGGGACCGCAGATCCCGCAGGACGCTGCGCAGCGCCGGCACGTCGAACACGTCGTTCAGGCATTCCCTCGTGGTCTCCAGCAGGATCGGAAAGCTGGGGTATTTGGCCGCCACCGCCAGCAGATCGGCGGCTTTCTGCCGTTGCTGCCACAGCGGCGAACGACGGTCGGGCCGGCGCCGAGGAAGCAGGAGAGCCCGGGCGGCGCATTCTCGGAAACGAGCGGCGAACATAGCGGTGTTGGGGAGCTGGGTGAGAAGGAACTCGTCGAGTTCGTCGGGATCGATCAACAGCTCGTCGAGCGGGACTCGATCCTCGGCCTCGGGCAGGCGGATCACGATGCCGTCGTCGGACCACATCAGCTCGACGTCCCAGCCCCACTGCTCACCCAGCCGGTACTGCAGGGCCATACCCCATGGGGCGTGAACCTGCGCACCGAAGGGTGACAGGATGCAGATCCTCCAGTCGCCGATCTCGTCCCGGAACCGCTCGACCACGATCCTACGATCGGTCGGCAGTTCGGCGGTGGCAGCTTTCTGTTCGTCGAGATAGGCAAGAAGATTCTCCGCCGCCCACTCGTCGAGACCATTGCGACGACGGAGCCCCTCGACGGCCGGGCCCCGATCCATCTCGTCGAGCTCCCGGACGAATGCACCCATCGCCCTGCCGAGCTCCAACGGTCGGCCAGGTCCGTCACCGTGCCAGAACGGCATCTTGCCGGGCTGACCGGGCGCCGGTATGACGACGACTCGTTCGTGGGTGATGTCCTCGATACGCCACGTGGAGGCGCCGAGCAAGAACGTTTCGCCGACACGCGATTCGTAGACCATCTCCTCGTCGAGCTCACCGACCCTTGTTCCGTCGGGGAGGAAGACGCCGTACAGACCCCGATCGGGAATCGTGCCACCGCTGGTGACGGCGAGACGTTGCGCGCCGGGACGGCCACGGATCACGCCCTCGAGCCGGTCCCAGATGATGCGGGGCCGCAGCTCGGCGAACTCGTCGGAGGGATACCTGCCGGCGAGGAGGTCCAGAACGTTGTCGAATGCGTCGTCGCTGATGTCGGCGAAGTTGGCGGCTCGGCGGCACACCACCCGCAGCTCATCGACAGGCCAGTCGTCCATGGCGGCCATCGCCACGATGTGCTGAGCGAGCACGTCGAGAGGGTTCCTCGGGTAGTCGGTCTCCTCGATCAGACCCGACTGCATGCGTTCGACGACGACAGCGACTTCGACCAGATCGGTCC
The DNA here is from genome assembly GCA_963793385.1 of uncultured Acidimicrobiales bacterium. Lineage (GTDB taxonomy): Bacteria > Actinomycetota > Acidimicrobiia > Acidimicrobiales > SZUA-35 > JABDIY01. The sequence continues at coordinate 27,414 of CAWCAF010000004.1, forward strand.
GGTGCTTCGGGAAGAGCTTGCCGACGCTCGGCGCGCCGACCTGGTGTCCGGCCCGACCGATCCGCTGCAGCCCGCGGCTCACCGCGCCCGGCGACTCCACCTGGACGACGAGATCGACCGCGCCCATGTCGATGCCCAGCTCGAGCGAACTCGTCGCCACCAGACCCCGGAGATGTGCCCCGCTTCAGCTCGATCCTCGATCCGCAGGCGCTGTTCGCGACTGAGCGAACCGTGGTGGGCCTTGACCAGCTCCCCCTCGGCCGGCGGTCGGCCCTCGGCCTCGGCGGCGCGGTTCTCACCGTCGATATGGAGCTCGTTCAGGCGGGTCGCCAGCCGCTCGGCCAACCGTCGGGCGTTCACGAACACGATCGTGCTCTGATGGGACTCGATGAGTTCGAGAAGGCGAGGATGCATCGATGGCCAGATGCTCCGTCGTTGCGGCTGGGCGAACTCGACCCCTGGCTCGGCCGGCGACCATCTCGCCCAGGCGTCCCATGTCCTCGACCGGGACGATGACCTCGATGTCCATTCTCTTGGACACCCCGGCGTCGACGATCGTCACGGCCCGTTCGCTCCCGCCGAGGAAGCGGGCGATGACGTCGAGGGGTCGTTGGGTGGCGCTGAGGCCGATCCGCTGAACCGGATCGATCGGCGATCTCGTCGAGCCGTTCGAGGGAAAGGGCCATGTGCGCTCCCCGCTTGGTTGCGGCGAGTGCGTGGATCTCGTCGATGATCACCGTCTCCACGCCGGCCAGGGTTTCTCGCACCTTCGACGTCAGCATGAGGAACAGCGACTCCGGCGTCGTGATCAGCAGGTCGGGCGGATGGCGTGCCATGCGGCGACGCTCGTCGGGGGTGGTGTCACCGGTGCGCAGCCCGACGGTCGGTTCGTGGAACGGCTCGCCCAGGCGTTCCGCGGCGAGCCGCACACCCTGCAGCGGGGCCCGCAGGTTCTTCTCGACATCCACGGCCAGGGCTCGTAGCGGCGAGATGTAGAGGATGCGGGTTCTCGCCTTGTCCTCGTTGGGCGGCGGGGTGCGGCACAGCTGGTCCAGCCCCCAGAAGAAGGCGCTGAGCGTCTTGCCGGTGCCGGTGGGGGCGAGGATCAGCGTGTGGTCGCCGCTGGCGATGACAGGCCATCCCTTGGCCTGTGGTGGCGTCGCTTCGGCGAAGGTGGTCGAGAACCAGGCGGCCGCAGCGGGGCTGAACCCGTCGAGCGCGTGATCATCGGAAACCACAGAACAAACGTACCCACACCCGGAGTCGATCCCCTCGGCCAGGACCGGCCTCGCCGTGGCCGAACGGTGGTGCCTGCGGGGCTCAGGGCTTTCGCCTCTTACACCGGTGCGGCCCATGCGGCAGTCTGTGGGTGAGAGGTGGATGCCCGGGGGAGCCCGGAGCGGTTCCGTCGGGCCCGGAAGAAGGAGGCTCCACATGGAAGCCACTCAAATGGCGCAGCCAGAGATCAAGCGCCACATCGATCTGTTAGACGACTTCTTCACCGCCTGGAACAGACCACGACACCGAGCGGGTGCTCGCCTGTTGCACAGAGGACACCGTCTGGACCGTCGCGTCGATGCCCACCCTGCAAGGGAAGGCAGAGGCTCGCGGCTACCTGGACATGATGTTCACGGCCTTCCCCGATTTGCACTTCGACTACACGTTGCACACATCGTTGGACGGGTCGAAGGCGGCGTCCGGATGGCGTCTCACCGGGACGATGCAGGGACCCTGGGATCCTCCGGGGTTTGCAGCCACGCACAGAGCCAGTCGACATGGACGGTGCCTGTGTCTACGAGTTCGCCGAAGGGCTGATCTCCCGCCACACGATCATCTTCGATGCTCTGGAGTTCTCTCGCCAGGTCAGGGCCCTGCCCAGGAGCGACCGCATGGGCGTCCTCCTGCAGCGCCTGATGGTGCGGCTGCCCGGCGGCGGGTAGGACAGGCCCGGGCCATCACCAACACGAGTTGCGCCCACCACGGTCTGCAGTCCGACCGGCCATTCCAGCCGTCGTGTCGATCGACATGGGCGTCGTTGGCCGGTCGGCGGTTGAGCGCGACTCGTCAACCTCCCGCAAGCGTCGAGCGGTTCGGTGCGGAGAGGGTGGGCGGTCAGACTCGAATCGGTTTGCCCTCGGGCGCCCGCTCGAATGGTTGCGGTTGGTCAAAACGCATGCGCACGGCGAGAGCACCTACCAGCACGACGAGGCCGTACAGAGCGAACATCGTCCGCGCTCCGAGCAGTTCGTAGAGCGTGGGGCCGGCCATCGCTGCTGCCGCGCCGGTCAGACTCCCGGCGACCTCGAGCAGCGCCTGCCCGCTGGCACCCTGGGCAGCCCCGGTTTCATTCACCGCCACGATCTGCGCGCCTGGGAACGCGAAACCTTCGACCGTGCTGTGGACGATGCCGGCCACGGCGAAGGCGTAGAGGCTGGGGATCAGGCCGTAGCCGGTGATCGACACGACGGCGACGAACATCGCCAAGGTGAGGATTCGTCGAGGGCTGCCCCGCTCGATGAAACCGCCCGCCCGGCCCGGAACGACGAGCAGAGGAACACCGATCACGACGAGGATCACGCTGATCTGGGTGTTGGAGGCACCGAGATCCTCCAGGTAGATGTCGATGACCGAGTCGAACAGGCCAACGCTGCCGAACAGCAACCCATAGCTGATCGCCGCCCCCTGGATCGCCGGTCGCTCGATCAGGCTGACCACCGATCGGAGTGTCATGTCCGATGTGGCGACCGGTGCTCGCCATGTCCACCAGGCCACCGGGACCGCACAGGCCACCGTGGCGATGCCGAGGACGACGAAGACGGTGGCGAAACCGAAACGTTCGAGCTGGGCGCCGAGAGGCGGTCCCGAGGAGAAATCCGGCCACCACCGCACTCAGCAACGTTCCCAGCTTCTTCCCGCTTCCTTCGACCTCGGTGCCGATGAGTGCTTTCCGGGTGGCGATGCCGACCATGCCGATGGCGCCACCGAGCAGGCCGCGGGAGACCACGAACTCCCATAGCGTTTCGCCGAAACCGAAGAGGAGGTTGCCGGAGAGGGCCATGACCGCCGACGCCAGGACCAGGACCCCCGTGTAGCCCCGATCCGCCAACGGTGAGACGAGAAGCGTCACCGGGAAGACGGTGACAAAACCGGTCGCCGCGATCAGCCCGATCCCCCAGCTCGGTAGCCCGTAGGCATCCTTGATGTCGGAGAGAAAGATGAAGACCGACCCGATACTCGCCACCACGAGGAAGTTGAGGAGGTAGGCGAAGCGGTACACCTCGCCATTCTCGCCCTTGCCGTCGGTAGTTCCGCCGATCGATCGGCTCGGTTCTCCGGGAAGCGGACTCCTATGCTGCGCTGATGCCGACCCCGTTCCGCTTCGCCATCCAGGCCAAGTCCGCCGACGACCGGACGGCGTGGGTGGAACAGGCCCGCATGGTGGAGGATCTCGGGTATTCCGCATTGAGTCTGCCCGACCATTTCGATGGGCAGCTCGCACCGACGCCGGCGCTGATGGCGGCGGCCGACGCCACGACCACGCTCAAGGTCGGGGCACTGGTCTGGTGCAACGACTACCGACATCCAGTGACCTTCGCCCTCGAGATGGCGACGCTGGACCTTCTCTCCGAAGGCCGCCTCGAGCTGGGCATCGGTGCGGGTTGGATGAAGTCCGACTACGTTGCCGCCGGGATCACCTACGACCGTCCCGGCGTCCGCATCGCCCGCATGGCCGAGTCGATCGACATCCTCCGGGGCCTCTGGGGCGAGGGGCCCTTCAGTTACGCCGGCGATCACTACACGATCGACAGCCTGGACCTGCGTCCCAAACCCCTGCAGGACCGGGTCCCGATCCTGATCGGCGGGGGCGGACCGAGGATGCTCGGTCTGGCCGGACGATATGCCGACATCGTCGGCGTCAACCCCAATCTGCATGCCGGGGTCATCGACGAGCACACCGCCGCCGATGCCACCGCAGAACGGTACGCCGAGAAGATCGGCTGGGTGCGAGACGGCGCCGGCGACCGGTTCGACGACATCGAACTGCAGATCAGGGTCTTCGTCGCGATGATCACCGACGATCGCAAGGGCACCGCCGAGGCTCTGGGTCCGGGACTCGGCATGAATGCCGAGCAGGCGATGGCGTCGCCTCTCGCCGTGGTCGGGACGGTCGACCAGATCGTCGAAGCCCTCGTCGAACGGCGTGAGACCTACGGCTTCAGCTATGTGACGATGGGGGCGGAGAACATCGAGTCGTTCGCACCGGTCGTCGCCCGGCTGGCGGGAGTCTGATCGCCGGCGATCAGGCCGACTCGGACGAGTAGCTCGGACAGCGGCGCCGGCACGGATTCGGATGCCACGACGACCGTCATCCTGTGGGTCGAGCGGGTCAGGGCCACATACAGGCTCCGGTACCCCTGCGGGTTCTCCTCGACGATCCGACCGGGATCGACGACGATCGACATGTCCACCTCGAGGCCTTTGACCAGCCCGACCGGAACGATCGTGACCGTGCTGTCGAGGTTGTCCCGGGGAGCTCGCCCGGCGGTGATTCCAGCGGACCCCAGTGCGGCATCGACCACCTCGACCAGCGATTCGGGCACGATCACGGCCACGTTGCCGGTCTCCCCCGTGGCCGTCTCGGCCCGGATCGCAGCGGCCACCTTGTCGAGGAGTTCTCGGCGATCGGCGCAACGAAGGACCACCGGTGGATCGCCATCGCTGCGCACCGACACCGGAGCGGTCAACTCCGGTGCGGCCAGGGGCAACACCCGGAGGCGAGCTCGCATGAGCGGAGCCGGGATTCTGTAGCCGACGGTCAGTTCCCGCCACTGGGCTGGTCGCCGATCGGGGAGGTGTTCGAGCACCTCGTCCCACGATTGATGTGGCCACGCTCCGGTGCTCTGGGCGATGTCGCCCACGATCGTCATCGAACCGGTGAGCGAGCGCCGGGTCAGCATTCGCAGCTGCATCGGCGACAGATCCTGGGCCTCGTCGACCACGATGTGGCCGTAGGTTCGAGGGTCGTCCTCGACCCCATGCCGGGGCAGCCGGCCGAGCATCTCCCGCGCCTCGTCCAGCAGCGGGACATCGTCGGCGGTCCAGATCCTGCGGCGAGCGACCCGTCGTGTTCCCAGCGGCGATACAGCGCCTCGCGTTCGGCGGCATCCAACCGTCCGCCGGCGGAGGCGATCAGGGATCGCGAGCCGAACAGATCGTGGAGGAGTTGCCCGGGGTTCAGCACCGGCCACATCCAGTCCAGGGCTTCCCGGATGTCCCGGTGTTTCCTCAGAGCGGAGCGCACCTCGGCGAGGTGGAAGATCATCGGGGTGATTGTCGACCAGGGTGGCGAACACGGAATCGACCACGAAACGCCGGGCGGCGTTGTGATGGCGAAACCGGGTCCTCGCTTCGTCGATGATGTCCGCCGACTGCTCGAACGCTCAGCCGCAGACGATGCGGGAGCCGTAGCCGACCCGAAGAGCCGAGCGCAGTGGCCTCTGCCGATCTCGGATCGCCCGGCGCAGCGACCCGGACCATGCGGAGGTCGCCCTTGATCCGGGCGGCCTCGATCGGGTCGACGCCCCGAACCCGTACCCCGCCGACGAGATCGGCGAGAACGCGCAGGTGCGACTCCCGCCTCTCCGAGCGACGGAAGGACCTGCTCGATGTAGCCCAGGAACAGCCGATTCGGGCCGATCACCAGCACGCCCTGGCCGTCGAGCGGAAACCGGTGCGTGTACAGCAGATAGGCGGCCCGGTGGAGTGCGACGACGGTCTTGCCGGTGCCCGGCCCGCCCTGCACGACCAGCACGCCGGCGAGCGGCGCCCGGACGATCTCGTCCTGCTCGGCCTGGATCGTGCCGACGATGTCGCCGAGGCGACCGGTCCGAGCCGTCGACAGAGCGGCGACCAGGGCGCCCTCGCCCCGCAGTTCGCGCCCATTGACCATCACGCTGCGGTGCGCGCGGGCCTCACCGAAGAACTCGTCCTCGAGGCCGATCAGTTCGCGCCCTCGCGAGACGAAGTGTCGCCGCCGGACCAGTCCCATCGGCTCCGAACCCGTCGAGCGGTAGAACGGCTCTGCGACCGGCGCCCGCCAGTCGACGATCAGGGGCTCGGAGTCCCGGTCGCTCACCGCGATCCGCCCGATGTGGTAGGTGCCGCCGCCGGCTGCCGGTTCCTGATCGATCCGGCCGAAACAGAGCGACCGTCGGCCCAGCTCGAGTCGACCCAACCGTGTGACGATGTTCTGATTGATGACCTCGCGCTCCCAGCGGGCCTGATTGGTGCCGCCCTTGCCCACCTCGACCATCGTCGTCGAGCCGACGCGCCTCCTGTTTGGTCTCCTCGAGCCTCCGGTAGGCGTGATCGAGAAACTCCTGTTCAGCGTCCAGTTCGGGGTGACTGCGATGAGGACTCGGGAACGGAATCGGTCAAGAATACTCCTTGATTTCAGGGCCGACCACTGTAGTGATCGGCGAACGATTCCCGGTCGGTACGGTTGTGGTGTGTCCAACCCCACGCCCCCAGGGGCAGAACTCCCACCACTGCTCCGGGCCGCTCGTCAGATCCGAGGCGTCGACGGTACGCCCGGCAATCGTGTACCGGTGTGGTTCATGCGTCAGGCCGGACGCTCGTTGCCGGAGTATCGGGCCGTCCGCGGTGAGGGCACGATCCTCGACGTGATCGCCGACGCCGAACGGGCAACCGAGATCACCCTCCAGCCCGTCCGCCGGTACGGCGTCGACGCCGCCATCCTGTATTCGGACATCGTCACCCCCATATGGGCGGTCGGCTTCGGAATCGACATCGCGCCCGGGGTGGGACCGGTCTGCGAGCACCCGTTCGCCTCGGCCTCGGATCTGTCCCGACTGCGACCGCTCGTCGCCGAGGACGACCTCCCCTTCCAATCCGAGACGATCCGGGCAGTCGTCGCCGAGGGTGGTGTGCCGCTCATCGGATTCGCCGGAGGTCCTTTCACCCTGGCCAGCTACCTGGTCGAAGGGCGACCGTCTCGCACCTACTCGAAGGTCAAGTCGCTCATGTTCGGCGAACCCGAGCTGTGGCACCGCCTCTGCGATGCGCTGGCCGACATCGCCATCGCCACGCTCGTGGACCAGGTGGGCGCAGGAGCATCGATGGTCCAGCTGTTCGACTCCTGGGCCGGGGCGCTGCGACCCGAACACTACGCGGAATTCGTCCTGCCCCATGCTGCGCGGATTCTCACCGAAGTCGAAGCGCTCGGCGTGCCCAGGACCCATTTCGGCATCAACACCGGCGAACTCCTCGCCCTCATGACCGATGCCGGCGCCGACGTGATCGGCGTCGATTGGCGAACGCCGCTGTTCGATGCCCGACAAAGGACCGGCGGCCGGGTCGCACTACAGGGCAATCTCGATCCCGCCTTGACCACCGGTTCCTGGCCCGTGCTCGAAAGAGAGGTGCGGCGGGTCTTCGACCGACAACGGGGGCCACCCGGGTCACATCTTCAATCTCGGACACGGTGTCCTACCCGAGTCCGATCCGGAACTGCTGGCTCGAGTGGTCGAACTCGTCCACGACGAAGGCCGGTGCTGAGAGCCTTGCGGTCCCGAAACGAGATGAAGGTAGCCGTCATCGGTGGTGGGCTGGCCGGGTTGACCGCCGCCTACGATCTCACCTCGGCCGGTGTCGACGTCACGGTCTTCGAGGCCAGCGATCGTTGGGGCGGCAAGATCCATTCCGCCCCGGTCGGCGATCGGATGGTCGACGCAGGACCCGACAACTTCCTGGCCCGAGTCGACGATGCCACATCACTTGTGTACAGAACTCGGCCTGGGCGACAAACTGACCGTTCCGGTGTCGCCGGTTCCGGCCTACATCTATCGCGCCGGTCGGCTGCACGAACTCCCGGCCGGGACCGTGCTCGGCGTGCCGACCGATTTCGATGCGCTCTGCCCGCAGCGGGCTGATCTCCGACCGAAGGCATCGAGCGAGCCCGGCAGGATCTCTCGCTGCCGGCGACGCCCCTCGACGAGCGCACCACCGTCGCCCGCTACTGCCGGGCCAGGCTCGGCGACGAGGTCACCGACATGCTCATCGACCCGATGGTCGGTGGGATCAACGCCTCCTCGATCGAGGAGCTCTCGATGGCCGACGGCGCTCCGCCAGCTCTACGATGCGGCACGTCGCCTCGCCGTCACTGATCGCCGGGCTCCGGTCGGCCCGGGCACGCAGTCGGACCCACCCTGGGCTCGGCCGGCAGCGAACCAGCCGGTCTTCCACGGCCTGACCGGCGGGATGGCGACACTCGTGCGATGCGCTCGTCGCCGCCATCGAGGACCGCGTCCCGGTTGCAGCTGCGCTCCGAACTCAGCGTCGTGCCCGACGGGTTCGATCACGTCGTCATCGCCACCGAAGCCCACACCGCAGCGCGACTGCTCCGGGCGGTGAACGCCGATGCGGCAGCCCACATCGCCGGGATCGGACACGCATCGGTCGCCCAGATCACGATCGAGATCCCCGTCGACCGGATCGATCCCCTCGATGCGTCGGGAATCCTGGTACCCCGCTCGGAAGGTCTGCTCATGACCGCCTGCACCTGGTTCTCGACCAAGTGGGCGCAGTACGGCTCCGATGATCCCTAGCTGGTGCGCATCACGTCGGGTCGGTATCGGGACGAACGGGCCATCCGTCTCACCGACGCCGAACTGACCGATCGGCTCCTCGCCGACTTCGCACCGTCTACGCCGACCCCGGTCGCACCGTCTGCGGTGAGGGTGGTGCGCTGGCCACTCGCCTTTCCCCAGTACGAACCCGGACACGGCGAACGGGTCGACGCCACCATGGCGGCGCTCGAGTCGAGCGACTCCGAACATCCACGTGATCGGCAACTCCTACCGCGGCATCGGCATCCCGGCCACGATCCGGATGGCGCAGGGACGCCGCCGCTCTGATCGTGGGTTCGGGCGCATAAGCTCAGCCGGTGATCCGAGCGCTGCGCAACGTGCCCTGGTGGGTGTTCGCCGGCCTCGCCGGTGCCTGCCTGGCCGGCTCGCTTCCACCGTGGGGATGGTGGCCGATGTCCTTCGTCGGCATTGCGCTGTGGGACCACACAACCTCCGACGTTGCGAGCGCGGGATCGATTCGTTCGCTCGATGGCGGTGGCGGCGACGTGGTTGACGATCGCCATGTTCTGGATGATCGATCTCACCATCGTCGGCTTCGTCCTGGCAGTGCTCGCCTATTCCGCCTATTTCGGGGTCGCAGGGCGGTGACGCCCACGGATCGCCCTCGACGATTCCTGGTCTTTCCCGTCGCCATCGTGATCGCCGAGCTGGTTCGCTGGCGGTTTCCCTTCGGCGGTGTGCCGCTGGCCAATCTGGCGTTGAGCCAGGTGGACACGCCCCTCGCCCTGACCACTCGCCTGGCGGGTCCGTATCTCGTCATCGCGCTCGTCGTGGTGCATCGGTCTGTCGATTCGTGAACTCATCACCGCGGAGCATCGACGGCTCGCGCGTCATCGGCTTGGGCGTCGCCGTCATCGCCGTCGGCACTCGCGGCGCTGCACCCACGAGCGAGCGACACCGGTGACATCGACGTCGCGGTCGTGCAGGGCGGCGGCGCCACCCGTACCCGGGCGACCGGAGAGTCGGCATCGGTCGTGCTCGGCCGACATCTCGAGGCGACCCGCTACTTGGACGGGCCCGTCGATCTGGTGTTGTGGCCGGAGAACGTCGTCAATCCCGGCCGGTTCTTCAGCGTCGAGGAGGCGACCGAGATCGTGGCCGACGTGGCCCGGGATGTCGACGCCACGCTGCTCACCGGTTGGTTCTACAGGATCAGCGACGACGAGACGGTGAACTACCAGGCGGCGACCGCACCCGACGGTGTCGAGGTCGACCGCTACGAAAAGGTCCGGATCGTCCCCTTCGGCGAGTACGTCCCGCTGCGTGGACTGATCGAGAGGTTCAGCTCGGACATACCGAGCGCGGACGTTCGAGCCGGCACCGGTCCGTCGACCCTCGACACACCCGTCGGCGTCGCCGGCGTCGGCATCTCGTGGGAGTCCTACTTCGAGCAACGGATTCGCGATTCCATCAGCAACGGTGCCGAGTTCCTGACCAACCCGACCAACGGAGCGAGCTACTGGCTGACCCAGGTGCACACACAGCAGGTGGCGAGCAACCAGCTCCGGGCGATCGAGGGCGACCGGTGGATGATCATGGCCGCGCCGACCGGCATGTCGGCGATCATCTCCCCCGACGGCGAGGTTCTTCAACGAAGCGATCTGGGCGAACGGATCGTCCTCACCCACACGATCACCCGACGCGAGGGCCGGACGCTGTTCAGCTACGTGGGCTTCTGGCCGATCGTCCTCTACCTCGTGGGCCTGTCCCTGCTCTGGAATCCGCTCAGGGAGAGGGTCACGCTCGGCAGGCGATGAGTGAATACGCTGAGCCGATGCGATTGGTGGTTCAGCGGGTGGGGATGGCAGCGGTCAGCGTCGACGGAGAGGTGGTGGGCCAAATCAGCCACGGTCTGTGCGCGCTGGTCGGGATCAGCCATGACGACACCGAGGACGATCCCAGGAAGATGGCCGACAAGCTGGTCAAGCTGCGCATCTTCGGCGACGCTGACGACAAGATGAACCTCTCGGTGCGCGACGTCGAAGGCGGAGATCCTTCTCGTGAGCCAGTTCACGCTCTACGGCGACGCCACGAAGGGCAATCGCCCATCGTTCATCGATGCCGCCCGACCCGAACAGGCCCAGCCGCTGTTCACCACGTTCGTCGAGCAGGTCGCTCTGGCCGGCGTGCCCGTGGCGACCGGAAGGTTCGGCGCCGACATGAAGGTGATGATCGCCAACGACGGCCCCGTCACTCTGATTCTCGAGTCCTGATCAGCACCGGCAATGGGGATCCGACGCTGCGGGCTCCTAGCCTGAGACGGTGATCGAGGAACGACCGCTTCGGCTGGCCTATCTCTCCTACCGATCCAAGCCAACCGTCGGCGGCCAAGGGATCTACACCCGCCATCTCACCAAGGCGATGGTCGACCTCGGTCATCAGCGTCGAGGTGTTCAGCGGTCAGCCCTATCCGGTCCTCGATCCGAGAACCGAATTGACCCAACTACCGAGCCTCGACATCTTCAACGACCTCTACCCCGGCCGGTTCCCCGCCTACTGGGAACTGAAGTCGCTGCCGGATCTGGCCGAGGTCCTCCAGTTCTCGACCGGCGCCTTCAGCGAGCCGCTGGCCTTCTCATTGCGGGCCTGGCAGGCGCTCAAGCCGCGGACCTCCGATTTCGACATCGTCCACGACAACCAGAGCCTCGGCTACGGGATGTTGGCGATCAACCGGATCCTCCCGGTGCTGACCACACTGCACCACCCGATCACCGTCGATCGCCGCCTCGAGGTGACCGCGGCACCGAACTGGCGCAAGCGGATCAGCCTCCGCCGGTGGTATTCCTTCGTGGAGATGCAGGGCCGTGTCGCCCGCACGGATGCCGAGGATCGTCGTCGTCAGCGAGAACTCGATCGACGACATCCACGGGACATGGGAGTGGACAGAGAACGAATGCGCCTGGTTCACGTCGGCGTCGATCCCGACCTGTTCAAGCCGATGCCCGAGGTGCGACGCCGACCGACATCATCTGATCACCACCGCCAGCGCCGACGCCGAGATGAAGGGCCTCAAGTACCTGTTGGAGGCGATGGCCAAACTCCGAGCCGAAGGGCGCGACATCACGCTCACCGTCATCGGCCGGGCCAAGCCCGGCGGCCCGTCGGACGACCTCATCAGCGCCCTCGATCTGTCCCCGTATCTCCGTTTCGTGACCGGAGTGCCCGATGAGCGCATCGTCGAGTTGTACGCCGAGTCCGAGGTGGCGGTGGTGCCCAGCCTGTACGAGGGTTTCTCTCTCCCGGCGATCGAGGCGATGGCCAGCGGCACCGCACTCGTCGCTACCACCGGCGGCGCCCTCAAGGAGGTCACCGGGACCGATGGGGAAACCGTCATCCATTGCGAGCCCGGCGACGCCGACGGCACTGGCGGCCGCACTACGGCGGGCTCTCGATGATCCGCAGCTTCGCGAACGGATCGGCGGCGCCGGCCGGGCCAGGGTGTCCGAGCTGTACACCTGGCGGCAGACGGCCATCAGAACCAGCCGAGCAGTATCGGGAGGTCATCGCTCTGCGCCGACACGCTCTCGATCGAGGCTCGGGCTGATGCTCACCGTCGACTACGACCGTCTCGACCTGGAACCGGGGATGACGATGCTCGACCTCGGCGCAGGTTTCGGACGACACGCCTACGAGAGCGCCCGACACGGGCTCCACGTCGTCGCCGCCGACCTCGCCTTCGACGAGATGCGTTCGACTCGAGCAACCTTCACAGCCATGTTCGACACCGGTGAGCTGTCCGAGACGGCCCAGGTCGACTGCCTCCTCGCCGATGGTCTCCATCTGCCATTTGCCGATGTCAGTTTCGATCGGATCATCGCTTCGGAGATCTTGGAGCACGTCGCTGACGATCTGGGCGTGCTACGGGAGTTGTCCCGCGTCCTCAAGCCGGGTGGAATCCTCGCCGTCACGGTTCCTTCTGCCATCCCCGAGCAGATCTGTTGGTGGCTCGACGACGGTTATCACGCTCCCAAGAGCGAAGGTGGCCACATTCGGATCTTCACCCGCGTCGAGCTGTCCACCAAGCTGGCTTCGGTCGGACTTCAGCCGACCGAGCATCATCGCGCCCATGCGCTGCACACGCCGTACTGGTGGCTGAAGTGTGCTGTTGGTGTCCGCAACGACGACAACCAACTCGTGAGGTCGTACCTGCGATTTCTCACATGGGACATCATGAAAGCTCCGCGATCGACACGATTGGCTGATCGGATACTGAATCCGGTTCTCGGAAAGAGCCTCGTGCAGTACTCGGTGAAAGGCTGACCGGTCGTGGCGATCCCCCATTTGGACGATGTCCTGCACGGCGATCAGGTTCTGCAGACAGCCGAGGCAATTGCGGAATGGCAACTCCCGTCAGGAATGATCCCCTGGATTCCGGGCGGACACGCCGACCCTTGGAACCATGTCGAGGCGGCGATGGCGCTGGCAACGTGCGGTCTTATCGCTGAGGCCGAACGGGCCTACGACTGGCTGAAGGACATCCAGCGAAGCGACGGCAGCTGGCACAACTACTACGTGGCTGACGGCATCGAGGACGCCAAGTTCGATGCCAACTGCATCGCCTATATCGCCACCGGCGTCTGGCACCACTGGCTCAGCACCGGGGACCGGGACTTCGTCGAGCGGTTCTGGCCCGTCGTGCAGCCGGCGATCGAGTTCGTCCTCGAGCTGCAGACCAAGCGGGGCGAGGTGATCTGGGCCCGCCGACCCGACGGGACCCCCTGGAGCTACGCGTTGCTGACCGGATCGTCATCGATCGGGCACAGCCTGCTGTGCGCGGCGGCGATCGCCGATCTCCTCGGCAGACCCACAACCCCATTGGATCCGATGCCAGGCAACGGCTCGTTCATGTGGTCGCCAGCCAGCCGGATGCCTTCGAACCCAAGGATCGTTGGGCGATGGATTGGTACTACCCGGTCCTCACCGGTGCCATCACCGCCACCGACGCCAAGAAGCACCTGGCCGAGCGCTACGAGGAGTTCGTCATGGAGGGCAAGGGTTGCCGCTGTGTCTCGGACCGCCCGTGGGTCACCGCCGCAGAAACGTGCGAATGCGTGATCGCTCACCTCGCCGCTGACGAGCCGGCAAAGGCCCATTTGCTCTTCGGTCTCGCACAGTCGTTGCGAGACGAGTCCGACGGTCGCTATTTCACCGGAATCGTGTTCCCCGAACTCATCCATTTCCCCGAGCGGGAGAAGAGCACGTACACCGCCGCAGCGGTCATCCTCGCGGCGGATGCGTTGTGCGGCAGCAATCCCACCTCCACCCTGTTCACCGCGCACCCATCGGTGATGCCAGAACCCTGAGCGAACCGGTGGCGCTCGAGCTCCTCGAAACCTGCCGCCCAGCGCCCGCAGATAGATCTGTTCGTAGGGTGGACGGCCCGCCGTCGGCGGGATCGGGGAATACATCGTGGATGGCGAGGAGACCCTCCCGGCGGCCAGCTTCGGTACCCACAATTCGAAGTCGAGCCGAGCCGGTTCTTCGCCGTGACCACCATCGATGAACAGGAACGACAGCGGTGTCCGCCAATGACGGGCGATCCGCGGACCGTCTCCGACCACGCCGACGACCCACGGCTCGAGGCCGGCGCCGTACACCGTGCGCCGGAACTCGGCGAGCGTGTCGATCAAACCGACATCGGCGGTCGACCAGATCCGGCTCGTGGTGTTCCCAGCCCGGCTGATTCTCCTCCGAACCGCGGTGATGATCGACGCAGTACAGGATGCGCATCATTGGATCTGGCGACCGGCCCGATGTACAGGGCCGACTTGCCGCAGTAGCTTCCGACCTCGAGCAATGGCCCGAGGGCAAGGTCGGCAGCCGACGCCGCCTCCCAGAGCGCGTAGCCCTCATCCGGCGGCATGAAGCCACGGGCCGCCTCGGCGAACGCCAGTTCGTTCGGGGTCAACGGCCGACGACCTCGGCTCGGTGCGGCCGCCGCCACCGCTTCGGCGTAGCGCCGTCGGCAAAGATCCGTTCGAGGATGAAGAACTTGGCGACCCAGACGAGGCCGTAGCCGAGCAGACTGGCGAGGTTGACCAGGAGCCCGGGCTCCGAACAGTCGGTCGGCGATCTCCGAGGTCAACGACGACACCACCAGACCCAGGATCGCCAGAGAGAAGAAGGGAACCACTTCACGGCGCACCGAGATGCTGGACTCGACCGACCACACCCATGTTCGGGTGAGGACGTAGGCCGGGACGAGGGCAACCAGCGCGGCGAATGCGTTGGCCCAGCCGCCCGGCCAGCCCCAGACCGAATTGGCGATCAGCAACAGCACCTGATGATTGATGACGTTGATGATCGAAACCGCAACATAGCGCGACGCAGGACCGACTCGCCCTTCGACTAGAGCCGCTAGCTTGTCGCCGGTCGGGATCATGCACGCTCTCACGGTAGCGACGTCGACGATCCAGCCGCCGTCGTCGGCCGATTTGCCTCTCACGGCTCCTATCGACGGGCACACTGGAATGGTGAGCGATACCTACACGGCACAGACGGCGGTCGACGAGCTGGTCGACACTGCTCGATCTCGAGAGCGATCGAGCAGCACATCTACCGCGGTCAGAGTCCCAATGACATGCGCCAGCGGGTCTTCGGCGGTCAGGTGGCCGGTCAGGCTCTGGTGGCGGCCAATCGAACGGTCGACCATGGTGTGCTCCACTCCCTTCACTCGTACTTCCTGAGGCCCGGTGATCCCACCATCCCGATCGTGTACGAGGTCGAGCGGGTGAGGGACGGACGATCCTTCCGAACCCGCCGGGTCGTCGCCATTCAGCACGGTGAATCGATCTTCCATCTCACCGCCTCGTTCCACGTCCCCGAACCGGGGCTGGACCATCAGTTCGATGCGCCGACCGGGCTTCCCGACCCGTTGACGCTGCCCGACTTCAGCACGCGCAACGAGCCGTTCGCCGCTCGGATGGGCGAGTGGTACTCCCGCCCGCGCCCCATCGACACCCGCTACATCGGTCCTGACCAACGGAGCCCGATCCGACGGACAGCCCCAGGCCCCTCACCAGATGGTCTGGATGCGTGCCGACGGAGCACTGCCCGATGATCCGGTCCTGCACCAGTGTGTGCTTACCTATGCATCTGATATGACGCTTCTGGACACGGTCAACCTTCCCCACGGAAAGACGTTTCTGAGCGGCGAGTTGATCATGGCGAGCCTCGACCACGCCATGTGGTTCCACCGGCCATTTCGCGCCGACGACTGGTTTCTCTACGTGCAGGACGCGCCGAGCACCCAGGGCGCTCGTGGCCTTGCGCGGCGGCATCATCTACCAGGACGGGCGACTGGTCGTGTCGGTCGTCCAGGAAGGCCTGGTTCGACAGCTGTGAGACCGACGACCTCCAACCGACCGGCGTGGCGCACTCGTTCGGTGCCCGGTCTCGTGGCCGCCAGCGTGCTCGCGGCCTGCGGCTCCGACGGCGACGCCCCAGACGGTCATCACCGGAACGACCACCGTCGACCTCATCGGTGGCACCGACCACGACCGAGCCGTCATCGTCCTCGGCCCCTCTCGTCGCCGACGATCCATCGTGGACCGATCAGTGCGCTCGAATTGGAGCGAGATCGCCCGGCTCGGGTCGCCGATCGCCCTCGTGGGACGAAGCGGGACCAGCCGATCTGTACGTGGCGGAGAAATCGGGCCTGGTCCAGCGGATCACCGTGATCGACGGCGAGCCCGACCGTTACGAAGTGGATCCCCAACCACTGCTCGACATCGGCTCCGACGTCAGCTCGGGCAACGAACAGGGTCTCCTCGACATCGCCTTCTCCGACGACGGCGCGCACCTGTACGTCAGCTACACCGATGCCGCCGGCGACAACGTCATCGATCGGTACTCGATGAGCGGCTCATCGATCCAACTCGAGAGCCGTACCGAGATCCTCCAGGTGGATCAGCCGTTCAGCAATCACAACGGCGGTGGGATCACCTTCGGTCCCGACGGGTTTACTCTACGTCGGATTCGGCGACGGTGGTCGCGCCGGCGATCCCCTCGGCTCGGGTCAGGATCCGGCGAGCTGGCTCGGCTCCATTCTGAGGATCGATCCCAACGGAGCCGACCGACGACCGGAACTACTCGATTCCCGACGGACCAACCCGTTCACCGATGGCGGCGGCGCCCCGGAGGTGTGGCTCAAGGGGGTCCGCAACCCGTGGCGTTTCAGCTTCGACACCGCCGACGGTGACCTCTGGATCGCCGACGTCGGGCAGAACCGATTCGAGGAGGTCACGCTCCTGCCAGTCGGCATCGACTGGGTCGTGGCGCCAACCTCGGTTGGAACGAGATGGAGGCTTCGAGCCCTTCGAGGACGGGTCGGAACCGGCCGACCACACCCCGCCGCTGCTGGCCTACGCCCACAGCGACGGTCGGTGCTCGATCACCGGCGGCTACGTCTATCGGGGAGCTGAACTCGCCGCCTTCGACGGCGTCTACGTCTTCGGCGACTACTGCTCCGGCGAAGTCTTCGGCGCTCAGCCGACGGCCGGCGGCGTCGTGTTCCGCACTCTGGACCTCACCGTCGGAGGGAACACACTGGGTTCCTTCGGCCTGGATATCGACGGCGAGTTGTACCTCATGACACTGGACGGTGGCGTCTACCGCGTCGTAGCGGCTCCCGCTCCTTGAGAAGGCGTACCCGACCTCGACGGTTCACCGTCGACGGGCGGTGACCACGTAGCCGTCGGACAGGTCGAACCGGTTGAAGAACCGGGAGACAGCCCCCAGCGGGGCGAAAAGCTGTGGCCGGGTGAGAAATCGGAGTGGCGATGTGGACAGGCTCTCGGGTATCTGACGATGGTTGCTCTCCTCGGTTCTCCGGTTCTGATCCCAGCTGGCGCGTTCGGCCGCCTGGTGCCGAGCCAAGAGGAGCCGTGGGAGGCGCAGCAGGTTGACCCACGGGAAGCCGTAGGAGCGGATGTCGATGTCGGTGAAACCGGCTGCGACGAGCCGATCGTGGAGTTGTGCCCGCTCGTAGCGGCGGAGATGACCCACGATCTCGTCGTGCACGGTCCAGTACTTCATCCGGCTGGGAACCGAGAGCGCGATCGTCCCACCGGGGACCAGGAGGGTATGAAGGCGAGTGAGGAACCCGAGATCGTCATCGATGTGCTCGAGGACTTCGCAGGAAACCACACAGTCGAACCCACCGTCGACGTCGACCTCATCGAGGGCACCGGCTCGCACCGTCAGGCGTTGTCGGTGGGCGGCCGGGAGTTGAGCGAAGGACATTGCGATGTCATCGCTCATCTCGATCGCCGTCCCGTGGTCGAATCGGTCGAGAAGATCACGGGAGAAGGTGAGATCTCCCGCCCCCACCTCGCAGAATGTGTGCCCGACAGGGATCATTCGCAGCAGCTCGTACCGCCGGAGCAGGTAGCGGGGAGGGAAATACCTCTGCGATCGGCGACGACCGTCGACGATGTTGTGCCGGGTGCCTTTCACGGGAACGCCTTCGCTTCTCCTCGGCCCCGGATCGGAGCCTTCTCGGGGTCCGAGAACCGGCGCTTCGCCGATGGGATACTCTACGCGATGGTAGGTCCGCCGGCACGCAAGCGTCGCTTCTCCGGCGGCGGCTCCCGAGCTCCTCGAGGCACAGGCACGGTCCTCAACCGGTACCGGCCGTTCTGCCGCAGGCCCGTGTGACGGTCGACGTCGGGCCGGGAAGATCGCGGTCGGTTGTGAGCGGTGCGCACCAAACCACCGACGCCAAAGGTCACAACGACACGATGCCCAGGATCGGCGTCTGATGGCCGCGCCCGCTTCGGCCGGTACCGGTATGCGTCTGCGACGGGTGGCGGGTCCGGTGTACCTGGTGGCCGTCGTCCTGGCGATGGCGTTGTTTGCCCAGCGACAAGGATCCGAGGTCCTCGACGCCCTCCGCAACGTCGAGATCTGGCCGCTCCTCGCATCGTTTCTGCTGGCGATGACGCACCTCGCCCTGATCACGTTGATTTGGGTTCGCGTTCTAGGAGTCGAAGCCCGGACCCTTCCCGCCCGGACCAGCGCCGGGTTCTTCCTGGTCAGTCAGATGGGCAAATACATTCCGGGTAGCGTCTGGCCGATCATCGTGCAGATGCAGATGGCTGGCGCCCACGGCGTCAAGAGGGCCGCAGTGGTGCGGGCGTTCGCGGTGAATTTGGGTCTTGCGGTCGCCAGTGCGGTGACCGTGGTCCTGGGCCTGAGCCCGCTGATCGGCCTGCCCGCCGAGCTGCGGGGCGGTCCGGTCCTGCTGTCCATTGTCGTGGTCGGTGCTGGGATCATCCTGATCCTGAGCGCGGGGGCGTTTCACGGACGGTTCCGAGCCATCATGCAGATGTTCGTGCGGACAACGCCCCGGGTTCTGATCTCGGGAATGGCGCTGCAGCTCGTGGCCTGGACGGTGATCGGCGGCCACTTGTATCTCCTCATCCGGGCCGTGGGGTTGGAGGACGACCTCCTGTATCCCCGTTCGGTCAGCGGCTTCGCTCTCGCATTCCTCGCCGGTCTGTTGTTCATCGTGGCCCCGGCGGGGGCCGGCGTTCGAGAGGGGGTCCTGGTCCTGCTGCTCGCGTCGTCCTCAGCGGAGGTTCCCACCGTGGCCGCCGCCGCCCTGCTGTCCCGACTGCTACTCACGGTCCTCGACGCCTCGGCGTTCGGCATCGGTCACTATCTTGGTCGATCGGTCCCCGGCGAGACGGTTCCCAACGCATAGTCGATGGCCATTTCCAGTTGGAGGGCGGTCGCATCCACGGAGAACCGTGCGTCGTACAGACGCCGTCCCGCTCGGCCGATCGAATCCAAGGCGTTCCGGTTCTTGAGGGCCCACCGCAACGAGGCGGCGAGAGCGGCTGCGTTGTTCTGGGGAACGTGGAGACAGTTGACCCGATCCTGGAATCCGAGTTCATCGGCTGCCATTCCGACGACCGTGGGAACCCCGCTGGCCAGGCCCTGATAGGTCTTTCCGGTCACCACGATCGACGCCTGCGGAGTTCCCCCGAACGGTCCCCCCAGCACGACGTCGCTCGCCGGTATTCGCACGTCGCGCAAATCCTCGTAGTCGACCCATCGCTCGTGAACGACGTTGGGCCCAGAGGCGGCGGCAACACTCTCAGCGCCCCTGGCCCCTCCTCCGATCATCTGGAACCGGATCGGCTCGTGGCGCAGTTCCCGGGCGGCCGCGAGGATCACGTCGACCCCGTGGAGCGGCAGGAACGACCCGTAGAACAGCACCTGCAACGGCCGATCATCGGCACACGATCTCGGCGGACGGACCTTCGTGGCGGGGTCGGCTCCGACGTACACCGTGTGGAATCGCCCTCGGTCCAGATCGAAACGTGTGGCGAAGCGGTCGCCGAGAGCGTCGGTGTCGGTGAGCACCGCATCGCTGGCCGCCAGGATCGAACGTTCAACCGGACCGAGCAGTCGACCAGCCACCGCTCCGATGATCCCCATCTTCTGTTCCCTCACGAGAGCATCGGAGGGGGAGAGAAACGCATCGAAGAGCAAGGGGATGTCTCGCGTGAGCCGGCGCACGATCGGAAAGATCTCGTAGCCCCGGAACCCCAGCAGCACGGCATCGGGCCTACTGATCTGCAGCTGCCGCCTCAAATCGCCCAGGGTTTCGGCGTACCGTCGGACGCCCCCGGATCGGTTCTTCGCAGCGCTCAGTTTGATCCCCGGCCGGTCGAGCGAGGCGGTGAGCACCCGCGTTCGAACGTAGGCGGGGTCTCGGTAGGCGACCACGTAGAGCACCCGGAGGGTCGTGGACCTCACCGATCCAGGGTCGAGTCGTTGCGATCTCGAGCCAGGACGCTTCCCTTGAGAAGCCGCAGGATCTTCTCCTGATTCCTCGCCGACCGTACCTGCATGTCGGCCAGCAGACCTACAACGAGGAGCAGGAGTCCAAGAGAGAAGAAATAGGCGCCGAGAATCCCGAGGCTCGTGTACGGCGACGTTCGACCGGTCACCAGCCAGTGCCCCCCGACGAATGCCGCACCGGCGAACCCGAGAACGAGCGGGAGTATCCCCAACGCGAGGAAGAAACGCAGCGGGGCGAAATCCCGGTAGGCGCGCAGGATGTTGATGCCGCTCGTTGCGAGGAAGTTCCAGAAGCCCGTCACCACTCTGGACTGGCGGCCCGGGAAGTAGCGAACCCGCGTGGGAAGGGTTTCGATGTGGATTCCGGCCTGAGCGAGCACCTGGAACGACTCCTGGGTGTAGGTGTACTTGGTGTTGATGTTCAACGAAAGCAGCGCCTCGCGGTCATAGGCGCGGAATCCGCATGTGACATCGTTGAACCGTTGCCCGGTGAGGGCACTGACGACCTTGGCTCCCAGCAGGTTTCCCCAGTACTTGCCGCTCGGCATGTTCTCGGGCTTGCGTCGGGTTCCAGTGGCTGGATCGGTGAACCGATCGGCGGCCACGAACTGCGCCTCGCCGGCCACGATCGGAGCGATCAGGGCGGGGATGTCGGCGGGATCGAACTGCATGTCGCCGTCGATATTCACGGCGACGTCGGCCTGCAGTTCGAGTGCCCGGTTGACCGCTTGCTGAAAACGATGGGCAAGACGTCGTTGCACCTTGCCGGCGATCGTGAGTGCACCGTGCGCCTCGGCGATCTCGACCGTGCGGTCGGTCGATCCGTCGCTGACCACCAATGTGATGATCTCGGTGATACCCGGAATCGACCGGGGAACACCGGTGAGCACCTCACCGATCGTTTCCTCCTCATCCTTGCAGATGGAGAAAACCACCAAGCGCACGCCGAAACCCTAACCCACCGAGATGTTTGAGTCGCTCACCATCGCCCGAGCAGTTCGGGGCACCCGGATGGCCTGTGACGTAGGTTGCACGGGCGGCTCCTACTCCTTGAGGAGGCGGATCAAAGCGGCGAGGGCACGAAGCGCCTGTTCACGTTTGAGGGCCCAGGCACCGGGGGGCAACATGGCAACCGAGCGGCGGACCTGCTCCCAGTCCTCGGCGGTGTCGGCGTGTGTCACGGGTGGTTGTTCCATCGCTCAACGCTATCGAACGTTTGTTCGGTCGCGCCAGCGGGGCCACCTGCTGGCTCAGAGGACGACGCCGGTGGGGTCCTGACCGGCGTCGAGCATGCCCCGCCGAACCTGGACCGGGGCGAGCAACCCAAGGCCCAGGATGAAGAACACGACCAGTACGAGGATCGCCTGCCGCTGGGAGTCGAGAATGTCGTTGGCGACCGCAAATGCCAGAGGCCCGATCCAGGACGTGCCCCGGGCGGCGATTTCGTAGAACCCGAAGTACTCGGCCTCCTTGTCGCCGGGGACCATCTGTGCGTACAACGATCGACTGAGCGCTTGGGACCCGCCGAGCACCAGGGCGAGCACCACCCCCATCACCCACAGCTGGGCGACCGAGGTCAAGAGGACATAGGCGTACACGACGAGCAGAACCCAGACGACGAGATTGGCCATCAGTGCGCGTTTCGCACCGATCCGTTCCGCCAGCCGACCGAATGCAACCGCACCGGGAATGGCGACGAACTGGATCAGCAGAACGAGCAGGAGGAGGGTGGTGGCGGACGCGTCGAGTTCGTCGGCTGCGAACGAGGTCGCCACGGTGATCACCGTGGCGATCCCATCGTTGAAGATCAGGTAGGCGATCAGATAGCGGAAGGTGACGGGATGGTCCCGCTTGAGCTCCCGCAAGGTCGTGAACACCGAACCGACGCTGAGGGTCAACCAGGGAACACCGGCCGGCTTGTCCCGGGCGGCCGGGCGCGGTCGCAACAACCGTCCCGGATACCGCCAGATGAAGTACATCGCCCACAGTCCGGTGCCGCCAAGGCTGAGTCGGACGGCGACACCATCATCGAGGAGTGCGATCAGCACGAAGTTGGCGGCGAGCCACAAACCGCCACCGAGATATCCGACGGCAAAACCGGCCGAACTGATCCGATCACGCAACACCGGAGGAGCGATGTCGGGCAGATAGGAGTTGTAGATCACCGACGCGGCCGAGAACGCCACCGCAGCCACGAGGAAGAGGACGCCGCCGAGAACGATGGTGGGTTCCCGCACGAAGAAGAGACCGGCCGTCGGCGATCGACCCCAGGTAGGACAGGCCGAGCATCAGCTTCTTCTTCCGGTCGGTGTAGTCCGCTGCTGCTCCGACCAGTGGCAGGACGATGATCTGGAGCAATGCGGACAGGCTCACCACGTACGGGTAGAAGCTGGCCTCATCGATCGTGTAGCCCAGGAGTCGGACACCGCCGGCATCCTCGCCCAACGCCAGGAGGTAGGGGCCGAGTAGGGCGGTCGTCACGGTCGTGCTGAACGCCGACCACCCCCAGTCGTACATCTTCCATCCGAAGATCTCGCTCCGCTCGTCGGCGGTCAGCGCCGCTTCCGCCTGCTCGATCGTGATGGTGCGATCGGTCACCAGCGAAGCGTAACGGCGCCGATGGCGGCCGCCGGTCGGCCGGCGGAGGCCACGCCCTAGGATCGACAGCCATGACCGATCTGCTGTACCTGCGCGACGCCCAGCTTCGTACCTTCACCTCGAAGGTCACCACCGTCGATGAGGACGCACACCGCATCGAACTCGACGCGACCGCCTTCTACGTTCAAGGTGGCGGGCAACCCTACGACACCGGCGTCCTGAGTTGGGACGACGCATCGGCAAGGGTCACGTCGGTTACCAAAAGGGCGACGCCGTATGGCACACGCTCGAGGGTCCGCTGCCGGAGCCGGGCATCGTTGTAGCAGGATCGATCGATTGGGACCGGCGCTACAGCCTGATGCGTACCCACTCGGCGATGCACGTACTCGGGGGGTGGTCTACCAGCGCTACGGAGTCGTGTGCACCGGCAACAACATGGATCCGCTGAAAGCCCGGATGGACCTCGAATTCGATCCGCTGCCCGACGGTTTTGCGGCAGAACTGACCGAGGCGGTGAACGCCGAGATCGCAGCCGATCGACGGATCGAGGTGACGTTCCTGGCCCGCGACGTCGCTCTCGCTGACGAGGATCTGATCCGCACCAAGGTGAACATGATCCCGGAGTCCGTACGCCAGATCCGGGTCGTCGACATCGTCGGTCTCGACAAGCAGGCCGATGGCGGGACCCATGTCGGTTCGACCGGGGAGATCGGCGAGTTCGTCATCACCAAAACCGAATCGAAGGGCAGGGGCAACAAACGCGTCCGGTTCGAACTGCGGTGACCGAGCGCCGACGTCCCGGCGCGGAGCCCTCCCCGAGGCGCATACGATCTCCCGAATGGTTCTCAACAGCGAGATCACGCTCGAACGACCGGAGGACTCCGTCGCCGTCCTCCGTATGGACAACGGCGAGAATCGTTTCACCCCCGAGATGAACGCCCGCGTCAACCAGTTGCTCGACCAGGTCGAAGTCGACGATGGGATCGGCTCGCTCGTCCTGACCGGTACCGGCAAGTACTTCAGCAATGGATTCGACATCGAGGCGCTCACCACCCTCGGTGACATGACGATGCAGTTCGTCGGCGAAACCGAGAAACTCTGGGCCCGGCTGCTCGGCGCCCCGTACACGGTCGTGACCGCGCTCAACGGTCACGCATTCGGTGCCGGCGCCATGCTCAGCCTCGCCGGCGACCTACGCATCGGACGCACCGAACGGGGCTTCTGGTGTCTCCCCGAGGCCGACCTGGGAATGCCGTTCTCGCCGGGGATGGTCGCCCTCTTTGCCGATGTCCTCGGCCGGCAGAGCGCCGCCCGCCTCATGGTCACCTCCGAACGGCTCGGACCGCCTCAACAGATGGCGGCCGGGGTTGTCCATCAGCTGGCACCCGTCGAAGAACTGACCGAGGTGGCCATCAGCGTGGCACGAGCGGCGGCGCCGCGCCGCGGCACCAACCTCGCACGCATCAAGGGACTGCTCCACGCCGACGCGATCTCGCTGGCCGGGCTGGTCTGACCCTACTGGTCCTTGAGGAAGTCCTCGATCTTGCTGATCAGCTCGTTGCCGGACCCCGAACTCATGGCTGCGTCGTACTCGGACTCGAGGTTGGCGACGTATTCGGCCATGTCCTCGTCGTCGGCGATCATGAGGTTGATCTGACGCTCGTAGTCGTCGGCGGCCGCCGCCAGTTCGTCGACTTCGATCGGCAGATCGAGCAGCCGAGACACCCTCTCCACCAGTGCTTTGGCGACCTTGGGCGAGCGGGCGTGGGGCACATAGCTCGGTACTGCACCCCAGAGCGAGACCGAATCGAGACCGGCGTTGTGCATCACGGTGTGGACGACGCCGACGATGCCGGTCGGTCCTTGATAGGTCGACGGTTCGAGATCGAGCCGCTTGCGCAGGTCGGGTGTGATCGCTGATCCGTAGATCGTGGACGGTCGGGTGTGGGCCACGTCGGCGATGAGAGCACCGAGGCTGACGACCATGTCGACGCCGACCGAACTGGCCAGTTCGCTGATCGTTTCGGAATAGGTTCGCCAACGCAGTTGCGGTTCGATCCCCCGGAGGATGATCAGATCCCGGCCGCCGAGAGAGCCGTGACCGAAGGTGTTCTCCGGCCAGTCGATCAGACGGGACGAGCCGTCGAGGCGAACCAGAGGTCTGGTGTTCTGGAAATCGTAGAACGGCTCGGGATCCATGCGAGCGAAGACCTCGGCGTTCACCTGTTGTGCGATGTAGTCGGCGGCCGATGAAGCAGCGTCGCCGGCGTCGTTCCAACCCTCGAAGGCCATGATCAGAACCGGTGAGTGGAACTCGGGCTTGTCGGAGTAGTCCAGTAATGCCACAAGCTCACGGTACCGGCCCCATACTTGGGGGGTGCAGATAGCCGAGGCTTCCGACGTCACCCCCTCCCTGATCGACGCCATGGAACGTCTGATCCCGCAACTCTCCACCTCGAACCCTCCCCCGACGACCGAGCAACTAGCTGACCTCGTCCGATCGGATGCCTCGCATCTGCTCGTCGCAACAGCCGACGACGGCAGCATCGTCGGCTGTTTGACCCTGGTGATCTTCCGGATACCCACCGGCGTACGCGCCTGGATCGAGGATGTCGTCGTCGACGGTGCGGCCCGTGGGATGGGCGTCGGCGAGCTGCTCAACCGGTATGCGCTGGACCTGGCCCGCGACCACGGCGCGGTGTCCGTCGACCTGACCAGCCGGCCCAGCCGGGAAGCCGCCAACCGTCTCTACCAGCGGTTGGGTTTCGAACCCCGGAACACCAACGTCTACCGTCACAGACTGTCCGGCGGAGGAACCGGTGGGCGGTGATGCCGCCGACAGCGGTGGCGGGCGTGGCCGCCGAGGAGGACGCCGCTCGAAACTGGCCGATCGAGCCACCGCCCAAGGTCCCTCACAGTTGCCGTGGCAACAGCCCACGCTCGCGTTCGAACCGACCCGCTTGGTCAGCGACGACCAGCTCGAAGCGATCCACATCGCATCGCTGTCGATCCTGGAGGACATCGGTATGGATGTCCTCGACCCCGATGCCGCGCCACCTCCTGAGCGCTGCCGGAGCCGACGTCGACGCCGACAGCGAGCGCGTTCGATTCGGTGGAGAAATGGTGATGGATTTCGTATCGAGCGCTCCTGCGGAGTTCACGCTGCACGCCGTCAACCCCGAACGAAACCTGCGCATGGGCGGTCGCCACACGGCGTTTGGGGCGGTGGCCAGCACACCCAACGCATCAGACATCGCCGGTGACCGACGCTGCGGGCAACACGACGGATTTCCGCAACCTCGTGAAGCTCAGCCACGTGCTCAACGCCGTTCACCTGCACGGCGGCTACCCGGTCGAGCCGACCGACATCCATTCGTCGGTCCGACATCTGCACTGCACCCGCGATCTGCTGACCCTGAGCGACAAGGTCATCCACGCCTATTCGCTCGGGCGCCAACGCAACCGTGATTGCCTCGAGATGGTGCGGATCGCCCGGGGGCTCGACGACGAGCGACTGGACGCCGAACCATCGGTCTTCAGCATCATCAACACCTCATCGCCCCTTCGCCTCGACATCCCGATGCTGCAGGGCATCATGGAGTTCTCGTCCCGCAATCAGCTCATCGTCATCACCCCCTTCACCCTCGCCGGCGCAATGGCACCGGTGACGATCGCCGGCGCCGTCGCCCAGCAGAACGCCGAAGCGTTGGCAGGTATCGTGATGACGCAGGTCGTGCGCCGCGGAGCCCCCGTCATGTACGGCGGCTTCACCAGCAACGTCGACATGAAGTCCGGTAGCCCCGCCTTCGGCACCCCCGAGTACATGCAAGCGGCTCTGTTGGGCGGGCAACTGGCGCGCCGATACCGGATTCCGTACCGATCCTCGGGTGTGTGTGCTGCCAACGCCCTCGACGCCCAGGCGGCCTGGGAGACCGTATTCAGCCTGTGGGGGGCGGTGATGGGAGGTGCCAACATGATCTTCCACGCCGCCGGCTGGATGGAGGGAGGCCTTCGAGCATCCTTCGAGAAGATGGTGATGGACGCGGACCTGCTCCAGATGCTGCAGACCTTCTTGGAGCCGCTGATCGTCGACGACACCACGTTGGCCCTCGAGGCGATCGCCCAGGTGGGGCCGGGCGGGCACTTCTTCGGGGTCGACTCACACCCAGGCTCGCTACGAGAACGCCTTCTACTCCCCGATGCTGTCGGACTGGCGAAACTTCGAGAGCTGGGATGAAGCCGGTCGGCCGACGGTCGAACAGAAGGCGGAGACCCTGGCGGGCGAGTTTCTCGAGGCCTACCGCACGCCTGGGCTTCCCGATGACCGTACCGCCGAACTCGATGACTACGTCGCCCGCAGGGTTGCTGAAGGTGGTGTCGAAACCGACTTCTAGCAGACCGGGGACCGCTGATGAGGTCTGTCGGGATCACTCCTCGTCAGGAATCAACCAGACCTCGGGGCGGGGCTTGTCGAAGTAGACGTCGATCGACTCGCCCCGAACGGCAGCGAAGGCGAGGTCGAGCCAGCGGTCCTGGCTGGCGATGGGAGTCGGCAGGTTGTCCGGCGTGAACCACCCAAGGTCTGCCACCTCATGAGGATGTGCCTGGAGATCACCACCGACAGCCCGGCAGTGGAACACGATCGAATAGAGAGGGATCCGGGTGAAGCCGAGCCGGAGACCGTCGAAGACCCCGAGAGGTCGGATCGCCTCACACACGATCCCGGTTTCCTCGGCGACCTCTTTCTCGGCGACCTCGGCTGCTGAATAGCCCACATCGGCCCAGCCGGTGGGATAGAGCCAAATACCACTGTCGGCCCGCTGGATCATCAGCATTTCCCCAGCATCGTTGCCCACCACCGCGCCGATGGCGATCTTGGGGGTGGCGTAGCCGGCAAGTCCTTCGCGGGTCGATGTCATCCACTCGTGGACGAATCCAGCCGGGTCACCGCTGAAGGCGCGGGCTTTGATCTCGCCGGCGACAGCCAGGATCTCCTCGTACCGCTCGCGTTCGAAGGCGACGTCCGAGAACGCCAGGCCCGTCTGGGCGATGCCGGCGAGGGCCTCGGACCAACGCAGCAGATCCTGAGCGCTCACATCGCCACGGCTCACTGCTCCATCTCCACCGCATGCAGAATGGCCGTCCGCAACTCCCTGACCAGCTCCTCGTCGAGCTTGCGGCCGTGAGCATCGGTGACATAGAAGCTGTCGACGGCTTGAGGGCCCAACGTCTGGACCGTTGCCTTGCCGATGTCGAGGCGGAGGTCGGCGAAAGCCCGTGCCACGCGGTACAACAAGCCGGCGGAGTCAGGGGCGTGCACGTCAACCACGGTGGCGACCGCGGAGAGGTGGTTGTCGAGGGTCACCGAGGTGACCGGCGGGGTGGCGGACAGCCGACGCTGATACCTCTGGAGCTGTTCAGCCCGCCGAGCCACCCGTGCCGCCAGAGCGAGACGTCCGTCGAGCGCCCGATCGAGCAGGGGGGTCACGGGTTCCCAGTCGATGTGATGATCGCCTCCGGAGGTAACCATGAAGGTGTTCGCCGACATGTCACCCGCGGTCGCAGAAGCCGCTTCGATGACGTCGAGCCCCTGCATCACCAGGACGCCGGCGATCGCCGCGAACACGCCGGGCTGGTTGCGTTCGACCACGGTGATCCGGCTGCCGTCGACCTCGATGTGTCGATGGTGTCGACCCATGAGATCGACGATTTCGGCCGATGGGAACTCGGGCGGATCGTCGCCGAGGGTTCCATCGTTCAGCAGCGCCTCGGTGCGATAGACCAGCTCGGCCAGCAGCCCCTTCTTCCACGAACCCCAGACGGCGGGACCGGTGGCGATGGAATCGGCTTCGCTCATCGCCGCCAGCAGGTGGAGGAATTCCGGTGAATCGACCGCGGCGGCGACGCTGCGGATCGTCCCTTCGTCGCTGAGGTTCCTTCGGACCGCCACGTCGGAGAGAAGGAGATGGTGGCGGCACAAATCGACCAGGACGGCGGTGTCGGCATCGGAATACCCCATTCGGCCGGCGATCCGGTGAATTACCTCCATTCCGGTCTCGGTGTGGTCGCCCGGAAATCCCTTGCCGATGTCGTGAAGAAGCGAGCCGATCACCAGAAGATCGGGCCGATGGACCCGATCGGCCAGGGCTGCCGCTTTGACCGCCGTTTCGCAAAGGTGACGGTCGACGGTGAAGGTGTGCAGCACGTTGCGTTGTGGAAGGCTCCGGACCGCTTCCCATTCCGGGAGAATGAGGGTGATCAGGTCGAAGTGATCCAGGTCTTCCACAACCGACAGTGCGACCGGGCCGGCCAGAAACAACTCGGCCAATAGCTGGCGGGTGCGTTCGTCCCACGCGTCGTCGAGGCTCGGACGCTCGAGGGCCAGCCGGCGCAGGGTGGACCGATCGATCGGTAGGGATCTGGTAGCGGCGTGCACGGCCAATTCGAGCAAGAGCTCGGGTCGTTGCGCCGGCTTCGCAGTAATGGTCAGCGCCAGCGCTCCGTGTCGGATCTGGATGTCGTCGGTCACGAGCTGATCGCGATCGCGGCGGGGGGCTGCGCTGTCCCGCTCGGCTCGACGCCAGCGCCGCCATGCCTCGTCGGAGTTCCAGGCCACCCGCCGGGCGACCTGAGAGATCTCCTTCATGAGTTGTTGACCCGAATCGATGCCGAGCGCTCGAGCCACGACATCCTGTTCGTCCAGGGTCAACCGATTGCTGGTGCGGCCCGTGGACCGGTGCAACTCGACCCGAGCCCTGCCGAGCAGTTCGGCGGCATCGTCGAGGCCGTCGAGCAGGTCGGCCGCAAAGCCCGGTTGCATCGTTTCGGCCCAGCGCAGCGAATCGAGGTCGCGGAGGCCTCCCCGTCCTTCTTTGATGTCGGGTTCGAGCAGGAACGCGACGTCGCCCGCCTCGACGTGCCGATCGTCGACCATGCGGGCCAGTTCCCGCAACTGGGCGGATGCCGCGCTTTGACCTGGTCTTGGCGACCGCAGACTCGACGTCGCGCAACACCTGCGGATCACCGGCGATCAGACGCATCGCCGAAAACGCGGTGGCCCGCTCGAGTTCGGCGCTCGCCACCCGGGCGGCCTCCTTGGGGGTCAGCACCGCATGACCGAGCTTGAGGTTCCGGTCCCAGATCGGGTACCAGAGCCGCTCGGCGATCGCGGCAATGTCTCGCCGTCGATTGTGGAACAGGACCAGGTCGAGATCGCTCTGCGGCCACAGGACACCGCGTCCGTAGCCGCCGACGGCCACGAGTGCCACCTGCCGGGCATCGTCGCCGACCGCCGTGGCGAAGAGCTCGAGGAGCCAGATGTCGGCTGCGTCGGAGCGAGCCCGGCAGTAGTCGGCGCCTCGGAGGTCATGGCCGGAGATCAGGTCGGAGGTGGTGGTTGTCATGTTGTTCGAAGCGTAGGTGTCACCATCACCGTCGGAGCACCGGGGCGAGAAGTTCAGGCAAACGGCGAAAGAAGACCGACCTCGCCATCACGGCGTCGTACCCGGCGCTGAGCGCCACGGCCTGAATGTCGGTTGCGACGTGGGAAACGAAGCCGACCACGTGGGCGTTCTCGAGCCGAAAGGCAGCGGGATCGGACGCCCGGTCGAGGTCGACGATCAACAGGTCTGGTTCGTCGGCGAGGTCCGCCAACGCCGCTGCCGAACGCAAGTGGGTGACGTCATAGGAGTCGAAACGGCTCCGGTCCCCGAGGTCTGGCGCGAACACGACCACGACCGGCTGAGAATCGGGTAGCGACGCGTCCGCGGGCCGATGACGTCGAAGGTGCACGTGCGCCTTCGCTGCTCCCCAAGCGAGCCCAGGTTCATGAAGGGATGGATGGATCTCGGCGAACGTCGCTGGCGTGAGGTCGTAGATGTCGTCCGGATGCAGCTGGATGGAGTGGGCGTCTCGTGGAACCGGTGATACACCCAGCGCCCGCAGCTCAGCGGTGGCGGGCACGACGACGAGGCGTACGAGTTCGAAGCGGGCTGGTCCACTGTTCGTCGATGTCGGTTCCCAGGAGAGTCTCCACCTGGGCCAGAACGGGCCCGGCTGCGTAGTCGCGCACCCGCCCGGCGCCGGCGTCGATCGCCGCCGGGTCATCGGTGGCCCGACCCGCGTCGCCGCACGAGAGCGGCCGCCCAGTCCGGGACCACATCCCGGAGTCCTTCGTAGAGTGCCGACGCACGGCTCGGCCAACAGCGCTGCATCCTCGGTCGGCGAAGCTGAGTTCACGGTGAGTACAAGCGCCTGGCGTATCGACAGTTCGATCCGCCGCTTGGCCCGGTTCACCTTGAGGACCTTCACCTGCACCTGATCACCCTCGAAGGACGATTTCGGAAGGATGGTGGGGGCGATGTTCGGCCAACTCGCTCAGATGCACCATGCCCTCGGCGGGTCCGATGTCGACGAAAACGCCGTAGTCGACCAACCGCTGTGACCGTGCCCGTATGTACCGAACCGACCTCGATGGCGCGCCAGAGGGTCCTCGACAAGGGCTCGTCTCGAAAGCGAAAGGCGCCGCTTCTTGACTTTCAGGTCGATCACCTTGACCGGGAACGTGTCACCGACCGCCACGACACCCTTGGGCGAGCTGACCCGGTCCCAGCTCATCTCGGTGTTGTGCAGCAGGCCCCTGACCCCGTTGACACTGCACGAAAGCGCCGAATCCGGTGAGTTGCTCGACCACCCCGGTGTAGGTACCACCGACCTCGAGGGACTGGAACGCCTCGAGCTCGGCCCGGCGCTGCTCTTTCAGCAGAGCGGAGCGGCGTGACAGGAGCAGCCGGTCCTTCTGCCGGTCCGCAGCGATCACCTGGAGATCGACCATCTGGCCGACGAGTTCCGGGGACGGCTCGTCTTCGCCGAGTTGGAGGTGGTTCAGCGGGACGAAACCACGCAAACCCGACACGTCGACCACCGCACCCTTTTTCGAAACCGACGTCACTCTGCAGTGCAGTGTGGAATGGTCCTCCGATGCCGAGGTGACCCGTTTCCACGCTCGATCTCTCAGAAGCCATTTGCGGGACAGCACGACCCGGTCCTTGGGATCCTCCCTGGACAGCACGGCTCCTTCTGCCCCGTCGCCGACCTGCATGACCGTCGTCGGATCGGTCTGGGCGAGGTCGAAGTTCTCCCGATGGATGACGGCGGGGCGACCGTCGTCGAGGGTGAGTTCGACCTCCCGGTCGTTCACCGCTGTCACGGTCCCGCCGAGGACCTGCATCATCAACGGCGCCGGCGGCGGCACCTTGGCCGTCAACGGCTGCGGTCGGTTCCCTTCTGCGGGGGGAGCCGAGATCGCTGGTTCACCGGCGATGTCGGACGCCGACGGGTGAGCGGTTTCATCGCACGCCGACGGCGCAGGGTCAGGCGTCGGGGGACTCGGCTGCGACCTCTGCCCCGGCGCCGTCGACCCCGGGTTCGACAGCACCGTGGGGACCGTCGGCTGGGATGGGCTCTGTCAGGTCCGGACTGGGTTTCTGACATACCTCCACGGTACTGCGCCCGACGTCGCCGGGCCGATCGTGAGGTTCAGTCGACTCCGACCGAGGTGAGCACGTCGGCCGGCGCCGCCACGACACCGGTGTAGAAGGCACCGAACTCGGCGTAACGGGCCGACGCCTCGTCGAAGCGCATCGTGTACACCACCTCCTTGAGATCGTCGGGGCGTTGAGCGAAGAGCGTGACACCCCACTCGTAATCGTCGAGGCCGGTCGATGCGGTGATCAGCTGCACGAGGCGACCGGCGAAGTTCCTGCCGCTCTTGCCGTGATCCATCATGAGCGCCCGGCGGTCGTCGAAGGGGAGCGCATACCAGTTATCCACCTGCGACCGTCGCTTGCTCATCGGGTAGAAGCACCAGGCGTTCTTGCCCAGCCGGTGGAAGCTGGGGATAGAGCCGGTCCTGCTTCATTCGGTCCGGTACCCCCGCTGCGTATTCGCTCACCTCGGTGATGCTCACATAGCTGTCGACCAACTCGAGACCGGCGCCGGTCAGCTCGGTTTGAAGACGTCGCAGCCGCCACAGGTTGTTCCCGAGCGCCATCACTGCGATGTCGGCCTTGTGCCCGAGCATCGACACGGTGATCACCTGATCGCCTGCGGCTTCGAGATTCTCGAAGGCGGCGAGAATCGACTCCCGATCGGCGAGAACCGTCGTCCGGAAGAAAAGATGGACCACCCCGAGACCCTCTCGCGGCTCGGCGCCGTCGATCTCCTCGTCGGCTGGTGCCGGCCTGCGGATCCTCGGTCGTGGTCATGTTCTCGAGCCTACCGATGCTCGCGACGACGAGCCGGTACCGTGGGGCCATGCAGCGCTCGACATCCGCAGAGCTCTTCAGCAGACGGCTGCAGGCCGACGGTTCCACCACCAAAGGACCCGACCGTATGTTGGTCGAGGAGCCACTCAGCATCCAGCTCGACGGGACGCTGGTCTCTTCGACCATGCGGACGCCGGGTCACGACTTCGAATTGGCTGTCGGTTTCTGTTTCACGGAGAACCTCCTGGAGGGTGCACCGGTGCTCGGCATTCGTTACTGCGGCACGGGATCTGCGGCCGACTCCGACTACAACGTCGTCACCGTCGACACCGGGGGTCGAGCACCGGAACCGACACCGCGGCTCGGGAACACCACCTCGTCGTGTGGAATCTGCGGTGCCGACGCCATCGACGAGTTGACCGAGACGCTCAGGGTCCTACCCCCGCACGAACCATGGAGTCTGCAACATTTGCTGTCGCTGCCCGAGGACCTGCGGACCGATCAGACACTGTTCAACCGCACCGGCTCGTCGCATGCGGCCGGCAGCCGTGGCCCGGGATGGTTCTCGACTCGTTGTTCGAGAGGACATCGGCCGCCACAACGCCTTGGACAAGGTCATCGGTCGCCTGCTCCTGGACGGTCAGCTGCCGGCAACCGACGCCGCGCTCGTGGTGAGCGGACGAGCCAGCTTCGAAATGGTGCAGAAGACCTGGGCGGCCGGTTGCAGCGCCCTCGTTGCGGCCAGCGGGCCATCGGTCCTGGCCGTGCAGACCGCTCGGCGGGCGGGGATGACACTGATCGGGTTCGCTCGGGGAGGGACCGGAACCCTTTACAGCCCGACCGAACGCATCTGACCCGCAGCGGCGATCTCGCGAACCAACCCGATCGAGGGAGAATGGAGCCTCGATCGGGTTCGTCTCATCGTCCCGGAGGACCGAACGATCAGTCGTCTTCGTCCTCGTCGACGAAGTCGGTGATCACCACTTCGGTCGTGAGGAACAGTGCCGCGATCGACGCCGCATTCTCGACCCCGGAGCGAGTGACCTTGGCAGCATCGACGACCCCGGCTTTCTGGAGGTCCTCGTACTCGCCGGTTTCGGCATTCAACCCGTTCCAGCCCTCGAGGCCGCTCACCTTGTCGACGACGACGCCGCCCTCGAGGCCGGCGTTCTCGGCGATCTGTCGCAACGGTGCCGCTGAGCGACTTGAGAACGATCCGTGGCACCGGTCGCCTCGTCACCTTTGAGCTTCTTCACGTCCTTGTTCTGGCTGGCGGCATCGCGCGCACGGACCAAGGTGACACCACCGCCGCAGACGATGCCCTCTTCGATCGCGGCCTTGGTGGTGGAGACCGCATCCTCGATGCGGTGCTTCTTCTCCTTGAGTTCCACTTCGGTTGCGGCGCCGACCTTCAGAACAGCGACACCTCCGCTCAGCTTGGCCAGGCGCTCTTGGAGCTTCTCGCGATCGTAGTCGGAGTCGGTGTTCTCGATCTCGGCTCGTATCTGGCTGGATGCGCCCGTTGACCTCGTCGGTGGTGACCGGATCCTTCGACGACGGTGGTCTCGTCCTTGCTGATGGTCACCTTTCGAGCGGTGCCCAGCAGATCGAGGGTGACGCCCTCGAGCTTGAGTCCGACCTCTTCGCTGATGACCTGACCGCCGGTGAGGATCGCCATGTCCTGCATCATCGCCTTGCGACGATCGCCGAACCCGGGTGCCTTGACCGCCGCAACGTTGAAGGTGCCGCGGATCTTGTTGACGACCAGGGTGGCCAGGGCTTCGCCCTCGACGTCCTCGGCGATGATGAGCAGCGGTTTGCCGGTTTGCATGACTTTTTCGAGCACGGGCACGAGGTCGCGAATCGCACCGACCTTGCCCCCGACGAGAAGGATGTACGGGTCGTCGAGAACGGCCTCCATCCGGTCGGGATCGGTCACGAAGTACGGGCTGATGTAGCCCTTGTCGAATCGCATGCCTTCGGTGAA
Source organism: uncultured Acidimicrobiales bacterium (assembly GCA_963793385.1). GTDB lineage: Bacteria > Actinomycetota > Acidimicrobiia > Acidimicrobiales > SZUA-35 > JABDIY01. The sequence goes on from CAWCAF010000004.1 coordinate 62,744, forward strand.
CTCGAGATCCATCCCGAAGGTGTTCGACTCCTCGACGGTGACGACGCCATCCTTACCGACCTTGTCGATCGCCTCGGCGATCGTCTTTCCGATCAGCGGGTCGTTGGCCGAGATGCTCGCAACCTGGGCGATCTGGTCCTTTTCCTCGACATCGATGGCGAAGTCCTGGATCGCGTCCACCACCGCGGCCACCGTGACCTCGATGCCTTTCTTGAGGCTCATCGGGTTGGCTCCGGCGGCGACGTTGCGCAGGCCCTCGTGGACCATGCTCCACGCCAGCACGGTCGCCGTCGTGGTGCCGTCGCCGGCCACGTCGTCGGTCTTCTTGGCCACCTCTTTGACCAGTTCGGCACCGATCCGTTCGTACGGGTCCTCCAGGTCGATCTCCTTGGCGATCGACACGCCGTCGTTGGTGATCGTCGGAGCACCGAACTTCTTGTCGAGCACGACGTTTCGGCCTTTCGGACCGAGGGTGACACGAACGGCGTCAGCCAGTTGGTTCATGCCGGATTCCAGCTTGCGACGAGCCTGGTCGTCGTATGACATCATCTTCGCCATGGGGCGATGACCTCCTAGAAGGGGGACGGTTTCTCTTGTTGGCACTCTAACGACGCGAGTGCCAAAAACTGACGCGTCGCCGGTGAGAGTACCACCCAAAAGTGGGACGGCCGGCGGTTGAACCGCCGGCCGTTGTTTCCCTGGTTCCCGCCAGGAGGGGTCCGTGTCGAGTGGACGACACCGTGACCCGGTTACGTTCGGCACCAGCCATCGCGACGATGAGCCGATTGGTCCGAATGACTCAACACGATGATCCGTTGACCCCCGCCTCGGTGGTGCGCACGGTTCAAAGGACCAGCAGTCGCTTCTGCACCGAGTGCGCGCGGCGGGCACCGCTGCGTCGCTGCTGCGCTGTCGGTGGCGCTGCTCGATCGAAGCGTCGGTCATGGACTGGAGTTGGTGGAGAGCGGTGGCCACGACTTCCCAGGGGTCATGACTTCGCCGCCCCGGATCGAGCGCCCAGGACCGCCTGATGAACCAATGGGAGAGGCCGATCGGACAGCAGGTACACGAGTTCGGTGAGTCGACCGGTGGGGTTGTCCACAAAGGGTGTCAGCGGTGTCACGATCACTCTCCCGGTCGGAGCGCCCCCGGTGCCAGGCGCTGGTGCATGCTTCATCGGAGATTCGGCCGTCGTGACTTGAGTCCCGAGCTGGATCGATCAGCGCCTGACGCCGCCGCACGCCACGTCGAGACGTTTGGCACCTCGCGAGCACCCGGGATCTCCTGGAACTCGCCCGCCAGTAGCCTTGACCGGTGATCTCCCGTTCGGACCTGCGAAACCTGGCCATCGTCGCCCATGTCGACCACGGCAAAACGACGCTGGTCGATGCGATGTTGCGTCAGACCGGGTCGTTCCGGGTCAACGAGGATGTCGCTGATCGCGTCATGGACTCGATGGATCTCGAGCGGGAGAAGGGGATCACCATTCTGGCCAAGAACACCTCGGTCAAGTATGGCGACGTCAGGCTCAACATCGTCGATACGCCCGGCCACTCCGACTTCGGGGGTGAAGTGGAGCGGGCGCTCACCATGGTCGACGGGGTGGTGCTGCTGGTCGACGCCGCCGAAGGCCCACTCCCCCAGACCCGCTTCGTCCTGCGCAAAGCCCTCGCCCGTGAGCTGCCGGTCATCCTCCTGATCAACAAAGTCGATCGTCCCGATGCTCGTATCGCTGCGGTCGTGGACGAGGTGTACGAACTGTTCCTCGACATCGATGCCCGCGATGACCAGATCGAGTTCCCGATCGTGTATGCGTCCGCCAAGGACGGCTGGGCGTCGATGGACGCACGATGGTCCCGGATCCGACCTCAGCCCGTTCCTCGATCTGCTCGTGGAGTATCTTCCGGCCCCCACCTACCAAGAGGGACACCCTCTTCAAGCATGGGTCACCAACCTCGACTCGTCGCCCTACCTCGGGCGGTTGGCGCTGTGTCGCGTCATGAACGGCACGCTGGTGCGAGGCCAGTCGGTCGGTCTCAGCCGGGTCGATGGATCGATCCAACGGGTCAAGCTGTCCGAGATGTTCCTGACCGAGGCACTCCAACGGGTGCCGGCGGAGAAGGCCGGCCCCGGCGATCTGGTGGCCATCGCCGGCGTCGACGACATCCTGATCGGCGAGACGCTCGTCGATCCCGACGACCCTCGACCCATGCCGGTCATCGCCGTCGACGAACCGGCCCTGTCGATGACGATCGGTATCAACACCTCGCCTCTCGCCGGCAAGGAGGGGCAGCGTCTCACGGCCCGCATGGTCAAAGGTCGTCTCGACGCCGAACTGGTCGGCAACATGAGCCTGCGGGTGCTCCCCACCGAACGACCCGATGCATGGGAAGTCCAGGCCCGAGGTGAACTTCAACTGGCCATCCTCGTCGAGACGATGCGGCGCGAAGGCTTCGAGCTCACCGTGGGCAAACCGCAGGTCGTGACCCGCGACATCGACGGCGAGACACACGAACCGGTCGAACACGTCGTGATCGACGCTGCCCGAGGAGTATCTGGGGGCGGTGACCCAACTCCTGGCGAGCCGCAAGGGCGCGATGGAGGGAATGATCAACCACGGGACCGGCTGGGTGCGGCTCGACTATCTGGTGCCCGCACGCGGTCTCATCGGGTTCCGGACCGAGTTCCTCACCGAGACCCGGGGCAACGGCGTCTTGAATCAGAGCTTCGAAGGGTTCCGGCCGTGGTTCGGTGATCTGCGCACCCGCCGCACCGGATCGCTGGTAGCGGATCGACAGGGTCCCGTGACCGCATACGCCCTCATCCAGTTGCAAGAGCGGGCCCAAATGCTCGTGAGCCCCGGGGTCGCCACCTATCCGGGCATGATCGTCGGGGAGAACAGTCGAAGCGAGGACATGGACGTCAACGTGTGCCGCGAGAAACAACTGACCAACCACCGGGCGGCAGCAGCCGATCAGACGGTGAAGCTCACACCGCCGAAGGCGCTGTCGCTGGAACAGGCGCTCGAGTTCATCTCCGACGACGAGGCGGTCGAGGTGACGCCGCTGAGCATTCGCCTTCGCAAGGCCGAACTGGATCCCATCGCCCGCGGACGGGTGGCCAAGAAACGCAAACAAGACCGGCTGGCCGAAACCGGATGAGCGCAGGGCCCGAGTCGATCGTCAGATCGCCACGGTCGTGATCTGCCCGCTATCGACGCTCAACCGTTCCCCCGCCAGCACAGCGGCTACGGCCCCTTCGGATTGGTTCTGAATCCGCACTCCCGTCTCGGTCACCGAGACCCTGAGCCGTGCGCCCCGAAACAGGATCTGGAACGTCAGTTCGGTCCAGCCCGGCGCGAGCATCGGATCGAGGTGCAGCTCGCCCCCGATCACCCTCATCCCGCCGAAGCCCAGAACCGCCGCGATCCAGGTCCCGGCCATACTCGTCGTGTGGCACCCGTCGTCGGTGTCGTCGTTGTAGTCGTCGAGGTCCAATCGAGCTGTACGGAGCATCATCTCGAGCGCCTTGTCGAGACGGCCCAAGCGGACGGCGAGCACGGCATGGATCGATGGAGAGAGCGAGGATTCGTGAACCGTTCGCGGTTCGTAGTAGTCGAAGTTGCGACCCAGAACATCGAGTGGGTATCGATCCTCGAACACCCACAGACCCTGCAGGACATCAGCCTGTTTGATGTACGGCGACCGGAGGATTCGGTCCCAGGACCAGTGCTTGTTGATCGGTCGCTGGGTTGGGTCGAGGTCGTCGACTGTCACCTGCTCCTTGTCCAGGTAGTTGGACTGTTGCAGGAAAATACCCCTTTCAGGATCTTCGGGCAGGTGGATGGTGTCGGCGATGACCGACCATCGGGCCGGTTCGGTCGTTTCATCGAACGCCACCGAATCGAGGATCTGGTCGGTCAGGTTCTCGTCGAGCGATCGTGCCTGTGAGATCGCATCGAGGGTGTACCGCAGAGTCCACTTGGCCAGGAGGTTGGTGTACCAGTTGTTGTCGACGTTGTTCTCGTATTCGTTGGGGCCCGTGACGCCGAGCATCACCCATGCCGAACGGACGTCGGACCACGACACCCGCTGGGACCAGAACCGCGAGATGGCGATGAGCACCTCGAGCCCACCTTCGAGCAGATGGTAGGCATCGCCGGTGTGGCGGACGTAGTTGAAGATAGCGAAGGCGATCGCACCGTTGCGGTGGATCTCCTCGAACGTGATCTCCCACTCGTTGTGGCATTCCTCGCCGTTGACCGTCACCATGGGAAAGAGCGCCGCGCCGCCGGAGAATCCCAGCTTGGCGGCGTTCTCGATCGCCTTCTGGAGCTGGCGGTGGCGGTAGCGGAGGAGGTTCTTGCTGACCTCGGGTTCGGAGGTGGCCAGGTAGAACGGCAAGCAGAACGCCTCGGTGTCCCAGTAGGTGACACCCCCGTACTTCTCGCCCGTGAAGCCTTTCGGCCCGATGTTCAGATCCGGGTCGTCCCCGGTGAACGTGCTGTTCAGGCCGAAGATGCTGAATCGAATTCCCTGCTGGGCGGCGACGTCGCCTTCGATGACCACGTCACTCGTCTCCCATTTGTGCCTCCAGGCGTCGATGTGCTGTGCGAGCAGTCCTTCGAAACCGACCGACCCGGCATGATCGAGCACCTCGTGGGACCTGTGGAGTAGCCGAGAAGGCTCCACATCCCTCGACGTGACATTCGAGCCGTACTTCACGATCTCGACCGTTCGGCCCGAATCGACGGACAACGCAACAGTGCTTGCCGCGAACAGCGAACGGGTGGTCGGCGTCGGGTCGAACACCACCTCGGCGTCATCGATCGCCACCGAGACATCCGAGCCGACCGCGGCGACGAAACCGGTCTTCTTCGTCTTTGCCACGACGATCGTGCGGCTACCGATGGCGGTCTCTTTCACCGGATCCCAGAACCCGAATTCGTGATTGGAGTCCTCGTTGACGACGTCACCCTCGACGGCGGAGGTGATCGTCACGTCGGATGCACGGTGGCAGGTGAGCCTGAAGCGGAGGGCGCCGAGTTGCGGGTCGGGCAGGCTGACGAACCTGAGGGCTTCGACGGTGACGACCGCACCGTTGGACAAGGTTGCGGTGAACCGTCGATCGAGGGTTCCCTGATCCATGTGGAGCACCCGCCGGAAGTCGGTCACCTCGGACGTGGCCAGATCCAGTTCTTCGCCGTCGACGGTGATGTGCAACCGTTTCCAGTCCGCCGCATTGAGCACTTTGGCGAAGTACTCGGGGTAACCGTTCTTCCACCACCCGACCCGGGTCGGATCCGGGTAGTAGACACCGGCCAAGTAGTTCCCCGGCAGAGAGTCCCCGGTGTAGGTCTCCTCGTGATTGCCGCGGCCGCCGAAGTGTCCGTTGCCGAGGGAGAACAGGCTTTCGTAGATCCGGTTGTTCTCGGGATCGAATCCGTTCTGGACGATCCGCCAGGGATCGTGTTCCACCAAGTTCTTCACCCCGACGAGACTAGGGCCCCGAAGGGAAATGGGGCGCCCCGCCGGTCATCGCGGGTGCGTCGCTCCCCGCCAGAACGAGCCCGAAGTGGGATTCGAACCCACGACATCTGCTTTACAAGAGCAGCGCTCTGGCCAACTGAGCTATTCGGGCGGGTGCGAAGAAACTATCACGCAAGGAGGACTAAGCTCTTGCGCATATGAACACCGGAGCACATGACGCTGGAGGCGGTTTCACACAATCGGTGGGAGCCAACGCAGCTCGGGGGGTGGCGGTGATCCTGGCGGCGGTAGCGGTCGGCGCACTGCTGATGTGGCTCGGCTACTCCAACGACAACGTCGAGGCGACCGGCGACGACTCCGCTCAGGTCTCCGACGACGGCGGCAGCGACGGCGCTGCTCAGGTCCCCGACGACGGCGAACCAGCCTCCGACGACGGCGGTTCGACGACCTCCACCGAGGCGACGACAACGAGCACCACCGCCGCACCCATGCCGACCGCTCGCCCACAGGCCGAGGTCAATGTGCTGGTGCTCAACGCAGCTGTCGGCAAACCTGGCATCGCCGGGCGTGGCGCACAGATCGTCGAACAGGCGGGCTACACCTCGCTCGAACCGGACAACGCGAACCAGGACCAGGACACCGAGGTTCAATACGCCCCCGGTTACGAGGTCGACGCGCTGGGGGTGGCTCAGGCATTTGGACTCGACGAGAGTGTCGTCGTGCCGTTCCCGGATCCCCTCAACGTGGACGATCCCGCTGATGCGCACGTGATCGTGATCGTCGGTCTCGATGGCAAGATCGACATCTGATCCGAGTCCTTCTCGCATTCGACAAGTTCCGCGGGACCGCCACGCAGCGTCAGCTCCACGATGGGGTCACCGCAGCCCTGATTGAGCGCGGCCACATCGTCGATGAGTGCCTGCTGAGCGACGGCGGCGAGGGTTCTGTCGACGCGCTCGGAGGACCGAACCGATGGTCGGTCGTCACCGGCCCCCTTGGCGATCTGGTCGAGGCGGGATGGCGCCTCGATGCGACATCGGCATTCATCGAGATGGCGCAGGCCAGCGGACTGCGTCTTGTCGGCGGCGCCCTTGGAAACGAACCCTTGGCGGCCAGTACCTACGGAACGGGCGAACTGATCTCGGCCGCCTACGAGGCGGGGGCGCAGGAGATCACCGTCTTCCTCGGGGGATCAGCGACGACCGATGGAGGTCTCGGTGCCCAGCGGGCAATGCCGTTGCCACCCCGTCTCAAGTCCGTCGAGCTGGTTGCGGCCACCGACGTCGACACCTTGTTCATCGACGCGGCCGCCGTGTTCGGTCCCCAGAAGGGTGCCAGTCGAGCCCAGGTCGAGTTGTTGACACGGCGTCTCGAGAGCTTGGCGGTCACCTTCCAGGAGCACCACGGCATCGATGTTCGACCCATTCCTGGTTCGGGTGCTGCAGGCGGCTTGGCCGGAGGCCTGGCCGCCGTCGGAGCCTCGATCGTCTCGGGCTTCGACCTTCTCGCCGAGAAGGTGCACCTCGACACGGCTCTGGACGCCGCCGATCTCGTGCTGACCGGTGAGGGTTTCTGCGACGCGCAGTCCTTCCGGGGCAAGGTGGTCGGTGGAGTTGCGAGATGGTCCGAGCGCACGCCGGTCGTGGCGATCGTGGGCGGAGCCGACCTCGAGGATCGCGAGATACCCGACCATGTGGACGTGGTCTCCCTGACAGAGCGTTTCGGACTGGATCGTGCCCTCCGCGACACCGTGCCGCTGGTGGCCGAGGTGGCCGTTGTCGAAATCGCGAAACGGACCTGAGCTACCATGCCACTATGGCGATCAGCCCTTCCGGCAACAACGACCTGAACCCGGCGTCGGCTCCGCTGATGGTGAGAGTCGTCGCTTCGGTCGCTGTGATCGTCGTGACTCTGCTGCTGATCCGCTGGCTGTTCGGGATTCTGTGGACGATCGTCCAGCTGGGGATCGTGGTCGCCGTCATCGTGGGCGCCTTCTACGCCTATCAACAGTTCACCCGCAGTGACGATTCGAGTTCGTGAGCGGGTTCAGGACCGTCGTCGGACGACCTCGAAGCAGGCTGCAGCTCCGGCCATCGCAACGTTCAGACTGTTGAGTTCGCCCCGGAGGGGCAGGCTGGCCAGGATCTCGACACGCTGACGAACGAGGCGGCCCAATCCCGTTCCTTCGGCTCCGAGCACGAGGGCCACCGGGCGGCGGCCACCGAGGTCCACGTCGTACAGCGAGGTCGGCGCATCGGCGTCGAGCCCGACGGTGAGAACACCCTCTTCGTTCAACTCGGCGATGGCGCTCGGGATCCCGCCGACGAGCGCCATCGGGAGGTGCTCGATGGCTCCGGCAGCGGTCTTGGTCACCGTTGCCGTCACATGCACAGCGCGATGACGGGGGAGCACGACACCGGTGACACCGGCACACTCAGCCGTCCGCAGGATCGCCCCGAGATTCTGGGGATCCGTGATGCCGTCGAGTACGAGTAAGAACGGCGCCGACCCAGCCGCCAGGTCGGTCAGGGAGCGCTCCTCGAGCGCCCTTGCCTTGGCCAGCACACCTTGGTGGCTCGACGTGAGCGCATCGGCATCGAAGCGACGTTTTGTCACCGACTTGAGAGGGATGTTCATGTCCGTCGCGAGTTCCCTGATGTCGACGAGAATCGGCGCATCGTCGAGGTCGTCGACCATCAGGATCTCGCTGACCGGACGGCGACGTGCCAGCAGGAGCTCGCGTACCGCCTGGCGTCCTTCGACCTGTTCACCACCCAGACCTCGGGTGGTCCGGCGGCGCCGGGAGGACTGCCGATCGGCGTTCGAGCCGACGGGGCGCCCACCCCCGGCCGGTCGTCGCGAGCGCTTCGGCGGCGGTTTCTGCGAACGGCCCCGATTCTGCCCCTTTCCTGCTGAACTCATGGTCCCACCAGCAGAGCCGACGCATGACATTGGATTCCCTCGCTCAAGCCCGACACCCCTTCGGTTCTCTTGCCCTTGACCGTTACCTGCCCGCCCGCGGCCTCCGACAGCAGGTCCTCCATGCGTGATCGTTGAGGTGCGATCGGGGGTACGTCGCACACGACCGTGCAGTCCACGTTGATGAGCCGCCATCCGTGATCACGGAGCTCGCTGGCGGCCGACCTCAGCAGTTCGACGCTGTTCGCTCCGGCATAGGTGGCGGAGGTGTCCGGGAACATCTGGCCGATATCGCCCATGCCGGCCGCACCGAGCATGGCGTCGATGATGGCGTGGGCGATCGGGTCGGCATCGCTGTGGCCCACCAGACCTGGCGAATCGGTGAAGAGAACACCACCGAGGACCAGCGGTCGGGAAGGGTCGTCAGACCACCGGTGGACGTCGTAGCCATGGCCGGTGCGAAGCCGACCGAGATCGGGAACAGGGTTCATCCCAGCAGTATCCCGGCAAGGGCGACATCGGAGGCAACCGTGACCTTGACGTTGTGTGGATCACCCTCCACATGGACGACCGGGACTCCCATCGCATCGACGAGAGACGCATCGTCGGTTGCATCGACGTCGCCGCGGTGAGCCTTGCGGATGAGCTCGAAGGTGAAACCCTGGGGGGTCTGGACAGCGCACAATGCGTTGCGGTCGACACTGCCACCGTCGACGTAGCGCAGGGTGTCGGTGACGGGGACGACCGGTACGACCGCGGCGGTACCATCGGCAAGGCGAGCGACAACCCGGTCGACCACCGCCGCCGGTACCGCCGGTCGGGCCGCATCGTGGATCAGGACATGCGTGGGATGGTGCCGTTCGAGAGCCGACAGGCCGGCCCGAACCGACGCCGACCTCGTCGCTCCTCCGGTGACCACCTCGACCGGGATCGCGAGTTCAACGGCCGGACGGTGGTCATCGACGAGTCCTTCTGGCGCGACGACGACGAGACGAGCGCTGACCCGCGCCACCGCCAGTACCGACCAGTCCAGTAGCCGATGGGAACCGATCCGGCGGAGCTGTTTGGGCACGCTGCCCCCGATCCGTGTCCCCGATCCTCCGGCGACGACGATCGAGCACAACTCCACAGATCAACGATAGGGCATCGATCGACGTCTGCTGGACTGTGACATTTTCCACTCCGGCGATGTACTGTGATGGGGTGATCGACCCGGCCTTGCTTTCCGACGTAGAGCTCTTCTCCGGATTGGAGTCGGACACGCTGGCGGTGATCGCTGCACAATCTGAGAGCCGCAAGCTCAAGCGGGGTGATGTGCTGTTCAGAGAAGACGACGAACCCAAGAATCTCTTCGTGACCCTCAGCGGTCGGGTGGCGATGGTCAACCGGTCGATCGATGGTCGAGAGAGTGTGGTTGCGCTCATGGAGAGGGGCGACCTCTTCGGGGAAATGCCTCTGTTCGATCAACGAAACCGGTCGACCGACGGTCGGGCCCTCGAAGCGTCCGAGGTCCTCGCCATCCCCTATGAGCCACTGCGGCGCCTCTACGAGGAACAGCCAGAACAGCTCTGGCGGGTGGTCGCGCTCCTGGCGGCTCGCCTGAGGGCCATGGACGGCGTACTCGCCGATTCGGTCTTCCTCGACGTCACCGGGCGAACCGCAAAACGCCTGCTGGAGATCGCCGGTGACACCGACGAGTTTGCGCTACCGGTGACCCAAGAAGAATTGGCGGGCATGGTGGGAGCCAGCCGCGAACGGGTGAACAAGGCAATCGCCAGTTTCGTTCGACTCGGCTGGATCGAACAGCGCGACCGGCGTTACCACATCCGCAACCGACCTCAGTTGGAGCTTCGGGCCCGCTAACTACGTTGGAGACGGTCGAGTATCGATGTTTCCACGAGCTGGGTGAGGCTCTCCTTGACGCCGCGAGCGCGGAACGGGTCGATACCGTCGATTTCCTGCAGCTCTGCGGTCGTGGCGGCGAGCACGGCGTCGAGGCTCTCGAACCGTTCGACGATGTCATCGACCATGATCGGGGTCAGGCGCGGAACCTTGGACAGCAGACGATAACCGCGTGACTCCAACGAGCCGTCCAGGTCGGTCACCGACGCCGAGAGATGCAACGTCTTGGCGAGAACCTCCTCGTTGAACAAAGCGTCATCGCTCAGTTCGGCGAGGGCGTCCATGGCCTGCTCGATGTGGAACCCGGCGTCCTCGGTGAAGTAATCGCGAATGAGCAAACGACGATCATCGATCACCCCACCCATCAGTTCCTCGAGCTGCAATCGGACGAGTCGGCCGTCCGAACCCAACTCCACCAGGTTCCGTTCGACCTCCTTGGCGATGCGGGCGACCATCTCGGTGCGTTGGAGCACCTCGATCACGTCTCGGAGGGTGACCAGGTTCTCGACCTCCAGGGCCGACAGGTTGGCCGACACGCTCGCCAGGCGGCTGCGATAGCGTTCGAGGGTCTGAATTGCCTGGTTGGAGCGTTCGAGCAGGCGACTCACCGGTTCGAGCGCATGACGATCCTCGGACACGTACACCTGGATTTCCTTGCGGCTCTGGGAGACGGCGACGACGGGAACATCGAGAGACCGAGCCACGCGCTCAGCGGTCCGATGCCGGGTCCCGGTCTCGGTGGTGGGCACGTTGGGGTTGGGCACGAGGTGGACATTGGCACGGGCGATCCGCACCGCATCCGGCGCCAAGATGATCGCACCGTCCATCTTGGCCACCTCGGCCAGACGCTGGGGGGTGAAGGCCGAGTCGAGCAGGAACCCACCGGAGCAGATATTGAGAACCTCCGGGCTGTCGCCGACAACGATCAGACCGCCCCTGCCGGATTGCAGCACCCGATCCAACCCTTCCCGCAACGGCGTGCCCGGTGCGATCTGAGCGAGAACCTTCAGCAGTGCTCGATCGGACTGGGCCATCGCCAAAGTGTAGGTGCGCAACGTGACGACACGTCAGACCTTTGCTCCAATCAGTGACTGGACCGCGTCGTTGACAGTGGAACAGCGCAGGAGACGTAGACCGGTCGGACCGTCGGGACACGATCGAGGGACGACACATTCGGTGAAGCCGAGGCGGAACGTCTCGTGCAGCCGTTGTTCCATGGTTGCGACACGCCGGAGCTCGCCGCTGAGCCCGATTTCGGCACACGCCGCCAGTCCGGCCGGGACCCGAATGCCGGTCTCGGCCGAGATCATCGCCAGGAGCATCGCCAGATCCGCTCCGGGGTCGGACACCTTGGCTCCTCCGGCAGCCGACACCAGAATGTCGGACCGGGACAGCGCCCCGTCGAGGTACTGGCCGGCGACGGTCGTGACCACGCGCAGACGACCGGACGGCACTGCGTGAGCCAACACACCGGTGTTCTCGCTGTGTGTGGCGACCAGTGCCTGAATCTCGACCATCACCGGTCGGCGCCCCTCCAGGACCGGAACGACGGCCGATCCGGGAAGGTCAGGGTGGCGATCAGCAAGAAACCGTGCGCTCGGGTCCTGAACAGGACGAAGTCCGGTTCCGACCATCTCGAACAGCCCGACTTCGCTCGTTGCGCCAAATCTGTGTTTGACCGATCGCAGGAACCGGAGATCGGTGCTGCGGTCGCCTTCGAAGGACAGCACGGTGTCGACCAGATGCTCGAGCGTCCGGGGGCCGGCCAGCCCACCGTCCTTTGTGACATGGCCGATCAACAACAGCGACACCGTGTTCTTCTTGGCCGACTCGGCGAGCCTGCCGGCGACATTGCGCAGGAGGGAGGCGGACCCCGGGCTGCCTTCCTCGCCCAGTCGCAGCGTCTGTACCGAATCGACGATGACCATCTGCGGACGGTTCTCTTCGATGATGTGCACTACCCGGTCGGTCTCGAGCGTGTCGAGCACGGCCAGGGAGGAAGGAATCGGTCTGCTGTGAATCCGCCCGGCACGGGCCGCCACCTGGGTCGGTGCCTCCTCTCCGGTGACCAAGACGACCGCGGCCCCGCTGCGAGCGATCCGCAACGCGAGTTGGAGGGTGAGGGTGCTCTTTCCGATCCCCGGTTCACCCGAGAGCAGCGAAACGGACCCGGGTACGAATCCGCCGCCAAGCACCCGGTCGATCTCGGCGACGGTCGTCGGTATTGGTATGGATTGTGTCCCGTCCACCTCGTCGAGACGTCTGAGCGGCACATCGGCGAAGATCGAGGGCGGCGACGACGGCTTGTCGGGCAGGGTGCCCCACTGGCCGCATGCACCACAGCGACCCTGCCACTTGTGGTGGACATACCCACACTCGGTGCATCGGTGGGTCGTTTCTCTCGAACTCATGACCACAGCCTCGTCAGCGGGTGTGACAGTCGATCCGCCTCCCGCCGACCGTGGTCGGTTTCACGGCGCTGATGGCTGAGGGGCCGACGCCGGTTCCGGTCGGGGTTTCTGCTCGGGGACATCGAAGCTTCGGAGGATGGCATGCCCCCTCGCATCGGCGGCCGCACCGTCGGGAGCGAACCATGCGGTTCGGTAGCCGAGGGCCCGGGCGGCATCGAGGATGTGCAACTGATCGTCGACGATCAGGATGTTGGCCGGCGCCTCGCCGGTGAGACGGCGCAGGACTTCGAAGATCGGTCGATCCGGTTTGCGGACGCCCACGCTGCCGCTCACCACCCAGGGGTCGATCAGGGTGTCGAGGCTGTGCCGTTGGCGGAGTTTGCGGGCCCACAGCGCCGAGTCGTTGGTGATGCAGGCCACCCTGACCCCACGGTCACGCAGCGATCTGAGGAACTTCACCACCCCCGGTTTGAGGGCATGTTTGGCCAGATATTCATCGTCGAGGTCGTCCGGGCTACCGTCCACGCCCACCATGTGCCAGAACGCCGACGGTTCGATACGGCCGAGGCTCAACTGCCGGGCCCGGCCGGCGATCTCGTCGGCGGTCAGCGTCGAACCTCTTTCGAAACAGAACGGCACGAGAACCTCGTCGATGTCGGCGCCCAAGCCGTACAACACGCCCATTCCGTCCAGGGCCACCACGGTCGGGTTGGTCGCAATCGCCGATTCCGCAGGACCGTCGACGTCGCCGGGCGCAATCTCGGTTTCGGTCTCGGTCGTACGAGGTGCCCGGGCCGACGGACGGTTCGTCGACGTCGGCGTGGGTTTCTGACGCGACTGGATGAGGCGCAGCACGACGGCGAGAGCGAGCAACAATGCGACCACACCGGTCAGCACCGCCACCCCCAGAGCGACCAGAGCGGTGATTTCCCGGGTGGTGCTCTCGGATCGAACCGAGACCCTTTGGGTCTCGGCCAGGGTGACGGTCCAGAACCGCGTCGTCGAGTCCGACGCCTGATCCAGGCGGGTGCCGTTCGATCCGTCCGGCGGCACCTCACCGGGCAAGGTCAGGGCCAACCGGACCGTCGTCGCCGCCGGATCGGCGCCGATCCGTTCGACGAAGGAGTCGAGCGGTTCACCGAGAAGAGCATCGAGCTCGGCGTCTCCGAAAGAGGTGAACCCAGCCGGTTCGAGCTGGCCGGTGACCCGATACGAGACCTGGGCGAAACTGCTGATCCGTTCCAGCTCGAAATCCCGGAACAACCCATCCGACCCGCTGACCTCGGTCATCACCTCGCTGAACTGGTCGGGATTGGCAAATCCCTTGGTGGCCCGAATCCGGGTACTGCCGTCGTCGGTGAGCTCTCGTGGTTCCACCACCCACCCGCTCGCCCTCGCATCGGCCAATGCGATACCCGCACTTTCCAGATCGGGGAGTTGGGCGGACAGCTCGGGCTCCATGACCAGCGCCACCTCGACCTGGCCCGATCCGTCCTCTTCGACGTTCACCGTGGTCAGCACCTCGGCGTTGCACGCCGACACCACCAGCACCGCCAGCAGCAGCACGAGTCGACCGCCTCGGAGAGCAAAACGCTTGGCCACGGTAGCCAACACTAGATCGACGAACGAGCCGGCCACAGCGATGGGCCCACCATCGCCGCCATCGAGAGTCAGGATTGATTCAGTCGCCGGTTTCGGCCAACTCGGGCGTCGGTGGTGGCTGGAAGCCCTCGTGGGCTGTGAAGGTCAACTCCTGCTCGCCGCCCTCAGCGGTCACTGTGTCCACCACGATGATCTGACCGGCTCTGAACTCCTTGTACAGGAGCTTCTCCGACAACTGGTCTTCGATCAGGCGCTGGATCGCCCGGCGCAGCGGACGGGCACCCATCGTGGGGTCGTAGCCTCGGTCGGCCAGGAGCAGCTTGGCGTCATCGGTCAGCTCGAGACCGATGCCCTGACCTTCGAGCTGCCCGACGGTGCGTTTGATCATCAGGTCGACGATCTGAATGACCTCGTCCCGACTGAGCTCGTGGAAGACGATCGTTTCGTCGACACGGTTCAAGAACTCGGGGCGGAAGTGGTTCTTCAGGGCGTCGTTGACCTTTTCCTTCATGCGCTCGTAGGTGACGGCTTCGTCGTTCTTGGCAAATCCCAGGGTCGCCTTGCGGAGGTCCTGTGTGCCGAGGTTCGACGTCATGATGAGCACGGTGTTGCGGAAGTCGACCGAACGTCCCTGGGAGTCGGTCAGCCGGCCGTCTTCGAGAATCTGGAGGAGGGTGTTGAACACGTCAGGATGAGCCTTTTCGATCTCGTCGAACAGGACCACGCTGAACGGCTTGCGACGGACCGCTTCGGTGAGTTGGCCGCCCTCTTCGTAGCCCACGTACCCGGGCGGCGAGCCGACCAGTCGCGACACGGTGTGCTTCTCCATGTACTCGGACATGTCGAGGGTGATGAGGGCATCCTCGTCGCCGAACAGGAACTGGCTCAGGGTCTTGGCCAGCTCGGTCTTCCCGACGCCGGTCGGACCGAGGAAGATGAAGGAACCCGAAGGCCGCTTCGGGATCCTTGAGTCCGGCGCGAGTTCTGCGGATGCTCTGCGAGACCGCCCTGATGGCGTCCTGCTGGCCGATCACCCGCTCGTGGAGTTCGTCTTCCATGCGCAGCAGCTTCTCGGTTTCCTCCTCGGTCAGCTTGTACACCGGGATGCCGGTCCAGATGCTGAGAACCTCGGCGATCGATTCCTCGTTCACCTCATCGAAGAGATCGACACCCGAGGCCTTGATCTCGCCCTCCATCTCCGCTTTCTTGGCGAGCAGTTCCTTCTCCTCGTCACGCAGGCTTCCGGCGGCTTCGAAGTCCTGGGACTCGACCGCGTTCTTCTTCCTCTCGACGATGCTGCTGAGCTGCTGTTCGATCTCCTTGAACGCGGGCGGGGTTGCCATCCGCTTGATTCGCAGGCGGGATCCCGCTTCGTCGATGAGGTCGATCGCCTTGTCGGGCAGTTGACGATCGGCGATGTAGCGGTCAGCGAGGTTGGCGGCCGCGACGAGGGCCTCGTCGGTGATCGTGACCCGATGGTGTGATTCGTACCGATCGCGCAGACCCTTCAGGATCTCGATCGTGTGCTCGACGGTCGGCTCTTCCACCTTGATCGGCTGGAAACGACGCTCGAGGGCGGCGTCCTTCTCGAGGTGTTTGCGGTACTCGTCGAGGGTGGTGGCGCCGATCGTCTGGAGTTCGCCCCGGGCCAGCATGCGGCTTGAGGATGCTGGCGGCGTCGATCGCACCCTCGGCCGCGCCGGCGCCGACGAGGGTGTGGAGCTCGTCGATGAACAGGATGATGTCGCCGCGGGTCTTGATCTCCTTCAGGACCTTCTTGAGCCGCTCTTCGAAGTCGCCGCGGTAGCGGGAGCCGGCGACGAGAGCGCCGAGATCGAGAGTGTAGAGCTGCTTGCCGTGCAGGGTCTCGGGCACCTCGTCGTTGGCGATCATCTGGGCCAGTCCCTCGACGATGGCGGTCTTTCCGACGCCCGGTTCGCCGATGAGCACCGGGTTGTTCTTGGTGCGCCGGCTCAGGACCTGCATCACCCGTTCGGCTTCCCGGCCGCGGCCGATCACCGGATCGAGCTTCTTCTCCCGGGCCAGCTGGGTCATGTTGCGACCGAACTGATCGAGGATCAGCGAACCCGACGGCGTGTCGCCGGTCGAGGAGCCCGTGCTCGCACCCGCTTTTCCACCACTCTCGCTCGGAGGGGTCCCCTGGCTGGAGGGCCCGGAGTATCCCGAGAGCAGTTGGATCACCTGTTGACGCACACGGGACAGGTCGGCGCCCAGCTTGACCAGCACCTGGGCGGCGACACCTTCGCCCTCGCGGATCAGACCGAGGAGGATGTGTTCGGTGCCGATGTAGTTGTGGCCGAGCTGCAATGCTTCCCGCAGGGACAGCTCGAGGACCTTCTTGGCGCGGGGCGTGAAGGGGATGTGCCCGCTGGGTGAACTGCTGCCCTGACCGATGATGTCCTGCACCTGCTCGCGGACACCTTCGAGCGAGATCGAGAGCGACTCGAGGGCCTTGGCGGCAACACCTTCGCCTTCGTGGATGAGACCGAGAAGAATGTGCTCGGTGCCGATGTAGTTGTGGTTGAGGAGTCGTGCTTCCTCTTGGGCCAAGACCACCACTCGGCGAGCTCGGTCAGTGAAACGTTCGAACATGGGTCCTCCAGGTGTGCGAGGCACGTGGGGTGAGTCTACCGGCCCTCTATGGAGAAGGTCGGCTCGGGGAGTACGGGGATGAGCCATTCGGCCCATTCGGGGTCGGCCGGTGACTTTAGAACGATCCCCGTCCAGAGATTGTTCCACGTCACACCGCTCGACGGCGCGAGCGCCCGACCCGGGACGGTCGCTCGACGCGCTCAGGCGGTCACCGCAGCGACAGATTCGAGCAGATGGTCGCACGCCGCTCCCAGAGCACAGCCAGCGTCGTTGGTGCTGACATCGACGATGACGGTTTTGGCCTCGCTCGACGAAACGTTCGGCAACCGTCGAGCGCGGAGGCGACGCCGGGACCGTTGCGGACGATGTCGATCGCATCGAGGCGATCGGCTCGGGTCATCTCGTCGCTCAGCAGCGTCCGGAGATCCGGGCCGAACGAGGAGTGGAGCGTGTGGATGACCGGCAGTGAGTACACACCCTCCAGCATGTCGTTACCGGCCGGCTTGCCGAGTTGCTCATCCGATGCGGTCACGTCGAGGATGTCATCGACCACCTGGAAGGCCATGCCGTAGAGGCGACCGAACTCCGTCAGCGCATCGATGGAGGAGGCGGGCTGTCCGCTGACGATGCCACCGATCCGGGCCGCTGCGGAGTACAGCGATGCCGTCTTGCCCTCGATGCTCGGAAAGTACTGATCCTCGCTGCGCTGTGTGTCGTAGAGGGTCTGGAGCTCGGCGACCTGACCCTGGCAGAGCTTTGCCGATCGTGGTGGCGAGGAGCCCGGCGACCTCGACGCCGAGATCCGCTGCGATCTCCGACGCCTTGGCCAGCAGATAGTCGCCGGCCAGGATCGCCCGCAGGTTTCCCCATCGTGCGTTGACGCTCTCGACCTGTCGGCGCAGCACCGCCTCGTCCATGACATCGTCGTGGTAGAGGCTCCCGATGTGCACCAACTCGACCGACACGCCGCCGCGGACGACGTCGAGGGAGACCGGAACACCATCGGGCAGTGCACACGCTGCGGCGGCGATGGCGAAGCGGGGTCGCAGTCGCTTTCCGCCGGCCTTGATCAGATGCGAGGCGATCTCGGTGAGATACGGGTCGCCCTCGATGTGGACCGTCGAGAGAAGCGTCTCTTCGACCCGAAGGGTGTCCGCCGCCGCCGTCGGAAGGGTGGTGAGAGGATTGGTGGCCACGTCCGTGAGGTTACGGCTCCGGCCCTGTCGCCACCCAACCGTGTGCGGTGGTCATCGATTCGAGTCGGTTGGCAGAACGCCCGAACGAATCGAGTTCAGCCCAACGCAGGGGGCGGCGGGCCCCTGATCTCGATCCCGGGCGCGGCGCAGATCCTGGCCACACGAACGGGGTCGATCTCGATCCTCGTGGTACTCAGCGGTAGAGCCTTGGCTGATCCAGCGATCGGTCGATGGGGACCATCGATCCTCGCTCGGACAGGGATACCAGCGCCGCTTCGGATACCAATTGAGCCTCCAGACCGTCCCAGGCTGAAGGTCCGGTTGCTGTTGGGCCATCAAGTGAGGAGATCCAGGCCCGATCCTGAGCCCGATAGGCCTCGGTGAACCAGCCGAACCAGTCGCTGTAGGGCTCCGTCTCGCTCACCAGTCGACGGGTCGAGGAAAGATATGGGGAGGCAGAACGCACCATTCCGTTCGGACCGCTGGCTTCGATCTCCACCTCGTACGCGTAGGTTCGGTCCTGGAATTCGATCGATGCCAGGGCTCCCGACTCCATTTGGAGAGTGAGCACTACGTGATCGAGGCCGCCCGGTCGAGGCACCGCGCTGGTCGCCACCGCCGCGGTCGGACCGAGCAACCACGTGACGGTGTGAATGTCGTGAATGATCGATTGATTGATGACAGCCCGAGGTGGCCGAGCTTCGGCGTTGGTGTTGCGATGGGTGCACCGCAGGTAGTCCAAGCCGTCGAGATCTTCGAGTTCTGCCACTACGTCGAGGTGAGCGGGGTCGTAGCGACGCATGAATCCAACCTGCAACCGACGCTCCCCGATCGCTGCTTCGGTTTCCACTACTGCCACAGCTGCGGCCAGGTCGGCAGCCAACGGCTTCTCACATAGAACTCGGCTGCCTGCTTCGAGAGCAGCGATCGAGAGTTCTGAATGAGTTTCGTCGGTCGATGCCACGATCACTCCATCCCAGCGCTCAGACGCAACCGCCATCGGGTCGGTGGAGATGGGCACCTCGAGTTCGCTCAAGTCTGGGTGAGGAAATGGATCGGCCACCGCGGCGAGCTCGACGCCGTCCATGTCCATCATGGTGCGAATGTGGAACTTTCCCATTCGGCCCGCACCGACAACTGCGATCCTGTTCATGGTTTGATCGTAAGTGCGAGGCTCAGCAGGTGGAAACACACGGCCGGCCGGTGAGACGTCCGCACGCCATGGGCGAGGTCGCGTCTACTCGACGACGTTCTCCCACACGAGCCGGGCGCCCTCGTGACCGGTCCGGATCATCCAGATCGTTGCCAGGACTCCGATACACGCCGCGACGACCGGCAGCACCGCTCCGGCGATCGTGGAACGATCGAACGCACGGATTCTGGCGGTGGCGACGTTGACGAGGGTGAGAAGCGCAAAGGCGGCCGCCAGGACGAGCGTCGTTCCGGCGAGGTTCTCGTGGCGTTCGACCGCCGCTTCCAACTCCAACCGTTCGCTCAGACGTTCACCGGAGTTGTTGGCGAGGAAGGTCGAGAAGAGCGCCGCCACCGCACCGGTGCCGACGAGCAGGTCGTACCGCTGACGATGCTTCGCCGATGTCGCCAGGATGATCGAACCAAACGAGGACAGGGGCAACAGGACGACGGGTGCATGCACCATCAGCGGATGCGCCGGCAGTCCCCAGATCAGGTCCACCGGACGATGATAGGCACCCGACCGGGTCCGACGGTTGTGGCGCTCGGATTCTCAGCCGTCAGGGTCGAGTCCGGTGGCACGACCCCGGATTCGTCGGCCCATCAAGGGCCTCGGGTTTGAGGGTCGGGAACAGAACGACATCTCGAATCGTCTGCACGTCGGCCAGCAGCATCACCAGCCGGTCGATCCCGATACCGAGGCCCCCGGTCGGGGGCAGGCCGTAGTCCAACGAGCGCAGATAGTCCTCGTCGACGGCCATCGCCTCGGCGTCACCGCCGGCCTTGGCCGCGGCCTGTTCGTCGAATCGGGCCCTCTGATGGTCGGGATCGATCAGCTCGCTGAAGGCATTGCAGAGCTCACGGCCGGCGACGATGGCCTCGAAACGCTCGGCGTAGCCGGGCCTTGTGCGATGGACCCGGGCCAGGGGCGACACCTCCTCGGGGTAATCGGTGACGAACACCGGACCCCAGAGGGCCCCCTCGACCGTCTTTTCGTAGAGTTCGAGCAGGAGCTTCCCGGGACCGTCACTCTCGTCGACCGGCACGTCGTGATCCGCGCACGCCTGCCGGAGTTCGTGGATCGGGGTGTCGAGATCGAGCGCACGCCGGTGTGTTCCTCGATCAGGTCGACCAGGGTGGCCCGTCGCCACGGTGCGCTGAAATCGATGGGCCGACCGTCGTAGATGACAGTCGAGGAGCCGGTCAGCTCGACCGCCAGATACTCGATCAGCTCTTCGACGAGTCCCATGATGTCGTCGTAGTCGGCGTAGGCCTGGTACAGCTCGAGCATCGTGAACTCGGGGTTGTGCCGGGTACTGATGCCCTCGTTGCGGAAGACCCGGGCGATCTCGAAGACCCGTTCGATGCCCACCGACGACCAACCGCTTGAGATACAGCTCCGGTGCGATACGGAGGAAGAACTCCGAGTCGAGCGCGTTGTGGTGGGTGGTGAACGGACGGGCCAGCGCACCACCGGGAATCGGATGGAACACCGGCGTTTCGACCTCGAGAATACCCCGGTCCTCGAGCCATCGTCTCGTCAGGCTCAACATCCTGGAGCGCATCACGAAGACGCGGCGGGCTTCGGGGGTGACCCATAGGTCGACGTAGCGCTGCCGGTACCGCAGTTCGGGGTCGGTGATGCCGTGGAACTTGTCGGGGAATGGCCTTCGGGTGCTCGGCCAAGATCGTCCAGTCCTGGACCTTGATACTGAGCTCACCCCTCCTGGTCGTCATGACCTCGCCCGTCACACCGATCCAGTCGCCCAGCGACAGTCCCGTGAATCGGTCGAAGTCGGGTGTGACCTTCGAAGGAGCGAACAACTGGATCCGCCCCTCCGCGTCCTGGAGCGTGCCGAATGCGAGTTTGCCCTGGGTCCGGCGCAGCATCAGTCGCCCGGCGACGGTCACGGTCACGCCGGTTTCCACTCCGGCGTCGAGCTCGCCGTAGTTCGCTCCGCAGCTGGGCCGAGGTGGCGGTCGGTTCGAATCGGTAGGGGATGTCCTGGTTCATCGGGGGTGCTCTAGTTCGGTCCGGGCGGCGAGCGGTGCCGCTCGAACGTCGAGGCCGATGTCGAGGACACCGGCAGCGTTGGTGAGCGAACCCGAGGACACGAGGTCGACGCCACTGGCGGCGTAGGCGTCGAGCGTCGCCAGGGTGATACCACCACTGGCCTCGAGCAGCGGCCGTTTCGACCGGTGTTCCTCGGCCCAGTGGGGCCTCGTCGGTGACGAAGCCCGCTCAGCTCCTCGGGATCGAAGTTGTCGAGCAGGATGATGTCGGCCGCCGCCTCGAGGGCCTCGAGCATCTGATCGGGACGGTCCACCTCCACGTGTACGGTCCGGCCGGGCCAGCGCTGCCGCGCCGCATCGACAGCGGCGGTGATGGTCGTGCCGGTCAGATGATTGTCCTTGAACATCAACCAATCGCTGAGGTTGCCGCGGTGATTGGCCGCTCCACCGGCACGGACCGCCGCCTTCTGGAGACTGCGGTATCCGGGCGTGGTCTTGCGCGTGTCCCACACGATCACCCGACCGGCGGCCACGTCGACCCATCGTCGCAGCATTCGAGGCGATCCCGCTCAGGGCACAAAGGAAGTTGAGTGCGGTCCTCTCGGCGGTGAGAAGGGTGCACAGCGGCCCGGTGGCGACTCCGATCACATCATCGACGTCGACGGCATCACCGTCGGTCCTGTCCCATTCGACCGATACGGCGGAATCGACCGCACGGAAGGTCTCCTCGACGCAAAGGCACCCGGCGACCACACCGGGCTGACGGGCCCGCAGCTCGGCGGTGGCAACCACCGTCGGGTCGAGTAGAGATGATGTCAGATCACCCAATGGCGTGAGGTCCTCGGCCAGCACCGAGCGCGACGAGTGTGCGCACGTCGGCAACCGGGGGCATCAGGTCTCTCCGCATCCGGTGCATCGTAGGCGTTGGGGTGTGGATCCGGGTGAGGTGGTCCAGCTACCGGGCGATCGCCACCGCGATCGGCACGGTCAGCAGCGACAGCGCGGTGATGCTCACCAGAGCACTGGTCATTCGTTTCGGACCCAGGTCGTGTTCGAGTGCGACGAGCATGGTGAACACCGCGGGAGGCATGGATGCCTGTATGAGCACCACCCCCTGGTCGATCGAGTCCAGCCCGACGAGACCGCCGACCGTCCATGCGATGAGTGGTGCCACCAACAGTTTCGACGGACCGGATGCGAATACGCCGGGTTCGGGACGACTGATGTCGACCGCCCGCAGTTGGAGGCCCAGGGTCAGCAACATCACCGGGATGAGCGCGCCGGCGACGAGGCCGACCGGTCGATCGATCCAGGCCGGGAGTTCGATGTCGAGAACGTTGACGGGAAGGGCGGCCATGGCAGCGAGCGCCAGCGGGGTCGTCGACGCCGCCCGCAGCGCCGCTGACGGCGTACCGGTTCGGGCGGTCGCCAATGAGACGCCGACGATCACGCCGATCGTATTCACGACCACGAGCACGACCGTCGCCGCCGGACGTACCTCGTCGCCGAGGGCGAACACGCAGATGGCGATGCCGGTATTGCCCACGTTGCCGTAGGTGGAGGAGACGACATCGACCGAGATGTTCTCGAAGTCGTTGCCCATCAGCTTGGAGATTCCTGCGCCGACCAGCCCGGCGACGACCATCCCTGCGACCGATGCGGCGGCGAGGCCGAGCACGGTCTCGCGCGGTAGGTCCGCCTCGGCGAGACCGTCGAAGATGAACGCAGGGCCGAGAATCCAGAAAGCGAGTCTGGACAACGTCGCCGTCTCGAGACCCAACCTGGGGCCGACCAGTGCACCGACAGCGACGATGGCGACGACCGGTCCGATGACCGAAACCAGTATGTCGAGCACCCCGAGCACGATAGACGCCGTCCAGTACGGCATCGATCCTCCGCGGCGACAACCGAGCCTGCACCTCTACGTCACCAGTTTCAGACCATCACCTGCCGCAGCATCCACTCGTCGGAGGTGTTGGGGTAGTCCTCCCGGCTGTGTGCGCCTCTGCTCTCGGTGCGCGACGCCGCCGCAGCGACGACGGCTCGGCCCAGCGTGATCAGATTGCGCACCTCCAGCCAGGCCAGGGTCACGATCGACCGCCGGCACATGCGCCGCCACCCGGTCGAGCACACCGGCGGTATCCGCCAACGAGTCGGCGTCCCGGAAGACGCCGGCCCCCCTGGTCATCGCGTTCTGCACTTCACGGCGAACCTCGCCGGGGTCGGCTCGGCAGACCCCCACGCGGTGGCGGCGGGGGAACGAGCCGTTTGCCCCGTACCGCAGCTTCCTCGGGGTGAGCACCGTGCGCATGGCGCCGGTGGGCTCGGCGTCGGCCACCCCTTCTGCTACCGCATCGATGGCCCGAGGCCCGAAGACCATGCCCTCGAGAAGAGAATTCGATGCCAATCGGTTCGCTCCGTGGACGCCCGAGCAGGCGACTTCGCCGGCTGCCCAGAGGCCAGGGAGCGTGGTTGCACCTCGAAGATCGGTGATCACGCCGCCACAGGTGTAGTGGGCGGCGGGTGCGATCGGTAGGAGGTCGCTCGTCGCATCGAGACCGACGAACTGGAGGGATCGATGAATGGTGGGAAACCGGGCGGCGAAGTTCTCGAGACCGGTGGCGTCCAGGTAGAGATGATCGACGTGCTGGTCGATCATGGTGAGCATCATCGCTCGACTGACCACGTCCCGCGGCTGGAGTTCGTCGACGAACCGATTCCCGTTGGAATCTCGCAGCACCGCACCGTGACCTCGGAGCGCTTCGGACAGCAGGGGCCGGGGCATGGACGGGTGGTGCAGGGCGGTCGGATGGAACTGTACGAACTCGATGTCG
This sequence comes from uncultured Acidimicrobiales bacterium, assembly GCA_963793385.1. GTDB lineage: Bacteria > Actinomycetota > Acidimicrobiia > Acidimicrobiales > SZUA-35 > JABDIY01. Next base: position 86,914 of record CAWCAF010000004.1, read on the forward strand.
CCGAGCGCAGCGCCGGCGGCCAGCGCCATCGAGATGCCGTCGCCGGTCGCCTCGACCGGGTTGGTGGTCACCGAATACAGCTGGCCGGCACCGCCGGCGGCGAGGAGCACATGGGCAGCCTCCATCTCGTGAAGGTCGCCGGCGGCGTTCTGGTAACGGACACCGACACACCGACCGTTCTCGACGAACAGCGAATCGGCGAAAGCATGTTCGACCAGCGAGGCCGCCGTGTCGTGCACCGCGACCACGAGCGCCCGTTCGATCTCGGCGCCGGTTGCATCACCCTTGGCGTGAAGGATGCGCGGCAGGCTGTGACCACCCTCCCGGGCCCGCATGAAGTCGCCGTCGTGGTCACGGTCGAAGATGGCGCCCAGAGCGATGAGATCGCTGACGCGCGACGGGTCCTTCGTCGACGAGCACACGAACGGCGTCGAGGTCGCACAAGCCGGCTCCCGCGGCCAACGTGTCCGCCAGATGGAGGTCGGTGGAATCCGGATCGTCGGTGCCGCCGAGAACGGCGGCGACGCCACCCTGGGCCCATCGAGTGGTCGTCTGGTGCAGCTGCCCCTTGGTGATGACACCGACGCGGAGCCGGTGCGCGCTGGCAGCACGTACCGCAGCCGAGAGCCCCGACACGCCACTTCCGATGACGAGCAGGTCAAGTGTTGCCATGGGAGCTACTGCACTTTCGAATACGACTCGCGTTGGACAGAGTCTGGTCTACAACGGTCCCCGATTGTGCACCGTGCCGACCGCTGCCGCCGGGTCGTAGGCGGGAATGATCAGATCGGGGGCGAGATCGAGCAATGGAACCATGACGAAGTTGCGCTCGTGGGCTCGGGGATGTGGGACGGTGAGGTGCGGATCGTTCGAGGTGTGGCCGTCGATCCAGACCACATCCACATCGAGCGTTCGAGGTCCCCACCGGACCGTCCGTGTGCGCCGAGCACCCCGTTCGAGTTCGTGACACTTCGCCAACAACCGCTCTGGGGACCTGATCGTCAGCACCTCGACGACAATGTTCAGGAACTGATCCTGAGCGGGACCCCCGACCGGTTCGCTCTCGTAGACCGGACTCACCGCAACGACGTCGTCGAGCGCACCGACCGCCTCCCGCAGATATTGCCGACGATCGCCGAGATTCGAACCCAGGGCCAGGAACGCCCGGGTTGTCGGGGCCGGTTCGCTCAACGTTGCTCCCGGCGAAGACGGACCCCGGTGCTATAGACATGGTGAGCGACAGGCGGTCGGAGTTTGTGGACCGCGACCTCGACCGCCGACACCGACGGATCGGACAGGACGACCTCGGCGATGAGCCCGGCAACACGTTCGAGGAGGTCGAGACCGTTCCGCTTCGAGTCGAGCGGCGACCCGGTCGATCACAGCGCCGTAATCGACGGTCGGTCGAGGTCGTCGGTCTCCGCCGGCGCGCTCAGGTCGACCTCGAGTTCGAGATCGATCCGGAATGGTTGCCGGCGGATCTTCTCCTCGGGCAGAACACCGCAGTAGAGGAGCAGTTCGAACCCGAGGATCTCGATCCGATCCCGGTGGCTCACGCTTCGGACCCGGACTTCTCCGGGGGAACGGCTCATTGGCCTCGTTCGCCTCACTGTCCTCGACGATGCGATGACCGGCCGTCACCATCTGGCGACCGACGGGCCCGAGTGGTCGTTCCATCAACTTCTCGGTCAGCTGGATCGCCTCGGAGACCTCGGGAACCATCCCGGTGAACACGAGGTAGCCGCCGATGAATCCGGCCAGGCGATCGCTGACCTCCTCCATGTGCACGAGGATCGGCGAGTCGGTGCGGAGCAAGCGCTGCAATTCGGTGTAGATCGCATCCAACGACGATCTCGAGGTCGCGGCGTCGTGCAGCGGCCAGTGTTTCCAGCGGACACCCAACTCGTCGTAGCCACTCAGGTCGTCGCCCGGTGTGAGCGAGATGACATACCGAAATCGTCGTTCGCGGACCCAGATGACCTCCTCCTGCCGCCGCACCGGTCGGTGTTGTTCTCCGTAGCCGCCGAGCTTCTCACAGATCGCGAACTTGTCTGTGATCACCCATTTGAAGTCCCGGGGTGGGATTCCCTGGGCCCATTTGCCTTTTGCCATCACAACCGCCCTCCTCAGGACCGTGATCCGGCGGGAGTGGTCGTCCCCGCCACAACGCTGGCAGCTTGCCAACCCGCCTTGACATCGTGTACTCGAATCATGGTCGCCCCCATCGCCATCGCATAGGTCGCGGTTGCCACCGAACCCTCGAGTCGGTCGTCGACCCCGACCGAAGGTATCGGCGCAGTCGACACCCGCTGATCGGAACGGGTGTGCATCGATCCGATCCACCGCTTTCGGCTGGTTCCGACGACCACACCGAAGCCGGCATCGGTGATCTCGTCGAGCCGGGTGAGCAACTCGAGGTTGTGTCGTTCGGTCTTGCCGAAACCGAATCCGGGATCGATCCACACCTCGGTGCAACCGGCGTCGGCTGCGGCGACGTGCACGTTGGACGCAGAAGTCCCGCACCTCGGCGACCACGTCATCGTAGTGCGGTGCTTCCTGCATGGTGTCCGGCTCGACCCTTCATGTGCATCGCCACGTACCCGACGCCGAGTTCGGCTGCGACCGATCCGAGCGACGCCGAGACGTCGTTGATCATCGTTGCTCCCGCCTCGACCGCCGCTCTGCGCCACCGGTTCGTTTCTGGTGTCGATCGACACCCGGCAGAACGGGCTGACCGACCCGACGATCGGGAGGACCCGCTCGAGTTCTTCGTCGATCCCGACCGGTGCGGCACCCGGGCGGGTCGACTCTCCGCCGACGTCGACGATGTCGGCACCGTCGTCGACCATCGAATGGGCGTGGGCGATCGCCGCTTCGAGGTGGCGAATCGGCCGCCGTCGGAGAAGGAGTCGGGCGTGACATTGAGAATGCCCATGACGAGGGGACGCATCGGTTTCACCCTAGGCGAAGCGGGCCAGAGGCGGGTTGGGTAACACCGACGGCGTGGAGACGCAGCCGGCCGTCGGTTCGTCGAAGGCTCCAGCCGCCCTCGATCTCCGTTCCGATGGCGCGGTGCTCGACGACGGTCATAGCCCGGGCGGTTGCCGCGGCCGACACCGGACGCCCGGTTCGTTCGGCCAACCAGCTGCGTACGAGCAGCACCGCCTGATCCTCGGGGAGGGTCGCCAACCATCGCGTGTCGGACGGGTCGCCCACGGGCAGAAGTGACCGGAGAGCTGCGGTCGACTGACGAGCAGCCGCTGCGGTGCGGTTGAGAAGTGGGACACAATCGCGACGGGCGATGTCGTTGATCAACGGGAGTACTTCGTGCCGGACCCGATTCCGGACGAATCTCGGATCGGTGTTCGACGGATCATCGAACCAGCGCACACCGAAGTGCTCACAGACGGCTCGAGTTTCGGTCCTGCGCAGTCGCGAGATGGGTTTGGTCGACCCGGGAGCCATGGCGGCGATCCCGTCCACCCCGGCGCCGCGGAGGATTTGAAGGAGGACGGTCTCGGCCTGGTCGTCGGCGGTGTGACCGGTCAGGACGTCGGGGCCGAGGCACTCGGTAGCGGCCGTCCTCGCCCGCTCTTCGAGATTGGGACCAGGCTCGATCCACACCGACGTCGTCCGCAGGTCCGACCCCCCACGTCCCGGGTCACGTCGGCGACGTAATCCGGCCTCGTCGGCGCTGCCGGGTCGAAGGCCGTGATCGACATGGACGGCGGTGACCTCGAGACCGGCGGCGACGGCCAGCACCAGCATCGCCAGCGAATCGGCACCGCCGGACACGGCACAGACCGCATGGGAGCCAGGCGAGGCGAAGGTGCAGCGACTCGAGCCAGGCGTCGGTCTCGGAGTCGAGGGCGATCAGGCCATCCGTTGAATCCACAACGACGGATCCTTGATTTCAGTAGCGTCGGGCAGGTGGGCAGGGTGCTTCCCAGACCTTGTTGAACAACTCCTGACCGCCCGCCTGCTCGACGGATTCGACGAACTTCTCACCCTCTGCGTATTGGGCCATTTTCGCTTCGAGCCCCAGCAGCCGCTGGATCATCTTGGCCGGACCCGAGGCCCGTTTCCGGCGGTTGGCGAAGACGCGATGGAAGCGGGGTTGTGAGGGAATGAGATTCTGCCCGGCCCGATCCATGACCACGTCGCCATGTCCTTCGAGGAGGCTCATGAGTCCGGTCATCCGGCCCATGATCTCCTTCTGCTCGTCGGTGGCGAAGAGAGTCGAGAGGCCCGCCGCCGTCGACGAGCTGACCGCCTTTGCGCTTCTGCTCGGCGAGTCGCTTGACGGTTTCGATCAGATGCTTCGGATCGGGGTCCACCGCATCGACCAGTTCGTTCACCATGCCGAGGAAGTGTGGTCGCAGCCAGGGGACAGCGGTGAATTGCGCCCGGTGGGTGCACTCGTGGATGGCCACCCAGAGACGGAACTCCTCGGGCGGGAATCCGTACCGTTGTTCGAGTGAGAGCATGTTGGGGCCGACGTAGTAGACCCAATCCTGGTCCTCGGGACGTTCGTCTTCGACGATCGAGGAGGTCGTACTGCCCGATCACCCTGCCACTCATCCAGCCGAGAAGTACACCCAGTTCGCCGCCTGTCATCTTGGGACCGACCCGCCCGGCTGCGCCGGAGAGGACCTTCCCGAGCGGACTCAGCAGCTGGCCGACCGAGGAGGGCTCGGCATCCGGGCGGTCGGGCTTGGGTTTGTCGAGCTTGGCCAGCAAGGGGCGCATGAGCCGATCGAAACTGGCGAGGTTCGCCTCGACCCATTCCGCCCGATCGACGACCTTGGCTCTCGCCGAACCGCTCAGACTGACCAAGCCGGTCTCCTGCTCGACGAGCTGTTCGGCCTGTGGGCGTGAGTTCGGCCATGTCCGCTCGCAATGACTCGGCGCGGTAGGTCGACGCAAAACCGTCGTCCTTGACGACACGTGCAGCGACCGACCGTGCGGTCGCCCAGTCGACCGTCGCCGCCACTCAGTTCTCCCGGGGGTACTGAATCCGCTTGACCTTGACGATGTAGCCGAGGACGAGTCCGAGGATCGCTGCGATCGAGCCCACCGCGAGAAGAACCCCTATCCAGTAGTGCCATATAACCGACAACATGGCCGATGCTACCCGCTCAGGGGCCCCATGGCAGGAGCCGAGCTGCACAGAACGGCTTCGGATCGGCTCGCATCGGCTCGGGTCCTGCACCGTCCCGGCGACGGTCCTATCCTGCGTAGTGTGGCCGACCAGGCATACTTCACCGAAGACACCCAACCGTTCGTCGGACCGCTGTTCGGAACCGCCATCCGGCTGACGAACAATCGCTCCGACGCCGAGGATCTCGTTCAGGAGACCTACCTGAAGGCCTACCGGGCCTACGACTCGTTCCAGGAAGGCACGAACCTGACGGGCGTGGCTCTTCCGGATTCTGACCAACACCCACATCAATCGATACCGGAGCGCCAGCCGACGCCCTCAGGAAACCGAACTCGACGACGTCGACAATCTCTACCTCTACCGACGGGTCGGCGACGAGGGCATCAGCCAGAGCGCCGAGGACGACCTGATGGATCGCCTGACCGAACCGGCGGTGTCCGATGCGGTCGCCGGCCTCCCGAGCACTACCGATTGCCCGGTTCTTCTCGCCGATGTCGAAGGTTTCGCCTACAAGGAGATCGCCGAAATCCTCGACATACCGATCGGTACGGTGATGAGTCGGTCTGCACCGTGGAAGAAACGCGCTCCAGAAGGCGTTGTACGAGCTGGCCGTCGAACGAGGACTGCTGAGCACCGAAACCGGATGACCGACCTGTGACCACCAGCGACCCGCCCCACAAGCCGGACTGCTCGTGGACGGTGCACGAGCTCCACACGTTCCTCGACGGCGAGATCACCGACGACAAGAGGCAGCGGATCCAGGCCCACCTCGACGAGTGCCCACCGTGCGGTCATGCTTTCGATTTCGAAGCCGAATTGCGGCACGTGATCGCCGACCGCCTCCGGACCGAGGTGCCGGCCTCCCTGGCCAACGCATTCGAGTGGCGATCGAGAACGCCGGTAGACAACGAGCCCGAAACGAGAATTGAACTCGTGACCTACGCTTTACGAGAGCGTCGCTCTACCAACTGAGCTATTCGGGCAGGACAGTGGAGGCTAGCAATCCCCGTTGGCTTCACCCGCCCAGATCGAGGAGTAGGGACTGCAGGAACAACGACTCGTTCGGGTTGCGGACCAGCTCCACGCGGCCGCATACTGAGTTCGCTCCACCGCCCTGACCGCAACCGGGGTCCGGTCCCGCCAGCAATCGATCCCGGTAGCCACGGCTGAGGGTCGCCAATCCGAACCGGATCTCGTCGGACCTCAGCTTGCGCAGCTCACGTTTGTGACGGGCGATGACCCGGGCGCGACCCAAGCCCCGCTCACCGCGCTGCTCGGCTTGCAGCTCCAGTTCGGCCAGTTCCCGGGCATGACGCTCCTCGAGCGGTTCGGCCGCCTCGTCCATCGCCTCGCGGATCTGGCGGGTGAGCTCCCAGACGCGGTGATGTCCGCTCCAGTCGAGGCGTCGGGAAGTCTGCTCGCCAGAGCTCAGCGCGACGGCGATGGCAGGATCATTGGCGAGGAGGCGGGCTCGATCGAGGTCGCCACCTGCGGCGGTCGCCGCCATCGTCGCCTTGTCGCCCGGCGACTCCTTCGGCCTGAGCAGTGCCCGCTCGATCGCGCCGGCGGACAACGGCCCGAACTCGACGGTGACGCAACGGCTGGCGATCGTGGACAACTCCGGCGTCAGTTCACCGGCCAACGCAACGAAAAACGTACCGGCCGGAGGTTCCTCGACGATCTTGAGGAGCTTGCCGACCGCCTCTTGCTCGATGACGTCGATCCGGTGGATCAGAATCACCTTTCGAGCACCCTCGACCGGCGTCGTCGATGCGACATTGATGATGAACTCGGCGTCGCCGACCCGCAGCGTCGCCCCTTCGGCTTCGACGATTACGAGATCCGGATGGGTGCCGGCGAGCGCCAGCTGCCGAGCACGATCGGCGGCGGCATCGACGAGACCGTCGGCGAGAAGGTCGCCGGCGAACGCGTGCGCTGCCGCACGCGATCCCGATCCGGGATTGCCGACGAGAAGGTAGGCGTGCACCGGCGATTCGGCGGCGGCTCGCAACCGCGCCACGGGCTCCTCCTGACCCACGACGGCGGCGTACGAATCCAACTTCGCGCCCACTCATTGTGCGTCGGCCTCGACCAGTGGTTCGATCGCGGCCCAGATGGCCGCCTCGACCTGGGCGAAACCCCCATCGGCGGCAACGATCAGGAAACCGGTCCGGTTCCTCGTGCGGCGAGTTGTCGATACGTCGCCAGGACCGTGTCGTGGAATCGCCTGCCCGCCGCCTCGAGCTTGTCGGGGATACCGCTCAGCCGCGACGACGCCACATGCGGCGGACACGTCGAGGAGCACGACCACGTCGGGCAGGACACCGCCGACGGCGAAGCTCGTTGAGTCGTCGGATCTGTTCGATGCCCAGGCCCCTGGCGCCACCCTGATAGGCGAGCGAGGAGTACACCGACCGATCCGACACGACATGGCGTCGGTCGGCGAGGGCCGGTTCGATGACCAGATGCCATGTGCTCGGCCCTGTCAGCTGCCATGAGCAGCGCTTCGGCTCTCGGGCTGACCTCCGGCAGGTCGGGAGCGAGCAGTAGTTTGCGCAATTCCGAGCCCAGGGTCGTACCGCCGGGTTCGCGGGTGAGGACCGCACCGAGCCGGCGAGCGAGCCGCTTGGCCTGAGAGCTCTTGCCCGACCCCTCGCCGCCTTCGAGTGCAATGTAGAGGGCCAATTAGAACGGATCCTCCGCCGTGTCGACCGACGAATCGTCGGCTCGGCGCTTCGCCGCCTTCTTGGCGGCCGCCTTCTTCGGCGGCTTGCTACTCGCCGCCTTCTTGGCCGGCGATTTCGCAGCGCTTGCCTTCTTGGTGGCCGCCTTCTTCTTCTTCGCCGTCTTCTTCCGTTTCTTGGCCGGACCGGCGGCTCGACGATCGGCGAGCAGCTCCGATGCCCGTTCGATCGTGATCGTCTCGGGATCGTCGCCCTTGCGGAGGCTGGCGTTCGTTTCGCCATCGGTCACATAGGGGCCGAATCGCCCGTCCTTCAGCTCGACCGCTTGTCGGTCGCCGGGTCGGTCCCCACGGTACGAACCGGGCTTGGCCGCCTGCTGACCGCGACGCCGTTTGGGTTGGGCGAACAGTACCCGGGCCTCGGACTCGCTGATCGTGAACAGCTGGTCCTCGGCTTCGAGGCTACGACTGTCGGTCTTCTCCTTGTCGCCGTCGATCATCGTACGACTGATGTAGGGGCCGTACCGACCGTTGCGGGCCAGGATCTCCCGGCCCGATCTTCGTCCACACCGACGACCCTCGGGAGAGCGAGAAGCTCGCAGCGCCTGCTCGAGTGTCAGCGATCTCGGGATCCATGGTCTTGAACAGCGACTCCATCTTCGGCTTGTCACCGGTCGTCCTCGTCACGCTCGCCCAGTTGGACGTAGGGGCCGAAGCGCCCGTTCTTGACGAAGATCGGTTGACCGGTCGTCGGGATGGGTCCCCAACTCCCGGTCGCCCTGCGGGGCGTTGATCAGTTCGAGTGCTCGTTCGACGGTGAGTTCGTCGGGGAGGATGTCGTTGGGGATCGACGCCCGGGCCTCGCCCCGCTCCAGGTACGGCCCGTAACGACCGACGCGGGCGACGATCATCTGGCCTTCGGAGTCGGCGCCGATGGGGATCGAATTGACCGCTCGGGCGTCGATCTCAGGTCGAGGCGATCGCTCACCTTGGCCTTCAGCCCGGGATCGTCGGCACCTCCGAAGTAGAACCGTGGTCAGCCAGGGCACCCGTTCTTCGCCACCGAGCGCGATCTCGTCGAGATCGTTCTCCATCTCGGCGGTGAAGGCGTAGTCGACGAGGTCCGGGAAGTGCTCCTCCAGCAGCGTGACGACGGCGAACGCCTTGAAGCTCGGGACCAGGGCCGAACCTCGTTTCCAGACGTACTCACGGTCCTGGATCGTGCGCATGATGCTGGCGTAGGTCGAGGGTCTGCCGACTTCGAGCTCTTCGAGCTTCTTGACCAGTGACGCTTCGGTGTAGCGGGCCGGTGGTTGGGTGTCGTGGCCTTCGGCTTCGGCGGAGCGCACCGTGGCCGAATCGCCTTCGTTCAGCGGGGGCAGCTGCTGCTCCATCGACGTCGTCGGTCTGGTCGTCCTCGTCGACGTCTTCGCGGTAGACCTTCAGGAAGCCCTGGTGGCGGATCGTCGTGCCGCTCGTCGAGAACGTTGCGTGCCGTGTCGTCGGTGGTGTCGACACCGAGCCGAATCGTGACCGTCTCGCCGGTTGCATCGGTCATCTGGGAGGCCACGGTACGCTGCCAGATCAGTTCGTAGACCCGGAGGTCCTGGGCGCTCAGCTCACCGGCAACCTCTTCGGGGGTGTGGAACCGATCGCCCGCCGGTCGGATGGCTTCGTGGGCCTCCTGAGCGTTCTTCGACTTCCCCTTGTACACCCGGGGCTGGTCGGGAAGGAACTCCGCGCCGTAGCGATCCGCGATCTGGCTCCTGGCGGCGTTCAGCGCCTGCTCCGACAGCGTGGTGCTGTCGGTTCGCATGTAGGTGATGTAGCCGCGCTCGTAGAGGCCCTGGGCCACCGCATGGCGTTGGCCGAGGACAACCGCAGCTTGCGTCCGGCCTCCTGTTGATAGGTGGAGGTGATGAACGGCGCCGCCGGGCGACGGCGATACGGCTTGGCTTCGCGGCTCTCGACGATCGCCGTTCGTCCCTCACGCTCGACGCCAGCGTTCTTGCACCGGCCTCGTCGAGGTGGACCAGCGGCGGTCCTGACCTGCTTGAGTTCGCCCGTGGAGGCGAAGTCCTTGCCACCGGCCACCCGGGCGTCGTCCACCTCGAAGATCTTGGCGGTGAAGGGCCGTTCGGCCCCGGCGGCGGTGAACGTGGCGACGAGATCCCAGTAGTTGGCGGAGACGAACGCCATCCGTTCACGCTCGCGTTCGACCACGATCCGGGTGGCGACGGACTGGACCCGGCCGGCGGAAAGACCCTGCTGGACCTTGCGCCACAGCACCGGCGACACCTCGTAGCCGTAGAGCCGGTCGAGCAGCCGGCGGGCCTCCTGAGCTTCGACGACCTTGAGGTTCAGCTCACCCGGGTGAGTCAGCGCCCGTTGAATCGCCTCCTTGGTGACCTCGTTGAAGACGATCCGCTTCACCGGGACCTTGGGATTCAGGATCTCGAGGAGATGCCATGCGATCGCCTCACCCTCGCGGTCCTTGTCGGTGGCCAGCACCAGTTCGTCGGCTTCCTTCAGGAGGGACTTCAGATGCCGGACGTGACCCTTCTTGTCCGGGCTGGTGACATACAGCGCCTTGAAGTCGTTGTCGACGTCGACACCCATCCGCGCCCACTTCTCACCCCTGTAGGCGGCCGGGACGTCGCCGGCGTTCCGGGGCAGGTCCCGCACGTGCCCGATCGAGGACTCGACGACATAGTCCGAACCCAGATACTCACCGATCTTCTTGGCTTTGGCGGGAGATTCGACGATGACGAGGGAGTGGGTCACGAGACCAGACTCTAGAGAGCGGTGGAACGAAAACGCCGCCGCCTCGGTGCATGAACCCGGCTCACCAGGGATCTCAGCGCTGGATGACCTGGAGATCGGGGGCACCGTCGGCGTCGGCGTCGACCATCGTGGCGATCAGATCACCCTCGGGTGTCCCCTCGTGAGCGGCCCCGGTCAATCTCAGGATCACGAAACCGACAATCGTGGCCAGCAGGCTGGCGGCGAGGACGCCGATCGTCGCCTGGTCCTTGATCGCTTCGAGCTCGGGTCCCTCGAAGGCCAGACCGTTGATGAACAGCGCAACGGTGAATCCGATACCGGCCACCGCACCCGCGGCCAGGATGTGCGTCTTCCTGAGAGCGGGAGGCAGGGTTGCGATACCCGAACGGATCCCGACGAGCGCGAACGCGTAGATCCCGAGCGGTTTGCCGATGACCAGACCGAGCACGATGCCGAGTGTGACCGAACTGGAGAGGGCCTCGTTGATGACATCGCCGCTGAGCAGGATCCCGGCGTTTGCCAACGCGAAGATCGGAATGACGATGTAGCTGGTGAAAGGGCTGAGAACGGTGATGAGACGGGAGGTCACCCCCACCCGCTCCCGCACCTGGAAGCGAGCGTCCCGGGCCTTGGCCGGACTGGTGAAGTCGGTGTAATCGAACTCGAGCTTTGCGTCAGGGGACAGCAATGGCCGGGCGGGAGCAATACGTTGC
>CAWCAF010000005.1:0-128440 GCA_963793385.1 uncultured Acidimicrobiales bacterium
CGCCCTACGTGTCCAATACTTCTTGAAACCTCCCGCTCGCCGCGCGACAGGATACAGCCCGTTGCGTTACCGCGGCTTCAACGTGATGCGGTCGTCGAGAGTGTCCGCGAGGTGGCGGTCGCGTTCGGCGATGGCGTGCTGGTACCGCAGGGCTGCGTCGGGGGAGGCGTGGCCGAGGCGGGCCATCGACTCGCGAATGGATGCGCCGGCAGCGGCGGTTTCGGTGCCGGCGTAGTGACGGAGGTCGTGGAAGGTGCAGGTGGCGCCGACGGTGTTGCGTGCGGTCTCCCATGCGTGGCGGAAGGTGAGTCCGTCGGCATACTCGGCCGCGAACACGAACGCATCGGGTGACAGGGGTACGAACTGATCGAGGTGGGTTTCGAGTTCGTCCCCGACGGTCTGTGGGAGCGACACTGTTCGGATGCCGGCGGCCGTCTTTGGCGGTTGGAGCACGAATCCGTCTCGGTCAGTCTGCACGAGAGAGCGCTCGACACGCACTGTTGGCTGCGCGACCAGTTCGAGGTGTTGTCGGGCGAGTCCGAGTACCTCTCCTCGGCGGAGGCCGCCGAACGCGGCGAGCAGGACGGTTGGCCGGAAGGCCAGGTGAATCGTCTCGGCCAGCTCCAGGACCTGTGCAGTGGTCGGAACGACGCGTTTCGCGGATCGTTCGACGGCGGCACCTTTGATTCGGCAGGGATTCGTGCGAATAAGGCGGTCGTCGACCGCTGCCTCCATGATTTGGCGCATCAGCCGGTAGGCCTTCGCCGCCGTGGTGTCGCTGATAGAGCCCGAGCGAATCTCGGCGTTCCAGTGACGAACCGCTGTTGCATCGACGTCGACGAGCCGGGACTCGTTGAAGGTGGGCAGAATGTGCCCCCGTAGCAACCAGTCGTAGAGCTCAAGGGTGCTTTGGCGCAGGTTGGTCTTTCCGCTCAGCCAGACGGTTGCATAATCGCCGAAGGTGCGGCGACGGCCGGAGGGGTCGAGGCTCTCACCCCGCTCGAGTTCGATCTGCGCCGTCGCCAGCCACGCATTTGCGTCTGCCTTAGTGCGGAACGTCTGGGGTCCTGGAACTCTTCTTCGAGAGATCGGATCGAGATAGCTGGCCTGCCATCGTCCTGACGGGAGTTTGCGCACCGCTCCGAACGTCCTGCGGCCCATTCCAGCCTCCTGTTGCCCGCTTGTTGTTGCACGTTAGTTGCACACGGAGCGGTTGTCCACAGGTTGGGTTGTTCAGGAACGACTCTCTGAGCAGGCTTTTCTACGTCGGGACGGGGAGATTTGAACTCCCGACCCCCTGCTCCCAAAGCAGGTGCGCTACCAACCTGCGCCACGTCCCGGTGAAACAAACGAGCGGACGATGGGAATCGAACCCACATTGTCAGGATGGAAGCCTGAAGTTCTAGCCGTTGAACTACGTCCGCAGGTCGAGACGCAATGGTAGCCGGTGCCGATGCGCGATCTGGTTCGAGGACGATTCGAGGCCGAGCGCCATACACTCGTGTCAGTGAAATCGTCGGTCGAAGCCCTCGAGGGCAACAAGGTCAAAGTCACGGTCGAGGTCAGCGAATCGGAGTTCGAGCAGGACCTCGATGCGGCCTTCACCCGCCTGGCCAAGGAGGTGCGTTTGCCCGGATTCCGACCGGGCAAGGCACCCCGGAAGGTGCTCGAGGCGCGGCTCGGATCCGAGTACGCCCGCGGCGACGCCTTCGAGAACAGCCTTCCCCGCTACTACTCCGACGCGGTACGCGAACACGAGGTCGATGTCATCGCCCCACCGGACATCGACATCACCGGCGGAGAGGTGACCGGCACCGTGACCTTCGATGCGGTGGTACAGGTCCGTCCCGGAGATCGCGATCGAGGGGTACAAGGGTCTCACCGTCGAGATCGAAGCGCCCGAGATCACCGAGGACGAGATCGATCGAGGCCCAGGAACGTTTCCTCAAAGCGCACGGCGAACTGGTCGACGCCGAGCGCCCGGCCGAGAGTCCGGGGACACGCTGACGATCAACATCAAGACCGAGCACGCCGGCGAGTCCGGTCGCCGGACTCACCGCCGACGGATACAGCTACACGCTCGGCTCCGGCTCGATCGTGCCCGAACTCGACGACGAGCTCGTGGCCGCCGAGCCCGGATGACGAATTCGACTTTCGCCGCCAACCATCCCGATCCCGATGAGGAAGAACCGCTGAGGTTCTCGATCGAGGTCACCAACGTGCAGCGGGTGGAACTGCCCGAACCGACCGTCGAGTTCATGCAGCAGAACTCCGAGTTCGATTCGATCGAGGAATTCCGAGCCGACTACGTCGAGCGGAGCGACGACCACCCGGATCGAACGGGCGATCGCCGCCCGCCGGTCCGCCGTCGCCGACGCCGTCGCCCAACTGGTCGCCGACGAGCACATCACCCAACCGCTCATCGACATGGAGGTGGAGAACCGGATCGAGGACATGGCGATGCGGATGCAGGCCCAGGGCATGCAGCTCGAGCAGTTCATCCAGATGACGGGCCAGACCAACGAACAGTTCATCGAAGGCATTCGGGCCACCGCCGCCGATGGCGCCAAGCTCGACCTGGCGCTCCGGGCGATCGTGCAGGCCGAGGGTCTGCACACCACCGACGAGGAGCTGACCGACGAGGTCCAGGCCGCCGCCGAGGCGCTCGGACCAGGCCGCCGACGAGATCCGCCGCGCTACTCCGAAGCGGGCATGCTGCCCGAACATCCGATGGGATCTGGCCAAACGCAAAGCGCATGGACTATCTGGTCGAGCACTCGACCGTGACCGACGCCGATCCGGCAACGTCATCGCGGAGGATCGTTTCGCACTTCCCGATACCCCCGGCCCGGTCGACGACGCCGATGCGGCCGATGACTGAGATTCAACAAGAACAGGACTCACGATGAGCAGCCAGAACCACCAGGTCCGGAACTATCTGGTTCCCACCGTTGTGGAGCAAACGAACCGTGGCGAGCGGGCCTTCGATCTGTACTCCCGGCTGCTGAAGGACAACATCATCTTCCTGGGCACGCCGATCGACGACGGTATCGCCAACCTGATCTGCGCTCAGATGCTCCATCTCGAGTCCGAGAACCCCGAACGTGACATCAGCATCTACATCAACTCCCCCGGGGGCGACGTCAATGCGATGTTCGCCATCTACGACACGATGCAGTACATCAAGCCGGACATCAGCACGATCTGCTTCGGCCAGGCCGCCTCGGCAGCAGCCGTCCTCCTGGCAGCCGGGGCCCACGGGAAGCGTCTCGCTCTGCCGAGCAGCCGGATTCTGCTCCACCAGCCCTACTCGGGCGCACAGGGTCAGGTCTCCGACCTCGAGCTGGCCGCAAACGAAATCGACCGGTTGCGCAATCAACTCGAGGACATCCTCGCCCGCCACACCGGGCAGTCGAAGGACAAGATCAAAGAGGACACCGAACGTGACTTCGTGCTGACAGCACGCCAGGCCAAGGAGTACGGTCTGATAGACGAGGTGATCGAGGAACGCGATGCCGTCGATCGGTCGGGCCCCATCCGGTCCATCGACTCATAAGGGTGACGGAGATGCAAGACTGTCGCTTCCAGTGACGTCGATGGGCGACGGTAGACCAGAGGAGGATCAGCAGATGGCCAAATTCGGTGAAGGGGGCGAACTCCTCAAGTGCTCGTTCTGTGGGAAGTCCCAGAAGCAGGTCAAGAAGCTGATCGCAGGACCGGGCGTCTACATCTGTGACGAGTGCATCGAGCTGTGCAACGAGATCATCGAGGAGGAACTGGCCGAGGGCACCGATGTCCACTTCGATGAGCTGCCCAAGCCCAAGGAGATGTTCGACTTCCTCAACGAGTACATCGTCGGGCAGGACCAGGCGAAGAAGATCCTCTCGGTGGCGGTCTACAACCACTACAAACGCATCCAGTACGGCGCGTCGGCCGGCACTGAGGTGGAACTGGCCAAGTCCAACATCCTCCTGCTCGGCCCAACCGGTTCGGGCAAGACACTGCTGGCCCAGACGATGGCCCGGATCCTCAACGTGCCCTTCGCCATCGCCGATGCCACCGCGCTGACCGAAGCCGGCTACGTCGGCGAGGATGTGGAGAACATCCTCCTCAAGATCATCCAGGCAGCCGACTATGACGTGAAGAGGGCCGAAACCGGAATCATCTACATCGACGAGATCGACAAGGTCGCCCGCAAGAGCGAGAACACCAGTATCACGCGGGACGTCTCGGGCGAAGGCGTGCAACAGGCCCTCCTGAAGATCCTCGAAGGCACCGTTGCGTCGGTCCCTCCCCAGGGTGGCCGCAAGCATCCCCACCAGGATTTCCTCCAGATCGACACGACCAACATCCTGTTCATCTGCGGCGGTGCGTTCGCCGGCCTCGACGACATCATCGAGCGCCGGATGGGTGGTACGTCGGTCGGCTTCAACGCCACGATCGCCAATCCGTCCGAGCGCAGTGTCAGCGACCTGTACTCCCAGGTGCGCCCCGAGGATCTCCTCAAGTTCGGGCTGATCCCCGAATTCGTGGGCCGCCTACCGGTCACCGCCACCGTCTCGGAACTCAGTCGTGATGCCCTGATGGAAATCCTGGCGGCACCCAAGAACGCGCTCACCCGCCAGTACCAGACCTTCTTCAAGATGGAAGATGTGGAGCTCGAGTTCACCGATGATGCCCTCTCGGCCATCGCAGACCTGGCGCTGCTCAGGGGCACAGGCGCGCGTGGTCTGCGGGCGATCCTCGAAGAGGTGCTCCTCGACGTGATGTACGACCTCCCCGGTCGAGCCGACATCGGTAAGTGCGTCATCGACGCGGACACGGTCAAGGAGCGGGCCAACCCCACGCTGGTGCCGCGTTCGGGCAAACGGTCTCGACCCCGTCGTGCCGCCTCCTAGGCGAACCCGCACTTCGAAGTGAGGATCGCCGAAGCGCTCGGCTGGCTCGACTCCCACCAGAATCTCGAAGGTCACCGTGCCAACCGGATGAGATCCGGCGGTGCTCTCCCCGTCGCCGGTCAGACCGATGGCCTGTCGCTCGCCGCCATGACCGAACTGATGACAGCGCTGGGCGATCCTCACCTGGCATTCCGATCCATCCATGTCACCGGCACGAACGGAAAGGGATCGGTGACACGGTTCGCCGACGCGATTCTCAGGAACCTGGGCCTGTCGGTGGCCCGTTACACCAGTCCCCACC
Organism: uncultured Acidimicrobiales bacterium; assembly: GCA_963793385.1. Classification (GTDB taxonomy): domain Bacteria; phylum Actinomycetota; class Acidimicrobiia; order Acidimicrobiales; family SZUA-35; genus JABDIY01. The sequence continues at coordinate 5,200 of CAWCAF010000005.1, forward strand.
TCGAGCGCCTGAACGAACGGATCGTGTGGGACGGCCGCGAGATCACCGACGACGAACTTGCCGCAGTGCTCACCCTTCTGTCTCAGATCGCGCCGACGTTGGAACAGCCGCTCAGCTACTTCGAGCTGTTGACGGCGGCGGCGTTCGTCTGGTTCGCTGAGGTCGGTGCCGAGGTGGCGGTGGTCGAGGTGGGGTCTGCTCGGGCGCTACGACGCCACCAACGTGATCGACGCCGACGTCGCCGTCATCACGAATATCGGAAAGGACCACACCGATGGCGCCGATGGCTGGCGCGAACGTGTGGCCTCGGAGAAGGCTGGAATCATCACGCCCCGATCGCACGTGATCCTCGGCGCGCCCATGGGTGAACTCCGGCCGATCTTCGACAAGGAACCGCATCGCGACCTGTGGGTGACCCCGGACGACTTCGGGGTCGAGCACGACGCCCTCGCCTTCGGCGGCCATGCGGTCGTGGTCAGGTCGCCGCACGGGGTCACCGACTCGACCTACCTTCCCCTGCACGGTGTCTATCAGCCCCACAATCTCGCCACCGCCATCGCCGCAGTCGAAGCATTTCTCGGTCGGGCCCTGGCGGCTGACGTGTTCACCGAGGCGCTGGGGGAGATCGAACTACCGGGCCGCTTCGAGATCGCTCGCCGTGCAGCCAACCGTGGTCCTCGACGGCGCCCACAACCCCGACGGTGCCCGGGCGGCCAAGTACACCCTCGACACCGAGTTCGCCCGGCTCGGTTCATGGATTCTGGTGCTCGGGCTCCTCAACGGCAGGGACCCCGCCGAGATGTACCAGGCGATCGGGGCGGCGGACTTCGATGCGGTGATCGTGTGCGAACCGTCGTGGTCCCGCGCCATATCGGTCTCTGAGCTCGCAAGGGTCGCCGATCGGCTTGGGCTTCGAATCGAGGTGGAGCGCGACCCCAATGACGCCCTCCGGCGAGCGCTGGCGGTAGCGAGCGACGAAGACCTCGTTTTCGTGGCCGGGTCGTTGTACGTCGTCGGTGAGGTGCGGCGTACCGCCCGGACGATCGATCTCTGAGGCGGACGGTCCTTCAGGAAGCGCGCGAGAGATGTCGATGGACCGGCATGTCGCAAATCGTCGCGCCAACGAGGCGCAGCACTGACCGGCTACGCCCTAGCCCTGGCCGCCATGGTGGTGGCGACGCTCGGTGCGCTCGCTGCACTGGAGCGGACATCCGAGGACTATCTCGAGGGCACGCAGCGAGGCGATCGGGCAACCTCGTGAACCACGCTTCGTCGACCCGCCCGACGCTCTGGCCTTCCTTCCGCCCGATTCACCCAACAGCCTCGGTGGCGGCGTCACCACTACCACGACGCCGACGACGACCACCACGGCCCCGTCTCCCTCCTCGACGGCGCCGCCGACGACCGTGGATCCGAACATCCCGACCGAGTACGCCATGGGAGCGAAGTCCGCTGCACCGAGTCCTGAGAAGCTGGACGGTGACATCGTCGGGGTCGGTCCGTACCCGCCAGGGGCGGACTTGTCGTGGGACGGAACCGCCTATGACGACGACGAGAACTTCTTCTTCTTCGAGGAGGGCCGTGTCGTGCTCGATTCGGCGTGGGTGGTGCCGGGCTCGTCGCCGTCGGTGACCCTGGCCCCGGGGGAGGCGGTGTGCGGGTACTACGTGCACTACTCGCCGGTGTCCGGTGTCGACGTCGAGCCGGACAAGGTCAAGATCGAGTTCGACTTCTCGGTGGTTGGCGTCGTCACCAGTGACAGCGGCCTGTCTCAGACCGACACCTGGATGGGTGGCCAACTCCCGCCGTCGGCGCCGGCGCAGTGGGACGACGGCCGTCGCGGCTTGGAGAGCAACGACGAGGTGGAGATCAAGAAGGCCAACAAGATCGAGGATTCCAAAGTCGAGCTGGACAACTTCGAAACCAACTACAACTACTCCGACGACTTGCGTATTTTCACACGGTGCTGAGAATGGGTCGAACGACTCTCGTCGGTGCACAGGTTCGCCCATTCCATTCGGGTCAAGCCCAAGCGGCGTGTTGCCGATGAGTTGGGCATGTCCACACCAACCCAGCCATCGTCGCCTCGCCGTCAGCGAGGCGCCACACTCACCGGCTACGCCCTGACGATGGCGGTGATGGTGGTCGCAGCTATGGGATCGATGGCCCTTCTGGAGGACAACAGCGAGACGTTCCTCACCGATTCGGGGACCAACATCGGTGAACCGAGGCAGGCCGAGGATTTCGCACTGGAGTCCCCGCCCTCGGGGCTCCCCTTCGGCAACAGCGTCGGCACCGGGACGACCACAACCACCACCACCTCGACACCCTCCTCCTCCACACCCTCCTCCTCGACGCCGTCCTCCTCGACACCGCCATCCACCGCCGCACCGGTGCTGATGGCGGCGGCCAACTACGACTACACCGGCCCCTCCTACGCCGGCGACCCCGCCGGTGCCCAGGCGTCCGGCATATCTAAAACGGTCTCCTTCGTCGCCGCCACCGCCGGAACCTACCGAGTCGAATTCGAGATCCTCACCAGCGGCGACGGCACCGCCGACTCGATCCACGCCGACATCGGCAATGGCCTGTACAGGTGGAACACCCTGAACTACATCGGCTCGCCGACCTGGCAGAGCGTTGGGCAGGCCGGAGGTACCGACCCCACCTCGCTGGAGATCAGCCTCACCGACAGTGAGAACTTCGACGTGACGATGTATCCGAGGGAACCGGGTGTGCGCATCGGTAATGTGCGCATCGTCCGGATCGGTGACTAGGCGATGGTGACTAGGCGGTACCCTCACCATCCGTGAGTCGCACACTGGTCATTTGCAAACCCGACGCCGTGGAACGCGGCTGTGTCGGCGAAATCCTCGGACGCTTCGAAAGGAAGGGTCTGCGGATCGCCGCCGCTGAGTTGCGCCAGCTCGATGGAGCCGTCCTCGCCGAACACTACGCCGAACATGTGGGCAAGCCCTTCTACGACGACCTCGTCACCTTCATGGGTCGGAGTCCGGCGCTGGTGGCGGTCGTCGAAGGGCCGGAGAACACCTACAAGATCGTGCGCACGCTCATGGGCCCCACCAACCCGGCCGAGGCTCCTCCGGGAACGATCCGGGGTGACTTCGGGACGATCCTGACCGAAAACCTCGTGCACGGCAGCGACTCCAACGAGTCAGCCGAACGCGAGATCGCCATCTTCTTTCCCCAGCTCTGAAGAACCCGATGTCTCGACCACTGGTCGAGTCTTGAGGTGAGCGGGCTTTTTCGTTCACCATCCGCGCCCGAAGACCCGACAGTTCCTAGTGTTTGGACACCCGTCGGGGCCCTGAACGTGTGGGGGTGAGAGTGGCTGCTAGGACGTCTCCAATCGATGCTGAACACCGTCGGGGGTCAACGTGACGTTGCAGTTGACCTCGGCACGACCAATACCTTGATCTATGTCGAGGGTCAGGGGATCGTCCTGACCGAACCCTCGATGGTCGCTCGAGACAAGGTCAACAAGGAACCGATCGCCATCGGGTCCGAAGCCAAGTTCATGATGGGTCGGACGCCGGCCAACATCGAGGTCATTCGACCGCTGTCCGAGGGTGTCATCACCGACTTCGATGCCTGCGAGCAGATGCTTCGGTATCTGATCGCCAAGGCACTTCCCGGGCGAAGGATCGGCAAACCGCGCATGGTGATCTGTGTCCCTTCGGGCATCACCGGCGTCGAGCACCGTTCGGTGCGCGACGCCGCCGACTTCGCCGGGGCTCGGGAGGCGATCATCGTCGAGGAACCGGTGGCGGCCGCGATCGGTGCCGGCCTGCCGATCCACCACGCGGCCGGCAATCTGATCATCGACATCGGCGGGGGCACCACCGAGGTCGCCGTTCTCAGCCTCGGAGGGGTGGTCGCATCGCGGTCGGAGAAGATCGGTGGGCTGACGATGGACCGATCGATCATCGACTTCGCCCGCAAGGAATACAACCTGGCGCTCGGTGAACGCACCGCCGAGGAGATCAAGATCAAGCTGGGCTCGGCGTGCCCGATGCCGACCGAGTTCGAAGCCGAGATCCGCGGTCGGGACCTCGTCACCGGTCTGCCCAAAACGGTGGTGGCGACGACCGCCGAGATTCGCGAAGCGCTGGAGGAATCGGTCGCCGGCATCGTCGACGCCCTCAAGTTCACACTCGATTCGACACCGCCGGAGTTGGCCGCCGACTGCATGGACCGAGGGATCACGATGGTCGGAGGCGGTTCGCTCCTGGCCGGAATGGACCGGCGTCTCAACATCGAGACGGGCATGCCCATCCGCACGGTGCACGATCCGCTGGAGGTCGTCGTCGTCGGGTCGGCCAAGTTCCTGGCCTCCTACGACTCGCTCCAGGCGCTCGCGGCCAACAAGAACTAGGAAACTGCTGAGCTCCAGATGAGCATCGACGGTCGATGCAGGCGAACCAGGGGTGGTCGTCGAAGCCGGCCGTCCGGCGCCGGTGCGGATCGTCGTTCTCCTGATGTTGACCGCAACCTCACTCTTGATCCTGGATGGCAGAGGTTCTCGGACTTCTGGACGACGGTCGTGATGTCGCCACAACCGTCGCCCGACCGGTCACCGGAATGGTCACCTGGGCAGCATCGCCGATCGGTGCGGCCGTCGACGGCGTGACCGGCGATCTGGCGGAGCTGAAGGACGAGAACGCCGCTCTGCGAGCCGAACTCGCCGAGCTGCGCGGGCATGGTCACCCAGGCCGCCAACAACGAGGCGGAACTTGCCGAGCTGCGCAGTGCCGCCGCGATCGAGGTGGCTGACTCGCTGCCGTCGGTGATCGCCCGCGTCACCGCCGACCGGACCACCCCGACCGACAGGACGCTCGAGATCGACCGCGGCGCTCAGAACGGTGTGGCGGTCGGGCAGTCTGTTGTGACCGGGGATGGCCTTGTCGGTCAGGTCATCTCGGTCGACGACCATTCGGCTCAGGTTCGGCCGCTTGACCGATCCCCGCATCGTCCTCGGCGTGCTGTCGCCGGTGTCGGGTGCGGTCGGTGTGGCCCAGGGAAACGGCACCGGGAGACGTTTGGGTCTCAGCCTGGTCGAACGCGACCGCGAGGTGGTCCGCAGCGGCGCCGGATTCGTCACCTCGGGGTTCGATCGCAGCCTGTTCCCGCCCGAAATCCCGGTTGGTGCGTTCCAGTTCGACTCCGATGGTGAGCTGACGTTGGTTCCCGCCGCCGACCTCGAGCGTCCAGGCTTCGTCTCGGTCATCCTGACCGAATCGGGGTCGGCCGGGTGAGCGGTCTCCAGATCGGCCGGGTGGGCGTGGTCGGGTTCCTCGTTCGCGGCGGTGCAGACCGCTGCGTTCGACCGGTTCCTGCTGTTCGGCCTGGCCTACCTCGCCCTTCCGCTGTGGCTTGGCCATCGTCGTCGGCAGGCGCCTCCCGTGGACCAGTGCCGCCGTCGCAGGATTCGGGTGCGGGTTGGCGTGGGACCTTCTCGCTCTGGATCTGTTCGGACGCTACGCCCTGGTCTTGGCGATCGTGGGCGCCACGTCGAGCCTCGTCGGTGACCGCGGCATGGCCCATCGGGCCGACGCTCCTGGCCGCCGCCAACGTGTGCCTCTGGGTCGTGTCGGCCGTGGTCGGCGAGACGTTGCCGATTATCGGCACCGCAACGTTCGGCGGACTGGTGTTGAGCGTCGATCGTCGGCCTCCTCTTGTCGGATCGGGCGGGGTTGTGGCGCGTCTGGCCTACCCGGTCCGACGGTGTGGGATCGGCACCGAGACACGATCGTCGGACTGGGTATCCGCGCCGGTCTGCATTCGGTCCCCGCGCGCCGAACCGGTCGACGACGAGCATCGAGCCGCATGACCGTCGAACGGCGGCTCTCGGTCCTGGGTTGGCTGGCGGTCGGGTCTGTTCTTCGTGCTCATCGGGAGGTTGTGGTTCCTCCAGGTGATCTCGAGTCCCGAACTCACCGAGGTGGCCGCCGGCAACCGCATCCGTGAGGTCGTGTCGGAGTCACCTCGGGGCCGGATCCTCGATACCCATGGCGAGGTGATCGCCGGGCGCAGGGAGTCCCTCGTGGTGACGCTCGACCGGAGTGGGCTTCGTCATCTCGACGCCGAGGAGCGCGCCGCGGTCTTGGCCGACGTCACCCACGAAATGAATCTCGGCGGGGTCAAGATCAAGGCCGAACGGCTCGAGGAGGTCTACCAGAGGGCCCAGGAGCGGTGAGCTGCAACCCGTCATCGTCGCCGACGACGTCTCGCCGCCGCTCTGGGTCACGTTGCAGGAACGGGCCTTCCCCGGAGTGGTGGCCGAGCGACGATCACTTCGCGAGTATCCATTCGCAGAGGTTGCGTCCCACCTGATCGGGTATGTGGGCACCGTCCAGGATCAGGCCGAGGCCGATGCCCTGAACGCGATCGACGATGCCAAGCCGTATCGACCCGGCGACGAGATCGGTCGCTCGGGTATCGAAGCCGAGTTCGACCGGGTGCTCCGGGGCACACCCGAACGGCGCCTCGTGGAAGTGAACGCCTCGAACGAGGTGGTCCGGACGATCGAGGTGACCCAACCGGGGGAGCCGGGGTCCGACGTCCACTTGACCCTCGACATCCAGCTGCAGGCAGAAGCCGAGCGCACGGTGCAGTACGAACTCCTACTCGCCCAGCGCCGCCCGCCGTGCGAGGACTGCCCCGAGCACGCGGCCAACGCCGGTACGATCGTCGCCCTGGACACGACGGACGGGTCGGTCCTGGCGGCGGCGTCATATCCCGGTTTCGAACCCGGTGAGTTCCAGTTCGGCATGACCCAGGCGCAGGCCGACTACCTGTTCCAGAGTCCGGATCAGCCCTTCGTCAACCGAGCGGTGTCCGGGCTCTACCCGCCGGGGTCCACCTTCAAACCCTTCGTGTCTTATGCCGCGGTCACCTCTGGAGTGCGGGCCGTCGACGACATCTGGTTGGACGAAGGCCAGTACCGGCTCGTCTCCTGCGGGGACACGGCCAACCGATGTGTGTTCCGAAATGCGAAGTCCCAGATTCTCGGTGAGGTGGATCTGGTCGACGCCATCTCCCGGTCCTCCGACACCTACTTCTACTCCCTCGGTGAGCAGTTGTGGCTCGACGCCGATCGCTTCGGTGCGACGCCGATCCAGGACAGCGCCGAGCTGTTCGGGTTCGGTACGGCGTCGGGCGTCGCCATTCCGTCGGACCAGGCCGGCCGAGTGCCCACACCGCAGCGCCGGAGGGCGGATCATCGTGAGAACCCGGAGGCGTTCCCGAACGAGGGGTGGTACGCCGGGGACAACGTGAACCTGGCGATCGGTCAGGGCGACCTGCTGGTCACACCACTCCAGCTGACCAACGCGTATGCGATGATCGCCGACGAGGGTGTACGCTACGAACCGCGAATCGTCAAAGCGATCACCAACGGCGTCGAGCGGGCAGATTCACACGTTCGTTCGATCCGCTGGTCAGCTCCGCTGTGCAGCTGGACCCGACGGCGATGAACGCAATCCGCGACCGGGCTGGCCAAGGCGACCGTCGAAGGAACGGCCCGCAGAGGCCTTTGCCGGCTTCCCGGAGAACGTCGGCGTGGCCGGCAAGACCGGAACCGCCCAGGTCAGCGGCAAGGCCGACTTCTCGCTCTTCGCCGGCTACGCGCCGGTCGCCGATGCCCCAGTACGCGGTGTCGGTCGTCCTCGAACAGGCGGGCTTCGGTGCCGAAGCGGCCGCACCGGCGGCCCGCCGGATGTTCGACTACCTCCTCGGACTCGAACCGTTGCCTCGCCGAGAACCCTTCTCGGATCCCGACCCGATCGTCCTTCCTCCGCTGCTCGACGACGCCGGGCAATCGAATCGACGAGCTCGGGCGACGCATCGATGACGACGGCAACGTTCTGACCCCCGAACAGATCGAGGCGATCGAGCAGCCGCTGCTGCAGACGGCGGCCAACCCGGGCGATGAATGAACTGTGAATCGGCTTTCACGAGCATTCGGTCGTTCGGTTTCTTCGCCGTCTGGATCCGGTGCTCGTCATGGCGACCGCCGCGCTCGTCGTGGTCGGCCTCGGGAGCGATCGCCAGCACGACCGGTGCCGCAAACGGGCGACGGGATATCTCGTCCGTCAGCTCGTGTTCGTCGGCACTCGGAGCGACGCTGTTCGTGACGGTCTCCGGACGTCGACTACCGCCGACTCCGGCCCCTGGTGCCTGCTCGGCCTCGTGCTCACGGTCGTCGTGCTCTGGTGCTGGTGTTGGGCCCGTTGGGGTCCACGGTCAACGGAACACGGGGCTGGATTCGGATCGGCGGTCTGTCGGTCCAGCCCGCTGAGTTCGCCAAGTTGGCGGTGATCGTCACGCTGGCGGCGACTATTGAGTCGCCCGGAAGGCAAACGATTCAGTCGGATGCCGGATCCCGCCATCGATCCCCGACGGTTCGTCATCGCGCTCACCGTCCTCGGGTTGATCACCGTGCTCGTGCTCGCCGAAGGTGAAACCGGTTCGGTTCTCGTCTACTGCATGGTGGCGATCTGCGTCTTCTTCATCGCCGGATCTCCACCTCGACTGCTCGGGCCTGCTCGTCGTCTCGGGCGTTCTGGCCTTTGCGCTCGCCTTCGGCAGCGGTCTGCTCGGCGACCACGTGGCCGATCGGTTCACCTCGTTCCTCGACGCCGACGCCGACCGCCAGGGGCCGGCTACAACCAGATCCAGTCGGTCACCGCCATCGGATCAGGAGGACTCGTCGGCCAGGGGATCTTCGAGGGACCTCAAACCCAGTTCGGCTTCCTTCCCGAGAAGCAGACCGACTTCATCTTCGCCGCCGTCGGGGAGGAGACCGGATTTCTTCGGGGTGGTGATCGTGCTCGGTCTGTACGGGCTGCTCCTGCGCCGGATACTCATGACGGCCCGCTCCACGAACGACCGATTCGGTCGACTTCTCGTCGATCGGGGTCTTTGCCATGGTTCTGGTGCAGGTCGTGCAGAACGTCGGCATGACGATCCGAGTCCTGCCGATCACCGGCATTCCCCTCCCCTTGGTGTCCTACGGGGGAAGCTCTCTGCTCACGACCCTGCTGGCGCTGGGACTGGTGCAGAGCGTGAGGATCCATCGGTCCGAACGCGGCGGCGGAGACGCCGGTCATCCTGCTCAACCAGCCCACCGCTACCATTGTTCGGAGATGACCGATGCAACCGAGGTGACAGGTGGTGGCGATACGGCCACGGTGTGGCCGGCGTTGGAACGACTCCTTCCCCAGGTGCAGAAGCCGGCCCGTTACATCGGCGGGGAGGCGGGGAGCTGCGCCAAGGAACCGGATCCGACGCTTGTGAGCTGGCTTGTTCGTCTACCCCGACACCTATGAGATCGGGCTGCCGAACCAGGGTTTGCAGATCCTGTACGAGATCATCAACGAACGTTCCGATGCCCGGGCCGACCGGGCGTATGCGCCGTGGACCGATCTCGAGACAGCTGATGCGGGCCAACCGCATGCCCCTCTTCAGCGTCGAACACCACACGCCGGCGGGCGCCTTCGACGTGCTGGCGTTCAACCTCTCCGCGGAGTTGACCTACACCAATCTGCTGAACTGCATCGACCTCGCCGGCGTGCCGGTGCGCAGCGAGAACAGGACCGGCGACGACCCTCTCGTGATCGCCGGTGGTCACTGCACCTACAACCCCGAACCGGTCGCCGACTTCGTCGACGTCGTCGTCCTGGGCGACGGTGAAGAAGCCGTCGGTGAGATCACCGACGTCATCGCCGGCTTCGGAGCCTCGCATGACCGCACCGCCCTTCTGCGGGAATTGTCCCACCTGGACGGTGTCTACGTGCCCTCGATGTACGTCGCCTTCTACGACGGTCCCCGGCTCCTCGCTGTCGAGCCTCGATTCCCCGACGTGCCCGCCGTCGTCAGGAAACGTACGGTGAGCGATCTGGCCGACTGGCCGTACCCGAAGAACCAGCTGGTGCCCCTCACCGAGGTCGTTCACGACCGCCTGAGCGTCGAGGTCTTCCGGGGGTGCACCCGTGGCTGCCGGTTCTGCCAGGCCGGAATGATCACACGACCCGTGCGCGAGCGACCGGCGGACCAGGTGCGCACCATGGTCGCCAAGGGACTCGAGCGGTCCGGCTACGACGAGGTCACGCTCACGTCGTTGTCGACGGCAGACTTCTCCGGGGTCGACGGATGTCGTCACCGACATCATGAACGACGCCGACGGCTGCGGCGTCGGACCGCTGTCGGTCTCCCTGCCCAGCCTGCGGGTCGACGCCTTCGGGGTGGACATCGCCGCTCAGATCCAGCGCGGTCGGCGCACCGGATTGACCTTCGCCCCGGAGGCGGGTACCTGGCGTATGCGCCAGGTGATCAACAAGCTCATCAGCGAGGATGATCTCTACGCGGCCGTCGAGGCGGCGTACGGCCAGGGTTGGAAGAGGATGAAGCTGTATTTCCTCACCGGCCTGCCGTCCGAGACCGACGAGGACACACTCGGCATCGCCGAGCTGGGCAGGAATTGCGTCGAGATCGGACGCCGGTACACCAATCGGGCCAGCACCACCGTCTCGGTCGGCGGGTTCGTTCCCAAACCCTTCACGCCCGTTCCAGTGGTTCGGGCAGAACACCGTGACCGAACTCCAGCGCAAGATCAACCTGCTGAAGGACGCCACCCGCCGGATGCACGGCGTCAATCTCAAATGGCACGATCCGAAGGCCACCTCGGCCGAAGGCATCACCGCCCGTGGCGATCGACGACTCGGCGCGGTCATCGAGGACGTCTGGCGCCATGGCGGCACCTTCCAGGAGTGGTCCGAGCACTTCGACCTCGACCTGTGGTCTGGCGGCCATGGAGCGGGCCGGCCTGTCGGTCGAATGGTACGTCTACCGTCACCGCACCGAGGACGAAGTCCTGCCGTGGGATCACCTCGACGCCGGCCTTCACAAGGACTTCCTGTGGACCGACTGGATGGACGCTCTCGAAGAGGTCGGGCTACCGGATTGTCGTTGGACTCCGTGTTACGACTGTGGCGCCTGCACCGGGTACGGGATCGAACACGTCGTCGCGTCCGGCCTCGCCGCCGGCAGGCGGGTCCCAGGGCACCCCCGGGCCCCGCCGACCGGGCATCGGTGTTCCGGTACAGCTGGGAACGAACCGATGAGGGTGCGGAGTGCGATTCACCAAGAACGGACCGATCCGGTTCATTTCCCACCGTGACGTCGCTCGCGTCTTCGAGCGGGCCCTGCGGGCTGCAGGCGTTGCGGTCGCCTATTCCGAGGGGTTCTCTCCCCGGCCCAAGATCAGCTTCGGACTCGCCCTTTCCGTGGGGTTCGAGTCCGATGCCGAATACCTCGACGTCGATGTGGCTGCTCCGGTCGATCTCGAGGCGTTTCCCGGTCGGTTGACCGCGGCCCTGCCCGACGGCCTCGCCGTCGAGGCAGCGACGCCCGTCGCCCCGGGTACTCCCTCTCTGCAGCAGGCGATCGTCTGCTGTGAATGGGAGATCGAGGTTCTGAACCTCACCGAAGCAGCACTAGCCAGGTCTGTCGCCGCGCTCCTCGAGCACCGCCACGTGATGCTCGAGCGTGAGCGGAAGGGGAAGCAGACCACCGTTGATGTCCGCCCGGCGTTGGTATCACTCAACGTCACCGGGCCGAGCGCCGATGGGGTACGACTGGCCGCCACGCTCTCCACCGATCTGGTGACGATCCGACCCGATGAGGTCATTTCGTTGCTGGGCCACGATGCCCGACTGGGCCGAGCTCGGCGGTTGAAACAATGGACGATGGCCGACGGCCAGCGGTTGGAACCGCTTGCCGCAGCCGCACTACGAAGGGAAACCACCCATGTCCGAGACCTCGGACCACCAGGATCGCTTGCGGCCCAAACTGCCGCCGCCGGTCGCTAAACCCAAGATCGGCGACTCGAGGCCGGCCCCCAAGAACGAGACCCAAGCCAACGACAAGAACTCCTCCAACGACAAAGGGACTTCCGGCGACGGCTCGAGCCCGACCAAACGTCGTCGGCGCAGGCGACGGTCGAAGAAGCCGAGCAACCGACCGGTCGAGGCGATCATCGGCGACGCCGTCGAACTGGACGACGAAACGATGGAGGCTCGCCGCGGCGAATCGCGCAAGGGCCGACCCGTCGGTCGGTACTCGATGATCGTGTCCAAACGTGCCGATGGCGCCCACATCGCGATCCTCGAAGGCCGCAATCTGATCGAGTACTACGTGTCCCGGCCGACCGACGACGAGATGCAGATCCACGGCAACATCTATCTGGGTCGTGTCAAGAACATCCTTCCCGGGATGGAGGCGGCGTTCGTCGACATCGGCACACCCAAGAACGCGGTGATCTACCGGGGCGACGTGGCGATCGAAACCGACGACACCGACGCCAAGCCCGTGCGCCGCAAGGACAAGCCACGGATCGAGGAGTCGCTTCGCAACGGCCAGCAGGTGATCTGTCAGGTGATCAAGAACCCGATCGCCCACAAGGGTGCCCGGCTGACGACCGAGGTGTCGCTGCCCGGACGATTCGTGGTGCTCGTGCCGAACTCCAACACCTACGGCATCTCCAAACGACTGCCGGACAAGGAACGCAAGCGGCTGCGCCAGGTGCTCGATCGGGTCAAGCCCGCCGAACACGGTGTCATCGTCCGAACCGCTGCGGAGAACATCACCCGCGAAGAGACTCGAACGTGACGTGCTCGCCCTGGCCGAGCAGTGGAAGCAGATCGATGCGCTGGCAAAACGGTCGAACCGTCCCACCAAGCTCTACCAGGAACCGGAGCTCTCGACCCGGGTGATCCGCGAGGAGTTCAACAAGGACTACCGGTCGGTCTTGATCGACGACGCGGAGATGTTCGCCGACGTGTCCTCGTATGTGAATGCGATCACCCCGGCGCTGGCCGATCGGGTCAAACTCTACGAGCCCGTCCCAGGAGAAGTTGCCGCTGTTCGAGCGCCACCACGTGCACGAACAGCTCCACAAGGCGCTCGACCGGACCGTCTGGCTCCCGTCCGGAGGATCGCTGGTGATCGAGAACACCGAGGCGTTGTGGGTCATCGACGTCAACACCGGAAAGAACGTCGGCTCGTCGTCCCTCGAGGACACGGTGTTCCACAACAACATGGAAGCGGCCGTCGAGATCGCTCGGCAGGTCCGGTTGCGGGACATGGGCGGCATCATCGTGATCGACTTCGTCGACATGGAGGACAAGAAGAACCGCGACGAGGTCATCAAGACCTTCCGTGAAGCTCTGCGGCGGGACAAGACCCGCACCCAGGTGTTCGAGATCTCCGAACTCGGGCTCGCCCAGATGACCAGGAAACGAATCGGTGAAGGCCTGGTGGAGTCGCTCAGCACCGCATGTCCCCACTGCGGGGGCCGGGGTCTCATCCTCGACGAAGCCGCCATCGCAAAATCGCCTCCGAGAGGCACAACGGCGCCGAGCCGTGGGTATGCTTGATCGCTCTTATGTACGCAGTGATCGCCACCGGGGGCAAGCAGTATCGGGTGACCGAAGGCCAGCAACTGGCCGTCGAGCGCCTCGGTGAACCCGGAGCCGACGTCGACCTCCGTCCGGTGCTCGTCGTCGACGGTGATCGCGTGCTCGCCACCCCCGATCAGCTGGCCAAGGCCAAGGTCTCCGCCAAGATCATCGAGGAGTTCAGAGGCAAGAAGATCAAAGGGTTCACCTACAAACCCAAGAGCAACCAGCGTCGCCGCTACGGCCATCGCCAGACCCTCTCGACCATCGAGATCACCAAGATAAAGGGCGCCTGACATGTCAAAGACCAAGGGTGGAGGCTCCACCAGGAACGGCCGGGACTCCCAGGCCCAGCGGCTCGGCGTCAAGGTCTACGACGGCACCGAGGTATCGGCGGGATCGATCATCGTGCGCCAGCGGGGTTCGAAGTTCCATCCCGGCATCAATGTCGGCATAGGACGAGATGACACCCTCTTCGCCACCGCCGACGGCCAGGTGAAGTTCGGGTACCGCAAAGGGCGTCGACTCGTCGACGTGGTGACCTCGAGCGGCTGAGGCTCGTCCGGCCCCACTCCACAAAGGGGTCGAAGCGGTCGCTTCCGGGCTGTCTGGGTAGTTGTCCCAGTTCGTCAAGTGTGCTGTGACGCTGTCCGATAGGACGGTATGGCCGCAATGCCGCAACCGTCTCCGCGTTCGACAGAGCGTGGCTCAACCCTCGTCGAAGCCGCATTCGTCACGTTCCCGTTCTTCCTGCTGATCTTCGGCATCATGGAGATGGGATTCCTGTTCAGGAACTACCTGACGATCAGCAACACGGCGGCCCAGGGGGCGCGGGCGGCGTCGGTGTACGGCGACGACGAACTGGCCGACTACCAGATCATGGAAGCCGCCCAACACGGCATCGCCGCCATGGGTCTGGACAAGCTCAGCTACATGGTCGTATGGGAAGCGACGGGACCCGACGACACCGTGCCCGCCGCCTGCAAGACCGGCGGCCAGAGCTCGGGTGTGCTGTGCAACCATATCTCCCCGGCGACTTCATCCTGAGCCCCTACGACGACCCCGAGGACACCGACGGCGACGGCGACCTCGAACAGAACGACAACTTCGGTTGCGTCCCCGGCGTCTCGGTCGACCGGTTCTGGTGTCCCGACCGACCGGGAGAACAGCGTCAGCGCCGGAACCGACTACGTCGGGATCTACGTCGAGAGCCAGCACATCTACCTCACCGGCTTCCTGCAGAACTCGAGCACGCTCAGCTCCACCAAGATCGTCCGAATCGAACCGGAGAGAAACTGATGTACTGGATGCGCAAACGGCGCCGGAACAGCTCCGCAGCGGGGTTCGGTCCTCGTCGAGCTCGCCATGGTCGTGTTCCCACTCATGACGATCGTCCTGGGCATCGTGGAGATCGGCGGCGCATGGAAGGACAAGTCCACCGCGAGTACAGGCCTCGCGCCAGGGAGCCCGTGTGATCTCGTCCTCCGCCATCGCCAACCCCGTCTCCGGAGACCCGTACCTCGGTGATCAGCAGGCATTGCTGGCCGTGCTGGCCGGGGTGCCCAGAGTGCGAATCCCGAGCGGGGGTGCCATCGTCGAGGTTCGCAAGGTCGTGATCTACGACGCCTCCATCTCCGATTCCGATTACCAGGCATGTCTGACCATCGGTGAAGGTCCCGGCATCGGGATCGAAGATGCACCCAGCTCGAGCGATCAAAGGTCGCTCCGGCGACTGCAACGTCTACCTCGCCGGAAACCCCGCCGACAAGAACTCCCTCGATCTCGTCGAGATCCAGGACGACAGCAACTTCGGCGGTAGCGGTGGCGACTGGGACTCCGAATTCGCCCCACCCAGCCGCAGCAGCACGCTCGGATCGGCCACCGAGGTCGGCGTCTACGTCGAGATGTTCCGACCCTGGATCACCGGCCTCATCCCCGGCGAAGGCATGAAGATCTCCGGGTTCACCGTCATGCGGCAGGAGCCACCAGGGCTGTAACACCGCCTCCGCTCGCCTGCGTTCGTGACTCACTGCGGGTCGTTTCGGTCTCGCTGTCGCTCGAGCAATGCTGAGTGCGTTGCGTGCTGCATTCGTGATCTGTCGTCGTTCCCCGCTTCTGTCGTCTCCAACCCACATCCGCAGGCAAACGACGTTTCCAGCCCACGTTTTTGGTGGACTCCACACGATTTTTCGGCGGGGGAGAGGGCTGGGGACGACAGAATGATGCTCGTCCTTGGGCAGCGCTCAAGGGGTGCGATGCTGCCTCCAGCGCCAAGTGGCGGGGTGGACGGCACACTGGGGACTCATGTCCAACTTCGTCGATGAAGCCAACCTGTGCGCCCACGGCGGCGACGGCGGTGCCGGTTGTGTCTCTTTTCGTCGAGAAGCCCATGTCCCACGCGGCGGGCCCGACGGAGGCGACGGCGGCAGCGGGGGATCGGTGTGGCTCGAAGCCGATCCCAACGTGGCCTCACTGCTGGGATTCCGTGATCACCCCCATCGCATCGGTCAGAACGGCACCCACGGCAAAGGCAGCGGCAAACACGGAAAGACCGCACCCGACCTCATCGTCAAGGTGCCGGAAGGAACGGTGGTACGGGACCACGAGACAGGTGAGATTCTCGCTGAGCTGAACCGCGGCGGCGACCGATGGCTGGCTGCCCCCGGGGGACAGGGCGGCAAGGGAAACGCCAGGTTCCTGAGCAACTCGAGGCGAGCCCCGGCCTTCGCCGAACAGGGAGAACACGGACACGAGCAGTGGTTCCGTCTGGAGCTACGGCTCTTCGCCGACGTCGCACTGGTCGGGTTTCCCAACGCCGGCAAGAGCACGCTGATCTCGACGGGTCTCGGCAGCCAAACCCAAGATCGCCGACTACCCGTTCACCACGCTCGTCCCCAACCTCGGCGTCGTTCGGCTCGACGACGTCACCGAGTTCGTCATGGCCGACATCCCCGGTCTGATCGAAGGTGCCAGCGAAGGGCACGGCCTCGGCCTTCAGTTTCTCCGTCACATCGAACGAGCCAAGGTGTTGCTGTACCTGCTCGACCTCACTTCCGTTGACGGCCCCGGGCCGGCGGAACAGGTGCGGATCCTCCGCAAGGAGCTGGGAACTACGAGCCTGACATGCTCGACCGCCCCAGCCTGGTCGTCGGAACGAAAGCAGATGTGCTGCGCCCCGAGGATTGGAGTGACGAACTCGACGTCGATCTGGCGATCTCGTCGGTCACGGGAGAGAACTTCCAGCCGATGCTGTGGGCCCTCGTCGACCTGATCGACGTGGCCGAGGAGACCGCCGACGAGTACGACCGGTTCGTGATCCATCGACCGATGTCGCACACGGTGACGGTCGTGCGGGAAGACGACGGCGGCTATCGGGTGATCGGTCGCGCCGTGGAACGGGCGGTGGCGTTGTCGGACCTCACCAATTGGGAGGCGTTGAATTACGCCCGGGACCAACTGGAGCATCTCGGCGTCGACCGATCCTTGCGCAAGGCAGGGATTCGGCAGGGTGACGAGGTCCGCATCGGCACGTTTGTCTTCGACTACCAAGAGGACCTATGAGCCTGGTCGTCGCCAAGATCGGTTCGTCGTCGGTGACCCTTCCCGACGGGTCGATCGACCATCTGGCCATCTCCAAACTGTGTACCGAGGTCGCCCACCTGAGATCGGCCGGACATCGCGCCGTCATCGTCACCAGCGGGGCGATCGCAGTGGGGCTCCCACTGCTGGGTATAGACTCCCGTCGCCCGGTCAAGCGAGAGTTCCTGCGAGCCGCCGCTGCGGTCGGACAGATCGGGCTCTACCGGGCATTCGAAGAGGCCCTGGACGGCTACCACGTGAGGGCGCGGTCAGGTTCTGCTGGCGCCGACCGACCTCATGGACCGGCGCCGCTACCTGGGAAGTCGTGAAACGTTGAGTGCCCTGCTCGACCTCGGTGTCGTACCGATCGTGAACGAGAACGATGTGATCGCCGACGACGAGATCAGGTTCGGCGACAACGATCGTTGTCCGCTCTGGTCGCCAACCTCGTCGAGGCCGACCAGCTCGTGCTTTTGACCGACACCCCGGGTTTTACACCGCTGACCCGAGGGTCAACGCCGATGCCACCCTGATCGAAGAGATCGCCGCCATCGACGCCGAATTCGAGGCGGTCGCCGGTGGGGTCGGTTCACCGGTCGGGAGCGGCGGGATGGCGTCCAAGCTGGCGGCCGCCAAGATGGCCACCTGGTCGGGAGTGAACACCGTCATCGCCGGTGCGGGACGGTCCAATGTCCTCCTCGACGTCCTCGCCGGGGTCCCCAGGGTCGGCACATCGTTCCCGGCTCGCACATCACGACTGTCGGCCCGCAAGGTCTGGATCGCGTTCGCCCTCCCCTCGGTGGGGCAGATCATCGTGGACGATGGTGCCAGGACCGCGATCGCCGAGCGGGGCCGATCGCTGCTCGCCGCCGGGGTCACCGACGTGACCGGCGATTTCGATGTCGACGATGCGGTCGAGATCGTGGATCGGTCCGGGGTGGTGTTCGCCAAAGGGCTCGTCTCGTGGCCCTCGGTCGTGGTCGGTGAGAACGCCGGGAAGACGAACCTCGGAGACGCCGAACGGACTCGCCGACGCCGTGGTCCACCGGGATCGAATGGTGTTGCTCCCGGCACGGTGATCCGACCGTGGGCAAGGCGGTAGCGCTCCCACTACGCTCACTTCATGATCAAGCTCTTCAAGCGCATGTGGCGCTACATGACCGCCCGCGGCAACGCTGCATTCAACGAAGCCGCCGACCCGAAGATCCAGCTCGAGCAGGCGATCCAGGAAGCTCACGAGCAGCACCGTCGACTCAAGGAGCAGGCGGCGAACGTGATCGCCAATCAGAAGCAGACCGAGATACGGCTCAACCGCACGATGGAGGAGTACGAAAAGGTCGGCAACAACGCCCGACAGGCGGTCCTGATGGCCGACGATGCCCAGAAACGGGGCGACGACGCCAAGGTGATCGAGTACACGAGTGCTGCCGAAGCGTTCGCCAACCGGATGATCGCCCTCGAAAACGAGGTCGAGGACCTGAAATCCCTCCACCTTCAGGCGTCACAGGCCGCCGACCAGGCGAAGTCAGCGGTCAATCAGAACAGCAATGCGCTCCAGAAGAAACTGGCCGAACGCCAGAAACTCATGAGCCAGCTGGATCAAGCCAAGATGCAGGAGCAGCTCAACAAGGCGATGAGTTCGCTCTCGGAAACCGTCGGTGACGAGGTTCCGAGCTTCGACGAGGTGCGCGAAAAGGTCGAGGCCCGGTACGCCAGGGCCAAGGGCGCCAGCGAACTGGCCGACGCGTCGGTCGAAGGACGGATGCTCGAGGTGGAGCAGGCGGCGCTCAACGTCGAAGCGCAGGGCCGCTTGAACGAACTGCGCGCTCAACTCGGCATCGAATCCGGAGCCGTGACCGAAGCGGTCCCTCAGACCGCGTCCGCCGAGGCCCCCGCTGAAGGTCAGACCACCGAGGGCTAGTCGCGCCCACACATCGTCATCGAGAGGCCATTGCGACGGCCGAGCGTCCGTCGATCGGCGGAAGGGCCCCATGCCGAGCCAGGTGAGCGTGCCGATGTAGGCGGCCAGCGCCAGTGGGCCCAGGATCAGTAGGGGAATCGGCGACGGCACGGGAGCGAAGAGGCGAACGGCAAGCGCCGATGACTGCCACCACAGACGCTCCGGCGAGCACGTTGATCACGATCCCGCTCTCGACCGATGCCATGACGCCCTTCTTGAGTCGTTGGCGCAGGAGTCGAAGCTCGACCCACGAGGCCAGAGCCGACGCCAGGCCCAGGCCCACGGGGCCGAGGTGAGCGAGAGGGCTGCCGGCGTCCTCCCGAACCCCGCTGGGCAGCGCCTGCCACGGCGGGAGGTGTGGAAACCCGTCCACGGCGATCGTCCCGCCAGGGGCCGTCCTCGATTTCGACGCCGACGGCTTCGGGCATATTCGTCCAGCGCAGTCATCGACGGGGAACGAGCCGGGGCGCGTCCGGGCAGATCCTCCACGGGCAGGCGAGATGATCGAGCTGGATCATCAAGAACGAATCCGGCGACGGCCGTGACCACCAAGCGAATCGCCGCGATGCGGGCCGGTCCCTTCGACGTCACCCAGGGCGAACAGGGCATTCTGGGTCACGCGGGCCTGCATCGCAGCGGGAAGGCCGAGAGCGAACGCCGACAGCGTCAGTGCGGTGACGCGTGATGCCGCCGTCGTCGAGGGTGGCGAAGGGCACCAGTCGGCTCAACCATCCGTAGAGCCCATCGACGACGATCGGCGATCCGACGATCAGGATCGGTGCCACGAGGCCGGTCGGCAGGAGGACTCGCCGAAGGCCGATCCTGACCCGGCTGGCCGACGGCCTCATCGAGCAGCCCGGAGCGGGAGATCTCGGTCAGCTCGGCGGTCGCCACGCTGAATCCGAAGACGCCGATGCTGATCAGGTAGAGCGGCATCACCATGCCGAGCGTCGCCACCGCGCCGGTGACCAGAAAGGCTGCCAGAGCCAGATCGAGGAAGCTCGACAGCTGAACGATGCCCCGGGCACTGAGCGCGGGCACGAAGCGTCGGAGAACCTCGCTCACCTGATCGTCTCGAGCCAGCGTCGGTCGGAATGCACCGACCAGTCGGGCCACCGCCGGCAGCTGGATCGGCCAACTGGAGGAACGCACCCACGACCGTGGCGGCGGCGAGCGCCCGCCTCGCTCCGTCGCTGATCTCGGTGGCCCCGGTCTGGGCGTCGAAGACCAGGATCCCGAGAAGCGCCACGATCTGTGCTCCGCTCCACAACATCGGTGCTGCGTACGGAAGGAAGTACTGCCGATGGCTGTTCAGAATCCCGAGGCACAGCGCGGCGATCACGAGGAGCCCGGCGCCGGCGGCGGTGATCCGGGTCAGTTCGATCGCCCATTCGTAACGGTCGCCGCTCCAACGGCCGACGGTGACCAACCAGACCAGGGGGCGGGCGAAGACGATCGTGAGCACGACGAGCAGGCTGACCAGCGCGGCGAGGTGTCCGAGGATGCTGGCCGCCAGCCGATGACCGTCCTCCTCGCGATCCTCCTCGACCAGCCGGGCGAAGACGGGGACGAAGCTGGCGGAGATCGCGCCTTCGCCGAGAAGGTTCTGGATCATGTTCGGCACCCGCATCGCGGCCCGGAACGCGTCGGCTGAGGCCGATCGTCCGAGGATCGAACCGATCAGGATCTCCCGACGAGGCCGACGACCCGGCTGGAGAAGATACCGGCGGCAACCCGGCTCGAACCGCTCATGCGACCGCTCTCATCCGCGTGAGGGCGTCGTGCGGCCGGGCAGGTGGTGGCAGGTCGTCGGGGGTGAGCAGCATCAGGTCGTCGTCGGACGGGATCCTGCACGTCGACCAGTCGGGTGGCGTGGCGGGCGACCATCGCTTCGAACAGGTTCCGGGCCAGTCGTCCGTTGCCGAAACCCTGTCCCCGCTGGTGGTGACCGAACCAGCGCAGACATGCGTCACGAGTCGGCGGCGCCAAGTTGTACTTGCCCTTCAGACAGATCAGCTCGAGGATGGCGACCAACTCGTCGTCGTCGTAGTCGGGGAAGAGGATCGTCTTCGGGAACCGGCTGGCGAACCCGGGGTTGGTCGCCACCAGCTCGGCCATCTCCTTCGGGTAGCCGGCCAGGATCACCACCATCGAGTCCCGTCGATCCTCCACGTTCTTCACGATGGCGTCGATCGCCTCCCGGCCGAAGTCCCTCTCGCCGCCGCGGATCAGGCTGTAGGCCTCGTCGATCAGCAAGACGCCTCCGTCCGAGGCGTCGAAGACCTCGGCGACCTTCTTGGCGGTCTGGCCCACGAAACCGGCGACGAGTCCGCTCCGGTCCACCTCGGTGAGATGGCCCCGTTCCACGACGTCGAGGCTGCGGTAGATCCGGGACAGGAGTCGTGCGACGGTCGTCTTCCCGGTTCCCGGGTTGCCGCTGAACACCAGGTGTTTCGTGCTCTCGATCACCGGAAGATCCCGGTCGGCTCGCATCTTCTGGACCCGCAGCATGGCCGACAGGAGCCGCACCTCCTCCTTGACGGCGTCGAGGCCGATCAACTGATCCAGCTCGGCCAGCACGTCGTCGAGTGGTTCTTTGGGCTCGGGTTCCCGGCGCTCCTCTCCGGCTGCCGCTTCGGCTGACGCCGCCGGCCCCCCGACCGCTGCTGCGGTGGCGTGGGCGGACGGCAGGTTGTCCCGCAGGAGTTTCTGAAAACCGACGATCGCCCTCAGCTCGGCGTCGGATGGGAAACGATCCAGCGACCCGACCATGTGGGCCAGCTTCATCGCCTCGTCGTAGTAGGTCTGGGCGAGTTGGGTCCCTCGCATCTGGTCGACGCGGGCCAGGATTGTGAACATCTCCGACGGCTCCTGGAGCCACTTCTGGTGACCGGCCAATGCCCGCTCCCGACGGACGACCTCGGGGGTCGTCGACGGCGGCAACATGTCGAGCCGACTGAATGTCGCGATCAGCGGCCAAAGTTCATCGTCGCTCAGACGGGTGTCGGAGTCCATGATCGCTGTCGTGAGGTTGTAGGCCTCGATCGGTACGTTTCGTTCGAGAAGGTCGAGATCCATCGAGGTCCCCGATGCGGCCATCCGCATCGCACCTCCGACACGTTCGACGAACTGATCAACAGCTCGTGTCAACCCCTTGTCCACCTGATCGAGCGTAGTCTCCCCGCCGACGGCGCCACAGGACGACGCCGCAGTCGACTCTGCGGTCGAGGGAACCGGTATCGTCGGAAGCGTTATGAGCGAACGTTTCGAGTCAGTGGACACCGTGCGCAACGGCTTGAAAGGCGCCTCCTACCTCGCCGACGAGTCGATCGCCGGCGTGGTCTTCCTGGCCGACCGGTTGGAGAAGCCGGTCCTCGTCGAAGGGCCAGCCGGTACCGGAAAGACACAGTTGGCCAAATCGGTCGCCGAGATGCTGGGGGCACGGCTCATCCGTCTGCAGTGCTATGAGGGTTTGGACGAGTCCAAGGCGTTGTACGAGTGGAACTACAAGAAGCAGCTGCTCCGCATCCAGTCCGAGGACGAGGGATCCACGTGGGACGATGTCCAGACCGACATATTCTCCGATGAGTTTCTGCTCACCCGTCCGCTGTTGGAGGCGATTCGGGCCGACGAGCCCGTCGTGCTCCTGATCGACGAGGTCGACCGGGTCGAGGTGGAGACCGAGGCCCTGCTCCTCGAGCTTCTGAGCGAGTATCAGGTGTCGATCCCGGAGCTCGGCACCATGTCGGCCAAGCAGATCCCCCTCGTGTTTCTGACGTCGAACAACACGCGTGAGCTCTCCGAGGCCCTCAAACGCCGCTGCCTTTTCCTCCACCTCGACTACCCGACGATGGAACGCGAAAAGGAGATCGTGCTGACCAAGGTGCCCGACATCAACGAGAGGTTGGCTGATCAGGTGGCCAGGATCGTACGCAGCATCCGTACGATGGAGCTCAAGAAGCACCCGAGCGTCTCCGAGACCCTCGACTGGGCCAGAACGCTCGTACTGCTCGGTCGAGAGAGCATCTCCGAAGAGGACGCCAGACAAACGGTGAACATCCTGCTCAAATACCAGAGCGACATCGAAAAGGCGACGAAGGACTTCAGCACGAACTCCGCCGCCCACTTCGCCTCCGCTCCGACCTGATGGGCGAGACCGATGCGCTGGCGTCGACGAACCTGCCTCTGTTCGAGCTGATCGAGGGATTCGTGTCCGAACTTCGGACCGCAGGACTGCCCGTGTCCCTCGTCGAGAACATCGACGCTGTCGAGGCTGTCCGCGAGATCCCTCTGGGTGATCGCGACGCCTTCAAGTACGCCTTGGCTGCAACCCTCGTCAAGAACCAGTCGCACTGGAAGACCTTCGAGACCCTGTTCGAGGTGTACTTCTCGATCCGGGGCGCTGAATACCTGCTCGATCCCGACGCAGAGAGCCCCTTCGGTGAGCTCGATCTCGACGAGCTGGATTTCGCCGGCGAGCAGCCCCCCGGCCAGGGCGGTCAGGGCGCTGGCTCCATGACGCCGGAGGAAATGGCCGAGCTGCTGTTCAAGGCGATGCTCAACAGCGACCAAACCCTGATGAAGGCGATCGCCAAGCAGGCGGTCAAGCGCTTCGCCGGGATGGAGCCGGGTCGTCCCGTCGGCGGCACCTACTACCTCTACCGCACCCTGCGGAACCTCGACCTCGACGGGCTGATGGAACGGCTGATGGAGGAGGCTCGCAAGGCCAAGCCCGACGGCCAGCTTTCTCCCCTCGAGGAACGGCTCGAACGGGACGAGTTCGATCCGCGGGTCGAGGCCCTGAAGAAGGAGATCGAGGCCGAGATCCGGCGCCGCCTCGTGGCCGATCGGGGGGCTGAGGCCATGGCAAAGACGCTGCGGAAGCCGCTACCCGAAGACGTCGACTTCATGCATGCCAGCAGAGAGGAAATGGTGAAGATCCGGCATGCGATCTATCCGTTGACCCGCAAGCTGGCCGTACGCCTGGCCCGCAAGCGTCGCCACAACCGCAAGGGGCCCTTGGACTTCCGCAGCACCGTACGTCATTCGCTGAGCTACGGCGGCGTTCCCGCCGAGCCCAAGTTCCGGCACAAGCACCCGAGCAAACCCGAGATCATGGTGATCGCCGACATCTCCGGGTCGGTGGCGGCGTTCGCCCGATTCACCCTGCACCTCGTGTATGCCATTTCGAATCAGTTCTCCAAGGTGCGGAGCTTCGTCTTCATCGACGGTCTCGACGAGGTGACCGACTTCTTCGACAAGACCGACGACATCAACGATGCGGTGCACCGAGTGAACACCGAGGCCGACGTGGTGTGGGTCGACGGGCATTCGGACTACGGCCATGCGTTCGAGGTCTTCTGGGAGAACTACGGGCAGGAGATCACGGCCAAAACAACGATCCTGATCCTCGGCGATGCCCGCAACAACTATCACGCATCGCAGAGCTGGATCGTCAAGGAGATGGAGAAGAAGGCTCGCAAGGTCTTCTGGCTCAACCCCGAGCCGAAGGCGTACTGGAACACCGGCGACAGCATCGTCGGCGAGTACGGCGGTCCACACCAACGGGCTGTTCGAGGTGCGCACCCTCCGGCACCTGGAGAAGTTCGTCGACAACCTTGCCTAGAACAGCGTTCCGCGGTTGAGCGAGGAGACCGCACCACTGCGGGCGGTGCCCGACCAGGATCTGGCTGTATCTGGCCTCCCGTTTCCTCGACACCGCCGCCACGGCCGGCCTGGTCACGATCATCGGCAAACAGGTCTTCGACATGACGGGGAATCTGCTCAGCCTCGGAATCATCGGGTTGGTCCAGTTCGTGCCCACCTTTGCCTTCGCGCCGTTCTCGGGCTCTGTCGCCGACCGCCTCGATCGCCGGATCGTGAGCATCGCCGGCATCGGGGTGTTCGCACTCCTGTCGGCCGCCCTGTACCTCTACATCCGGACCGATCCGACCGACACCCTTCCGATCTATGCACTCATGTTCGCCCATGGGACGATAGAAGCGTTCCAGCGTCCCGCCGCCCGGGCCCTGCCCATCGACCTCTCGCCCGAGAACGTGCTCACACGCGTGATGGCCTTGAATGCAGCGACCTGGCAGGCGGGCACGATCGTGGGTCCCGTCATGGCCGGATTCCTGTTCACGATCACGATCGCTGCCCCCTATGCGGTGTTCACCGGACTGTTCATCGTCGGCGGCGGCGGCGTTGTTCATCGTTCCGTCATCGGGTGTCGAGCGACTGGTCATTGGCAAGGCGGGGGGAGTGCAGGCGCTACGGGACGCGCTCGAGGGGTTTCGTTTCATTCGAGGAACCCCGGTCCTCGGGGCGGCGATATCCCTCGATCTCTTCGCGGTTCTGTTCGGCGGCGCGGTGGCACTGCTCCCGGCCATCGCCGAGGACCGGTTGGGCGTCGACGCGGTCGGACTCGGCTGGCTTCGCGCCGCGATCGGCATCGGTGCGTCGATCGTGACGCTCGGCTCTGGCTCTCCGGCCGATCGAGCGGAAGGTCGGTCCGATTCTGCTGTGGTCGGTGGCGGTGTTCGGGCTTGGGCACGATCGCCCTCGGCATGACCCGAAACTTCGTGGTCGCGATCGTCGCCCTGCTCGTCCTCGGGGGTGCTGATTCGATCAGTGTGTTCATCAGGTCCACATTGGTTCCGCTGGCCACGCCCGCCAACATGAGAGGGCGGGTCCTGGCGCTCGAGAACGTGTTCATCGGCGCCAGCAACGAGCTGGGCGCCTTCGAGTCCGGCGTGACCGCCGCCTGGTTCGGTCTGGTCGGCGCCGTGCTCCTGGGTGGATTCGCCACGATGGGTGTTGTGGCCGTCTTCGCGCTTCGTGTTCCCCGCGCCTGAGGCATGTCGACAGGTTCTCCGACGTTCGTGCGACCTGATCGTCGCGGGACGCTCAGATCAATTCGGCGACCCGGAACGCCAGCTCGATGCCCTGGCTGGCGTTGAGGCGGGGGTCGCACATCGTCTCGTAGCGCCGGCCCAGGTCGGTCGTTTCCGACCAACTCGGCGCCGCCGATGCATTCGGTCACGTCGTCGCCGGTCAGCTCGACGTGCAGCCCTCCGGGATGGGTGCCGACCTGGCGGTGGGCGGTGAAGAAGCCGGCGACCTCGGCGACGACGTGTTCGAAGTTGCGGGTCTTGTGCCCGGAGTCGGCGGTGAAGGTGTTGCCGTGCATCGGATCACAGGCCCACACGACGGGATGGCCGGAGTCGCGGACCGCCTCGAGCAGGGGCGGCAGGGTCTCGACGACATTGTCGTGTCCCATACGGGAGATCAGCGTGAGCCGTCCGGGTGAGCGTTCAGGATCGAGTGCGTCGCACAGCGCCGACGAGCTGGTCGGGCGTCGTCGATGGTCCGACCTTGCAGCCGACCGGGTTGTTGACGCCGCGAAAGAACTCGACGTGGGCGCCGTCGAGTTGGCGGGTCCGCTCACCGATCCAGATCATGTGCGCCGAACAGTCGTACCAATCGCCGGTGAGTGAGTCCTTGCGGGTGAGCGCTTCTTCGTACTGCAGGATCAGCGCTTCGTGGCTGGTGTAGAAGTCAGCCTCGTGGATCTCGGGATGGTTCGAGGAGATCCCCGCCGCTTCCATGAAGCGGAGCGCTCGATCGATTTCCTCGGCCAGCTTGCTCGTAGCGTTTGCCGGCGGGACTGCTCGCCACGAACTCGGCGTTCCATGCGTGGACCCGATGGAGATCGGCGAAGCCGCCCTTGGTGAAGGCGCGCAACAGGTTCAGTGTGGACGCACTCTGGTTGTAGGCCTGGAGGAGCCGGTCGGGGTCGGGGCGGCGGTCGGTATCGGAGAATGGCAGGTCGTTCACCATGTGACCCAGGAAACTCGGGAGTTCGGTGCCGTCGATCGTTTCGGTCGGACGGGATCTCGGTTTGGCGAACTGGCCGGCGATGCGGCCCACCTTGACCGCCGGCACCCCGGAGGAGTACGTGAGCACCACAGCCATCTGCAGGATCACCCGAAGCTTGTCACGGATCTGGTCGGCGTTGAACCCGTCGAAGCTCTCGGCGCAGTCACCCGCCTGGAGCAGAAACGCTTCGCCTCTGCTCACCTGGGCGAGGCGTTCACGCAGATTGCGAGCTTCGCCGGCAAAGACGAGCGGAGGGAGCGTCGAGAGTGTCTTCTCGATACGTTCGAGCGCATCGGCCTCGGGCCAGAGGGGTTGTTGTCGAGCCTCGAACGCTCGCCATGAGTCGGGTGTCCAATTCACCCCCCCATCTTCGCAGCCTTTTCGACCGGAACGGACATCACAATCGTGTGACGGACCGTTGTGTCGTCATCGTGGCGGCACCCAAAACGCGTCTGAGGCCACCGCGAGCGGTGGCCTCAAGACGTGGAGCGAGGGGTGGGATCAGGCGGCGTCGAAATCGGCCATGACATCGCCAGCTTGGTCGCGCACGGCGCTGACGGCCCGCTTGACCAGTCGGCGGGCGGCCTCGGCGGTCACGCCGAGTTCCTCACCGACCTCGCGATAGCTGCGTTTGCGACCGTCGTTGAGCCCGAACCGCTGCTCGACGGCGTAGCGGGCACGTTCGTCGAGGACGTCGAGCAGACCGGTGACCATCGTCTCCTCGGCTTTGGCCATGACCTCCACCTCGGGTCCGGGGTTGGCGTCGGGCAGCAGGTCGACGAGTTCATTGCTGTCGTCGTCGCCGATCGTGCGGTCCAGCGAGGTGGGTGTGGTGAGTCGGTGCAGACGGGCATGTTCGTCATCGAGTTCGTCGCCGTCGCCCGACACCTGGCGCAGGGCTGCCCGGAGTGAAGCCGATCGATCGCCCGGCAACCGGACGAGGCTGGCCTTCTGGTCGAGGGCCCGACCGATCGCCTGACGAATCCAGAACGTCGCGTACGTGCTGAACTTGAAACCCTTGCGCCAATCGAACTTGTCGACGGCGTGCTCGAGGCCGAGGTTGCCCTCCTGGATGAGGTCGAGCAGTTCCATCGACGGGGGAAGCGGGTAGCGACGGGCGACGCTCACGACCAGGCGAAGGTTGGCTCGGATGAAGCGATCCTTGGCCCGGGCGGCCGCCCGGACCGCTCGGCGGTTCTCGGCGGTGTTCTTGCCGGCTTCGATGTCGTCCTGGGCGTCACGACCCTTCTCGATGATCTGGCTCAGCTCGCGTTCCTCTATTGCGGTGAGGAGCGGCACAAGGCCGATTTCGTTCAGGTATTGACCTACTGAGTCACTCATGTAGCGCGTCTCTAACTCTCTTGCGGGTTTGGAGGTGGGGGCTGGTGAGGTGCGAGGAAGGCGGGTTGTTTCCGTTGCACTCTTTACAAGTTCCGGTTTGTGCCGAAGTGATCCATAGGCTGGATAGGCTGTGAGCACGAGTTGGGCTTTGCAAAGACCAAGCGTCGTTTGTACTACAAAGGGTTCCCGTCCGTCGAGTGACATGAGTCACCATCGCGAGGTATTTCTTCGTTCTCGAGCTAAGCGGGGTCGGCCATGATCGGATCGGACCTGGCCCAGGAACGTCGCCCGCCCTCGGCGAATCGCCACATCGGCTTGTTGGGTGGGACCTTCGATCCGATCCACCTGGGTCACGTTATCGCAGCTCAGCGTGTCGCAGAAGCCGAGTCACTCCGACAGGTGTGGTTCGTGGTCGCCAACGATCCGTGGCAGAAGAGCTCGTCACGAACGATCACGCCAGCACCGATCCGGCTGGAGATGGTCCGCAGGGCGTGCGATGCGTCACGTGCGGCCGGTCTACCGCTCGATACCAGCGATGTGGAGCTCCAGGCGGGCGGTCCCAGCTACACCGCCGAAACGGTTCGGCGGCTACGAAGCGATCATCCGGACTGTCGATTCTCAGTGATCGTCGGTAGCGATGCTGCCGCCGGGTTGGGGACCTGGCACGATGCGGCATGGCTCCAACAGCATGTGGAGTTCCTCGTCATCGGGCGCCCCGGACTGACCGGCACAGCCCCGGCGGGGTTCAGATTGCGCAATGTCGACTGCCCAGTCGTCCAGATCTCCAGTACTGACATCCGCGAGCGCGTACGCGATGATCTCCCGGTGCGACACCTCATCCCTGCGGCGGTGTCCGGGCTCATCGCAGCCCACCGGCTGTACGTCGCGTCGTCACCATGAGCCGCAGGAGCTGGGCTCGCCGAGCCTTCCTCGTCGCCGAAATCGGCCTGCTCGCTGCCATCCCCCTTTTGACCTATGCCGGCTTCCGCACGCTGCTGGACACGAGGACGGGGACGTTCGTGGAGGACCCGGGACCGGGGGAGCCGGGCTGGCAGGCGCTCGTCGATCCTTCACCCATCACCGGTGTGGTCGAGGTCGGCCCCGCCGGGGTGACCGGGGTGACGTTGATCGCCGGGGTCGGGGAAACCTCCCGCGGCGGCACGGTAATCCTGATCCCCGGTCAGCTCGAGGTGGACGGCCGAGCCATCGGTCTGCTCTCGCCCGAATCGGCGGTGGACGCGGTCGGATCCTCCCTGCGATTGAGGATTCCCAGCGTCGAAGTGATCGATGCGGCGCGGTGGACCGAGCTCTTGGCCGGCATGTCCTATTTGCTGGACAATCCAGATCCGGTACCCGACGGGGCGGGCGACGTGGTCTTCGAAGTCGGAACCGTCGAGATCACCGGAGCCAAAGCTGCGGTGTTCCTCGGTCAAACCAGCGACGGGATCGACCCGCTGGCGGCCCTGGTTCGTCGTGAGTTGTTCTGGACCGAACTTCTCGCCAACCCCCCGCCGGCGGGAGACGACCCCCTCTCCAGGCGGATCGCAGCGGTGGCTGGCGGCCTCCACGAGGTTGTCCAACTTCCGATCGAGCGGGGCACCGACGGCGCTCCGGTGGTCAGTGCGGATCGGGTCGAGGCGCTCGTCCAACGGGTCATTCCATTCCCGGCCGCATACGCCGACGGCGAGCGTGTGCGGCTACGCATCGAGGATCGCACCGGGAGCGCGGATCTCGATGAGGCGGCCCGCGTGCTCGGAGGGCTGGGGATGGAGATCGTCGCCATCTCGAACGGGGGCGTCTTCGACGGCGACGTGAGTGCGCTGCGAGTCCCACCCGAGACCGACGGTCTCGAGCGGTCCGAACTCGCCGAGATCTTCGCCGGCCTCGAGGTTCGGTCCGACCCGTCGATCGGCCCCAACGATCTCACCGTCCTCCAGCTGGGTCCCGACTACCGCGACCTGCTCGAGCGGCTGGGCTGAGCTCGGATCAGGCGGACTTCTGTTGGAACCGCGGGACGTCCGACCAGAGCCGCTCCAGCTTGTAGTACTCCCGAGACTGGGCGTGGAAGACGTGCACCACGAAGCCTCCGAAATCCATCAACACCCATGCAAGGCTGTCGAGACCCTCGATGCGCATCGGCTTCACACCCTTTCGCTGCGTCAACTCGGCTTCGACGTTGTCCACGATTGCTCGAACCTGGCGAGGGTTGTTCCCGCTGGTCACGATGAACCAATCTGTGATGCCGATCACATCACCGACGAAGAACGCCTGTGTGTCCTGGGCCTTGCGGTCGTCGGCAGCAGCGATGGCGATCCCGACCTGATCCCGAAGGTCTGCGTCGAAGCGTTGGCGCTCGTGGTCGGTTTCGGACAGCTTCCCATCTCCAGTGACAGCGCTCCAGTGATTGTGCGTGGAGCTTAGGAGAATCGAACTCCTGACCTCTTCCATGCCATGGAAGCGCTCTACCAACTGAGCTAAAGCCCCAGCCCACCTGCGTCGGGTGGTGTGAATCCACGAGACTAGCAAACCGGGTGACCTTCTCAACCCTGCCCCCGCGGTGTCAAGTTGGGATCCCAAAGGCCGATAGAACCGTTGTGTACCCGGTCGCCTCCGATCAGATCGAATCTGGCACGATCTCCGAGCCCCTCGACGACCCCGGTCGGCGGCTGCCCGACGACAAGCTTGTCGTCTGGACGGTTTCCCGTGTCAACGGCGGGCAACGCTACGGCGTCGAACGGGATTGCCACGTCGTCTACGCCGTCACCGGGGCCTACTTCGTGGAACAGACGCGCAAGTACCGGGCTTCGGCTCAGCAGTGCATCGACCTTCTCCTCGCCGGTGCACATGCGGGCACCACACAACGCAAGGTGCCCTTCGACGAGATCATGGCGGTCCACTCGGACCCCAGGACCGGCCGACTGATGATCAAGACGTTCAACGGAACCCATCGGCTCGAACCGGTAGGCAACGACGAGGCGGATGTTCTGCGCCAGGTCGCCACGGAACTGGTACTGCGGATGCCGCCAGGGGGTGCGCAGTTCGAGCCGTTGGACGACTCCGGCCCGGACCGTCGGCGGTCGTCCGTCGTGCCCGATGAGAAGGACCGACTGGCTCTGGCGTCGGTCGAGAACGCCCGCCGGGAGGACGAGCCCGGATTCGCTCCCGCCTCCGCAGTTCGATCGCAGGAGTCCCGAGCCGGCCTCCACGCCAGGCGCTCAACTCGATTCTGGTCCGGGACCCGACCGCCAGGACCCGGCGCTGCCAGCCGACATCAATGTCGTCGGTGGAGTCCCGATCCAGTTCGCACCGGCCGACGGTCTCGATGCGCATCCGGACCGGACCAGGGCCCAGGACCCGAGTGTCCAGCAGCCGTCGAGCGGCGACGAGGATCGGAATGCTATCGGACACCCCGCCGGCGCCGATGACCACACAGCCGCCCCGGGCCACGAGCTCGACAGCCCGTCGGAGGCGAGACCTGTGGTAGCGGGTCCGGCCCCGTCGGCGTTCATGCGACGTCAACGGCCTGCCCTCCTGGATCGTCTCGATGCGCATCGTCCGATCGTGGAGAGCCATGACGAAGACGCGGCGTCGCCGATGACCGCGTCGTCGATGATGCTGGCCGACCAGGCCGACGGTGGCGGTTCTGATCGCCCGGCGCAGCGAACCGACGTTTTCGAGGGTCGACCGGATTCTGACGGGGCGCCGCCGGGACTCGCCGACCGTCGCGTGTACGACGACCCGACCTTCCCCCGGGTCTTCAATCGACGTGGGGTTGCCCCGACGCGGCCTTCCAGCGGCGGTCTTCCCGGCTGGATACCACGGTCCGCCGATCAGCACCCGGCCGGCGACTCGTCGATCGAACCGACCGACACGATCGGCGCCGCCGCCGACGGGAACGATCACACGCCCGGACTCGACGACGTTGCCGACGAGTCGCCGATCGAGGAGCCCGTCCCGACCCCGGTCGCTGACGACGAATTCGGACAGACGGTCGGATTCAATCCGGACTTCGACATCAACCAGTTTCGGTAGGAGGCTGGGTCCGGCATCCTGGGGCCGGCATGAGCGACTCGAACCCAGCTGACCGAACCGCCGGTGACCGGCACCTTCGCATCGGTACTCGTGTGGGCGACGTGACCTTCGCTCAGATCCTGGATCTCGAACACCATGGTCCCGACACCTATGTGGGCATTGCGCCTCGCTACCCGTGGGGTCGTCTGTTCGGCGGCCAGGTGATCGCCCAGGCGCTTCGCGCTGCGCTGTTCACCGTCGAAGCCGAGTATCACCCTCATTCGCTCCACGCCTACTTCATCCGAGGTGGCACCCATACCGAACCGGTTCGGTTCGAAGTGGACCGACTCCGCAACGGTCGGTCGTTCGTCGCTCGCAGCGTGGTCGCACGGCAGAGCAGTGGTGCGATCCTCCACCTGTCCGCCTCCTTTCAGATCGACGAGCCCTCGGCCGCCGATATCACGCCGGTTTCGATGCCGGCGACGCCCGGTCCGGACACGGTTTCCGACGAGGGCTGGGGAGATCTGGTCGAGCGCCGGACCGTACGTCGGGACCACGGGACCGTCCACACGTGGGTTCGAATGGCCAACACCCAACCCTTTGACGACCCGGGGCTCGCAGCCTGTGCTCTTGCGTTCATCTCCGACACGGTGATGAGCGAACCGCCCCGCTCGATCCACCCGCGGCAGGTCCCACGGGCACAGGTTCACGACGTTTTCGTCGGCGCCAGCCTCGACCATGCGATGCACTTCCACCGGCCGTCCGATCCGACCCGATGGGTTCTGTCCGACGCAGCCGCCCAGACCCTGGTCGGATCGAGAGGCCTCAGTGTCGGGCGGCTGTTCGGGGCCGACGGAGCGCACGTCGCCACCGTGTCCCAGGAGGTTCTCCTGCGGGAGCGAACTGAGCGCTGATCGGCTCAAGACCGCTTGGGGGGCGCCGATGATAACTACACCAGCGACCTGCACGAGGAAGCCCACATGGTGTTTCGCCGCTCCACAGACGAGCCAAAACCGATCGATGCTGTCCTGGAAGATGGGCCGATCCAGACCGACGGTCTCACCGGTCTGCCCGACCGCTGGCAACTCGAGGAGTGGATCTCCCATCAGCTCGTGCGCAACCGCCGAACCGGCGACCGATTCGGGATGTATCTCGTGTCGGTGGCCAACCTGGCCGAGATCAACTCCGGCTACGGTTCCGCCGTCGGCGACGAGGTGCTCCAGGCCGTCGCCGAATCCCTGACGACCGTCGTGAGCGTCCGCGGCCAACTCGCACGCTACCTCGGTTCGGAGTTTGCAGTCGTCTGGCCCGGGGTCTTCGGGGCGGACGAAATGGATCAGGCGGCGGATGACATCATCGCCAGCCTTCCCCAGCAGGTGACGTTCGACAATTTCGTCGTCCCCGTCGAGGTTGCGGTGTCCGGTGTCGTGTCGGATCCCGACTTGAGCGAACGCCTCCTGCTGGTCGATGCCGAAGCGGCGCTGGCAGAAGCCCGCACCCTGAAGGCGCGCCGGATCGTCATTCGAGACGAGACCTACGGCGCCCGCCGCAAACCCGATGTACTCGCCGTCCGTTTGCAGCGGGCGTTCGACAACAACGAGTTCCAGCTCTACTACCAGCCGATCGTCTCGATGACCTCGGGGACCGTCGTCGGATTCGAGGCTGTGCTCCGGTGGCTCTCGCCGGATGCGGGTCCCAACGGAGCTGAGCTCATCGCACCCGGTGCGTTCCTCGACGCTCTTCGGGCCTCTCCCATCGTGGTTCCT
Source organism: uncultured Acidimicrobiales bacterium (assembly GCA_963793385.1). Lineage (GTDB taxonomy): Bacteria > Actinomycetota > Acidimicrobiia > Acidimicrobiales > SZUA-35 > JABDIY01. The sequence continues at coordinate 39,213 of CAWCAF010000005.1, forward strand.
CTGCACGCCTGGGTGCTGCGTCAGTGCACCCGGCACACGAGCAACTGGTCACGGCGTCTCAGTACGCCGAGCCTCTTCGGTTCCACCAATCTCGATGCCAGCTTCGTTCGGGACGAACGATTCCTGACCGTGGTGCTCGATGCGATTCACGAGGCAAATCTGCGACCCACCCAGGTCCTGCTCGACGTCAACGGCCATACCGCCGGGCCCCAACTCAACCTGCTGTGGCCGTCTCTCCAGCAGCTCAAGGCCGAGGGTGTGGGCATCGCCCTTGAAGATTTCGGCATCGGCTACGCGTCACCGGACCTCCTGCGTCGGTGCCGGTTCGATGTCATTCGACTGCCCCGGATCCTGGTCAAGGGACTGGGCCTGGCGGAGGAGGACAGGGTGATCGTGGCATCCCTGATCCGCATGGCCCACGATCTCGGGTGCTACGTCATCGCCGAGGGCGTGGAAACTCAGGCGCAAGCCCGGATGCTGCGTGAGGCCGAATGCGACCTTGCCCAGGGTTTCCTCTTCGCCAAACCGGCGCCGGACAATCAAGTCAGCCGGGATCTGGACCTGATCGTCAATCAGGCAAAGATCGCCGTCGAGTAACTCGCAGGTCAGGTGCTGGGCTCGAAATTCGACCGCCGGCGAGCGGCGTCGGCCAGGCCTTCGGCGTCGAGTCCGAGCGAGGACAGGATCGAGTCTGGTTTGGCCTGCGGAAGGTAGGTCGTAGGGACACCCAGCACATGTACGACCGTCCGACCGTTGATCTCGTCGGCGATCGACGAACCGATCCCACCTTCCCTGTACCCGTCTTCGGCGGTGATCACGAGCCGGTGTCGAGCGGCGTCCTCGAGCATCTCGGGGTCGAGGGGACGTGCGGCTCGGGGATCCCACACGGTGGCATCGATCCCATCGGCGGCCAGACGGTCGGCGGCGACCATCGCGATGTTGAACATCTTGCCGACCCCGATGAAACAGACCGAGCCGTCGCCTGAACGGCCTTTGCGGGCGGACAGGCCGCGACCCACCTCTGTCGGCTGGATGTGGATGGCGCTGGTCTTGGGCCAGCGGATGCAGACCGGACCGGCGTCGAGGTGGTAGGCGTCGCTCAGCATTCGGGTGAGTTCCTGATAGCTGCTCGGACACAAGATCGTCATGTTGGGCACCTTCGACATCAGGACCAGATCGAGAACTCCATGGTGCGAGGGCCCGTCGTCACCGGTGATGCCGGCACGGTCGAGGCAGAAGATGACCGGCTGGCCGTGGAGTCCGACGTCGAGGTTCACCTGATCGAATGCCCGAGTGAGGAACGTCGAATAGACCGCCACAACCGGCCGGAGTCCTCCCATGGCGAGCCCGGCGGCGAAGGTCACCGCGTGCTGTTCGGCGATGCCGACATCGAAGGCCCGATCCGGGAAACGATCACGGAACGGCAGCAGACCGGTGGAATCGGGCATCGCGGCTGTGATCGCCACAACGTCATCGTGGGCCTCACCCAACTCGACGATCGCCTTGGCGAACGCATCGGTGTAGCTCCCCGGTTTGAGCTCGGAGGTGTCGTGCATGTTCTTGACGTCGTCGTTCTCGGCGGGGGCGTACCCTCGGCCCTTGGTCGTCAGGACATGCAGGACGACGGGACCTTCGAACTCGGCGGCATTCACCAGCGCCTGCTCGAGGGCTGCAATGTCGTGTCCGTCGAAGGGTCCCATGTAGCGGACGCCGAGCTGTTCGAAGAAGGCTTTGGGCTCGAATGCCTCGCGGACCGCCGCCTTCCACGCTCGCACCGCAGCATGCGCTGCCGGACCGACGACGGGCAGGGTTTCGGTGAAGTCCTCGAAACGGTGCTGGCGGGCCATGTACACCGGGTTCGATCTGATCTTGACGAGTGAGTCCGACAGGAGCGACACGGTCGGCGCGTAGGAACGGCCGTTGTCGTTGAGCACGATCGTGACATCGGACTGAGCGTGGCCCAGATTGTTGAGTCCTTCGTAGGCCATGCCACCGGTCATCGAACCGTCGCCGATCACCGCAACGACCCGACGCCGATCCCCGGCGACCTTGAAGGCGGTGGCGAGGCCGTGGGCGTAACTCAACGCCGTACTGGCGTGGCTGTTCTCGATCCAGTCGTGTTCTGATTCTGAGCGGCTCGGATATCCGCTCATCCCGCCGGCTTGACGAAGTTCTTCGAAACCCTTCTTCCGCCCGGTGAGAAGCTTGTGTACGTAGGCCTGGTGGCCGGTGTCCCACAGGATGACATCGCGGGGTGAGTCGAGCGTGCGGTGAAGGGCGATCGTCAGCTCGACGATCCCAAGGTTCGACCCGAGGTGGCCGCCGGTCCTCGTGACCGAGTCGACGATGAAGGTTCGGATCTCCTCGGCGAGCCTCTCCAGTTCGCTGTTCGAGAATCGTCGAAGATCGGCCGGGTTCTGGATCGACGACAACAAGGAGAGGTTTGGATCAACCACGATCCCAACGTAGCAGTTGCACCTCGGTTGGGACTGCTCGTGCGAACCCCGGTCATTCGGCTGTGGCGTGGGGCTCATAACATGAAGCCATGGCAGACCTGTTGAGCGAGGAGATCGTGTCCGAGGTGCTGAGCGCCGGTCGGGGGGCCGGTGCAGAGTTCGTGGAGGTCTTCGTGGAGGATGTGCAACGTCGATCGGTGAACCTCGACGACCAACGCATCGAGAACCTGGCGTCGAGTCGAGATCGTGGCGTCGGGATCCGAGCGGTCGTCGGCGAACGGGTCGGTTTCGCCCACACATCCGACCTCGCTCTCGGGTCGTTGCTCGACGCCGTCGGGACAGCAGCGGCCGCGGCGGTGGGACGTCGCTGACCCCCACCCCGGTGAGCCGAGCCCCCCGCACCAGAGCCCACCCGTGTCACTCCCGACCGTCGAGCAACCTCCGGCCGATGTCGATGCGGGACGCAAGGTGGCATTGGTGCGTGCCGCCGATGCACAGCGCGCGTCGCATCGACCCCGCTATCACCCAGGTGTCGGTTCGATACGCCGAGGCCCGTCGCCGGATTCAGATCGCTAACTCCGATGGTGTCCGAACCGGTGACGACCAGACCAGGACCCTTTTCAGTGTGTCGGCGATCGCTACGGGTGATCTCGGCCAACAGACCGGATCCGAAACGGTCGGCAACTCGATTGGCTTCGAGCTCTTTGACCGCCATGACGTCGAACGGTTGGCGGCTCGGGCGGCCACACGAGCCATCGGCAAACTGCGGGCCCGACCGGCCCCTTCGGGCACGATGCCGGTGGTGATCGGTCCGGGTTCGGGCGGGGTCCTGTTCCACGAGGCCTGCGGTCATGGGCTCGAAGCCGATCTCGTGAAGAAGGGGGCGTCTGCGTTCGCCGGCAAGATCGGTCAGAGAGTTGCATCGGAACTCGTCACGATCGTCGACGACGGAACGATGGCAGACGAATGGGGACGGTATGCCGTCGATGACGAAGGTCAGCCGGCGGCCCGCAATGTCCTCATCGAGAACGGTGTGCTCAAGAGCTACATGTGGGATGGGCTCCGCTCCCGAGCCGAAGGTCGGGTGAGCTCGGGCAACGGGCGCCGTCAGAGCTACCGCCACCTTCCGATGGTGCGGATGACCAATACCTACCTTGCGCCCGGCGAACAGACGCCGGAGGAGATCATCGCCGGTGTCGACCAGGGCGTCTACGTGGCACGTCTTGGCGGCGGCCAGGTCAATACCGCCTCGGGGGATTTCGTGTTCGGCATGACGGAGGCCTACATGATCGAGGATGGGCGTCTCACCGATCCGATCCGAGAAGGACAGCTGATCGGGAACGGGCCGGCCGTGCTCCAGATGATCGATGCGGTCGGAAACGACTTCGAGATGGGCCCGCCCGGCACCTGCGGCAAGGATGGTCAGGGGGTACCGGTCGGTGATGGCGTACCCACACTTCGAGTGACCGCGCTCACCATCGGGGGCACGGCCGCATGAACCCCGAGGCGTCATCGCACGCCGAACCCGACGGGCTCCTGGCCCTGGCCGAGGACATCCTCGGTCGAGCACAGCCCGGGGAGCAGATGGAGGTCGTGGTGTCGGCCGGCCGATCGACCACGGTCAAGGCCTACGGCGCAACGGTGGAGAGTTACACCAGTGCGGACAGCAGCGGCGCCGGGATCCGTATCATCCGCGATCGACGGGAGGGATTCGCCAGCGCCGGAACACTGGACCGCGAGATCCTCATCGAACTGGTCGACGACGCCCGCGCCAATGCGTCCTTTGCCGAGCCGGACGAGTTCGCCGGTATCGCCGAGCCCGATGGCGTGGAACCAATTCCCATCGACCTTTGGAACACCGACACGCTCGAGTTGAGGGCCGAGGACCGGATTGGCAGAGCGATCGATCTCGAGAGGAGGGTGTTGAGCCGGCACCATGCGATCACCGGCGTGCGGACATCGGCGTACTCGGACTCCGCAACAGCGTCAGCCCTGGTCTCCACGGCCGGCACTCGGGCGGCCGAGCGATCGACGAGCGTGAGCGCCATGGTCGAGGCCCTGGCCGGTGACGGCGACCGAAGTCAGTCCGGTTTCGGTTGGCACGGCGGTCGGAAACCGGCTGACGTGGACATGGACCACATCGTGGAACGGGCTGTTTCTCGGGCGACGGAGCTGATCGGCGCAGGCAAGCCCCGTTCGGCCACCGTGGACCTCGTGCTCGATCCCTACATCAGCGCCACAATCCTGAAGTTGACCGCCGGCACCCTGACCGGCGATCGGATCGTCAAGAGAAGGTCGCCGTTCGTGGGGCGGGAAGGCGAGACGATCGCGTCCCCGCTTCTGACTCTGACCGACGACCCGACCGATCCGGCTTCCCTCGGAGCCCGATCCTCCGATGGCGAAGGGCTTGCCTGTAGGCCGGTGTCACTCATCGACTCCGGCGAACTCACCGGGTTCCTGTGGGATGCCTACAACGCCCGCAAATCAGGAGGGGCGAGTTCGGGATCGGCGGTGCGGGGAACGCGCGGTCTGCCGTCGCCGGGCGTTCACGCTCTCTCCGCCGCCGGCGGGGCGGGAGGTTCGCTCGAGGATCTGATCGGTGCGGTCACGCTCGGTGTTTTCGTGTTCTCTCTGGCCGGTCTGCACAGTGGCGTCAACCCCATCTCGGGCGACTTTTCCGTGGGCGTCACGGGACGAATGATCCGTGACGGTGCTCTGGCCGAACCGATCAGCGAGTGCACCCTCGGGTCGACCCTGCAACGCCTGCTGCTCGGCATCGCCCTCGTCGGATCGGACCGAATCTACATGCCCTCAGGCAGCACAGCCCCGAGCATGGTCATCAGCGGGGTTCGTCTCTCCGGTTCGTAGTTCAAGAACGACCGATTCGGTCCGATGGACTCAGGTGAAGGTTGACGTCCACTCAGCCGATCCTGCTGATCTCAGCACTTCGACACTGTCGGATCTGTGGCAGCGCGTTCGGATGCGCTCCGAATCGCGCCTCCATCAGCTGGAACTGCTGATCAGCAACATGTTCGATCGGCCGCTGACCGAAGAGGAGACTCTGCGGGCCCAGACATTCGCCAACGAGCTCGCCAGCCGACTCGGTCTTCTCAGCGTTGTGAACGGAGCCGCCAAGCTCCGGCGAGTCGCCGAACTACTCGACGGGATCGATTCGCACTCGACTGACGTCGGACCGACGCCGTCGCCGGCCAGAAGTTGGCCATCCAGCTGGCATCGCTCACCGACGAGGTCCGCATCGACCTCGAAGATGCAGCCGCCGATCTCCAGCTGTTGAGCCGAGGCCCCGGCCTGGTCCTCGTCGTCGGCGCCCAGGGCGAGGTCGACCGATGCGATCCTGTGGTCGGCGGCGATTGCCGGTCTCGCCGTGCGACACCTCCCGGTCCACGAGGTCCGTCGGGCCGCCGAGGTCGAGCCGAACGTCGTCATCCAGGTGATCGACGACGCCGACCATCTCGGAGGATTTGTCCGAGCACCTGCAGGGACTACTCCCCGATGTGCCGTTGCTCGCCCTGGTGCCCAAGCTGGAACCCTCCGAGCAGTTGCGCCTCGCCAGTACGCCACGCTCGTTCTGCCTCGGCGAACCCACCCCGACGTCGTCACCGAAGAGTCCCAGCGCCTGCTTCGCGGCAGTGTCGATCCCGCTCACGGTCGGCCTCTTCGGACCCGGCGCCGATTCTCTGACGGCCGATCTCACCTCGTCCGGCCTGCTGCCGAAGGTGTATCCATCGGGTGGCGCCCTCCTCGAGGCGGTCATCGCCGACGAGGTACGAGGAGTGCTGTGCGCTCCCGAGCCCGGCGGCCGGGTCGCTCGCGGATTCATCCAGTTGCTTCGCAGCGAACGGGCAGGTCGAACCATCGTCATCGGGTGCTTCGCCTCCGAGCCCGAGGAACGTCTGGCGGCCTTGCAGACCGGCGCGGACTGCTTCTGGACCACGGATCGACGCCGTTGGCCGAGGTCGCCGTCGAGTTGCACACCCGGCTCAGCCGCAGTGCGGTCGATCGACGCATCGCTGTCGGAGGTCTCGGACAACACCGCCGTGCCGTGGAACGTCGGGTCGGTGCTGATCCAGCGATTGATGAGAGACGGTGCACGGTCCAAGACGTCGGTGGCGATCGCATTGCTGCGGCTGTCGGAGGACTCGGTCAGGGACGACCAGATCGCACAGTCGTTCAGGCGAAGCGACATCGTCACGCGACGCGACGCGCGGTCGCTGGTCATCGCCTTGCGAGGAGCCGAACGAGCGGTTCTGATGCGCCGCCTGCAGGGGACGATCGAGAACCTCCGTCCGAGGGCTGCGGGGGTGCGCTCGGCCGTCATCGAGTATCCGACCGATGCCCGTACCGCAAGTCAGGCATTGAGTCGGGCCGATGCAGCCATCGACAGGTCCGAAACCCTCGGGAGGTCCCGCGATCGTCGGGATCGACTGGTGCCCTGATCTCGAAGCGCCCCCGGACGTTCTGGTCCTCGGCTCGGACCATGCCCTCTCCTCGACGCTGGTCGGTGCGCTCGGCCGGGCCGGTTTCGACTGCATGGCGGTCGAACCCAAGGACGTCACGCCCCACGGCTTGTCGCCCACGCTCGTGCAGATCCTGCCGCCCCGGCTGGCGATCGTCGACGTCGACACCGAGACAGGCGGTTACCTCGATCAGCTTCGACACCTCCGACGGCTGTACCCGGCGAGCTCCACCAAGCTGATCGTGGTCGCTGCCGACATCAGCCCCGGCCTCGTCGACCATGCGTTCAGCGTCGACGCGTTCGACGTGGTCGCCAAGCCGTTCAATCTTCCGCTTCTCCTGCGCAGGATTCAGCGCGAACTCTCGTGATGGTCGGAGCGGTCGTTTTCGTTCTCGCGGCGCTGCTGCTGGCGGCGACGTCTACGGCCTATCTGGTCATCGGCGCCGTCGCGGATGCTCGCGCCAGCCGCGCCGAGCAGCGACGGCAGACGCGATCGACTCGTTCGTGACCGTCCTGTTCGCCGAGAAGCACGCCTCGGCCGGCTCGTTTTCGGTCAGCCGCCGAATCGAACGAGACGCCCTCGTCGAGGTCGTCTCGACGTTGCCGGTCAACCTCGGTGCTGACGGGAGGTCTCGTCTCCGCGGGGTTCTTTCGACCAGGATGGCCGGCCGTGGATTCCGCTGGCGAATGCACTCGTGGAGGTGGTCGACCCGCCTCGATTCGGCGCGTATGTGCGGAATCATCGGCTCGGTCGATGATCGTCGGCGGCTGCTGAACGATCCGACACCCCGCCGTACGGACGGTGGCGCTGGCAGCGTTGTTCCCGGATCAGGTTGCCGAGCTCTCCGATGAGGTCGCCGCCGCCCTTCTCGATCCACATCCATCGGTTCGCATCACGGCCGCCCACGCCCTCCCGGCCGGCGGAACTGCCGCAGCCAGGAGTCTGGAGGCTATCCTGGACCAGACCGGTCTCGATCGACTGACGGCGCTGATCGCCGCCGCCCGACTGCCCGACGGGCAATTGCTCGACGGGTTGGGCCGGCATGCGCAGAGCGATCACGAGGAGAATCGGGTCCTGGCCGCTCGAGCGATCGCCAACCAGAGCCCGCTCGAGGCCGAACCAGTGCTGCTCGACATGCTCCACGACGAGGCTCCGGCCGTCCGTGCGGCGGCTGCCGACGGGTTGGCGAGAACGGGGAGTCACGCCAGCCTCGTGCCGATCCGCAACATGCTCAGCGATCCGGAATGGATGGTCCGCGTCACCGCCGAGCGGGCGCTCAAGGCCCTGGGGCCGGCCGGTGGGATGCTTCTCCGACACGATCGACAGGCGGAAACGTACAATGATCGAGCCTCGGGTCGGCGATGTGCCACTGCCGGCGGCCCGACAGGAACGGCTCAGATCATGACCGTGTCCGTCGCCCTTACAGCCGTCGTCCTGTTCGCTGCCGGCGTCGTCCTGGCCCTGGCCATTGTCCGACTGGGCCTGATGTTCCGGTCCGTTCGCCGGCGCTTCGACGACGGCCATGGCGCAATGGCTCCGATCCTCGACCGCGTGGCGGTGTCGTTGGGTTCACCCGCGGTGACGATGGTGCTGGATGCCACCGATGTCGGTGAGTCCGGTGCGGTTCCGCTGGTCAGATCCTGTCTCGCTCAGCGTTATCGAAACCTGGAGCTCGTTGTCGTAGCCAGCGGCACGACCATTCGGCCAGACCTCGAACTCGCATTCGGGATGATCAAGACGGGAAGATCAGGACCGCACACCCTCTATCGATCGAAGGCCGACCCACGGTTGACGTGCGTTGTTGTCGGTCTGGCCACGACCGAGCCTTCCGAGCGCATCAATGCCGGCGTGTCGTTGTCGTCGGGCGACCTGGTCTTCCCGGTCCACCCGGCGTGGCAACTGCGCCCCAAGGCGGTGGCCGAGATGGCCGCACAATGGGTTCGGTCGCCGCGCCTCGTGGCCACATTCGCCGTCATCCATCCCCGGACCGCCGGGCGCGGGCCGGCCGTCGGCCTGGCATCCGTGCGCGCCGACCTGCTCACCGCCGCCGGCCTCGGTGAAGGGTCAGCGGCGATGGGGGCTGTCGGTGCCCTGGCTTCGGGACAGGACGGTTGTCTCGCCGGCATGCTCCAGCGGGAGTCGCTGACCCGCGTCGGGGGCCTCAAGGGTCCGCTGCACCGGGGCGCGACGTGGTCCCGCCTCGCCGCCGAACTGCAATGCGACGGACACGATCGCGGCGCTCCAGCCGCGAGTGTGGATTCTGCCCCAACCGATCGGACGAACGAACAGCACGGGTCGGGCATGGGTTGCGTCATCGCCCGAACGGGTCCTCGAGCGTCCTCTCAACGGTCTGTGGTGGACCGGGAGAGGTCTCCGGGTTGCTCGCTTCGTTCCATTCGTGACGTTCGCCGGTGTCGCAGCAGCCGTGCTCGGTGCCCTGACCGGAGAGGTGCGAGCGGACGTGTTGTGGATTTTTGCCGCAGCGCCCGTCCTGTTCACCGTCGTGGTTCTGATCGGTCTGATGATCGACGACCGCGCCTTCCGGCCGGTGGGTGGCACTTCGGCGAGACTCCAGCTGCTCGGCCGGGGCGGTCCTCGCCTCGGCGTGGGGTGTGGTCGGCTCACCCCTGCGCTGGCCGGCGGGCAACCTCCACTGATCCGACGGCCAGCGATTCGAACAGGGCGGGTACAACTCGGGCATCGACGTTCACGGTGACACCGTCGGGACCGATGGCAACGATGATTGCAGCCGATGTGATGAGATCGATGTCGACCGCACCCGGCGCCGATCGAACCGAGAACAGATCGACCCGGTCACCGGCCAGGACGTCCGGTGGTGCCAGTGGCATCGGAAGGGTCACCGATCTCGACGACGTGGTCAACCCGAAGCGGTCGAGGGCGATGTGTGCCTCGGACAGAACCTGACCCGGGACGATTGGCCCGGCCGCATAGGTCGGCTCCACCAGGCGGGTCAGCGGACGGCCGGGAGCCAGGGCCAGCGGCAGGAGCCGTCGAGCCGTATTGGTCGCGTTCACCGCATCGCCGGCCCCGATCGAATCGGTTGCGACGAGCATGCTGGTCGAAGGGTCCCACCGATGGCGGGTCCGTTCGGCGGCCGACACGATCGACCCGGTCACGACGCCAACCACAAGGGCCAGCAACACCGCCCCGATCCGGCGTCTCGACAGTGCGCCGATGCGGGCCAGCGATCGTTCGGTGAGCGCGGTTCGCCATCGGATCCCGCCGGTGGGACGCCGAAACGGGTCCGTTCCGGGTTCGTTGGTTTTCATCGCATTCCTTCTCAAAGGAAGCTCTCGTTGGGGGAATCAGTCCTTCGACGACCCCGACGACGAGCTTGACGTCGTCGACGATGATGTCGACTTCGTCGAGGAATCGCCGGTGCTCTCCGAACTCTTCTCCGAACTCGTGGAGCCGTTGTCGGAGCTCTTGGAGGCGGGGACCGACGAGCTTGGGCCAGTCTTCTTGGCCGAGTCGTTCCGGTAGAAGCCGGAACCCTTGAACGAGATGCCCACAGGGGAATAGACCTTCTTGACCGAGTGGGTATGGTCGTTTCCCCGAATCTTGGTGAGCGGCTTGGCCGCCATCGATTGTTCGACCTCGAAACGCTCGCCGCACTCGACGCATTTGTATTCGTACACCGGCATCGCAGGACGAGCCTATCGGCTCGCATCGCCGCTCGGTAGCCTGACCCGATGAGCAAACCTGTTCGCAAAGCGGTCATACCAGCAGCCGGGTTCGGCACCCGCTTCCTCCCGTTCTCCAAGTCCGTCCCCAAGGAGATGCTGCCGATCCTCGACCGTCCAGTCATCGAATTCATCGTCGCCGAAGCGGTCGCCGCCGGCATGACCGACATCCTGATCATCACCTCGCGGCACAAGAAGGTCATGGAAGACCACTTCGATCGGTTCCCAGAACTCGAGGTGGTCCTGGCCGACAAGGGCAAGACAGAAGAACTCGACCGGATCGTGGATCTCGCCCGGCAGGCGAATATCCACTTCGTTCGCCAGGGTGAGGCACTGGGGCTGGGTCACGCGATCGGCATGGCCTCTGACCACGTCGGCGACGAACCGTTTGCGGTCCTGCTCGGTGACGACATCATGCACGAGCGCGCCGGCGTGCTGACCGGGATGGTCGATGCCTACGAAGAGCACGGGAGTTCGGTCGTCGCCCTCATGGAGGTCCCAAGGGCCGACATCGGATCCTATGGGTGTGCGGCCACCGAGGACATCGGCGAATCGAGGGTGGTTCGGGTCACCGATCTGATCGAGAAACCCGATCCCGCCGTTGCGCCGTCCAGCCTGGCGATCATGGGACGGTACCTCTTCACGCCGTCGATCTTCGCCGAGATCGAAAAGACCGCCCCGGGCGTGGGCGGCGAGATTCAGATAACCGACGCCATGCTCTCTCTGCTGGCCCACGAACGGATGCTCGGCTTCACCTTCACCGAGGGTCGTTTCGACACGGGAAAGAAGGCCGATTACCTCCGAGCTGTCGTCGAGTTGACGCTGGAACGACCCGACATCGGGTCGGAGTTCGCTGCGATCCTCGCCGATGTGTGCCGGAGCCGGGGTTTGGTATGAGTCTGCTGCCCCTGGCCCACGCCCAGGAAAGGGTGCTTTCCCAGATCGACGCGCTGGGCACGGCCCGTCTTCGGATCGGCGCAACCCGCGGCCTGGTGATCGCTCAGGCGGTGACCGCCAAAGAGGATATTCCGCCGTTCGCCAATACCGGTATGGACGGCTTCGCGCGTGCGCGCCCGTGACATCGAAGGAGCCAGCGAGCAGCGGCCGGCGACGCTCCGAGTCGTGGAGACCATCGCCGCCGGATCCGTCGCCTCTCGGCCCCTGGACACCGGCGAGGCGATGCGGATCATGACCGGCGCACCGATACCCGCCGGTGCCGATGCCGTGATCATGGTGGAGCTCACCGAGACCTCGGTCGGCCCGAACGGTGACGAGACCGTCGATCTGCAGAGCTCCGGCACCGGTCGGCAACCATGTACGGCCCGCCGGCGACGATCTCCGTGCCGGAACCGAGGTCTTCGGTCCGGGGACGGTCCTCGGGCCCGGCCCACATCGGCATGTTCGCCTCGCTCGGATACGACGAGGTCGATGTCGTGCGTCGACCGCGGGTTGGTGTGTTCTCCACCGGCGATGAACTCGTCGTCGGGCCGGCACCTCTCGGCCCGGGTCAGATCAGGGACTCGAATCGCCCGCAACTCCTGGCACTGCTCGATGAAGCCGGGAATGGATCCGATCGATCTCGGCTGGCTTCCCGACGACGAGCAGGTGATCGAAGCGGCCCTCGAGGACGGTGCTGACCGGTGTGATGCTCTTCTCACGAGTGGGGGAGTGAGCATGGGCGACTTCGATTTCGTGAAGTCGCTACTGCAGCGACTCGGCCACATGAACTGGATGCAGATCGCGATACGACCGGCCAAGCCCTTCGCGTTCGGGACCGTGCTGGGCACACCGATCTTCGGACTGCCGGGCAATCCGGTCAGCTCGGCGGTCAGCTTCGAGCTGCTGGCCCGACCGGCCCTTCTGAAGATGATGGGACGACCCGACACGCAACGCCGCCAGATCGTGGCGCTGGCCGACGAACCTCTCGTCAGGCGCCCCGACGGCAAGACCCACTTCGTGCGGGTGCAGGTCGAGCGACGTCGGTCGACGGCGCACCCCGAGTCCGATCCGCCGGCGGGCAGGGATCCCATCAGCTCTCAGCGCTGGCGTTGGCGAACGGCCTGGCGATCGTCCCCGACGGTGACGGCCTCGCGACCGGGGACCGTGTGCAGGTCATCGATGCTCGGAGAGGCCTACTCCACCGGTCGACGGTAGGTGCCGGATCGACCGCCGGTCTTCTCCCACAGCGTGACCTCGCCGATGACCATGGACCGATCCGCCGACTTGCACATGTCGTAGATGGTCAGAGCCGCGACCGAGCAGGCCGTCAGCGCCTCCATCTCCACCCCGGTTCGATCCACGGTGTCGACCTGAGCTTCGACCTGCACGAAGTCATCGGCGATCTCGAAGTTGATCACGATCGATCCGACCATCACCTGGTGGCACAGCGGAAGAAGATCGGGAGTGCGTTTGGCCGCTTGAATCCCGGCGACGCGGGCGACGGCGAGAACGTCACCCTTGGCCACTGCACCCCGAGCGATCAAGCTCGTCGTCTCCGGCTCCATGAAGACCTTCCCGCGGGCCACCGCCCGTCGGTGGGTCGGGTTCCTTGAGTGTGACGTCCACCATGCGCGCCCGCCCGAGGGGATCGAGGTGGGTCAGTTCTCGCTCAGCCATCCGCAAACACTACCGGTCGGGCGGCGCCACGCTGCTCATCCGCCCAGCTGACTCATCGACTTGGTCGGTCGGATGAAATGCACCTGGTTGATCGAGTGCCCCGCCCACTTCTTGCGGACCTCGCCGGCGATGGCATCGAGGATGTCGGCGTCGGTCGCACCGGACCGCAGCGGGTCAAGCAGATCGGTGTGTCCCAGCGCGAAAAGGCAGTTGCGGAGCTGCCCGTCGGCGGTGAGACGAATGCGGTCGCAGGCCTCGCAGAACGGCTGCGGTGACGCTGGCGATCACACCGAATTCTCCGGAACCGTCCGTGAAATCGAACCGTTCCGCCGGCGAGGACCCACGGCTGACCGGAGCGAAGTCGAATTCGGCGGCGGCTGTGTCGAGGATCTCGCTGGCGGTGACGACCCGGTCGTTGGACCATTCGCTCTGGGCGTCGAGTGGCATGAACTCGATGAATCTGACCGTCACCCCCTTCGATCCTGCCGAAATGGAGGAACTCGATGATCTCGTCATCGTTGATCCCTCGCATCGGGACGACGTTGAGCTTGACCGGGTCGAAGCCAGCCGCAACGGCGGCGTCGATGCCTTCGAGCACCCGAGCCAGTTCGTTGCGTTTGGTCAGGCGAAGGAAACGGTCGGAGACGAGGGTGTCGATGCTGATGTTGACACGGTCGAGACCGGCGTCGCGCAAATCGTTGGCGATCAGGGCGAGGGTGGCGCCGTTGGTCGTCATCGACAGCTCGATATCCAACGCCGCCAGCCGTTCGACCAGCAAGGCGAGCCGCGCCCGCACCGTCGGCTCGCCGCCGGTGAGGCGAATCGTCCGCACACCGGCCTCCTCGACCAGGATGCGGGCCACCCGCTCGATCTCCTCGTAGGAGAGAATGCCGCTTCTCTCCACCCAGTCCATTCCCTCCTCGGGCATGCAATATGCGCAGCGGAAGTTGCAGCGATCCGTGACCGAGATTCGAAGATCGGTGTGCACCCTACCGAAGGTGTCGATCAACGTTCCTGCCATGTCGACCACGGTAACGGACCGGTGGGGACGATCACCAATATGGGCGCTTGACAACCGCTCGCTCGAACACTCGACTATGAATGAGCAGAGATACCCATCCCGTCCGTCGGACACCAACCGAAAGTGCGTCCAACGAAATGCCCCTGCCCATCTGGCAAATGCTCATCATCGCCGTTGTCGTCAGCCTGTGGATGGCGTGGCTTGTCGTTCCTTTCCTGCGGTCGCTGAGACGACGAGAACACGACTCGATCGGTTCCTTCCGCCAGCAGTTGTCGGCGATGGGTCGAGCCCCCGAAGAGGTGATGCAAGAACGGCGTCAGCGGAGGCCAGCTGGCGACGAGCCCTTCGAAGTGGAGGAACCAGTCAGTGCACAGCCGCCGCCTCCAGATCTTCCTCGCCCTGTGCATGTCTGTCGTGGTGTCCTTGATCGCAGCGGTCATCGCCGGTGGGCTGTTCGTGGGTCTGCATCTCACCATGGACGTGCTGCTCGCAACGTTCGTGGCCTTCGCCAACCGCGCCGGCGCACGAGAGCTGGAACGCCGGGACACGGTGATCTATCTCGACGATTACGAATCAGATCGCTACGACACCAGCCCCTACGACGAATACGACCGGGAACGAGACGAACTTCTCGCCAACTACGGGTAGAGTTCTCTCTGGCTTTCAGGGGGTGTAGCTCAGTTGGCTAGAGCGCCTCGGTCGCATCGAGGAGGCCAGGGGTTCGAATCCCCTCACCTCCACGTCGTTCGCTTCGGCGTCACTTACGGAGTTTCGGCTGGCGCCGAAACATCGCCGGTTCGGGCGCTTACCGCCAGTTGATTCGGGCGCCGTCGCTTGGAGTTCGCCTGACGCCGTCGTTCGCTGGCGCTCACTCACCGAGTTTCGGCTGGGCGCCGAAACATCGCCGGCGGACTCTCCCCGGACCAGCGTTCGGGCGCCGCGCTGGGCGTGGCCCGGCTCCACGTCGTTCGCTTCGCTCACTTACCGAGTTTCGGCTGGCGCCGAAACATCGCCGTTCGGGCTCTTACCACCAGTTGATTCGGGCGCCGGCGCTGGGCGTGGCCCGGCTCCACGTCGTTCGCTTCGCTCACGTTACCGAGTTTCGGCTAGCGCCGAAACATCGCCGTTCGGGCTCTTACCACCAGTTGATTCGGGCGCCGGCGCTGGGTGTGGCCCGGCTCCACGTCGTTCGCTGTCGCTCACTTACCGAGTTTCGGCTGGCGCCGAAACATCGCCGGAGGATCTTCGGGCAGCGTTACCGCCAGTCGATTCGGGCGCCGGCGCTGGGCGTGGCCCGGCTCCACCACGTCGACACTTCGACGTCGGTGCCCGGGTTCGGCAAAGACGACGATCGACCCGCCGAAACCACCGCCGGTCAGCCGGGCGGCCAGCACACCGGGCTGAGCGGTGAGCTGATCGATCATGGCTTCGATCGTCGGCGTCGACGCCTCGAAATCCTCGGCGTAGCTCCGGTGACCCTCACTGAGAATCTGGGCGGCGAGGACCAGGTCGTCGGCGGCGAATGCGTCGGCCATCGCCCGAACCCGGGCGTTGTCGCCCACGACGTGGCGGGCACGTTTGCGTATCACCGGATCGGTCAGGGTTTCGACCTGGGCCAGCGACGCATCGGCGGAGGGGCCCGATGTCCCGTTCGGCGGCAAAGCAGGCGTCTCGACGCTCGCTGTAGGCGGAGTCGGCGATCTCTCGCCGTTGTCCGGAGTGAACGATGAGCACGTCGAGCCCTTCCGGCACCGGCACCGGCGTGATCTCGAGGCTGTGACAGTCGATCATCAGTGCCGAACCGGCCACGCCGCACAAGCTGGCGATCTGATCCATGATCCCGATCTGGACGCCGGTGGCATCCTGCTCGGCAGCTTTGGCCATCTTCGCCAGCTCGAGTACGGTCCCCGTCGCCGTGGAGGGCCAGCAGAGCGGCACAGGTGAGTGCGGTACTGGTCGAGAGGCCGGTTCCGCCGGTGGGCAACGACGTGTCGATCCGACCGTCGAACCCGCGGCCGGTGCCAGCCCGTTTGGCGGCTGCCGCCAGGAAACGACCCCACGCGGGTGTGACCGCCGCCGGATCGTCGACCGGCAGATCAAACGAAACCGGTTCGTCCTCGTTGGAGGACACCGCCGATACATGCCCTTGGGTGAGCGTTCCGGTGATCGTGATGCCCCGCTCGAGCGCCATGGGGAACACGAGACCGCCGGTGTAGTCGGTGTGTTCACCGATCAGATTGACCCTGCCAGGGGCGAACGACTCGAACGCATTCATCACGCGACAACCTGGGTCGCGGGTCCGACGACCGTGGGTGGACCGGGTCGAGCCGGCGCGCGTCCGATCTGCGGGATAGACCGCATCGTCGGTCGGGACCAGAACGAAGGGGTCACCGCCGACTGTCAGGATCCCCACTCTCATCGTCAACAATCTAGGGTCGGCGGTGCGCAACCAGCCGGTGGCGTGGGCTAGCCACTCCCGGCATCGTCGGTGACCGCTGGAGTGTCGTCTGTCCCTCCGTCACCGAGGCCTCTGCCGCTGCGGCGACGGCCTCGGCATCGGATGCTTCGCACTCGTTGTAGTTCTCCCGGCGGGCCTGGCTGCCGATCGACTCCGAATTGGCGCCCGAAAGTGGAATCGGGCCGATGCTGTCACGCAGTTCGACCGCCGTCGACGGTGTCGAATTGGGTCATGGTGCACACCAACACCTGGGCGGGCAGCCGGTTGTTGAGGTCTCTGAACTGGGCGTCGTCCGACACGGTGATCGCCAGCAGACCACCGGTGGGCGATGCGGCGACGGGGTTGAGCGACTCGGACAGCCGGGGTCGCATGGCGACGAGCGCCAGTTCGGCTTCGGTCGGCCCCACCATCAACGCATCGATCGTCTCCTGCAATCCCGGCGGTTGTTCACGTGGCTCGGACCACCCGTACCAGCGTTTCGTCCGCCTCGGAGATGAAGAACAGCTCCAACTCGAACGGTCCCTGGGGCTCGGACTCGGTGATCGGCGTCGAGTTCACGGTGCCGAGGAGGTCGTAGGGAACGTCGTCGATCACGACCGCCTGGTTCTCCGAGGGAGTCGTACACGCCGCCAGACCCAGGGCGAGACACACACCAGCCGAGTCCGCCGCCGGTCACAGCGCCAACTCCTCGATCGTCTCGTTGACCTCGGCTTCGACCGCCGGCAGTTCCAGGACGAAGCGTGCACCTCGGCCGGTCGGGGTGGCCCCGTCCACCCAGATCCGCCCGCCGTGCAGGCGCACGTGTTCAGCGACGAGGGAGAGGCCCAACCCGACCCCTGTGGCGACGTTGCGCCTGCCGGCGTCGGACCCGGCACGGGAGAACCGCTCGAAGATGCGGAGTCGGTCGGTCGGATCCACGCCGGGACCGTCGTCGATCACGCTGATCCTGATCCGGTCGTTGTAGCGCGTGATCGTGATGATCGTGGCGCCACCGGCGTACTTGCGGGCGTTGTCCAAGAGGTTGGCGATCACCTGATGCAGCCGTCGTTTGTCGGCACGCACGAGGAGCGGGTCGCCGGCGCTGGCATCGACCATGACGTTCGTCGCCGTGCTGTGGGCCACGACCCTCTCGATGAACTCGCTGATGCTGAAGACGCTGGTGTCCAAATGGATCGCGCCGGCGTCGAGCTGGGATATCTCGAGGAGATCCTCCACGAGCCGTTGGAATCGCATCAGGTCCTTGGACAGCAGGTCGGTCGCCCGCCTTGCCGCCTCAGGCATCTCGGTTCGCCGATGCTCGAGCACCTCGACCGATGCCGCCAGCGTCATGAGCGGCGATCGGAGCTCGTGGGACACATCCGAGGCGAAGCGCTCGTCACGTTCGATCCGGGCCTTCAGAGCGCTCGCCATGTCGTTGAACGAGGCGGTGAGCTTGGCGAGATCGGGATCCGACTGCTCGTCGAGCCGTGTGTCGAAGTCGCCGCTGGCGATCGCTTCGGCCGCCTCCGCCGCGCTCGTGACCGGCTGCAGGATCCGGCGGGCGAAGTAGTAGCCGAGACCCGCCCCGAGAATGGTGGCGACCGCACTGGCGCCGATGAGGATGCGTCGCAGCGTCGCCAGCGTGGCGGCGGTCGCCGACAGGGGGAGCACCTCGTAGTACTCGGCGTCGATCTCGGCGATGCGGACGCCGGCGGCGAACTGCGCACCTTCGGCCGTGCGGAACCTCTTGCTGCCGGCCTGGCCGCGGACGACGAGTTCGCGCAGGTCGGTGGGGATGTCCCGAGCCACGAGTCCCGAAAGTGACCGGGGTTCGTCGTCGGCCAGCAGGAGGAGGACGCGGGCGTTGTTCGGTCGGGGGAGCCCTTCGAGGATTCTGGTGACATCGGGCTCGCCGTCACCGTCCGAGTCGGGGTCGGGCTGGAGCTGGAGGTCACGTTTGAGGTCGGCGGCGTTCTTGAACATCTGCCCGACGGCGAGACCCTCGGTCTCGCCGAGGAGCTGCCGCTGGGCCAACACGAACGTGCTGACCGCCATGCCCGTCGAGAGCAGGAGAGCCCCCAACGCATACGACAGCGAGACCCGTGTCCGGAGACCGAAGGCGCGACCGACCCCGCCCCCACGGCGGCCGGCGGCGTCCTCAGGGCTGGAGTTTGTATCCAAGGCCTCTGGAGGTCACGACGTAACGGGGACTCGCCGGGTCGGGTTCGACTTTGGTGCGCAGCCGACGGATGTGCACATCGACCAGACGTCCGTCACCGAAGTAGTCATAACCCCAGACTCGTTCGAGGAGGACCTCACGACTGAAGACCTTGCCGGGCTGGGATGCGAGTTCGCACAGCAACTTGAACTCGGTCTTGGTCAGATGCACGTCGGCCTCGTCCTGGGTGACCACACCCTCCTCGGGGCTGATCTCGAGGTCGCCCACCTTGACCCTCGGCATGTTGCCCTGCTCGGCGTTGCGACTGCGGCGCAGCATCGCACGAATACGAGCCGACAGTTCCTTGGGGGCGAAGGGCTTGGTGACGTAGTCGTCGGCGCCCGCCTCGAGATCCGGCCACCACGTCGTGGGTGTCGGCGCGGGCGGTGACCATGATGATCGGCACGTCGCTCTGACGACGAATTGGCGACACACGTCGAAGCCGTCGATGCCGGGCAGGTTGATGTCGATCAGGACGACGTCGGGAGGGTGCAGCGTGAAGCACTCCATCGCCGCTTCACCGGTCGCTGCCTCGGTGACTTCCCAACCTTCTTCTTCCAAGGCGAGTTTGACCGCCTGGCGGATTCGCTCGTCGTCCTCGACCGTCAGAATGTGTGTGCCCACAACGCGTCCATGGTGCCTCATATCGATGCAGAATGGGAGCCGGCGGCTCATGAGCGACCGGTTTTGGCGTCGTGCCGATCAGGGGTCGAGCGGAGCGCCCGCTCGATCGAGCAGCTCGGCGAGCGGCTCGAACAAGTGAGAGTGGGGCAGCGAGCAGGAGACGTCGATCGGCCGTCTCCGGCGTGAGAAACTCGACTCGGGCGCCGGACTCGACCGCGATGAGCCACCCCGCAGCCAGATCCCATCGATTCAGACCGGCCTCGTAGTAGGCGTCGTAGACGCCTTCGGCCACCTGGCACAGGTCCTTGGCCGCCGCCCCCGATCGGCGGATGTCGCGTACCTGCGGCACGACGTCGAGAAGGATCTCGGCCTGCCGGCGCCGCTGATCGGGCAGGTAGGAAAAGCCTGTGGCGATCAGCGCCTGGTCCAACGAAGCCGTTGCCGTCCGAACGTGCATCCGCTCGCCGTTGCCGAACGCGCCACCGTGTGCGGGAGGCGGAGTAGAGGACGTCGGCGATCGGGTCATAGACCGCAGCTGCCGCCGTGCCGTCGTCGGTCGACAGCGGCGATCGATACCACCCATCCTGGGAGTCCGTAGTAGAAGTTGGTGGTGCCGTCGATCGGATCGATGAACCAGGTGACACCGGTCGATCCCTCGGCTGCGGTTCCCTCCTCGCCCACGATGGCATCGTCGGGACGGTGATGCCGCAAACCATCGGTGATCAACGCTTCGGCAGCCTGATCGGCGGCGGTCACGATGTCGGTGCTGCTCGACTTGGTGGCGACGTCACCGACGACGGTCTGACGTTGCTGGATGGCGAGGGAACCCGGCAGCACGGGCCAGGTCGGCGGCGAGGGATGTCAATGACGGCCAGTCGGTCATCGTCGCTGGTCCTCGGGATGCTGCACGGCACGCCATTCGTTCATCGCCCTCAGCGTGAGTTGGGCGACGATGCCGACGCCGATGGCGCCACCGATGGCGAATGCGACTGCACTCGAGCGCGGACAACCATTCGGGCGCCCCCAGAAGATCGGCGGTGCCGAAGCCGATCATTCCCCCGAGTATCCCGCCGATCAGGATGCCGCTGAACGCCAACCAGCGGGCGGCCGCAGGCGGTTCGGTCTCCAGGGGCGAGGGCGCAGCGAGATCGGAGAACGGAGTCAGCTGATCGGGGCCGCCGTGCGAGATGCCGGAGTCGTCGCCGGGCTCGATTTCCTCAGCCACCAGCCGAGATCAGTCTTCGGCGGGATCCTGGTCGGCCTGGTGTTGTTGGGCGTTGGCCCGGATGGCAGAGGAGACCTGATTCAGTCCGGCCCGACCCATCATCTTGAAGTTTCGCTCCAGTCCCATGCCGCTCACGAGCATGAGGACGAAGCCGGCGAAGGCGAGGAGGAAGTGAATCTGCAGGGTTGCCAGCATCAAGGTGAGACCGGCGATCGAGTCCCACGACCGACCATCGGAGCGAGGAGAGCGCATGGCCGTACACGGTGGTCTCGCCGACTTCGCGCACCAGTTCCGGATCGGTCTGGTGCAGATGACGCTCGATCTCGTCGAGAATGTTCTGCTCGTTTTCCGATAGCGGCATGAACGCTTACCTCTCCGAACCGGGGGAGCCCATAGTTTCGCGCACGAAATCCCAATCGGCAACGCGGGCGGATCCTTTACCCGATCGAATTCGGTCGATCGGTGGCTTCTCCCGTCGGCGGGACCGGTACGTCTGGATGCGGCGTTGCGTTCTCACCGGACCCGTATCCGTACGGTCGGCCTGAGAAGACGGCGCGGATCCGCATCGTGCCACCAGCGCCGCACCGGTGAGTGCTCGGCTCGAAGGTCGGCGACGATCTTGTCACCAGCCGCTTCGGCTTCGTCGGCATCCTCGGCCGTGAACGAGTTCGGGTGCAAATCGAGCGGTCGTGGCGAGAGCGCCCAAGGTCGGGAAGGGGAGGTAGTCGAATCGTCTCTCGGCCGCCAGACGCTCGCAGAAGTCGGATCGTGTCTCCGACGGCGTCCGCAGGATTCCCCGCCTGCGTTCGAGCGATTCGGCGACCTCGGCCCACGTCGTGTCGATGCGCTCGGCGGGCGACACCGCTCGTTGGCGGCGCCGAAGACGACGCAGATGCTGCAGGAAGGGCAGACCTCCGAAGATGGCCGGCGCATGATCAGGAACACGATCAGCCAACTCCGGTCGAAGCGGGAACCGCTGCCATCCGCCGGTGCCCGAGGCGGCCCCCCGGGAAACTCGGGTTCCAGGAACTCCGGCCGGGTCGTGTCGGTGGTGTCGGGATCGGTCTCACCGGGCGTGGTGGTGGTCGTTGCGAACGGGTTGTCGGGTTGGACCGGGTCGTCCTGGTCGGGGTTGTGTCCGGCATAGGCGGTGGCCGAAGGGGAGCCCCGGTTGGGGGTGGGCTCGAACGACACCCAACCGAGATCGTCGAAGTAGACCTCCGGCCAGGCGTGGGTGTGGCGGCCGGTGATCTGGTACGACCCCCGGTTCCCCGGTGACCGGTTGACCCCACGTGAACCCGACGGCAACCCGCGCCGGAATTCCGAGCGAACGGGCCATGAGGGCGAACGTGCCCGAGAACTGTTGACAGAAGCCGACCCGTTCTTCGAGGAACTGCTGGATCGGGTCGCCCGATCGACGACTCAGATCGACCGAGTAGTCGAATCCGCGGAAGAAGTCCTGGATCAGGATCAGGGCGTCGTAGTCGGTGGCTGCGCCAGAGGTGAGTGCCCGCGCCGTGGTGGCGACCGTGGGGGTGACACCCTCCAGATCCAGATAACGCTGACGGATCGCTCTCCGGGGCATCGGTGGAGGCGGCGCGGAGTTCGGCTGCGGTGTAATCCGGGATGACCGACTCGATCGAGTACTCGAGGCCGTCCACCGAACCACGGGACTCGTCGATGATGAGCGATCCCGTGTCGGCGATCCAGTTGAACCTGGCGTCGGCTTCGAGGATCTCCGCAGGGGCGAACGCTGCCGGCAACCATTCCTGACTCAGATTCTGGATCTGGAAGTCCTGGCGCACGGTGTGGGTCGTGCCAGCGGTCGGTCGAAGGCCCGGGAGAACGCCGTCCTCCTCCACCGACTCCTGGCCTCGCGAGAGCCAGACACCGTTTTCGTAGGTGTCGAGACCGGCCAGGCGGTAGTAGCTCGGTCGTTCAGTGCTCACCTTGAACAGCTCGATGTCTCGCTGATCGACCAGTCGGGCACCGATATCGACGAAGGGGCTGACCACGACCCTGGTCGGGTCGCCACCGTTGCGCCAGTCGAACCATTCGTCGTCCTTGGCTCCGGGTATCAGCGGACCGACCAGGAGTCCGATGGCGACGGCCACCACGCCGAATGAGGCGGCCCCGCCGGCCAGTCGGGCAGGACCGCGTCGGCGATCGGCGGTCAGCCACAGAAGCTGCCGTTCCCGATCGAGCCGATGGGCGGCGGTCCACAGGATCAGACCCGAGGCGAAGACGGCGGTGGTCAGCACGCGGTACTGGCCGGACCCGATGACGGAGCTGAACACGAAGAGCAGACCGGCCGGCAGCACCGGTTCGAAGGCCAGGCGAAGCCGAAGCGCCGCCCAGTCGACGATGAACGCGACTCACCCACGCTGCCAACGGCGGCGGCGGCGAGAAATCCGTCGATCGCTTCGACCGGCGCCCGTTGAGCTACGGAACTGCTCGAGGGCCTCGTCGGCGATGGCAGACGAGGATCGTTCGTGTCTCCTCGGTGGGGAGGACGAGCGAACTCGGTTGTGCCGGGGGCGAGGAGGTTCACCAGCCACGCTCCCAGGACGAACAGCGAGATCGGAGCAGCCAGGATGAGCGGCACGCGGAGTTGACGAAGGATGATGGCCAGCGCCGATGATGCGACGGCGGCGGCGACGATGCGGGAGTACGTCCGAGGTCTTGCTCGAAGATCCGGATGAAACCGAACAGCGGCCGCCGGAGTCAACGCGACCGCGGCGACCTCGGTGAACAGCGGGGCCCGCCCCAGGCGAGAACGGGTGGAACGATTGCGGGCGTCGCTCACGTGGTCACCGGATGAAACGACGGCGAGTTGAGCACCGCCCGCCATTCGATCACCGGATCGGCGATGCCGTCGTGGCGGATGTGGCCTGGAATACCGGCCAGCGGAGTGGGCTCGCAGGTGATCACCGCCACCCGTCGGTAGCGGCGACCGAGGCGGGCGACGGCGGCGGCCAGCTCGGGCTCCGGCGCCCCGGTGACGACGATCAGTGTGCCGCCCCGGGTTCGGGTGCTCAGATCGCGCAGGGTCGGGAATCAGCGTGGACGGTTACTCGGTCTGGTGAGTTGAACGCGCCTCCACGGACCATCGAAGTGTGGCGAATCGATCGTCGACGAGATCGAGTTCGTGCCAGCTGTGGATGTCGGTGATGACCGTCGGCTCGGTGGTGACGAGCCTCAGCGCATCTTCGGGGTTCCAGCCGGCGACGAGCGCGCTGAGCGTGGCCGAGACGGCCCGCTCGAATCCTTCGGAGCTGTAGGCCGCTGCGACCGGTCGAGCACGACGCGTCGTGCGGGCCGTGCGGGGGCGCTCGTCGGTTCGGACCATGAGTTCGTCGGTCCTGGCCGTCGCCCGCCAGTTGACCCGGCGAAGTTCATCGCCCACCACGTAGGGGCGCAACGCAAAGAACTCGTCGCCACCGCTTCGCAGCGACCGATCGTTTCGGAGTTCGCCGACCTGTTCCTGCCCGACCCGGCCTCGCAGGGAGTCGAACGGAATGACCGGTGCGTGGACGAGCAACTCGGGTCGCTCCGGTGGCGCGCACCGTCGATGAGGTCAGGCCCAGCGGGTCGGCAAAGGACAGATCCAGCGGACCCGACCTCGAGAAGGCCACGGGTCCGCGTCGGCAGTTGATAGGCCACGACGGCCCGGTTCCGGCCGGCGTATACCGGCAAGCGAGACCCGCGCCCCGCTGCTGCCGCTCACGTGATCGGTCACCCTGAGACACGGGTGTGGATCGGCGGGACCGGTTGGCGAGTTCGAGGTCGATTCGCGCCGGTTGGCCGGCTCGCAGCTTGGCCGGCGCCGCCCGTCTGCCGATCTCGAGGTCGAGTTGAACCGACGCGGTGTAGATGACCGCGCCGATGATGCGACACACCGGCCATCGCTCCGAGCAGATACAGCTCGAGGGTTCCGAGCGCCCGCCCGACCGCCGTGATGGCCAGACCCGCGGTACCCGACGGCCAGGCACGCTCGAGTCGGACGCATCAGATGCGATCGTAGGGGACCGGTACGGACTCCAGAATGTCGGCGATGATGCGGTCGGTTGTCGGTTCCCTGGAGCTGGGCCTCGGGTCGGAGCACGATCCGATGGCTGACGACCGCTGCGGCGACCGCCTTGACGTCGTCGTCGGTGACGTAGGGGCGCTGCGAGGCCAGAGCATGTGCCCTGCTGACCTGCTGGAGGTTGAGGGTTGCTCGCGGTGACATACCGAGTTCGATCGCCGGGTGGTTGCGGGTCGCCTCGGCGATGTCGACGAGGTAGGCCCTCAGCTCGGGTGCGATCTGCACGGCCTTGACCATCGAGATCATCGTGCGCAGATCGTGGGCGGTGGCGACGGGGGTGAGCGTGTCGACGAGGTGGCGCTGCTCGTGCGTCTCGAGAATCGACAGCTCGTCCTGCGCGTCGGGGATAGCCGACCGAGATCCGCATCAGGAATCGGTCGAGCTGGCTCTCCGGGAGCGGATAGGTCCCTTCCGATTCGACCGGGTTCTGGGTGGCGACCACCATGAACGGGATCGGCAGGCGGTAGCTGTGTCCATCGACGGTGACCTGCTCCTCGGCCATCGCCTCGAGGAGAGCGGACTGGGTCTTGGGAGATGCACGGTTGATCTCGTCGGCCAACACGATGTTGTTGAACACCGGGCCCTCTCGAAACTCGAACGTGGAGCTGTCCCGCTTCCACACGCTGATGCCGGTGACATCAGCGGGCAGGAGGTCGGGAGTGAACTGGATACGGCCCCATTTGGCCTCGACGGATTGAGCCAACGCCTTGGCGATCGTCGTCTTGCCCACACCGGGCACGTCCTCGACCAGCAGGTGCCCTTCGGCCAGGAGGCACAGAAGCGCCTGGCGAATGACGACCGGTTTGCCCCGGATGACCTGTTCCATGTTGTCAGCGATGGCATCGAAGGCGGTGATGAACCGGGCCACCCCGGCACCGTCGAGCATCGGAGCGGAGTCCGGCGTCGAGGCGCTCACACCGTCGGTGTCGGTTGTGGGGGTCGTGGTCATCAGGTCCTTTCGCCCGAACCGCCATGGGCTCGGTTCAGGGTAGCGGAGAGACTAAGTTCGCATTCATGGATCCGGTTGCCTCGAGCGATGTGGCACCCGAGCATCCGACCCTGGCTCTCGACATCGGCGGAACGAAGATGGCCGCCGGTGAAGTGAGCCCGTCGGGACGGTTGACCCGCCACATCGTGAGGCCGACACCACAGGTGACCGATGCCGAATCGTTGTTCAGCCTGGTCACCGACCTGCTGGACGAGCTGGCCCCGTACGATCGCTATCAGGCCCTCGGGGTGGGATGCGTCGGTCCGATGACCCCGGGAGGTCGTCTGGTGTCACCGCTGCACATCCCGGCATGGAGGCGATTCCCGCTACTCGAGAGGCTTCGAGCTCACACGAATCTCGAGGTGGCGATCGACAACGACGCCAAGGCCCTCGCCATGGCCGAAGGGTGGGTCGGTGCTGCTGTCGGCTTCGGCCAACTACCTGGCGATGGTGGTGAGCACCGGGATCGGCGGCGGCATCGTTTTGAACGGCCGCCTGCTCGAAGGAAACAGCGGCAACGCCGGCCACGTCGGTCACGTGTTCGTCTGTCCCGACTCGACGTCGGCTCCCCCGGACCATGTGCCCGGCCTTCTGGAGTCCGAGGCGTCTGGGACCGGGATCGCAGTCAGGATCGGTACCGCGGCCGAGAACGCCAGCACCGAGGAGATCCGACACGCCGGTGTGATGGTCGGTCGAGCGGTGGCGTCGGTGGCCAACCTCCTCGATCTCCGACTGGCGGTCGTGGCCGGGTCGGTGGCGCTCGGCTACGGCGAGCCGTTCTTCAGCTCCGCCCAGGCCGAGATCGATCGATTGTGCACGCTCGAATACAGCCACGGCACCCGAATCCAGCCGGCTGGGCTCGGCGATGAAGGTCCGCTGATCGGCGCCGCAGCGGTAGTCCTCCGCTACCTCGGCCGGTTGCCGAGGACCTTCTGAGCACTCGTCATGGCTTGCGGGCCACGAGGCGGGCATGACCCGCAGCCTCGCGGTGGGCCAGCACCTCCAAGTCGTCGAAAGCTGCCGGCAGTTCCCCGGCGGCGGCCCGGAACCGACCGGGACGGGCGCCGACCTCGCTGAGTGCGACGATCGCCAGAATCCCATCGGTGCGAAGTCGGTCGACGATGTCGGGGGCGAGATGCGGATCCCAGAACAGATGGCACACGATCAGATCGACGTCAGGGCCGTCGGGCAGCCCATCGTCCAGGTCGGTGACCTCGAAGCGGCAGTGCGACGAAACCCCGTGCCGGTTCGGCCAGTGACCTGGCCAACCCGATGGCGACCGGCGAAACGTCCACACCGGTGACCGCCAGCCCCCGTTCGGCAAGCCACACGGTTCCCCCGCCCCGCCCGCAAGCCAGATCCAGGGCCCGCCCGGCGCAGGGCAGTAGATTCTCGATGTCGGCGAGCTGTGCGGGCACAGCGACCTCGGCGTCATCGACCACCGAGCCGTGTCGGCGGTTCCAGTCGTCGCGATCCGCTGCGGTCACGACATGTGCGTCAGCTGTTGCGCAACCAGCGGAGCCACGTCAACACCTCGGTACCTGAGGAGGCGGGAGGGGATCCATCGCCGCCGTAGGCGGTCACGAGCCGGAAGGCCATCCAGTCCCGGTCCGGAACGGGCAGGAACGGTCGACGGGCCCACCACCGATCGGGAACCAACGAACGGTACGCCCGGATAGCGGTCGGCCAGAGAACAGGGTGTCTCGCGACTGCGGCGACCATGGATGGATGTAGCTGCACGGGCGGTGCTCCGGAGGAGGCGTTCTACTTCGGGATCTCGGACCACGGCCCGCGGTCGGCGCGAGGCTCCTTCGGGAGGCCGAGCACCATTTCTCCCAGGATGTTGCGCTGGACCTGCGACGTGCCGGCATAGATCGTGCCGGCCCGGGCGTTCATGAACGTCCCCAACCAGCTGCCCGACTCGTTGGGGGCCCCCGGCGCATCCGTCGAGAACGCCGAGGTCGGTAGTTTGCCGTCGATGAACAGGGCGTCGGCGCCGAGAATATCGACCGCCAGTTCGGTCACTTGTCGGTGGTACTCGCTCCAGTAGAGCTTGAACATCGACCCTTCCGGACCGGGGTGACCACCCTTGAGGAAGCCGGTCAGCGTGCGCATCCCGAGGAAACGCATGATCTCCACCTTGGAGTGACACCACGCCAGTCGCTGCCGGATGACGGGATCGTCGGACCTGCCGTACTCTTTGGCCAGCTGGAACAGGCGGTCCAGTTCGGTGCGGAACGCGAGCGGTGTCGTGGCAGCGGCCTCCCCTCTCTCGAACCCGAGCAATGTCATCGCCACCCCCCAGCCGCCGTTGATCTCGCCGACGACGTTGTCGCGCGGACAACGAGCATCGGTGAAGAAGACTTCGTTGAACTCCGACTGACCGGTGATCATGCGGATCGGGCGAACCTCGACCCCGGGTTGGTCCATCGGGACGAGCAGGAACGTGATGCCGCGATGTTTGGCCGCTTCGGCGTCGGTCCTGGCGAGCACGAAGATCCAGTTGGCGAGCTGGCCGGCCGAGGTCCAGATCTTCTGACCGTTGATCATCCACTCGTCACCGTCCAGCTCAGCCTTGCAGCCAAGATTGCCGAGATCGGATCCAGCGTTGGGTTCGGAATACCCCTGGCACCATGTGTGCTCACCACTGATGATCCGGGGGAGGAAGTACTTCTTCTGGTCTTCGGTGCCCCACGTCAGAATCGTGTTGCCGACCATCTGGATGCCGAACACGTCGTTCGGTCCACCGGTGGGGACCCCGGACTTCTGGAACTCCTCGGCGAGGATGACCGACTCGAGAGCGGTGAGGCCTGCGCCGCCGTAGTCGGTGGGCCAACTGGCCGCCAGGAACTGATTATCGCGCAGGATGTCGCGCCATTCCTGCATGAACCGCATGGCGGCGACCTCGTCCAACGCGCCGATACCGCTCCAGTCGACGGGCAGATGCTCGGCCAAAAAGGCTTGGACCTTTTCGCGAAAGACCTCGGCATCGGGGGAGTAGGTGGGCTGCATGGCTCAAGACTAGACCGAGCGGTCAAGTGTCGGCGAGACGGCGTTCGTGGTCGGTCGCCGTGGCTCAGCCCAATTCGTGCAAGGTCGCCAGGAATGCGCTGGTCAGCACACTGGCATCGACGACGGCCCCGATGGTGTGGTCGACCGCAACGAGATCGGCGGGGAGCGCATCGGACACCAGCAGTGCGGCGGTCGGCTCGAGGGTGACCCGATAGGGGACGAGGCACTGGAACCGCGCTGCGCCTCGAGTGCGACGTTGGGACAGTCCGACCACTTTGTCGCCGGTCGACACGCGGGTGACCTCGCCGGGACCGAGGCCGGCGAAACACAAAACCGACCCCCAGGCCCGCCGTTGCAGCGATCCTGTGTGGACGGAGTGGTCGCCGAGACCGAGTCCGTCGAGCGTTGCTGCCCAGACCTGGCCGACCCAATGGAAGGCATGGCTGACGTCGTCGTCCCACAGCGGGTCGCCACGGTCGATGAGGAGATCGATCCAGGTGTCGCCGGGTTCGACGAGGACGGCGCCGCCCCCGCTGCGCCGGCGGCAGACTTCGGCACCGACCGAAGCGATCGCAGCGGGCTCCAGGACGTCGTCGCTCTGGGATGAACCGAGCACGAGCGCCGGTTTGTCCACGGCGTGAACCCAGGCGCGCCGACCGGGCGAGTCGGGCATGGGTCGCCCGTGGAGATCCGATGCGGTCCCCCGGGTGGTGACCACGTCCCACCATGGGCCTCGACCTTTCAGCACTCCTCCAGTCTGGTGGCTTCCACCGCAGCGCACTCGCGACCATGATGAACGGGTGGAGGTTGAACCCGGCCAGCTCCCCGTCGTCGTCCTCGCCTATGACGGCGTGGCCGCCGACGAAGCGGGAGCGATCGTCGAGATTCTCGGTTCTGCCGCGATCGGCGTGCTCATCGCCAGCGTGGAGGCGGCGACGGTCACCAGCTACCACGGCACCCTCGTGCCGACCCGCACCGCCGAGGACATCGGGCGGTGTGCCGCCTTCGTCGTTCCCGGCGGCATGGGTGTCCGGACGGCGTCGGAGAATCCGATGCTGACCGGTGCGATCGCACAACTCGGGGAGCAGGCCACGTGGCTCGGGGCGACGTCGACAGGTTCGGTGCTGCTGGCGGCCGCCGGTCTGGCCGATCACGCACGGGTGACCACACACTGGCTGGCCGGGGACATGATCACATCTCGGGGACTGGAGCTGGTCCAGGAGCCATTCGTCGAACACGGTCGCCTGCTCACCGCGGCGGGCAGCGCATCGGCTGCCACATTGGCCTTTCGCCTGGTCGGCGCTCTGCGTGGCACGGAGGCGGCGGAGCGGGCCCGATCCCACTATCTGCCGGTTCGGCCCGCCCCCCGTCCACGGTCGCGGTGGCGCCGGCGGTGGGGGGCCCGTCGCGTCGAGCTCCACCACTCGATCGATCCGGCAGGAACCGCTGAACTGGTGATTCTCGATTGGGAAGAGGTTTCGCGTCCGGGGTAGCGGTCCCTTCCGAAGCGGACCTGAGGATTCGTTCAACGCTCTGGGCAGGGGTTTTGGGAGAACCGGGCAGGTTTTCGCGGCGATCGGTAGACATCGGGGGGCGTAGGGGGTTAATGTGGGTCGCTGTGGGGGGATCTCCCACGAGGCTGCCCTCCGGTTCATGGAACGATTCATGCACCGGGGAACGGCAGTCGGTCGGACATCATCACGAGGACCGGGGGAGGCGAGGTGCACGTTGTTCGTGGGTCAGTACGAACACACGTTGGACAGCAAAGGGCGCGTCGTGCTGCCGCCCGATTTCCGGGACGACCTCGGGCCGCGGGGCTACGTCGTTCGCCTCGGCGAGCGTCTTGGGCTGTGGGACGAGCAGGAGTACTCGATGGTGGCTCAGCGCTGGCAGGAACATCGCACGAGCGGACAGCTCGATGCGGTCACCTTTCGCAAACTCTTCTCCGAGACCCAGAAGGTCAAACTCGACTCAGCCGGCCGGATCACGATCAACAAGAGCCTGCTCGACGGTTTCGTCCTCGGTCAACCGGTGGTGTTGTCAGGTTCGCTCAACCGAATCGAGATCTGGCCGCAGGAGCTGTACCACTCGGTCCACGATTCTGCTCAGGCGGCGGCCAACGTGAGCGCCGCTCTCGATCGGATCGGACTGTGAACTCGGCGGCACGGTCACAGGGCACGCCGTCGGCGGCTCGATCACGAAAGGAGTTCGGCAAAACCTAGCGACAGGTTCGTTCATCGGTTGCTTCTCGGATGTCGGGGAAGGGTACTTCTGCCCCACAACTCCGCCCGTTACCCCTCAAGTGCGCTCAGGGAGACATCCTGACGTACGTCCGCCATCCGAGGGGCAACCGATGAACGAAACACACATGGGTGACGCCGACACGATTCATGACGCCCCGCTGGTTCGTCCATGCCCCGGTGATGGAGGAGGAGACCACCCGGATCCTCAGCCAGGTTCCGGCGGGCGTCGTCCTCGACGCCACGGTCGGGGCGGCGGTCACGCCGCGGCGCTCCTCGAGGCGGCGCCTCACTTGAGCCTGGTCGGCGATCGATCAGGATCCTGATCCGCTCGCCGCGCCGCCCGGGAGCTTCTCGAGACGATTCGGCGATCGAGCCGAAATCGCCGGTGGACGTTTCGATGCGCTCGACTCGATCCTCGACGAGCGTGGTGTTCACTGCGCTGTCGGGCTTCCTGTTCGATCTCGGCGTGAGTTCACCCCAGCTCGATCGGGCCGATCGAGGTTTCAGCTTCCGAAACGACGGTCCGCTCGACATGCGGATGGATCCGACGTCGAATCTCACGGCCGAGACGATCGTGAACAGCTGGTCTCAGGAGGAGTTGACGGCCACTCCTGCGCAGGGGCAGCGACGAACGGTTCTCGGCTCGCATCGCTCGGGCGATCGTCCGGCACCGACCGATCACCAGGACCTCCGAGCTCGCCGAGGTCGTCACCGCAGCCATTCCGGCGGCCACGAGACGGACGCGGCGGTCATCCCGCCGAAGCGAACCTTCCAGGCCCTGCGGATCGCCGTCAATCATGAACTCGACGTTCTTGAACCGTCGTTGCGGGCCGCTCTCGCCCGTCTCGTCCCCAGCGGTCGCGGTGTCGTCCTCACCTACCACTCCGGCGAGGACCGGATCGTCAAGGCCGTCTTCCGCCAGCTCACCGAATCCACAACGCCGAAGAGCCTGCCGGTGCCCGATCAGCCGACGCGGTACCGGTTGCTTCGACCGGTCTCGCAGACACCGTCGATCGCAGAGCAGGGACGAAATCCGCGGTCCCGCAGCGCTCGACTTCGAGCGATCGAGAGAACCGAAGGTGTCGCCGCGTGAGTGCGTCAGCCGACCAAGGCGAGACGGAAGTCGGCCGGGGGAGCCAACGATGCTCGACGGGCCGGCTCGACCGGTCCCGGCCTCTTCGTCATCGACTTCGCCGCACTGAGGAGCCGCACGCGGCGGCGACGTCTCGTGCTCGTGTCCCTCACCCTTCTGGTGGGCGTGTTCTTCGCGGTGGCGCTCGTCCAGGCCCAACTGGTGCAGACGCAGAGCCAACTCGACGTTCTCGAGGCCGAGAATGCGCGTCTGGCCAACGACATCGCCCTTCTCGACCGCGAGGTCGTCGTCGCATCGTCACCGGAGGAAGTGGTTCGGCGCGCTCGGGAACTGGGTATGGTCCGGGCCGCTCGGCCGGTGTATCTCGTCGCCACACGACCGGTCGGACCATGAGCAGGCGGCGACGTCGAAACGCTCGACGAGGAGCCTCTTGGCCGACCATCCCCAGGTCTTTGTCGTTTTGGCCGCATTCTTCGTCGTCATGGTCGTCTTCATGGCCGCTCTCATCGATCTCCAGGCCGTCCGGCCGGAGAAGTACCGGGATCTGGCCGCGGATCAGAGCAGCGCCACGCCGCACCCTCGCCGGATTCCGGGGGCGGGTTCTCGACCGTGAGGGGTATGTCCTGGCGGCCAGCACGCCAACCCAGCTGATCATCGCCGACCCCCAACTGGTCAAGGATCCCGGGTGGACCGCCGCCATCCTGGCGCCCGAGCTGGGGATCGATGCCGCCGTCCTCGAAGAGCGACTGTTGCCCTCATCGCCCCAGGACCGGTACAACGTGATCGCAACGACCAGTGACCAGGAGGCCTTGGCTGCGGTCCGGGCCCTGGTGGCCGACGAGGACACGACGAAGGCGTTCACCGGTGTGGTCATCCGCCCTGAAGAGGATCGTCTCTATCCCGCCGGCGACCTCGCCCGCCCGCTGCTCGGTCGGGTGGATCCCGACGAGATCGGTCGGTCTGGAGTCGAGGAGCAGTTCGACGATCTGCTCCGAGGGAACCCGGGGCTGGAACGCTACGAACGAGGGATCTTCGGATCGATCAGCGTTGGCCGGCGGACGGTCGAGCCCGCGGAGCGGGGTTACGACATCACCTTGACCCTCGACCATCGGATTCAGTACGGAACCGAATCGATCCTCATCGACACATGTGAGCGGTTGGGCGCCGCAGGGGCCATCGGCCATCGTCAGCGAGCCCAGCACCGGTCAGATCTACGCGATGGCGAGCGTCGAGAGGAGAAGCGACACGACGTGCGGGGTCGCGTCGTACAACAGGGCGGCGATCGATACGTTCGAACCCGGCTCGGTCATGAAGTTGGTGTCGTTCGCAGCCGCGGCCGATCACCTCGAGTATGCCGCCGATGACGAACTGGTCGTGCCCGGTTCGATCGAGATCGCCGACAAGACCTTCTTCGATCACCCCGCCACGACGAGGAGACGCTGACGATGACGGAGGCGATGGCCCGCTCGAGCAACGTGGCGGCGATCGGACTGGCCCAGCAGATGGGCAGCGAGGTGTACCACGACTACGCCACACGATTCGGCTTCGGACATATGACCGGGCTCGATCTGAAAGGCGAATCGAGCGGGGTTCTCCGGGATCCGTCGGATTGGCTCGGAAGCGATGCGGGTTCGATCGTGATCGGTCAGGGAATGATCGGTGAATCTGATGCAGCTGTCGGCAGCGTTCAACACGGTCGGCAACGGCGGTCTGTACGTGCAGCCGACGATGGTCGCCGAAGCGGTCGACGGTGAGGGTCAGGTCCACTCCGATTTCGACGAACCGGTCCGCCGGCAGGTGATCTCAGCTCGGCGCCGCAGCCGAGACGCTCGAGATGCTGACCGCGGTCACCGGCGAGGACGGGACAGGTTTCAAGGCCCGGATCGACGGCTACAGCGTGGCCGGCAAGACCGGAACGGCCTGGAAGGTGTTCGACAACGGGAGCGGTCGGCTCACCTACGGAACCGAGAACGACCGGCGCTATCTCACGACGTTCGGCGGATTGGTGCCGGCCGAAGCGCCGGAACTGTCGGTCGTGCTGATGATCGACGAACCCAGCACGGCGACGAGTGCGACGACCGCCAGCGCTCCTGCGTTTGCCGAGATCGCCCAATACGCGCTTCGGGTCCTGAACATCGCACCGGTCGACGATGGCGACGAGGTCGCAGGGATGGCGGGCATCAAGGGTTCTCGTTCGAGGTACCCCTGCGCTCGGCCGACGACGGCCCCCGTCCCGGCGCGGACCCGGTCCCCGATCCGGCGTCCTCGGATCAGGAGACACCGCTCGACCCGACACGCCGAGGTGGCACCGCTGGACGCGTCCGGGACCGACCAGATCGCACCGGCCGAACCGACGATACGTCGATGTCGACCTGGCACCGGTCGCCGACGAGGTCCGAGCTCGTGACATCGGCCGGTATCGAACTCGACGCTCTCGCGACCGAGATCGGGGGAGAGTTGCTACCACGGCCGACTCGTCGGCCGCCACCGTGTCGGCGGCATCACCCATGACTCGAGACTGGTGGCCCCGGAATGGTCTTCGTCTGCGTGCCCGGCCAGCACACCGACGGTCACGCGCATGCTCCGGACGCGGTCGCTCGTGGCGCTGTCGCACTCATCGTCGAACGGCAACTCCCCGTCGACGTCCCCCAGATCCGCGTGATCGACGCCCGTCGGTCGATGGGACCGGCGGCGGCGGCCATGTACGGCCATCCCGACCGCGACATCACGGTGATCGGGGTCACCGGAACCAACGGCAAGACGACCGTCACCCACATGTTGGCATCGATGCTCGCTTTCGCCGGCAGATCGGTCGAGGCGCTGGGAACACTGTCGGGCCCGCGTACGACACCGGAGGCGACCGATCTGTTCGCCCGCATCGCCGACTGCGTGGCCGATCGGTTCGGTATCTGGCCATCGAGGTCTCGAGTCACGCACTCGCCCTGCACGGGTGTCGGGGCTCTCCGTTCGACGTGGCCGCGTTCACCAACCTGTCGCAGGACCATCTCGATTTCCACTCGACGATGGAGGACTACTTCGAGGCCAAAGCCGCTTGTTCGACCCCGAGCGTCGTCCCGACGTGTCGATCATCAGCGTCGACGATCCGGCCGGTCGCCGGCTGCTCGAACGCCGTCCCGATGCGGTTCCGTACGGCCTGGCGGACGCCGAGTCGCTCCGACTCGACGGTCCCACGTCGTCGCTTCGTCTGGCGAGGGCACCCGGTGACACTGCAGCTCGCCGGCGAACACAACGTGTCCAATGCATTGTGTGCGGCGGCGATCATGGCGGAGCTCGGTTTCGACGACCGACGCCGTGGCCGACGCTCTCGGTGCAATCGAACCCGTGTCCCGGTCGTATGGAATGGATCGGTCTCGGCCAACCCTTCCGGGTGGTCGTCGACTTCGCCCACACGCCCCGAGAGTCTCCGCGTCGCGCTGGCCGCCTGTCGAAACTCGAGCCGCCGATGGCGGAAGGGTGCTGGTCGTCTTCGGCTGCGGTGGCGACGGGATCGGGCCAAACGACCGTTGATGGGAGCCGAGGCGGCGGCCGGCGCCGACATGGTGATCGTGACCTCCGACAATCCCCGGAGCGAGGATCCGCAGACGATCATCGACGAGATCCTCGAGGGGTGTGCCGATCGGGACCGACGTCGTTCGACGAGGTCGATCGGGAGAGGGCGATCGATCGGGCGATGTACCGCCGCCGGACCGGGCGATGTCGTGCTCATCGCCGGCAAGGGTCACGAAACGACCCAGATCGTCGGCGACGCGTCGTCGAATTCGATGATCGAGTGACGGCTGTGGTGAGCCTGCAGAGAGCAGGATGGTGACCCAGCCATGATTCGTCTTCTCACCGCCGCCGGGATCGCCTTTGCCGTCAGCGCCCTCGGCACTCGATTCCTGATCGATCTTCTGACCCGGAACCGCATCGGCCAGCCGATCCGCGAGGACGGTCCGCAGGGGCACATCATCAAGGCCGGCACACCCACGATGGGTGGGGTCGCCATCGTGGCCGGCGCCTTCGCCGGTTACTTCTTCAGTCACCTGCTCATCGGTGGCATCTTCACCCGTTCGGGGCTACTGGCGATGGGAGCGATCATCGGCGCCGGTGGGGTCGGATTGTTGGACGACTGGATGAAGGTCTCCCGCGAGCGCAATCTCGGACTCACCAAAACCACCAAGATGCTCGGACTCCTGACGGTTGCCCTCGGTTTCGCCATCGGCACCCAGATGTTCACGAGCACCCGGACCGAACTGTCCTTCACCCGTTACACGAGCCTGGACCTGGGAACCCTCGGGTGGATCCTCTGGGCGGTGCTGCTGATCATCGGCGCCAGCAACGCCGTCAACCTGACCGATGGACTCGACGGGTTGGCGGCAGGGTCGGGGATCTTCTCGTTCGCAGCGTTCGTTCTCATCGGTTTCTGGATCTTCCGGCAGGCCGACGCACGAGCTGCGCTTTACGACGTTCCACACGCTCTCGACCTGGCGGTGGTGGCGGTCGCCATGGTGGGGTCGCTGGGTGGGTTCCTCTGGTTCAATGCCGCGCCGGCGGAGATCTTCATGGGTGACACCGGTTCGCTGGCGATCGGTACGGGGCTCGCCTCCCTGGCGCTTCTCACCAACACCCATTTGCTCCTGCCGATCATCGGTGGCGTGTACGTGGCGGAGACGTTGTCGGTGATGCTGCAGGTCGGCTATTTCAAGGTGACGGGCGGTCGCCGCCTGTTTCGGATGGCGCCCATCCACCATCATTTCGAGCTGGCCGGGTGGCGGGAGACAAAGGTGATCGTTCGGTTCTGGTTGATCGCCGGAGGTCTCACCGCAGTGGCGCTCGGCCTGTTCTACGCCGATTGGGTCGGAGCGGTGGAGATCGCCAAATGATCGCCGGGGGGAGAACCCGATGAGTACCGCCGCCCCGCCGCGTCCACCCCGCAGAAAGGCCTCCACCGAGTCGCGGTCCCGGGCGCTCGACCAGTAAGTCCAGCTCGGGCCGGTCCGGAACCAAGAAACGCACGTCCAGGCCTGCAGCTCCGACACCGGCAAAGGTACGGCGAACCGGCCGCAGGACCACTGCACCCACCACCGCGGCCACGAGCAGAGCCCGGAGAGCCACGACCGCGCCCGACAAGGCGGCGCCCAAGAAGGCGGCGACCAAGAAGGCGACGACCAAGAACGCGGCCCGGAAGGCGGCGACCAAGAAGGCGACGACCAAGAACGCAGCCCGGAAGGCGGCGTCGAAGAAGGCGACGACCAAGAACGCGGCCCGGAAGGCGGCGACAGGCCGGAAGCGGGCGAGGACGACGGCGGCAACCACACGGGTGGGGACCAAGAGGGCCGGTGCGACGGCGAGGCCTGCGGCCAAGAGATCGCCGGCGACGAGCAACAAGCGCACGGTCCGGCGATCGGCGTCGCGCCCGGCTGCTACCGATCGGAGATCGACCGCAACGTCGGCCCGCTTCACGTCCAACACCGGCCGGGCGCGAACCGCGGTCAACGGCGCCGGTCGCACCCGCGTCCGAGCAGGCTCCGGCCAACGTCTCCGGGATCGATGGCGGCCGGTGCCGACCGCCAAACTGCCAGCGACCGAAGTAGGCGAACGAGTTGGCTGGTCGATCACGGTCCTCGTCATCGGGCTGACTTTGTTCGGCCTGGTCATGGTGCTGTCGGCGTCGTCGGTGTCGAGTGTGCACAAGTTCGATTCGTCGCCATTCTTCCAGTTCTCCAGGCAGCTGCAGATACGCGATTCTCGGCGGCATCGCCTTCGTGGTCGGCAGCAGGGTGAACTACCGACACGCCGCTCGTCTGGCCGTCCCCGCCGGGCTCGTTCAGCGCTCTCCTCCTCGTGATCGTGCTCATTCCCGGGGTCGGTCGCAATGTGAACGGCTCGAGCCGGTGGCTTGCATTCGGACCGGTCGTGATCCAACCGGCCGAGTTCGCCAAACTGTCGTTGATCCTGATGGCGGCAACGCTCCTGAGCCGACGAGAACTGCAGATGCACCGGCCGGAGCGGACGATACGGCCCGTCCTGATCATGGTCGGGGCCTACTCGGCCTTGCTCATCGCACAGCCCAAACTCGGCACGCCGATCATCATGGGCACGGTGGCGTTGCTGATGTTGTTCGTGGCCAAGGCGCATGTCGGCCATTTGGTCAAGTGGGCCTTCGTCGGCATGGTCGGCGCGATTCTGCTGGCCTACTCGGCGCCCTATCGACGAGCTCGGGTTCTGGCCTTTCTCGATCCCTGGGAGACACCGGACGGCATCGGGATGCAGACGATCCAGAGTCAGGTCGGCATCGCCTCCGGCGGTCTGCTGGGAAGGGGATTGGGGGCGAGTCGAGCCAAGTGGGGTTTCCTGCCCGGAGGCCCAGACCGACTTCATCTTCGCTGTCGTCGCCGAGGAACTGGGCGTGCTCGGCGGCCTCGCTCTCGTCCTCGCCTTCGGTCTCTTCGGTTATCTGGGTTTCCACACGGCGCTTCGTGCCCCGGATGGTTTCGGCCGTCTGCTCGCCGCCGGCCTGACGATCTGGGTGATCACTCAGGCCGCTCTGAACATCGGGATGGCTCTGGGTCTCATGCCGATCACCGGGGAACCACTCCCGTTCGTCTCCGCCGGCGGGTCGAGCCTGATCACCACACTCTTCGCCAGCGGACTGCTCGTCGGAGTCGCCCGTCGTGGTCGCTGAGCACCGGCGTGTGCTGATCGTCGGAGGAGGAACCGCAGGACACACCAATCCGGGGATCGCGGTGGCCGAGGCGCTCGTGGCGCACGGGACTCGAACCCGCCGACATCGGGTTCGTCGGCAGTGTCCGCGGGAAATGAGTCGACGCTGGTCCCACGAGGCGGGATTCGATATCGATGTGCTCCCGGGACGGGGAGTCCCGCGAACGATCGGCCTCGCTGCCCTCAAGAGCATCGTCGAACTCGTTCGCGGGCGAGCATCCGGGCGTTGCCGCTCGTTACGGCGCCGCAGACCCGAGGTGGTGCTCTGCCTGGGTGGCTACGCCGCGTTCGCCCCGAGCCTGGTCGCCTGGCTCCTGAAGATCCCCGTCGTCGTCACCGAACAGAACGCCCGGGCCAGCGCGGTCAACCGCTTCGTCGGCCGGTTCGCCACCGACTGTGCGCTGCCGTTCCCACCGACGGACCTTCCCCACGGCGTCTGACCGGCAATCCGATCCGACGAGCGGTCACCGACGCTCTGCTCGACCGATCGCCCGACGCCCGAAGGCTGGCCCGAGCCTCCCTGGGTGTCGACGACGAGTCGGTCGTCATCGCCGCGTGGGCAGGATCTCTGGGTGCGACGAGCATCAACCGTGCGGTCCGGGAACTCGCAGAACTGATGGTCCGGACGCGACGGGATTCTGATCCATCACGTGGCCGGGACGCGCAATCCCGAGGCCCTCGAACCTCTGGCCGGGCCCGGGGTGCTGCGGTACCGAACGGTTCCTTACGAGCACGACATGCCGACGCTTCTGCTCGCCGCCGACATCGCCATCACGCGGGGCGGGGCGAGCACGGTTGCGGAGTTGAGCGTGGCCGGACTCCCCGCAGCATCGTTCCGCTCCCCGGGGCACCTCGCGACCATCAGAGGGCCAACGCCGAGGAACTCGCATCGATCGGTAGGGCGATCATCCTCGACGACAGCAGACTCTCGGGTGCGTATCTTGCCGAGGAACTCGAACCGCTGCTCGATGCGGCGGTCCGTCGACGGATGCGTCTGGCCCGACCGAACGTCGATCATGCGCGGGCAGCCGACGCCGTGGCCCAACTCGTCGTGGCCCATCTGCAAGACTCTGCACGGTCATGAATCTCCCGAGCTGATCAGCCGATCGACCTGTCCGACCCCGGTAGCGGTCCACGTCGTGGGCTGCGGTGGGGCCGGGATGGCGCCCATCACCGCGGTCCTGCACCACATGGGCCATTCGGTGACGGGATCGGATCAGCGTTCGACGCCAACGCTCCATGCGCTCGAGGCGCTGGGGATTCCGATCACGTGCGGTGCCGACTACGACCGGATCCCTCCCGATGCGCTGATCGTGCGATCGACGGCGGTTCCCTCCGACCACCCTGAGATCGCCCGCGCTCTGTAGCGCCGGCCGATCCGTCCATCGACGATCCGAGATCCTGGCCGCGATCACCGCCGAGTACCGCACGATCGCAGTAGGCGGGACCCACGGCAAGACCACGACCTCCTCGATGACCGCCGTTGCGCTCCGGGGTGCGGGAATCGACGTGACCTCCATCATCGGAGGCCGCCTGATCGGTGTGGAGCAGGCGGTGCCGGGCGCGGTCCTGGGCGCCCCCGGCGCGGTGCTGGTCGTCGAAGCCGACGAGAGCGACGGCACGTTCGTCGCACTGGACGCCCAGATCGCCGTGGTCACCAACATCGAGCCGGACCATCTCGAGTTCTACGGCGGCGAAGCAGGCCTGTTCTCGGCCTTCGACCGCTTCATCGCCAACGAGGCATTGCGGAGGCTCGTCGTATGCGGGGACGACGAGCGGGCCCGATCGGCGTCTGGCCCGTACGGGATCCGACCGAGCGTCCCGCCGTCGTCTCCTACGGCACGCGCGGAGGCCACCGATGTCCGGCTCGGTTTCGAGCGATCCGATTCCTCGGTCGTGATCGACGGTAGATCCACCCCCTTCGGCTGCGACAGCCGGGGCGTCACAACGCCCTGAACGCCACCGCAGCTCTGGCGGTCGTGCACGCCATGGGCGGCGATGTCGGTCGAGCGGCTGAGGCGCTGAGTTCGTTCGGCGGTGTCGGACGTCGGTTCGAGGTCCGTGGCGTCGGTCGCCGGCGTCACCGTGGTCGACGACTATGCCCACCTGCAGGGCGAGATCCGGGCGGCGATCTGTGGTGCCCGCGACATCGCCGACGGGCGGGTCCTCGTCGCCTTCCAGCCCCACCGGTTCAGCAGGACCGAGGCGTTGTGGCCGACGTACAGCCTCTGCACTGGCCACCGCCGACGCCGTCGTCATCACCGACATCTACACCGCCGGGGAGGCGCCGCGGAAGGGCATCTCGGCGGACCTGGTCTACGACGACCTGAGGAGATCGGCGCCCGATCTCGATGTCGTCCGGGTCGGCCCGCCCGCCGACGTTCCCGCCGCCCTGGCCGCCAGGGCCGCGTCCGGTGACGTCTGCCTGCTCTTGAGCGCCGGGGACCTTCCCGACGTGTCGGCCGAGGTGCTGGCCGCGGTCGAATCGAGGGCCGGTGGACGCTGACTCGGTGATCGCAGAACTCCGGGCGGCGCTGCCCGGCCGGGTGGTGGTCGACGGTTCGGTCGGTGAGTTGTGCACCTACCGGGTCGGCGGTCGCGCTCGGCGCCATCGTCGATGTCGATGCGGTGGCTGAGCTCGAGGTGCTGCGATCCATCGTTCCACCCGAAATGCCGTTCCTCGTCATCGGGGCCGGCTCGAACCTTCTCGTCAGCGACAGCGGCTTCCCCGGTATCGTTCTTCGCCTCACCGATGCGTTCGCCACGATCGAATTCGGCGAGCGAGGACCCGGAAGGCATCTCGGTCGTCGTCGGAGGAGCGGCGATGTTGCCGCGCGTCGCTCGTCAGCTGACCCGCGCCGGTTTGACCGGATTCGAGTGGGCGGTCGGGGTGCCCGGCTCGATCGGTGGAGCGACCCGTATGAACGCAGGCGGTCACGGGTCGGACATGGCGGCGTCGGTCACCCGGGCGTCGGTGTTCAACATGCGTACCGGGGGACCGGTCGAATGGTCCACCGACGAGCTGGGTTTTGCCTACCGCCACAGTCGTCTGGGCCCCGACGACCTCGTCTTGTGGGTGGAGCTGAGTCCTCCACGAGCGCGACGGCGGCAGAGGAGAGGACGAACTCGCCGAGATCGTGCGATGGCGACGCGCCCATCAGCCCGGCGGTCAGAACGCCGGTTCGGTGTTCACCAACCCGCCGGGTCGGTCGGCCGGACAGCTGATCGACCGAGTGCGGCCTCAAGGGCTTTCGCATCGGCAGCGCCCAGGTGTCGGACAAACACGCCAACTTCATCCAGGCCGATCCGGGTGGGTCGGCCGACGACGTCCTCGCTGTGGTCGAAGAGGTGCGCCGACGGGTGTTCGAGCGGTTCGGCATCGAACTGCACACCGAGAATCGGCTGATCGGGTTCGACAGACGACGAGCCGGGGGCGCCATGACGACAACGAAGAAGCGTCCGGCGAAGTCGCAGAAGAAGCGCGCCGCCAAGAAGCGCGAAGAAGCGACCGGCGAGGTCGGTCGAACCGGCTCGGAAATCAACGCGTGGGAAGCCGGTCAAGAAGTCCGGGGCCGGGAAGCGATCGATCGCGCACATCCCAAGGTCGACCGGCCGGCCCGAAGGGGAGCCGAAGGGCGCCGGCACCAAGGCGCCGAGCGATCGGCTGAGCATCGGCGCGAAGAACCTGACCGCACGCTCGGCAGCACTTCGCAAGATCCGCCGACAGCGCCGGAGGAGCGTGGTCATCGTCCTCGTCACCATCACGGTCACGGCGCTCGCCGGGCTTGCCGTGCTGCGGTCCCCGTGGCTGGCCGTGGACGGTGTCGAGGTGAGCGGTACGAGCATGGTCAGTGCCGACGACGTTCTCGAACAGCGCTGCCGTGCCGCTCCACACCCCGCTCGTCGACCTCGACGTCGAGGTCATCGCCGCCCGGGTCGAAGGCATGCCCGAGGTGCGATCCGCCGTCGTACGCCGACATTTCGACGGCATTGTCGCGATCGAGGTGACCGAGCGGGAGCCGACGATGGCATTGAAGACCTCCGCCGGTTTCGTGCTGGTCGACGACGACGGCAGACAGGTCAGGACGACCACCGTCGCTCCCGACGGGTTCGTTCCGGTGATCGGGCTCGAGGCCAGCGGTGTCCCCGGTGATCCTGCACCGCCGGGATCCACTTCGGTCCTCCGACTCATGGAACACATCACCCCGCAGGTGCGGGCCAAGGTGAGCGACGTGATCGTGACCGGCGACGAGCTGGCGCTGACCCTCACCGACGGTGGTCGGGCAATACTGGGCGACGACCGCGAGCTGAACGCCAAGGTCATCAGCCTCGAAACCCTCCTGCTCTCGGTCGATCTGCGGTGTCTTCACGAGATCGACCTCACGGTTCCGTCCGCGCCGGCAATATCACGAATCGGTGAAAACGGTAATCCGCGGGATGGACTGGCCGATCTGACACAGTGTTCGTAACCTGTATGGGTTCTATCTTCTCGCAGCACTAGGACTGCGAAGCCCTTCGCTTCGCAGTAGCGTTACATCCTGTGAGCCGCCCATCTCCAACAGAACAAGGACCCGCATCGCAATGAACACCCAGAACTACGTGGCGGTCATCAAAGTCGTCGGCGTCGGCGGCGGTGGCTGCAATGCCGTCAACCGAATGATCGATGCGGGTATGCGCGGTGTCGAGTTCATCTCGATCAACACCGACGCACAGTCGCTGTTGATGAACGACGCCGAAACCAAGATCCACATCGGCCGTGACCTCACCCGAGGCCTCGGCGCCGGTTCGGACCCCGCCATCGGCCAGCAGGCTGCCGAGGAGCATCGCGAGGAGATCTCCGCTGCGCTCGACGGTGGCGACATGGTCTTCATCACCGTCGGCGAAGGTGGCGGCACCGGCACCGGTGCGGCCCCCGTGGTCGCCGAGATCGCCAAGACGCAGGGCGCGTTGACGATCGCCGTCGTGACCAGGCCGTTCGGTTTCGAGGGGCGCCGGCGTGCCACGCAGGCCGAGAGCGGCATCGCTCGGCTCAAGGAAAAGGTCGATACCCAGATCGTCATCCCCAACGACCGGCTCCTGTCGATCGCCGACGAACGCACCAGCATGATCGACGCGTTCAAGATGGCCGACGAGATCCTCCTTTCCGGCGTGTCGGGTATCACCGATCTGATCACCACCCCCGGACTCATCAACACCGACTTCGCCGATGTGCGCATGATCATGTCCGACGCCGGATCGCGCGCTCATGGGGATCGGGCAGTCCTCCGGTGAAGGCCGGGCTCTCAGCGCCGCCCGCTCGGCGATCGCCAGCCCCCTCCTCGAGGCCTCGATCGAAGGGGCTCGAGGCATTCTGCTCTCGATCGCCGGCAACAGCGAACTCGGCCTGTTCGAGGTCAACGAAGCGGCCGAGATCATCCACGACGTCGCCCACCCCGAAGCCAACATCATCTTCGGCACGGTCGTCGACGAGAACATGGGCGACGAGATCCGTGTCACGGTCATCGCCGCCGGATTCGATCGCTGGGACGGTGAACCGAGCCCTGACCGCCAGATGAGCTACGGACCGCCCCCGGGAGCGTCGCGCGCCAGCGCCCCGTCGGGCGTCGGGCCGGTACGACGCCTTCCTCGACGAGCAGTCCTCGGCCGATCACGGACGGACCCGCCAGGCGATCGACGTGTTCGCCAGCGACGACGACGACCTCGACGACGATTTCGACGTTCCGTCGTTCCTGAAGTAGCACGCTCGTCGCGCCGCTGCGGCGGGATGGCCACCACGATCGACATCCCCCTCTCCGAGGTACTGGCGTTGTCGGTGATCATCACCGAGCGCGTCGACGGTGATTTCGGGGTGCACGCGGTCGGCGTCGAGCGACGGCGCCGGGCACTCGTCGAGGCTCCGTGGACCTGGCTCCGTCTGGAACACGGCGCCACGGTGGTGCATGTCGTCGAGCCGGGCGACAACGCCGGCGCCAACGCCGACGCCGCTGTCACGTCGA
This sequence comes from uncultured Acidimicrobiales bacterium, assembly GCA_963793385.1. Lineage (GTDB taxonomy): Bacteria > Actinomycetota > Acidimicrobiia > Acidimicrobiales > SZUA-35 > JABDIY01. The sequence goes on from CAWCAF010000005.1 coordinate 84,134, forward strand.
CCGCGGGTGCACCGTTGAGCGTCACCACGGCCGACTGTGCGCCCGTGGTCATGGCGGTCCTGGGTCCGACCGGCGTACACCGGCGATCGCGGTGGTCCACGCCGGCTGGAGAGGGCTGGGGTCGGGTGTGATCGAGGCGGCCGCAGCGGCGCTCGAGGGCTCGCCGGCCCGGTGGCCCAGGCCAGAACCTCAGCGGCGTGGTGCGGGCCGTGCATCGGGCCCGAGGACTACGCCTTCTCGCCGTCGGACCTTGCCCAATTGGTGGACCGGTACGGCCCGGTGGTGGCGTCGACGACCCGGGGCGGTGGCCCCGCCCTCGATCTGTTCGCCGGCGTGCGGGAGGCGCTCGCCGGCGTCGGCTTCGATGTCGCCGCACGCCCTCGTTCCACCGCCGGCCGGCGGTACTTCAGCCATCGCCTGCGGGCCGATTCGGCCAGAATGGCGACGGTCGCCCGGCTCGTGACCAGACCCGCCGAACCCGAAGGAATCACACCGTGACGACACCCGGTGAAGAGGGGATCGAGGCGGCCGCCGGACTGATCGCTGAGCGAATGGCCGGTATCCACGATCGGATCGCCGCCGCGTCGGCACCGGATCAGGAAGTTGTGCTGGTCGCCGTGTCCAAACGTTTCGACGCCGCCACCATCGCCGCTGCGGTCCTGGCCGGGTGTGTCGACCTCGGAGAGAACTACGCTCAGGAGCTCGCCGCCAAGGCGGCTGCGGTGCCTCAGCTGCTCCACGACGCCGGTCCGGCCCAACCGGACAGGTTCGGTGGCACATGATCGGTCCGGTGCAACGCAACAAGGTGCGCCGCATCGCCGACGCCGTCCATCTGTGGCACACCCTCGACCGGACGGCCCTGGTCGAGGAGATCGCTCGCCGTGCTCCCGGCGCCGAGGTGCTCGTCCAGGTGAACTTCACCACCGAGGACACCAAGTCCGGTGCTGCTCCCGGCGACGTGCCGGCGCTGGTCGACACGGCTCGCAGCCGCGGCCTGCAGGTCACGGGCCTCATGACCATGGGCCCGACCGATCCCGGTCTCGATCCCCGGCCGGCGTTTGCCGCGTGTCGTGCCCTGGCCGACCGACTGGCACTGCCCATCTGCTCGATGGGGATGAGCGGCGACTTCGAGGCGGCGATCGGTGAGGGGTCGACAATGGTGAGGATCGGTACGGCGATTTTCGGGCCACGACCGGTCTGAACCCCGCCTGTCGAACTGCCAGGATTGCACCGTGTGGGGCCTGAGGAGAGGCTACGGTGAGGCTCGGAGCGGTCGTGGGAGAACCCTGCGCCGTTTTTCTCGCCAACCGAGAAAGGTCCGTCGATGCCCGTATTTCGAAATGTCATGGCGTTTCTAGGTCTGGACGAGGATGACCAGATCTACGACGACGAGGCGTACTACGAAGAAGAGCGACCTGTCGAACGGCCCCGTCGCTCGTCGAACGCAACGATCGCGCTCGAAGACCGACTCGGCGGCACGGCCGCAGCGGGCGGCTTCGGGTTTCGGGCCGATCTCGAAACCGAGACCGGCGGTGTGGGCGCGGTGCGTCCGCTGCGTGTCACCGACGACGAGGCGGCCCCCGTGGTCCCCGACTCCCTCGCCGGCATGGACGAGCGTCGAAGCTCGGTTTCCGGTGGTTTTCAGCCGTTCACCAACGCTTCCAACGACGCTGGCGAGGACACCGCAGGCGGTTGGCGGGGTCACCCGCCTCGATGCCGTACCCGACGAACAACACCCGACACGCCAGGTGCAGAACCCCCGGCCGGACAATGGCACGACCGCCGTCCGCGCCAAACCGACCATCGGCATCGTCGATCCTGGCCACCTCCGGTGGTGACCCTCCACGAACGACGAGCCAGCCGGGTGGTTCTTCCGCGGAGTCGCAGCGCGGTCACCTACGCCAAGCCCCGGCTCCACATGCCCGGTTCGTTCGACGACGCCAGCCGGGTCGCCGACGATTTTCGTGCCGGTTCGCCCGTGGTCGTGAATCTGAGCATGGTGGACAAGCCCGTGGCCCGGCGCATCATCGATTTCGCCAGCGGGGTCTGTTACGTGCTGTCGGGTGGCATGGAGCGTCTGGCATCCAACGTCTACCTTCTCACGCCCTCGGGGGTCGATGTGAGCGGCGATGATCGACGTCGCATGCAGGAACGAGGCTACGAACGCTGATGGTCGGCGATGTCCTCTGCTTCGGCATCCTGCTTTTCACATTCGCGTTCTACCTCCGGATCGCCCTCTCGTGGTTCCCGGCCAGGACCGGTGGTCCGATGATGCAGGTGCGTGAAGCGGCGTTCACCGTGACCGAACCGGTGCTCCTTCCGTTGCGCCGGGCGATCCCGCCGCTTCCCGGGGGCGGTGGCCGGGTTCGGTATCGCCGAGATCGCGCTGCTCCTGATCCTGTCGGTGCTCACCAGAATCATCTGTTCGATCTGAGTCGCGTTCCTCCGTCCTTGGAGTTCTCCCAACATCGTGCCGTGTAGGCTCAAGGCAACGACTGCAACTACTAGGCTGTTCCCATGACTGTTGGTAGCGACAAGCTGCGTCTTCTGCGCCGGATCCCATCGGTGCGCTTCGATGAGGAGATGCGGGGGTACAGCAAATCTCAGGTCGACAGGGTACTCGAGACCCTCGCGCCGTTGGCCGATGAGATCGAGACGCTCCAGAACCAACTCGAAGAAGCGAACGCCCGCGCGGCTGCGGCGACCGAACGACTCGAGTCCATGCCCGCCGCTGAGGCTCGGCCGGTCGACTCAACCGGCGCCGGCGCCGGACGAGGACTTCGACGAGACCCTGCGCAACACGCTGTTGCTCGCCCAGCGCACCGCCGACCAGACGGTCAAGCAGGCACAGGCCGAGGCCGAAGAACTCCGACGGCGCTCGACCGCCAACGCCGACTCGGTGATGGCAGGGGCCCGGGCCGAGGCCAAGGAACTCAAGGGCGAAGCGCATGCCCAGCGCGAACAGATGCTGGCCGACGCCGAGAGCGAGCGCGCCCAACTGCTCGCCGATGCGCTCGAACACGTCCAGTCACGCAAGCAGGCGATCGAAGAGGAGCTGATGGCCGAGCATGGTCTGCGCCGCAATGAGCTCCTCGGCGAAATCGGCCAGCTCGAGCAGATCCGTGATGATCTCAACGCCGACGTGGCCCGCTTCGAGGAGTTCATCGCCGGGCGGCGCGACAGCGTCCGGGGTGCGATCAGCGATATCGAGGCAATCCTCGATGATCCTTCCCAGCTGGCCGGGATCGATGTGCCCGATCCGGCCGAGATCGGTCTGCTCGATGCCGACGACCTCGCCGGGTATGGAAGTGGACAGCTACTCGATCTCGACCCTGGAGACCGAGGTCGAAGCCGCCAGAGCCCAGGCAGAAGACGCAGCTGTCACGCCTCCGGCCGAGGACCTCGACCCGGGTGAGGAGGCCGGCGGATGAGGTTGCCGAGAGCTTCGACGATGGCGAGGCGACGGACCGGACGAGTCAGAGAGCGCTCCGGGCGGGTCGTGGCTCACCGATGAGCCGTCCACCCCGTGGCAATCGCCCGACGCCGGTCCTTCGTTCGAGTCCGTCGGGCCTCGTTCGAGGGTGGGAGTGTCGGACCAGGTCCGACAGATCCCGACGAGCGTCGACAGCGCCGCTGAGGACGACGATCGGCCGCAGCACCAGCGGCCTGGTCGCCGAGCCACTCGGTGGCACAACCCGGTGATCCCGATTGGCGTCCTTTCACCCCCGATCCTTCGCCGGCCGCCCCCGTTCGCCTCGGATCGGCGGTCCAGGACCACGCCGAGTACCTCGACCGACCCGTTTGCGACCGGCGGGTACACCCGTACCGAAGAGTACGCAGCCGACACCGAGGCCGGAATCCGCCGCTGGGATCGCTGCGTCGGTGACCCAGGATTCGGTGTTCTCGTCGGTACCCGAGACCGCTGATCCCGTCGGCCTACACCGATCTGGGCGACTCCGGCCCGAGCGATCCGGCAGGTCTGGGCATCGACGTCGACTCGCCGTATGCCGACGATGAGGAGCAGGAACAGAGGGCCGGGATGGGAGGTCTCGCCGAGCAGGCCCGGTCCCGGCTGGCCAGTCGGGTCTCACGGCTGCGTGACAGGCCGTTCCCGAGAAGCACCGACCCCGGCTCGGGTCCCCTCGTCGGTGACGATGCGCTGCCACCACCGCCGGGCGAAGCCGCCCGGGGTGCAGCTCCGTGGGTCCAGGATCTCACGTCGACATCCGAGGAACACGGGTCCGGGGCCAGGGGGTGCCCCCCGGGAATGGGACACCACCGCCCCACGGTCGCCCGTTGCATCCCGACGCCCGCATCGAGGAGCTTCCGCCCGACGATCCCATCCTCGACGAGCTCCGCCAGATGACCGGCGGCGAGCAGCAGGCGACCGAGGACGAGACGCTCAACCGCTTCCTGAGCGAAGAACCCGAAAAAGGGCGAATCGGGTGGCTGGTTCGGGCGTCGCCGCCACGGCGGGTGAGGATCAGACGGTCGTCAGGCTGATCTGCAGCGTCCCACCCTCGACCACCGCATCGGCGGTGTAGGAACCGGATCTCGGAGCGGCCAGCGTGGTGTGCGTCGACAGGACCTGCTCGCTGATCCAATCGAGATTGGGTCCGAGGGCGCCGAGGAGTACGGGGTCGCCGTCGATCGTGAGTTCGATGCGGTCGGTCACGTTCAGTCCCGCCTCCTTTCGGTGGTTCTGAATCGAGCGGACGAGGTCTCGGGCCCGACCCTCGGCGATCAATTCTCCGGTCAGCTCGGTGTCGAGCACGACGATCGCCTCGTTGCCCGGCAGAGGGGCCGCCACCACACCGTCGGCGGGGTCGAGGGCGAGGTCGTAGTCGCCCTCGTCGAGGACATGACCGGCGACGGTGACCGTGCCGTCGCCGTTGTCGGTCCATTCGACCCAGCTTGGCCGCTTTGATGATCTCCTGGACCTGAGCACCCATCCTCGGGCCGAGCACCCGGGCGTTGGGCTGGAGCCGGAACTTCCCGAACGACTGCCACGTCATCGGAGAAGAGGACTTCTTTGACGTTGATCTCCTCGGCGAGCAAGGACGCGAACGGACGCAGCGCCGCCTCGTGCCCTCCTGCCACCGTGACGCCGGCGAGGGGTTGCCGCACCCGGATCCCGTGATCCTCGCGCAGCGACAGCGCAGCTCGTGCTGCGGCTCGTACCTCGTCCATCGCCGCCACCAGATCGGGATCGGGACCGAGGATCTGCGCATCGGGCCACGCCTGCTGATGCACCGACGATGTCGCCGCCGGTGAGACCGCCGTAGATCTCCTCGGTCACCATCGGAAGCAGGGGAGCGGTGACCTTCATCACGGTGGTCAGAACGGTGTAGAGCGTGTCGAGCGCGCCCGTGTCCACCGACCCGTCAGCGCTCGTGTTCCAGAATCGTTCCCTCGAGCGCCGGATGTACCAGTTGGTGAGCGCATCGAGGTAGGAGGTCACGTGTGCACACGCGGCGGCGAGGTCGTAGGACTCGAGGGAGTCGGTGACCAAGCGTGACCAGCTCGCTGGTCTTGGCGAGGATGTAGCGATCGAGGACGTGTCGGCTGTCGGTTCGCTCCGCGGCGTGGTGGGCTTCTGCGTTGGCGTAGAGAGTGAAGAAGCTGTAGGCGTTCCAGAGTGGGTTGATCACCTGCCGGACGACCTCTCGCACGCCGGAGTCGTCGGATTCGATCCGGGTGTCGAGGCCGCGCAGGATCGGTGAGCTGACGAGATACCAGCGCATCGGGTCGGCGCCGACGTTGTTGAAGACGTCGATCGGATCGGGGTAGTTCCGCAGCTTCTTGGAGAGTTTCCGACCTTCGGAGTCCAACACGACCCCGTGGCAGATCACGTTCTTGAACGCCGGCGTCGTCGAACAAGCGCGACGCTGAGCACGTGCATCGTGTAGAACCAGCCGCGGGTTTGGGCGACGTATTCGACGATGAAGTCGGCCGGGTTCGACTCCTCGAAGCAGCTCGGCGTTCTCGAACGGGTAGTGGAGCTGGGCGTAGGGCATCGAGCCCGACTCGAACCAGCAGTCGAGGACTTCGGGGACTCGACGCATCATCGACCGTGCCGGTCGGATCGTCCGGATTCGGGCGCACGAGTTCGTCGATGAACGGTCGGTGCAGGTCGTTCGGGTCGCACGCCGAAGTCAGCCTCGATCTCGTCGAGTGAGCCGTACACGTCGGTCCGGGGATGGTCGGGGTCGTCCGACACCCACACCGGGATCGGCGCTCCCCAGAATCGGTTCCGGCTGATGCTCCAGTCACGGGCTCCTTCGAGCCATTTGCCGAACTGGCCGTCCCGTACGTGCCCGGGGATCCAATTGATCTCCTGATTGGCGGCGATGAGGCGGTCGGTGAGCGCGGTCACCCGCACGTACCAGGAGTTCACGGCGCGGTAGATGATCGGGGTGTCGGTTCTCCAGCAGTGCGGGTAGTTGTGGTCGTAGGTCTCGTGCCGGAAGACGAGGTCCCGCTTCTTCAATGCGGTGATGATCTCCGGATTCGCGTCGAAGACGTTCATCCCGACGAAGTCGGTGATCTCCTCGGTGAACTGGCCGGCATCGTCGACCGGCACGACCAGAGGAATACCCGCATCGGCGCAGATCCGTTGATCGTCCTCACCGAAGCCCGGTGCGATGTGCACGATGCCCGTGCCCTCACCGGTTTCGACGAAGTCGGCGGAGAGGACGATGAAGCTGCTCGGGTTGGAGGCGAAGTAGCGGAAAGAGCGGTCGGAAGGCACGACCGACGAGTGCGGCGCCCGGGAATCGGTCCACGACCTCGGGCGTGTCGCCCAACTCTCGCGCGTACGCGCTCCAGGGAAGCTTCGGCCAGGACGAGATAACGGTCGGCGTGATGGACGGTCACGTAGTTCAGCGCCGGCCCGACGGCCAACGCGAGGTTGCTCGGCAACGTCCACGGCGTCGTCGTCCACGCGAGGAGTTCCAGTGGTCCTGGGTCCTCGGGTCGGGTGGTCAGCGAGAACGACACGGTGACGGCCGGATCCTGCCTGGGTCGGGTGGCATCGTCGAGGCGGATCTCGAAATTGCTCAGCGGTGTCTGTGCGCCCCACGAGTACGGCATCACCCGGTCGGCCTGATACAGCAGGCCCTTGTCCCACAGCTGCTTGAACGCCCACATCACCGACTCCATGTAGTCGAGATCCATGGTTTTGTAGTCGTGTTCGAAATCCACCCATCGGGCCTGGCGGGTGACGTAGTCCTCCCACTCGTTCGTGTAGCGCAGTACCGACGATCGGCACGCCTGGTTGAAGTTGTCGATGCCGAAGTCGAGAATCGCCTTTCGTCCCGATACTCCGAGCTCCTTTTCGGTCTGCATCTCGGCCGGAAGGCCGTGGCAGTCCCAACCGAATCTTCGTTCGACGCGCGCAGCCCCTCATGGTGTGGAAGCGGGGAATGATGTCCTTGACGTATCCGGTCAGAAGGTGACCGTAGTGGGGTAGTCCGTTGGCGAACGGAGGGCCGTCGTTGAAGACGAAACGGCCGTGCGGTTCGGCACCGGCGGGCCGCTCGACGGTCGCCTCGAAGGTCCGGTTCTGTCGCCACCGCTCCAGAACGCGTTCCTCGATCGCCGGGATATCGGCCTTGGGAGCGACGGTCGGATAGCGCTGTGGGCGATTGACGGACATCGGGGAAAGGGTAACGCCGCAGGCGAGTGGTGCTGATCGATGAACGGCCGATGGCCAGGTCGTGACGGTGAGCACACGTCGGCCCGCGACGCGTCAGCGCTTGGTGAGCAAAGGCCGAATTTCGGACTATGCTACGCCGACTCTAGGGACGGTCTGGGCGTCGGTCGGCCAGACCATTGTTGAAGAAAGCGATCTGGGGCTGACGGTGACCAGCAAAAAGCCAGCGAAGAAGGCTCCGGCGAAGAAGGCTGCGGCCAAGAAGGCTCCGGCGAAGAAGGCTGCGGCGAAGAAGGCTCCGGCGAAGAAGGCTCCGGCGAAGAAGGCTGCGGCGAAGAAGGCTGCGGCGAAGAAGGCTGCGGTCAAGAAGGCTGCGGCGAAGAAGGCTGCGGTGAAGAAGGCTGCGGCCAAGAAGGCTCCGGCCAAGAAGGCTGCGGCCAAGAAGGCTCCGGCGAAGAAGGCTGCGGCGAAGAAGGCTCCGGCCAAGAAGGCTGCGGCGAAGAAGGCTGCGGCGAAGAAGGCTGCGGCGAAGAAGGCTGCGGCGAAGAAGGCTCCGGTCAAGAAGGCTGCGGCGAAGAAGGCTCCGGCGAAGAAGGCGGAAGAGGACGGGCTCGAGCAGATCGGGTGATCCGTACGACATCGACCAAGAAGGCGGCTGCCAAGAAGGCCCCCACCCGAAAGAAGGTGGCGTGCACGACCCCTGCGGCCGCGACCAGCCTCGACGGAGGCGCAAGCAAGTCGCCGCGCCCAAGAACGCCGGCGTGAAACCTGCGTATCTCAAGGACAAGAAGTGGCTGGAACAGCGACGCGCGCAGCTCGTCGAAGAGAGAGCAACGGCTCGTCGAACAGGTCGCAGAGTTCCAGGCCCAGCTCGATGAGCTGCTGGAGACCGCAGAAGCGGGCGACGACAACTCCAGTGACGAGTCGAGCGAGGGTACCAGCCTCAATGTACAGATCTCCGAACTGGTCGCCGAACGGAAGGGCCGGTTCGAGCACATCGCGATGATCGACCGCGCCGTCTCCCGGATCGGGGCCGATACGTATGGCTTCTGCGATGTGGACAACGTGGCGATCCCCAAGGCAAGGTTGGAAGCCCGGCCCGAAAGTGAACGTTGCGTAGACCACAAGACCTCGATGTTCGACAACAGTCGACGCTGACCGGAAAGGATCGATCGCGATCCGGGCCGACGAGCCCGGTTCTTCGTGCAGGTGGTGCTCGTCGCCGGTGCGATCGTGGTTCGTCGATCAGCTCACGAAACGCTGGGTTCTGGAGACCCTCGCACCGGGGGCCTGCTCCAGCCCGATGCGTGCATCGACCTCGTGTGGACACTGCGCCTCAACCTCGTCTTCAACAGCGGAGCATCTTTCGGGACCGGGCAGACGCTCGGCCCGTTCATCGGCATCGTGTCGTTCGCCATGGCCGGAGTGATGGTGTGGTTGGGGAGCCGAACACGCCGGCCCGATCCAGCGGCTGATCTACGCAGCCATCGCCGGCGGAGCGCTCGGAAACGGTCTCGATCGGTTGTTCCGAGCCGACGACGGCTTCATGACCGGAGCGGTGGTCGACTTCATCGACGTGCAGTGGTGGCCGGTGTTCAACGTGGCGGACATCGCGATCGTCGTATCGGTCATCGCTGCAATCGTGCTGTCGTTCTTCGCCGCCGAGGATCCCGATGAAGTCGAGGCCGACCCTTCGTGAACGACGACACACTCAGTGTCGAGGTCGCCGATTCCCTCGCAGGCGAACGGGTCGACCGTGCGTCGCCATGTTGTTGCGAGGTGAGTCGTTCGATCGCCAACGAACTGATCGAGAGTGGGGCCGTGTCGATCGACGGCCGGACGGTGACCAAGCCGTCGGTGCGACTGGAGATCGGTCAGGTTCTGCGGGTTCCCGGGTCGGTCGCGCACCGGTCCTGGAGCCGGATCCGTCGGTCGTTCTCGATCCGGTGTACGTGGACGACGATGTGATCGTTGTCGACAAGCCGGCCGGTCTCGTCGTCCATCCGGGAGCGGGCGTTGATTCGGGGACACTCGTGCAGGGTGTCCTGGCCGCCCATCCCGAGGTCGCCAACGATCGGTGAGCCCGGGCGCCCCGGCATCGTGCACCGGTTGGACCGGGGCACGTCCGGTTTGCTCATGGTGGCCCGATCCGCCAGCGCCTTCGGGTCGCTGACCGAACAATTGCGGGAGCGCCGGGTCGAGCGCGAGTACGTGGGACTCGTCCATGGACTGCCAGGGGCCAACGAGGGTGTCATCGACGCGCCGATCGGCCGGTCTCTGCGACATCCGACCCGCCAGAGCGTTCGCGCCGACGGCAAACCGGCGCGCACGTCCTATGCGGTACTCGAACGTTTCGTCGACGCCGATGTGACGCTGCTGTCCTTCCGACTCGACACCGGCAGGACGCACCAGATCCGGGTGCACGCCGACGCCATCGGTCACCCGCTGGTCGGAGACGATCGTTACGGCGCGGCCGCGTCGTCCTCCAGCGTCGTCGCGGCGTGTCCGCGCCCGTTCCTGCACGCCCGGAGGCTCGGCTTCGAACACCCGGTCACGGGTCGGTGGATGGAGTTCTCGTCCCCGCTGCCCGATGATCTCGTCAGCGTTCTCGATGCGCTACGGACCAGCGCTGCCGGTGGATGATCTCGGCCAGTTCTGGCCGGCGTCGACCCGCGGAGCGCCCGGGTCGGCCCGGATGCGCGCTCGGGTAACCGAGCGCGACGGTCGCCACCGCCCTACGATCGCCGGGCACGGCAAAGGCGTCCATCACCGCCGGTTCGTGCTCGAAGAGTCCGAACAGGCACGCCCCCAGCCCGCGGGGCTGCACGAGCAGCAGTAGATTCTGGGCCACCGCGCCCGCGTCCACCCACCAGTAGGGGACGGTCCAGCCGGCAGGGGATCGCCCGAGGGCGCTCGGGGTCTTGTCGCTCTCGGCGTACCTGCGGGCATAGGCGTCGGGTCGGGTCAACAGGATCACCAGCACTGGGGCGTCCAGCAGCCCGGGGAAGCTGAACCCGGCCCGGCGAGGCTGCGGCAGCGTGATATCCCAATACCGCCCGACGGCCTCGGGGGTCGACAATACGACGAACTCGACCGCCGAGGTGTTGCCGGCCGACGGCGCCCGCCGGGACAGGTCCAGCAGACTCGTCGATGAGTGTGCTCGTCGACAGGATCGGGTCGGAACGATCGAACCATTCGCCTTCGTCGGATCGCCGCTTCGAGGTCCATCAGGCAACGCTGGATCGATGCTCCCGCATCTCGGTGTCCCGCACGAGATCGCTGAGCCGATCGATCGTCTCAGCGTAGGCCGCCTCGGCGATCTGCCGTGATGCGCCGACCGCAAGCGTGTTGACGCCCTGGATTCTCGACAGATCGGCGGACGGTTCGAGGACGGCGACAGTGGCGCCCTCGGCGCGGAGCTGGGCGACCATCCGGGTGAGATTGGTGTGGACGAACTGGCGAATGGGGAACAGGGGCGGGGGTACGAGGCTCGGGGCCGACAGCCCGAGGGGGGCGATCACGGTCACATGGTCGATCTTCTTGCCGAACAGGAGGTCGAGATTGGTGTTGGAATGCACACCTCCGTCCACCAGGGTGCGGCCCTGGATCCGAAGCGGCTGGTAGATGCCGGGCACCGCAGCCGACGCCAGTGCGGCCTGCTGGAGGTTGGCGCCGATCGGACCGTCCTTGCGGAGGACGACCCGCCGACCCGTATGAATGTCGATCGCCACGAGCCACAGGTGACGGTTCGGCCATTCGCGGGGAAGATGGGCGTCGAGGTCAGCGAAACGCGACAGCTGCATCAGACCGCCCGGAAACATCGATCGGAGGGCACGGGGCATCGGCGGCAGCGGAAACCGCAGGAGTGATCGACCGAGCACCCACGCCGACCCCACCGATCGCTGGGCCAGGGAGAACGCCGAGTCCCAGGCCGGAGCGAAGAAGTCGTCACCACGACTTCGTTCGCCGGCTTTGGAACGGTCGACGGCGATCTCGTACAGGTGTTGGGGGGACACCCCGGTCCTGAGCTGGGCGCCGACGATCGCCCCGGCCGAGGTGCCGATCACCACGTCGATCTCGTCGATGACCAGCGCTCCGGATGCGGTCAGTGCATGGAGTGCCCCGGCGTGGTGGGCGAGCCCGGCCCGACCGCCGGCCCCGAGCACCAGTGCCGTGCGCGGTTTGCGGATACTGGGTGGTGGTGGGTAGCCCAACGGCCGCAGGAAGGTCACGCCACTCACCGCCCCACCGTACCATTCAGATCCCTGGTGGAAAGGGGCCGATGGCCCTGATGCAGGCCTCAGGCGTGGGTGCGGTGGCGGCTCGGTCCGCTAGAGCGCACCGGGCCACCGGCCGGCGCCCTGGGCGGCGAGAGCGATGTCGTCGAGCGTGTAGCGCTCGAGCATCTCGCGCATGTGGTCACCAACGTGGCGCCACACCGCGAGAAGGACACACTGCCCTTCGTGGTCGCAGGCGCCTTCGGCGTGTGGTTCGCCGAAATCGCCCAGGGTGATCGGTCCGTCGACCGCCCGAACGATCGCAGCCAGGCTGATCTCCGAGGGTTCACGTGCGAGCAGGTACCCGCCGCCGACGCCGCGTTTGGACCGGACGAAGCCGGCGCCCTTGAGAGCGAGGAGAATCTGCTCCAGGTAGGGCTGGGGCAGGCCGGTGCGCTCGGCGATGCTCTTGACCGGGGTCGGCACCGGCGCACCGTCGCTGGTCCGGTGCAGTGTCAGCGACAGCAGCGCTCGGCAGGCGTAGTCGCCGCGGGTCGAGACTCTCACGATGCGACACTACCGCTGCATCTGAGTGTCGGTGAGCCATTCGCGCAGGAGACGTGCGTATCCTTCACCGTTAGTGACCACCGCACCCGATCCCACGTTGCCCGCTTTCGGGGAGGGTTGCATCACCGATGTGATGCCCTACCTCCTGCCCCAGCGAAAAGGCACCGGTCGGCTACCGGCCCACATCGGGGGGACCGACAAACGGGTCCTCGTCGTGCTCGACGGTCTCGGCTGGGAGCAACTCCAGGATCGACAGTCGATGACTCCCACCCTGCACGGCATGAACGGAGGTCCGATCACCACCGTCGCCCCCTCGACCACCGCCACTGCGCTCACATCGCTCACGACCAGCCTCACCCCGGGCGAGCACGGCGTGGTCGGCTATCGCATGATGGTCGGCGGCGAGGTGTTGAACACGCTCAGGTGGGGGTCGGCGGAGACCCCCGACGCGCGACGGCAGATGCCCCCCGACGTTCTCCAGCCCTACGACCCGTTCCAGGGTTGTGATATCCCGCTCGTCTCCAGAGCCGACTTTCGCCGATCGGGTTTCAGTGCCGCTCACCTGCGCGGAGCCCACCTCGTCGGGTACCGGACCACTGCCACTCTGGTGCACGAGACCGCTCGACTGGTCAGGGAGGGCGAGCCGTTCGTCTACGCCTACTACGACGGCGTGGACAAGGTCTCCCACGAGTACGGATTCGGCACGGTCTTCGATGCCGAGGTGGCCTTCGCCGATCGGCTGGTGGCCGAGATCCTGGATGCGGTGCCGACGGGGACCGAGGTCGTCGTGACCGCCGACCATGGGCAGGTGGACTGCGGTGACAACACCGTGCATCTCCATCCCGATCTCGAGGCCCTCGTGACCGGTCTGTCGGGCGAGGGCCGTTTCCGGTGGTTGCACTGCGATCCGGGCAACGTCGATGCGCTGGCTCGGGAGGCCGAATACCACTACGGAGATCAGGCGTGGGTCCGGAGCCGTGAGCAGATGATCGACGAGAGGTGGTTCGGGCCGGTTCTGCGAGACGGTGTGGAGGACTCGCTTCGGTGACGTCGCATTGTGCCCGTTCGAGCCGATCTCGTTCTTCGATCCCGCCGACAGCGGTCCCTTCGAGCTGATCGGGCGGCACGGTTCGTTGACCTCCGCAGAGATGCTCGTTCCGCTCCTCCGGGCCGAGGCCTAGTACCGCTCCGACGCGAGTGTCGATCGCGACCGGCGGCCGCCGTCGCTACGATCCGTGACATGAACGAGCCATCAGCCGAACCCACCGAGAGCGAGGACGTTCTGGCCGAGACTCCTGACGTCGTCGATCGCGCTTCGGGCGGGGAGGAGGCCGGGTCGGGCGAGTCACGCAACTCGATCTCGGAGCCGGCCAAGGTCATGCGTATCGGCTCGATGATCAAACAGCTGCTCGAAGAGGTCAGGACGACCTCGATGGACGAAGCCGGAAGGAATCGCCTGAGGGACATCTACGAAACGTCGGTGTCGGAGCTGGGCCGAGCGTTGTCGCCCGATCTGACCGACGAGCTCAACTCGCTCGCCCTTCCGTTCTCCGACAGCGAGGTGCCGTCCGACTCGGAGTTGCGGGTTGCTCAAGCACAGCTGGTCGGTTGGCTCGAAGGTCTGTTCCACGGGATCCAGGCGACGCTGTTCGCCCAGCAGATGGCCGCCCGGGCTCAGCTCGAGCAGATGCACCAGAACGCTTTGCCCCGTAGCTCGGCCTCCGGCCCACCCCAGACCGGTACCTATCTCTAGCCCGGCTGCGGATCGAGGTTGCCGGCTCAAACAACATCGGAGTAGTTTGGGTACCCTGCGCTGTGCGGAAGGGGCCCAGTGGGATCGTCGTTCACCCATCTTCATGTACACACTGAGTTCTCGATGCTCGACGGAGCGTCCCGTCTCGACGAGCTGGTGGCCAAGGCGGCGGTCGACGGCATGCCGGCACTGGGAATCACCGACCACGGCAACATGTACGGGGTGCTCGACTTCTACAAGGCGTGCCAGGATCAGGGCGTCAAACCGATCATCGGCTGCGAGCTGTACCAGGCCGAGGAGTCCCGTCACGAACGCCCGAGCCGACGGGGACGGATGGACGACTCGGGCGGGAGCACCGATGGCGGCAAGAAGCTCTACTACCACCTGACCGCTCTGGCCGAGAACAACACCGGCTACAAGAACCTCATCCAACTAGCCTCTCGGGCGTTCATGGAGGGCTACTACTACAAGCCGCGGGTCGACTGGGATGTGCTCAGCGACCACGCCGAAGGGGTCATCGTCAGCGACCGGCTGCCTGGGCGGGCAGGTGCTCCAATCACTGCTGAACGGCAATGAACAGGCTGCGCTCGAGAAGGCCAGCAGGCTCCAGGACATCTTCGGCCGGGACAACATGTTCGTCGAACTCCAGGACCACGGCATCGCCGAGCAACGCCAGACCAATCCCCAGCTGATCGAGATCGCCCGCAAGATCAACGCCCCGATCATCGTGACCAATGATTCGCACTACACCGAGCAGGACGATCACACCGCCCACGATGCCCTGCTGTGCGTCCAGACCGGATCGTTGATCAGTGACCCGGATCGCTTCAAGTTCCACGGCGACCAGCACTATCTCAAGACCGCCGCCGACATGCGGCGCGAGTGGGCCGAGCTGCCCGAAGCCTGCGACAACACGCTGTGGATCGCCGAGCGTGCCAACGTCGACATCGAGTTCGGCCAACCGCTGCTCCCCGAGTTCCCGATACCGGAGCAATTCGACGGAGCCGACGATTACCTCCGTCAGCTGACGATGCAGGGAGCCCACCAGCGCTGGGGCGAAACCTTGCCCGATCACATCGTCGAGCGACTCGCCTTCGAACTCGACGTGATCAAGAACATGGGATTCAGTTCCTACTTCCTGATCACGTGGGATCTCATCGCCCACGCCCGCAAGGCGAACATACGCGTGGGACCGGGCCGGGGATCGGCAGCCGGATGTGCGGTCGCCTACTGCCTCCGGATCACCGACCTCGATCCCATCGAGTACGACCTGCTGTTCGAGCGGTTCTTGAACCCCTCACGGATCTCCATGCCCGACATCGACATGGACTTCGACTCCCGCTACCGGGACGAGATGATTCGCTACTGCGCCGAGCGGTACGGACGTGACCACGTTGCCCAGATCGTCACCTTCTCCCAGATCAAGGCGCGGGCCGCTGTCCGCGACGCCGCCCGCGTGCTCGGTTATCCGTACGCGGTGGGCGACCGCGTCGCCAAGGTGATGCCGCCGCTGGTGATGGGGCGGGACACACCGTTGAAGTACTGCCTCGAGGAGTCCGAACGCTACGTCGACGGCTTCAAGATGGCCAAGGAACTGCGCGACATGGTGGCGACCGACGAGGACGTCGCCGCGGTGGTGGCCGTGGCGAGGGGGCTCGAGGGTCTCCGCCGCTCCGACGGCATCCACGCCGCCGCCGTCGTCATCACCAAGGACCCGCTGACCGAGTACGTCCCGATCCAGCGCAAACCGGACAAGAACCTCCCGCTCGATCAGGCGCCGGTGGTCACCCAGTACGAGATGCACGGCGTCGAGCGACTGGGTCTGCTGAAGATGGATTTCCTCGGCTTGCGCAACCTCGACGTCATCACCGACACGCTGGATCTCGTGAAGAAGGTGCAGGGATGTCGACGTCGACATCGACGCCGTGGAACTCGATGATCCGGTCACGTTCGAGATGCTCAAGCGGGATCGACGATCGGCGTGTTCCAGCTCGAATCCCCGCAGATGCGGGCGTTGATCACGGCGGATGGGGCCCACCGAGTTCGTAGACGTCGCCGCTCTGATGGCGTTGTACCGCCCGGGCCCATGGCCCACAACATGCACAACGACTACGCCGACCGCAAGAACCGTCGTCAGGAGATCGCCTACGACCACGCCGACGAAGAGGAGATCCTCGGCGACACCTACGGCCTGATGATCTATCAGGAACAGATGATGCGGATCGGTCAGAAGTTCGCCGGTTACACGCTGGCCGAGGCGGACAACCTCCGCAAGGCGGCCGGCAAGAAGAAACGTTCGCTCATGGCCAAGGAGAAGGAGAAGTTCGTCTCGGGCTGCATCGCCCAGGGCTACGGCGAGACCTTCGGGATCGAGAAGTTCGGTGTCATCGAAGCGTTCGCCGATTACGCCTTCAACAAGAGCCATTCGTACGGCTACGGCTTGGTCAGCTATCAGACCGCCTACCTCAAGGCCAACTACCCGGTCGAGTATCTCGCCTGCCTCCTCACGTCGGTCAAGAGCGATCTCGAGAAGGCGGCGGTGTACTTGAACGAGTGCCGGCAGCTGGGGATCAGCGTGCTGGTGCCCGACGTGAACCGATCGGATCTCAACTTCGGTTCCCTCGACAATCCCGACGGTGTCGAGCGCAATGGTCGCCAAGGTGAATGCGATCACCTTCGGGCTCTCGGCGGTCCGCAACGTGGGTGAGGGCATCGTGCAGATGATCCTCCAGGAACGCGTCCGACAGGGGACCGTTCGGTTCGTTCATCGACTTCTGCGATCGTGTCGATCTGGGCGTGCTGAACAAACGGGCGATCGAATCGCTGATCAAGGCCGGTGCCTTCGACTCGCTCGGCCATCCCCGCAAGGGTCTCCTGCTCGTGTACGAGGACATCATCAACAAGACGGTCAAGTCCCGGCGCGAACAGGACATGGGGGTGATGACGCTGTTCGGCGCGGTCGACGACGGTGCCGGCGCCTACGACGATCGACCACCGATCGCCGAGGACGAGACCTTCGACAAGTCCGCTCGGTTGAAGTTCGAGAAGGAGATGCTCGGTCTCTACGTGAGCGACCATCCCCTCATGGGGGTCGAACAGGCCCTGCACGCCCGAGCATCCACCACGATCGGTGACATGCGAGAGCTCGAAGAAGGCTCCGTGGTGGCGGTGGGTGGGGTCGTGTCGGCGCTCCAGAAGAAATGGACCAAGAAGGGTGAGCTGATGGCGGTTCTCGTGCTCGAGGATCTGGCCTCGAGCATCGAGACGATGGTGTTCCCGAGAACCTTCGCCGACTACGGCCACCTGCTCGAAGACGATCGCATCGTCATCCTTCGCGGCCGGGTGAGTCGCAGGGACGAGGACCCGAAACTCATGGTCTCCCAGGTCGAGGTCATCGACGCCGAGGCGCTGGCTCGCGACAAACCGTTGACCGTTTCGGTCCGACCCGACCAACTCTCCGACGTGCGTCGGTCGCCGACCTCAAGGCCTGCATCGCCGAACATCCCGGTGCCACCCGTGTGGTGATCGACCTGGGTGCCGCCCAGCTGATCCGACTGAGTGACACCTACACCGTCGACACCGACCAACGGCCTGATCGGTGATCTCCGGGTCCTCTTCGGCGCCGACTGCATCAGCTCTGACCCAGGCCTCCTGAGTCCAACCGCACCGGGCGGCCCTCACCTGTCGGACGACGGCGTTGGATCAGCCGAGGATCAGTCGAGGGCGGCTTCGCGGCGGTGGAGGTGTCCAGTTGGCCGTCCACCACGTCACGACATCGGCCGCCGCCGACGCGAGATCGAGCCGGGGTCTCCAGTTCGTCGACGAGCGTGATGCGTCCGATGTCGGCGGTGATCTCCGAAGCCCGGTCCTGCACCACCGGGTCGGGCACCGAACCAGAGAAGATCGGATCGGCCCAAGGTCTCCCCGATCATCTGGGACAGCTCCCGCACCGAGATCGACGCCCCCATGCCGATGTTGACGTACCCGGGTAGATCGCGGTCGGCCAGTGCGATCAGGCCGAGCGCAACATCCCAGGCGTGCATGTAGTCGCGCCGTTGGGTGCCCGACGACAACTCTGCGGTGTGGCCGTTCAGGAGCTGCCGCGACGATGTGAGGAACGAGTCGGTTGGGTTCTTCGAATCGTCCGAGGACGAAGAAGACCCGGCCACGGTGACGGTCAGGTGGTCGTGGCGCTCGGCGACCTCCAGGGCGCGGAGCCCGGCGTCGAGTTTGCAGCGCCCGTAGACCGTGTCGGGCCTCGCCGGGCTGGACTCGGACAGCACACCCCCGTCGGATCCGTATTCGATGCAGCTGCCGGTCAGCACCGCACGACGGCCGCCGGCCCGGGCGAAGCATCTCGACGAGGTGTTCGGTGATCGCCACCCAGTCGTAGTTGGCCGGGTCATCGTATCGATTGGCCGATTCTCCGTTGAACCAGGCGAGGTGGAACAGTTCGCTCGGTCTCAGCCGTCGATCAGTGCGGTCATCGCATCGGGATCGCGAAGGTCGACTCGGTGGATCTCGATCGCCTCGCTGGCGACTCCCTCGAAGGTGGGGTCGGTCTGGGTCGTGACGATGTGGATCGAACGTCGGGTCGGTGTGACCGGCGCCGGGCAGACCCTCCAGACCACCGGTCAGAGCGGCGATGAGATGCCGGCCCAGAAACCCGGTGGCACCGGTCACGAGCGTCACCTCGGATTCAGGGGTGTCGGGAACCTCGGGCGTGATCGACGTGGGTGTCGTCATGATTCTCCTTTCGGTCGGGGCCAGGGCAGATTTACCCGTGTGGGTGCACCGTTCGACACACGAGCCTAGGGGCGGGCACGGCTACGGTTCTTCTCATGGCTCTGACACCTGATTCCAAGATCTTCGTCGCTGGGCACGGTGGACTGGTGGGGTCGGCGCTCCTTCGCCGTCTGGACCAGGGTGGTTTCCACAACGTTCTGACCGCAACCCGTGACGAGGTCGACCTTCGCCACCAGGGCGAGGTCGAGCAGTGGATGGCCGACAACCGGCCCGAGCAGATCATCCTGGCGGCCGGAAAGGTCGGCGGCATCCATGCCAACAACTCGTATCCGGCCGAGTTCCTCTACGACAATCTGATGATCCACGCCACGGTCGTCCACGCCGCCCACCGCGTCGGCGTGGAGAAGCTTCTCTACCTCGGATCGAGCTGCATCTACCCCCGTCACGCCCGGCAGCCGATCACGGAGGATCAGCTGCTCGAGCGGTCCGCTCGAGCCCACGAACGAAGGGTATGCGCTGGCCAAGATCGCCGGCATCAAGATGTGCGAGACCTACAAACGCCAGTACGGCGACAACTTCGTCTCGGCGATGCCGACCAACCTCTACGGCCCCAACGACAACTTCGACCTCCAGGCCTCCCACGTGATCCCGGCGCTGATGCGCAAGTTCCACGAGGCCAAGAGCGAGCGGCTCCCCGACGGTGGAGATCTGGGGAACCGGGGCGGCGATGCGGGAGTTCCTCCACGTCGACGACCTCGCCGACGCCTGCGTCTTTCTCCTCGAACACTACGACGGCCTACAGCACGTCAATGTGGGGACGCGGCGTCGATCAGAGCATCAAAGATCTCGCCGAGCTCATCGGTGAGATCGTCTATCCCGAGGCACGACTCACATGGGACGCATCCAAACCCGATGGTACGCCCCGCAAGGTCCTGGACGTCGCCAAGCTCCACGGCCTCGGCTGGAAACACAGCATCGAGCTTCGTCAGGGGCTCACCGAAACCTACCGATGGTTCGTCGAACACTATGCCGACGCCCGCGGTGTCGCCGCGTAGCGTCAACGCCGCACTCGAGGAGCGCCCAGATGACCACGGACCCCGCCGGAGCTCTCCCCATGAAGGTTGTGATCCTCGCCGGCGGCTTCGGGAGCCGTCTGAGCGAAGAGACGGTGAACAAACCCAAGCCACTGATCGAGATCGGTGGCAAGCCGATCATCTGGCACATCATGAAACACTACGCCGCCCACGGGTACGAGGACTTCCTGATCGCACTCGGCTACAAGGGCGACATGATCAAGCAGTACTTCGCCGAGTACGCGATGCTGTCCAGCGACCTGACGGTCAACCTCGGTACGAACAAGGTGATCCGCCATTCGCAGGAACCCGAGGAACGCTGGCATGTGCGCCTCGTCGACACCGGTCTGAACACCCACACCGGCGGTCGGATCCGACGTCTGGCGCCTCACTACAATGGCACGTTCATGGCCACCTACGGCGACGGTGTCGGCGATGTCGACATCAGCCGGCTGGTGGAGTTCCACCGCGGTCACGGCAAGTTGGCGACCCTGACCGCGGTGCGTCCCCCGGCCCGTTTCGGAGCGCTCGAGTTGCGTGGTGACGGCCATCACCAGTTTCAGCGAGAAGCCACAGACCGGGGAGGGCTGGATCAACGGTGGCTTCTTCGTGCTCGAACCCGAGGTGCTCGACTACATCGAGTCGGACAACATCGACTTCTCCAAGGACCCGCTCGCCAATCTCGCCAAAGATGGTGAGTTGATGGCCTACCGGCACGAGACGTTCTGGCAGTGCATGGACACACTCCGCGACAAGGAACTGCTCGAATCGTTGTGGGACGGCCACAATGCGCCGTGGAACAACTGGAGCAGCTGAACGACCGAAGAGCGGCTGCGACTTGAGAACCGGTGGAGCCGACCCCCGGCGGCAGGCCCAGCCCGGTACTACTGGCTCATCGGCAGAGGGAACCCCTCACACAGCTTGATGTCGCTGGCGGGATCCTGGCCGGCGGTCTGCCCGATCGTGTGGGTGATGCGGGTGTGTTGCCTGATCGTGCCCTGCTCGCCGGCGGCGATCAAGATCTCGTGCAGTTTCTCACCGGATCGCAGCCCGGTGTAGACGATGTCGATGCGTTTGCCGGAGTGGCGGATGAGACGTTTGGCCATGTCGTCGATCTTCACCGGTTCCCCCATGTCGAGGATCATGATCTCGCCGTCATCTCCGATGGCCGAGGCCTGGAGCACCAACCTGACCGCTTCGGGGATGGTCATGAAATAGCGCGTCACCTCGGGATCGGTGACGGTCAACGGACCACCGTTCTCGATCTGGGACCTGAAGGTCGGCAGCACCGAGCCGCGACTGCCGAGAACGTTGCCGAATCGGACCGACACGTAGGTTCCTTCGGCCCGCCCGGCCATCGTCGCGGTGAGACGTTCGGCCATCAGTTTGGTCCGTCCCAGCACCGATGTGGGGTCGGCGGCCTTGTCGGTCGAGACGTTGACGAACCGTTCGACGCCAGTGGCTTCGGCTGCGTCGAGCAGGTTGTTGGTGCCGTACACGTTGGTCTTCACGCCTTCGTACGGATGCATCTCGAGGAGGGTCAGGTGTTTGAGCGCCGCGGTGTGGAACACCACGTCGGGACGATCGTTGTCGAAGATCTCGAAAATCCGTTCCCGATCGCGAATGTCGGCGACGACGAGGTCGGGCGTGTCGAGCAGGGCTCGCCCTTCGATACTCAGCTGGACGGAGTGCAGGGCGCTCTCATCACGGTCGAGCATGATCAACCGCTCAGGAGCGAGGTTGTACAGCTGGCGGCACAGCTCCGATCCGATGCTCCCGCCGGCGCCGGTCACCAGAACGGTCTTGCCGGTGATCACGTCGGTGATCTGCTCGATGTCGACCTGGACCTCGGCCCGACCGAGCAGGTCCTGTTCGGTCATCTCACGGATGTCGGACACCCGTAGATTCTCGATCAGTTCCGAGGTGGTGGGCAGGACCCGCATTTCGAGTCCAGCTTCCTCGGCCAGGTCGTCCAGTTCGCCCACCACGACCGAGTTGGCCGAAGGTATGGCGAGGAGCAGGATCTCGGCGCCGGTGTCGGCTGCGACCCGGCTGAGGTCTTCGCGACGTCCGAGGACGGTTACCCCTTCGATCCTGCGCCCCTGCTTGACGTCGGCGTCGTCGAGAAGTCCGATGGGGACATACCGGCTGGCCGGGTCCTGCTTCATCGCCCGGATGATCTGTTCGCCTCCGTAACCGGCTCCGAACACGATCACCCGACGACAGTCCTGACCGTGGGGTTCTCGATGGTCGTAGAAACTGCGCCACACGAAACGCACGCCCAACATGATCATCAGAGCGGTCGGGACGGCGAGCATGAGGGCGATGATCGGAACCGGGCGGGGGGAGATCGCGAGGTCGGCGACCGCCACCGGGATGCTGGTCACGATCCATGTGAAGAAGGTGGCTTCGGCGTCACTTCTGCTCCCGATCCGGTTCCGGCCATAGGAGGGCATGACGAACAGCGCAACGAGGAGGTGCCAAGCGGCGGCGATCAGGATCAGGCCCGAGACCCGCCGATAGTCCATGGTGGTGTCGACCAACTCGAGACGGGCCATGGTCCCGAGCAGGAGCGCAACTGTCCAGGCCGCGATATCGAGGGCCACCAGCCCCATGAACCGAAATCGCAAGAATCGGTCCGCGATCTTGTGTACAAAATCCGCCACTGAGTTGCTCCCTGCTGCGCACCCGCAGCATGCGCCACCGCCGCCTATCCTAGTCGTCTGCGGGTCCGCCCAGCCTAGAGCAGATCTCCATGCATGTATAAACGGTTTCGGCAGGAAGTACCACGATTTCAGAGTCCAGCGGTGATTTCCCTCGACAGTGGGGTTGCGCAAGTGACGCCGGTCCAGGCGACAACCCAGGTTCCCCTAGCGAGGGGTGGCGGCGTAGTCCTTGTACCGGTAGTACTGGTTGGACTTGGTCACACCGACGAGCACGATCCCGGCGATCTCGGCTCCGACCTGTCGCAGCGTCTCGATCGTCCGGCTCAGGTCATCCTGCGTGGTTTCTCCGGCCTTGGCCGTGATCACAACCGAGTCCACCAGACGTGACAGGGTGACGGCGTCGGAAACCGGCAGGATCGGAGGAGCGTCGAACACGGCGACGTCACCCTCCTTTTCGACGAGGCGGATCAGGTCGGCGAAGGCCGGCGTGGAGACGAGATCGCCCGGGCTCGGCGGTGTCGAACCCGACGGCAGAACGACCATGGAGTGGTTCTCTCTCGCCACGTGGTAGGCCAGAGCGTGGAGCGGGGTTCCATCGAGCAGGTGATCGCTGAGACCGGGCATGATCTTGATGTCGAAGACCTCGTGGAGTCGGGGACGACGGAAATCGACGTCGGCGAGGATCACCCGGGATCCGATCGCTGACAGCGCACCGGCCAGGTTGATCGCTGAGGTGGTCTTGCCCTCCGTCGGGTTGGCCGACGTGATGAGCACCGACCTCACGTCTCGATTCAGGAAGGTGAACTGGAGGGCCGTGCGGACGCGATGGTAGGCATCGCCGATGTCACTCTCGGGGTTTTCCAGCGTCTGCATATCCAGGGCCGGGCGCGCCATCTGGTCGCCCTTCGGTACGGTTCCGAGGACGGGCAGATCGGTGATCTGGCGCACATCGTCGGCGGAGTTGAGCGATCGGTTGAGGCTGTGGGCCAGCAGCGCAGCGGCCACACCGACGATCCCGCCGGCGACGATGCCGAGCGCCAGGCTCCTCGACAGCGGCGTGTTCGATGGTGAGGTCGGTTCTACGGCCATGGTCACGACCCGGGCCGACCCGACCGCGGCCAACTCACCGGACAGCGACAGCTCGATGATGGCGTTTGCGACGGAAGTGATTCTGGCATCGATCAGGTTCAGTTTGGGTGCGATTCGGCTCTCCTCGACCGCAATGTCCCGTTCGAGCTGGCTGATACGCGCATCGGTGGTCGCCCGGGCGAGGTCGTTCTCCAGCCGGACGAGATCGGCTCGAAGCTCTTCGCGCTCCTCGCCGAGCGTTTCGAGCTCGGAGTTGAAGAGTTCGGTGGCCGCGTCGATGCTGGCGGCCGACTGCTCCCGCTTGAGGCTCACGTAGGTGGCGGCGTAGATGTTGGCCGCCTCAGCTGCGCCCGCGGCGGTGTCGGATACGGCGCGAAAGCGCAGGACATCGGAGAAATCCTCGGTGCTGACCGTGACGTTCACATCTTGTCCCAGAGTGTCGACGACCCTGTTTCGCACCTCGTCGCCTTCGGCCAGGCTGAGTTCGTTCGTGAGCGATCGGGACAACAGCGATGTGTCCTGGTATCGGGAGTCGACGGCGGATTCGGCCTCGGTCGGGGAGATGAGCACTCTGGTGTCGGCGGTGAAGGTGTCGGCCTGGAGTAGTGGGAACGCAATCGAGGCTGCGATCACAGCGACGAATCCCAATGCAGCCCAGCGCCATCGCTTGCGCAGTATCTGGAGGTAGTCCGAAAGGTCGAGCTCGGTCTCGGGTCTGATCTCGGCCATGGCCCCTCAATCTACCTGTTGGCGAATCTCGTGCAGCGTCAATCGCCGTTTGCGCTAGCCGCGGGATCATCGACCGGCTCGATCAGGGTGGGTTTGTTGCCGAGCAGTTTCAAGGCGAACGAAGGGAGGTGGAGGACGTAACGCCGCCACAGCCGCTTCGGTTCCATTGTCAACCGGAACAACCACTCGAAGCCGGAACGCTGAATGAAGTGGGGCGCCTGGCGCACCTGGCCGGTCAACATGTCATAGGCGGCGCCGATGCCGATCAGGGCCGCTGCGTTCAACTCGGAGCGGACATCGTCCATCCAGTACTCCTGTTTCGGACTCGAGAGTCCGACCCAGACGATGTCGGGTTCGGCGGCGTTGATCATGTCGATCACCTCGCGTCGTTCGGCCGCCGTCAGCGGTCGGAACGGAGGGCAGTAGGTCCCGACGTTGCGAACGCCGGGCGCTCTCCGCTCGATCTCGGTGGCCAGCAGCTCGGCCACGCCTTCGGTGCCCCCGTAGTAGAAGAACTTCCATCCGTCCTGGTCGGCACGGCGGCTCACCGCGTCGATCAGATCCGGTCCGTACACCCTGGCCATCTGCTTCTCGCCCGCCCACCGGCCACACCAGACCATGGGCATCCCGTCGGGTGTGGTTAGTCCCGACCTGTTCTGGATCAGTCGGAATTCCTCGTCCTTCTGGGCCAGCATCACGCCGTGGGTGTCCCGGACACAGACGTAGTGCCGTTCACGCTGCTCGACCCACCGTGCGATTTCGTCGACCGCAGTCGGGAGGTCGAGGGTGCTGACGTGTACGCCGAGGATGTCGACGCGGCGTTGCGGATTGAGTGCCACGGAACCCGAACCTACCTCTCGGCCGGGTCTGTGGTGGTGATCGTGCCGATGAGGTCGGTGAGTGGTCGGACCGATGTGGTGGTGAAGAGGTCGCGGCATTGCTGGTAGGCGTTGTCGTGCATGGTGTTGAGGTGGTCGAGGTCGTCGATGAGTTCGGTGATGGTGTCGGCGAGTTCGTGTTCGGATTTGACGTAGTGCACGCTTTGGCCGGGGGTGAGTGGCAGCCCGGCTGCGGAGGTGTGGCCGGTGACGAGTGGGACGCGGTGGTAGATGAAGTCGAGGGCCTTCATTTTGAAGCCGCCGCCGACCGGTTCGTAGATGATACCGATCCGGCAGTCGCCCAGGGCAGCTTCGAAGTCGTCGACGTAGCCTTGGAATGTGACGTTCGGGTAGTTGCGGGCGATCTGGGCCGGCGGGTGGTAGCCACCGGTGAAGACGACGATCTCGATGTCATGTTCGCTGAGGGGTCGGAGGCCGTCGAGAGCCATGGTCATGTTGTCGATCTTTGCGCCCCAGTAGAGGGTGCTGATCATGGCGACTCGTCGTGGGGTGTCCGGGGTGATGGTTCGTCGTTCGAGGCGGGTGCCGCGGTAGATGGGTGGTGTGTGGACGATCCGTGCGGTGGGGTGTCGGCTGGCGAACGAGTCGATGTCTGCGGTGGAGATGGCGCTGACGCCGGCGCAATCGCGTAGGAGACGATCTTCGAACCGTCGGATCTTCTCGAGGTCGATGCGCAGGGCAGCTTTGCGGATCCCGGTGGCGGCGGGAATCATCTTCTCTCTGACCAGGGTTTCGTCGTTCTGGGACAGATAGATCGACGGTGTCCGGGAGTTGATTACATCTTGTGCGGCCCCGGCGCGAAGATGGTCGAACAGCACCACGTCGGGGGCGATGTCTTCCAGTGCGGCGGTGACGGCCTCGGCGTAGTCGCGATCCCAGGTTTCGATCACCTTGGCCGGGTATCGGTTGGCCATCTTCTTCCACATCGGTGGATCTCGGTGGGGGAGAAGGATCCACCCGGTCTTCTGTTCTGCCGGCGCGTCGGATCGGTGCCGCCCGATCGCCGTAATCTCGTACCCCATCTCGCCGAGCGTGTTCATCACATCCACGCTGTACCGATACAACCCGCTGTCAGCCGGCAACAGAAACTCACCCGACAGCCACAGGACCCTCGCCATTTCGTCGTGACCTCACTCATTCACTCGGAGACAGCTGAACGGTACAGGTTGGCGCGACCCAGCGGGCTGTAGTCCCTTCGGCTGTTTGGGTCGGGTAATGAGCCACGGAGAGCGGCTTGGCCCGGGTTGATGCTGACAGACTGGGACCCATGAGCACCCAGCACCCGGAGGGTTCGACGCCCCCGCTCAGACTTTCGGACCTCACGATCAACATCTGCACCGTGGACCGACCGGAGGCGCTGCGAGCGGCGTTGCAGAGCTTGCTCGATACGACGCCACCGGGTCCGGCGCTGCAGCTCCTCCTGAACGAGGCGTCAGAACCGACGTGGCCGGCGGTGAAGGATCTCGTCGATCAATGGCCGGGTCCGGTGCATGTCATCCGTATCGACGAGAGGCTGCCGGTGAACGAGTCGCACCAGCGGGCGCTCGACGAGGTGAAGACGCCGTTGGTCAACTTCATGGGCGACGATGATTTCGTGTTCGCCGATCGGTTCACCGAGGCGATCGAGATGTTCAACAGCGTCGATGATCTGAAGATGCTGGGTACTTGGTGCCACCGCATCGGCGGCGACTTCGAGCGCCCGGTCAAGAGGGGTCGGATGGACATCGGGCCGATCACGCTCGAGGAGTGGGAGAAGTACCGGACCGGGTCGACACCGGTCCAGTATTGTTTCCCGGCCGTCATTTTCGACGCCGAGGCGGCCCGGCAGGCGGGGGGCTTCCAGGAGCGTTTCGGTTCGGCCATGGACGCCGCACTGACCGGATACATCGGGCGCAAATGGCCCAGCCTGACCCAGACCACGCGACGGTTCGGTTTCCGGATTCACGATGGATCGGACAGCGCCGTCAACTTCCGTCACCAGTTCGAACGGTATGAGTTCCTCGAGGACTGCCTGCGGGCGCTGGACCAGGGCAGCCCCGAGCCGACCTTCGAGGAGTGGAAGGCAGCGATGGATGGGCGGCCGTGGGTGAGGCGCAAGATGCACGATCGACGGGTCCGCAGCCGCCAGCTCTTTCGCCGGGCCGGTGCCGCGCTCGTCGACGGCCGTCGGCTCGATTTCGTCAGGTTCGGTTTCATGTCGCTGGTCTCCTGGCCTCCGCAGTTCTTCAGCAAATGGATCGAACAGCGGGGACGACCGAAGGTTGCTGAATTTCGGTGAGTCCGATCGACGCCACCGATGCGTCCCCCGATGGTGACGTGAACGACCCCGGGCTCAAGAACAGGGTGATGCGGGGCAGCGTCCTGCTGCTCTTGCGGCAGGGGGTCGGCAACGTCATCCGGATGTTCGGCGTCTTCGCCCTGCTCGGTCTGCTCGGAAGCGAGGAGTACGGCGCCTACATCATCCCCGTGTCCATCGCCGTCCCGGCCGGGTTGCTCCTCCAACTCGGCCTACCGACGTACCTGACCCGTCGCGATGACGATCCCTCCAAGGCTGATTTCGATCTCGTCGCCACCCACAATGGCGCGGTCGGTGTCGTCCTGGTCCTTGTGGCCGCTCTGTTGTTCGCCGTCGGGCGGTCCGGTGACCATCAGGTCATGTTGGCCGGCTCCGGCGTGGCCGTTGCGCTGGCGATCGACCTGCAGGGAATCGTCTCTCGGGTGAAGATGGACCGCGAGCTGCGATTCGGTGAGCGCGGGGTGATCGAGGTGAGCGCCGACATGGCCTTCTATGCGGTGGCGATCCCCCTCGCCGTTTTGGACTTCGGGGCCGGGGCGCCGGTCCTGGGTCAGATCGCCATGAGCTCGACGCTCGCCGGAGGACTGCTGTGGCGTTCGGGTTACCGACCCGGACTCAATCTGGACATGCGCCGGTGCGACGGGAGATTCGTCGGGGCTACAGCTATGCGATCTACGACGCCAGTATTCACTCGTTCGACTCGTCGCTGACGCTGGTCGCTGGCTGCTGCTCGGCACCGCCGGCGCCGGCGTGGTCGGGGCCGCCCAACGGGTCGCCAATCGGACGGCGGTCCTGCGGGTGGCGGTCGACCAGGTCGCTCTCGCCAGCCTTTCGAAGGTGCAGCGGGATCCGGAACGACTGCGCCGGGCCCACAGTCAGGGGGTTGTGCTGCACCTGATGTCCACCGGGGTCATCATCGCCGGCGTCGCCTTTGCCGCTCCGCTCCTGCTGCCCTTCGTCATCGACACCGCCGACGGCGAGTGGGGACCGGCGCTGCCCGTTCTCGGTCTGCTCTGTCTCTTCCAGCTGATCTCGGTCAGCTTCGATCTTCACGGCAACGTGCTGCGGGTCACCGAGCAGCCCAATCGGGCGACACTCCAGCGGATCCTGCAATTGCTGATCGCCCTCGTGGTTGCGTTCCCGCTGACCGCCGCCTTCGGCGAGATCGGTCTCGGACTGGCCGCGGTGGTGTCGACGCTGAGCTTCCTGACGCTCGAGGGCCCCGTGCGCCGGATGTTCATCCCGACCTATCGACGCTACGTGCCGTGGTTGACGCCCTGACGCCGGCCTGTTCCACCGCTGTTCGTGGCCGACCGGATCTGGTTGCCCGGCGCTGTTCGTTCCGGCGTGATCGTGATCAGCCTTCCCGGCTACCGCAGGGACCTTCTCGCCCAGGGGCGGGAGGCACAGCGGGCGATTCGTCCCGGCTAGGCGAGCGTCGAAGGGGCGAAGCGACGGTTCCTCACCCGGTTCACCGCCTCGGCAGACGGCTTCGGACAGATCGTTGACCGAGTCCACCGTGAACATTGTCCGGCAGGCGTCGAAGGCTCGCTCCTGCATGGCGTTGAGGGTGTCGAGGTCGTCGATCAGCCTTCTGACCGCACCGACCAACTCGGCGTGGGAGCCGACCTCGACGATCGAGGTGCCGGTTCCAGTGGCAGACCGGTGATCGAGCCGGCCACACTGATCAACGGGACCCGACCGAACAGCAGGTCCAGAGTCTGCATCTGGCAACCTCCGCCCACTGGTTCGTGGACGATGCCAATTCGGGTGTCGGTCAGCACCACACTCCAGGTCGGGCACGAATCGATGAAACCTCACGATCGGATGTGCGGCGGCAGAGTGGTCCTCCGGGAGATCGCCACCGGTGAACACGTCGATTTCGATTCCGTCGTCGGTGAGCGGAGCGAGGGCGTCGAGGGTGAGAACCATGTCGTGGGCTCTGTCGTCACCGAACGACGAACTGATGATCGCCACCCGCCGGGGGGTGTCGGCGTCGATCGTTCGTGCGCCGAGGCGAACGCCGCGATGGATCGGCGGTGTCTCGACGACGACTCCGCGCCGGTGCTGGGCGCCGATACCGCTCGGCGGCCTCGGCGGTGATGGCGCTGACCACCTCACAACGTCGAAGCAGGTTGAGTTCGCACCGGCGCGCCCGGTGCTGATCGAGCGCAAGGACCGCTCTGGCCAAACCCGACGCCGCTTTCGTCGGGGTGATGTCGTTCGCTTCACCGTGCGACAGGTACACGACTGGAAGTCGGGCCGGGAGGGCACTCGAGTGCCGCTCCGGTGCCGAGGTGGTCGAGCACCACGGCGTCGCAATTGGCGGCGAGCCGCTTGATCTCGTCGTCCAGTTCGCTGTCCCAGACCTCGACCACGTCGGCGGGTCTGCGGCTCAGGATCTTGCGCACGGCCCCGGCTCGGCGAGCCGGGCAACAGGGTCCAGTCGACGTGGACCGACCCGGGTGTCGGTCGAACGTTGCCGGCCGACGAAGTGGATCGTGTGCCCTAGCTCGGCCAACCCGGCCGAGATGCCGGCGCTGTAGCGGCGACGGCCGTTGTCGACCGGTTCGAAGTAGTCCGCCGTGACCCAGAGGAGCTGCGCCATGGACCTCCTATCGGCAGCAAGCACCACCGATGAACCTCCCTGCGTGCGCTTGGATCACCTGTTCGTAGAGCCCAGCCATCACCCTGCGCCCGCTGTGGCCAGGTGTTGCGCTCTCCGGCTGCGAGTGCTGCCATGCCCATCTCGGCACGTCGATCCGGATCGCCGGCCAGTTGGACGAGCGCCTCGGCGATCGCCCGACTGGACAGCTCGCCGGTGGCCGCCGGAACCCGGATCGCCCATTCCGGCGTCGTGATCGCACCGGGACCCTGGTGATCGATGACCACGGCCGGCATGCCGTAGGCCGACGCCGAGTGGAGCGGGGCTCCTCCGTTGTCCCGTACGCTGTTGAAGAGCAGGACGTCGTGGCTGGCGAACGCCGCTTCGAGCGCCGGTCCATCGGACCAACCGAGATCGACGACGAGGCCGTCGCGGCCCATTCGGGCCAGCTCGGTATGTCACGAGATGACGGTGTTCGCCGTCACCCATCACGCGTCAGTCGAATGTCGACGGATCGCGGATGCGATCCGTATGGCCTGCAGTGCCATGCCGAGGGCCTTGCGCTCGAGGATCCTGCCGACCCACAGAACGCGCAGCGGTCCTGTCGTCGACTGTTCGACCGGTAGTTCCGTGAGTTCGAGTGGGTCGACACCGTCGTCGAGCATGATCTGCACGTCGCCGGCGCCGAGTTGGCGCAGAGCTCGGACCGTCTCGGTGTTGGACGCAAGGATCAGATCGGATCGCCGAACGAGTCGTCTGGCCCTCGGGTTGGCGCCCGATCGTTCGGACCAGTGCGTTGCGGAGCTGCTCGAACCTCCACGTCGTCGGGAAGCAGTCCCGGTAGCCTCGGCGCGCTGGTGGTGCCACCGCCGATCGGTCCGAGGATCAATGGGGCGTCAAGCCGTCGAGTCGGGTGCCGTGGTGGATGCTGGCCCACGACAGATGGTGGATCACGTCGAAGGCGCCGCCGCGGTGCAGCTCCTCGGCTCGCCGACGGGCCCGGTGCTGCCAAACTCTGATAGTCCAGGGCGGTGTAGAGGACGACCGGCAGCCGGCGCGACGACCGTGGCGGTGCGACATCGATGAACTCCGGTGCGAGTGCCGGGGGGATCTGCGCCGGCAGCGGCGCCGTCCTCGGATCGATCGGAGCGGTGGGATCCTGCCTGTTGATCAGGGCGGTGACCTTCACCCCGGCCTGCGGCGAGGTGGATCACCCACTGCCAACTCATTCGGGCCTCCGACCCACCGGTGGGGGAGCAGGAATGGCAGACGAGAAGGGCGCGTCGAGGTCGTGTCCGGGCCTGCAGTGGTGTCGCCATCCGATGGTCATGGTCGATCGAGAGCCGCTTTTCCGCTGCGCCATCTTTCACGTTCGACCCGCCCAACTGGATGTTTGTCGCCAACCAGCGCTCCGGTGTGCGAGACTAGCCCGATTTGCGCTCAACCGTGATTCAAGGCGGGCCGATGTACCCGTATGCCCCCGCCCCCCCGCCGCATCGGCAGGTTCGCCCGCGTCGCCGTGCCCGCCGCCGTACTCCTTTTCGCCCTCACCTCGTGTTCGACGATCACCGGTGGTGACGACGAATCGGGGACCGACGTGATGGGAAGTGCGGCTGCCCTGCCCGGCAAGTACGTCTCGCCTCAGGGCAACAACGCCAACAGTGGGAACTCACCGGAACAGGCGTATCGGAACGTCTCCTATGCGGTCAAGCAGCTCAATCCAGGCGACACGCTGTACGTGATGGAGGGAGAGTTCTTCGAGAACGAACGCCCGGACTCCGCGGTGGTCGTGAACCGGTCCGGGCGCGCCGATGCCTGGATCAAGGTCACCGCCTTCCCCGGCGCCACCCCCATCCTGCGCAGCAATCAGAGCAACGGCATCAAGGTCGAGGGCGCCAACTACGTGGAGATCTCCAACCTCGAACTCATCGGCAACCCGACCGGCGGGACGTCGAGTTACTCCGGCGCCGGGATCAACGTGGATGCGATCTACGGTCCCGCCAAGAACCACCACGTCAAGGTGCTCAACAACACGATCTCCGGGTTCGGCGCCGGCGGTATTCCTGTCACGGGATCGAGCCATGTCGAGATTCGCAACAACACCGTGTACGAAGTCGCCGAGGTCGAGCCGACCCAGCACAGCGGCATTTCGATCCTCGAGAGTTTCAACATGGGTTTCGGCAACGATGCCAAGGGCTACTCCAACTACATCACCGGCAACGTGGTGTACCGGGTGGAGAACAAGGTCCGTACCTCCGGAGGTCGGTTCACCGACGGCAATTGCATCATCATGGACCGCACCAACATCAACGGCTACTCCGGCAGAACCCTCATCGCCAACAACCTCTGTCTGGACAACGGAGGCCGCGGGATCCAGATCTTCGAATCGCGGCACGTCGATGTGGTGAACAACACCGTCTATCCAGAATCTGAGGACCGGGGAGATCGCCAGCTCCGGCGGTGAGCTCGGCGCCTTCTATTCGACCGACGTCGAGTTCGCCAACAACCTGGTGTTCGCCCGCAACGGGCTGAAGCCGGCCCGAACCTTCGACTCGAGCAACATCCGCTTCACTCGGAATCTGTATGTGGGTGACACCGGCCCGGATTACGGCGGAGCGTCCAACGACGGTGACCGTCGAGTCGGTTCCGGCACCGCCGTCGCCCAGAACCCATCGACCAACCCGAATCCGGCCAACTTCGCCCTCATCGGCGGTTCTCCTGCAATCGACGCCGGAACGTCGAAGTTCAATGCTGCGATGAGCTCGGATTTCACCGGAGCACCGAGGGTGCAGGGGTGGTGCTCCCGACATCGGTGCGTTCGAGTCCGGCAGCGGAACCCCGGCGACGGCAGCTCCGACGACCGCCGCTCCGACGACCGCCGCCCCATCGACTGCGGCCCCGTCGACGGCTGCCCCGTCGACCGGAGGTCCCTCGAGCGGGGCCCCACCGACCGCAGCTCCGTCGACCGCGAGTCCCTCGAGCGGGGCTCCGTCAGACGCCCCGTCCTCATCCGCCCCGTCGGCATCGCCGTCGTCGACCGGTCCGGCGACGAGCGCGTCCCTCCACCGAAGCCCCGACAGGGTCCCCGTCACCAGGGCAGTCGGCGGCGCCCGTACGGCCACCCACCACTGAGGCCCCGGCGGATCAGGACACGGCGCCGAGCAGCTCGACGACGTCGACCAACGTGCAGAGCACCGCCGGCGACATCCCCGAGTCGTCCTCGACGCCCCCGGCATCGACGACCATCGTCGAGTTCGGGTCGCCGCCGGAGGACGGGGTGATGTCCGAGTCATCCTCGAGTGGAACCGCTTCGGCCGCCACGATCGGCACGGTCAAGACCGAACGTGAGGCGCCGCCTGCGAACGTGCCGGCCGACGGCTCCGCCGGTCCTGCCGAGCCCGGGTCGGTCGAGCTCGGCTCCGCTGACGAGGGTCCCGTGGCCGGAGGAGGCCCTCCCGCCGGTCCTTCCTTTCGATGACGAGCCGGTGCCCCAGGCGCCGATCCCGATCGAGCTGGCCCTCGGTGCGGTCGCCGCCATGGGCCTGCTCATCTCGTACTTTCGGCCTAGGGGAGCGGCGTCGGGACTGGGATGACGACTCACTCACAACTGAAGTGATCCGGATAACCTGAGGCGTTGACCGATCGGTCGGTGCCCTCGTGGTGTCGTCCACTCGAAGCACCGAAAGAGCGGCAAATGGTCCCTGACAACAACTTTGTGCAAGACGATGTGACGACACTCGAGGACTACCTCGCGGCGATCAGGAACCGTAAGTGGATCGTCATCGCGGCCACGTTGATGCTGTTCGCCATCGCCTTCGTCGTCACCTCGGGCCGGCAGGACACCTACACCGCCACTGCGGAGGTCGAGGTGGGTCTCAGCCCGGTCAACAGCCAATACGGAGGCGTAGCGCCCGGGAATCTCGAGCTCGAGCGGTCCAAGATTGTCGGCAACCAGATCTCCAACTCGGTCGCCACGCAGCTGCAGTCCCAGGGCCACACGATCACCGCAGCTCAACTGCGATCCTTGATCGGCGTGACGTTCATCCCCGACAGCCAGAGGCTGGACCTCGAGTATTCGAGTGTCGATCCCGACTTCGCCGCGCTGGTCGTGAACACGTTCGCCGAAACCTACGTGGTCGACCGCCAGGCCGAGGCCGAAGCGTATTACGACACCCGCATCGTATCCCTCGAGGTGACAATCGCCGCCGCTCAGGCAACCCAGCTCGAGGCGGAACTCCAGATCAACGCACTTGTCGCCGAAAGCGGCCTGGACGGCACCACCGCCGCCCGCAGGACCCAGATCGACAACGAGATCACCGCCCTCCAATCCCAGGTCGACGCCGCGGAAACGGGGCTCAACATCGCACGCGATGACCTCACCCGGCAGCGTCTCGGCCGTAACTCGCTGGGCACCGCCGCCAGCGTGCTCCTCGCCGCCGACGTCCCGGCCAGCGTCGACGGCATCCCGCGGTCCTACATTCTCGCCGGCTCCCTGATCGCCGGCCTCTTGTTCGGTACCGCCGCCGCCTTCCTGGTCGAGCGGCTCGATACCACCGCAAGGGATGAAGAAGACGTGGCGATGGCGCTCGGCGCCCGGGTCCTGGCGTCGGTTCCGACCTTTCCGCTCGGGAATCGGAGCGGGACGTCGTCTGCCATCATGCTCAGCGAAGAGCGCAAACCTCGGTTGGCGGTATCGAGGGAGGCCTTCCGCCGGCTCCGCTCCAGCGTGCAGTTCGCTTCGGCGTCCACCGGCTCGGAGGTCTTCCTGTTCACCTCCGCATACCCCGGTGAAGGCAAATCGGTGGCCGCCGCCAACCTGGCGCTGGCGCTGGCCCAGAGCGGCAAACACGTTGCCCTCGTGTCGGCTGACATGCGGCGGCCCACCCTGGAACGCATCCTCGGGGTGCCGAACCACGATGGCCTGTCGGACTTCCTCGGCGGTCGCACCGAGATGGAGCTCAAGTCGGTCGAGGGCGTGGAGAACCTCTGGTTCGTACCCGCCGGGCCTCCTCCGGCCAATCCGGGCGAACTCCTCGGATCGGTCCAGTTCGAGACCCTGATCAAGGAACTGCGGTCGATGGCGTCCTACGTCCTGATCGACAGCCCACCTGTGCTCAGCACCGCCGATGCGGCCACCGCCGCATCCTTCGCCGACGGTGTCGTGGTGATCGTCGACAGCCGGCGCACCGAGACACCCGACCTGTTCAAGGTCCGCGACGAACTCGATCGGGCCGGCGCCAAGGTGCTCGGCGCCGTCCTCAACCGGACCCGGGCTCGCCGAGGCCTCTTCGGTCGGCGCAACTCCTACGCCTATTATGAGACCGGTCAGTCCTAGACCGTGACGGCCACGATCCCGCCCCGCCCGACGGAGTCCGCCCCGCCCCCCGAACGCACCCGCCGGCAGATACTCGCCCAGGCCCAGGCCGCCTGGCGGATGAGCCCGGCCTATCGGGCCCGGCCTCGGTTCGTCGAGCAGGCGCTGGGATTGGTGACCCTGCTGGTCCTGACCGTGGGGCTTCCCAACGAATGGTTCGTCGTCATCGTCGGTGACGCCTCCGACGACGTCAACGTCGGCGGACTCCTGGTGATCGCCGTCTTCTCCGCTTTGATCGGGAGCCTGCTGTTCTTCTCGATGAAGCGACCGAAGGCGATGTTCTATCTGCTCGTGTGCGAGCTGATGCTCGTGTCGTTCAGCCTCCTGATCCTCTTCTCACCGTTGTGGTCGGTCGATTTCTCCACGTCGTTTCGAAGATCCGTTGCGCTGCTGTTGACCACGCTCCTCGGGATCTACTTCGTCGCCCGGTACAGCCTCGAACAGCTCCTCAATCGGCTCTCGATCGTGTTCTTCGTCGCCATGATCATCAACCTGGTCTGGGTGTTCGCCCTGCCCCAGTACGGCGTGGCCAGCGGGGGCGCTTGGACCGGCATCACGACCAACCGGAACTACCCTCGGTCAGCAGGCCGTGCTCGGCTGCTTGATCATGGTGTTCGCCCTCCGGTCCCGCAACCACCGGATCATCGCCGCGCTGGGATTTGCAGGCTCGCTCTACCTCGTCGTGGGAACCCGCTCCAAGACGTCGCTCGTGTCCCTGATCCTGCTCGGCCTGCTGCTCTTGGTCTTCTCCACGTTCCGGGCCAGGAAACAGCTGTTCGGTGCGGTCGTGGTGAGCGAGGTGACCGCCTTGTTCTTCGGTCTGCTCATCGCCACCGCCAATCTCGCCGCCATCACCGATCTGCTCGGCCGCGACATCACCCTCACCGGCCGCACGACCCTGTGGGAGAACCTTCTGGCGCCGATCGCCGACAAGCCGATTCTGGGACACGGTTGGGAGGCGTTCTGGGGAGGGTGGGGTTCGCCGGCCCACGAGATCTGGCTCCTGAACAACTGGTTCCCCCCCACCGCCCACAATGCCACCGCTGGAGTACCTGCTCACGATCGGCATCGTCGGGTTGACGATTTGGTTCGTGATGATGGCGCGGGGGCTGTGGCGGTCGATCCACTACCTGCGCGACCGGCCCGGCCTGGCCGGCCTCTTCCCGATCGCCATGATCTCCTACGGGTTCCTCTATTCGGTCACCGAGGCGGGGGTGGTTCGCCGCGGGTCGGACTGGATGCTCATCGTCGTCGCTCTCGTGGAGACCAAACGTTTCATGGATCGGAACCGTTCGTCCCTCGACGGCAGCGAGATGCTGGTCAAACGTCGCGCCCGAGGGCGGCGGTCATCCGTTGCCGTGCCCACAGCACGATCAGGTTGACGTAGGGCGACAGCCAGACGAGCGGCCACACCACGCCGCCGTGTCGACGGGCGAGGTGGTACCAGTCGGCTCGGTTGAGGCCTCGTATCGAGTTTATGTAGTTGATCCGTTCCCGCAGCGGCATGCCCGGGTCGCGGTAGCCGTCGGTGCCCTGCGGGTTCGATTCGCAATGACCTATGGGTACAGGGGGGACGCTGAGCACGATCCCGGCCTTGGACACCCTGTAGCCGAGGTCGATGTCGCCCCAACTGTGATGGAAGACGGGATCCATCTGGCCGATCCGCTCGACCACCGCCGCCGGCACGAGCACCGCATTGCAGTTCATCGTTACGATCGGCGTCCGCTCGTCGAGGGGTCGGTGTCGGAGCTTCAGCCGATTCCAGCGTGAGTCCCGCAGATATCCGCCGTAGGTGAAGATGCCGGTCGTCGGATCGGTGGTGGCGCCCACCGCAACACCTGGACCCGCCGATCCGTCCTCGGGATGATCGGCGGCGCCGATCAGGCGCTCGAGCGCATCGGGCAGCAGGATGGTGTCATCGTTGAGGAGGAAGTAGTAGTCGAATCCGCCATGGTCGATGGCTGCTTGCCACGCACGGTGCATCCCCCGGTTCCAGAACAGGTCGCCGGTCTCGTCGATCACCTGCACCTCGGGATGGGTGGCCCGCACCGCGTCACCGGTGCCGTCGGTGCTGCCGTCGTCGACGAGGAAGACGCTCAGCTCGGCCATCGGCTCGGTTCTCCCATCTCCGGTTTCCCGAGCTCACCGCACTCTGGTGGGACAG
This sequence comes from uncultured Acidimicrobiales bacterium, assembly GCA_963793385.1. Classification (GTDB taxonomy): domain Bacteria; phylum Actinomycetota; class Acidimicrobiia; order Acidimicrobiales; family SZUA-35; genus JABDIY01. The sequence goes on from CAWCAF010000005.1 coordinate 121,966, forward strand.
ACGGTCCAGGCAGTCCAACGTGATCTCCCTCCGATTGAAGCAGGTGAGGATGACAGCAACGGCTCGCATCGTTTCGAAGGTACTCGCGCCTACGGACGCCGTCGTACCATCAGCTCTCCTTTGTGGGTAGAACCTCCCGATTCGGGGAATGACGATTCCCAGGTGGTCGCCGGGTTGCTAAGTTCGCTAACAGAAGGTTGAAAAAGAACCGAGCGGCATGAAGGCGAACCGATGACGGCGCAGTATCCAGCAAGTCGAAAATGATCGGCGGCCCCGGGAACGGGAGGGTGCGGTGCTCGGGCGGGCGGCTGTGACCCGTAGCCGAACACTGTACGAGCGATTCGCCAAGAGACCGTTGGACGTGGTCTTCGCCGGTGGGATACTCCTGATCCTCGCGCCGATTCTCGCCGTCAGCGTCGCCGGGCTTCGGCTGATGCTGGGCCCCAACGTCGTGCTCACCCAGGACCGGGTTGGACGGTACGGCACGACGTTCCGCATGCTGAAATTGCGTACGATGCACATCGACCGCCGCCGGGCGTCGATGGATTTCGACGGGGAGGATCGACGCCAGACGCACAAGAGCGACGAAGACCCGCGGCACACGCCGTTCGGGCGGTTCCTACGCAGCGTCAGCGTCGACGAGATCCCCCAGCTGATCAATGTCCTCAAGGGCGAGATGAGCCTCGTCGGCCCTCGCCCCGAGCTCTACTCGGTCGCCAAGGACAAGGGAATCCTGGACCATCCCCGGCACCTGGTGCGCCCCGGGTTGACCGGCCTGTTCCAGACGTCGGGTCTTCGCAGCAAGGTCCACCTGTCCGAGGGCCTCCATCTCGACATGGCGTATGTGATCAACCTGTCGTTCACGACCGATCTGAAGATCCTCATCCGCACGACGGGAGCGCTGGTCCGCCGCACGGGTACCTAGAGCGGTCAGACTGGTCCTCTATGACATCCGGGGATACACGCCGACGGATCCTGTTCGTCTGCACGGCGAACATCTGTCGGAGCCCGACAGCTGAATACATCGCCCGCCATCACTTCGGTGCAGACGCATTCCACGTGCGCTCGGCCGGTTTCATGGCCTCTGATCGTTCCTGCCCCGAGGAACTGCAACGTGTCCTGGCCGCTCGCGGTATCTCGGTGGCCGATCACCGCAGCTATCACCTGGATCAGGACACCGTCACGGCGGCCGACATCATTCTGACGATGGAGTCGCGTCACGTGTTGGAGGCGACCGCGCTGGACCGGCGGGCGCTGAGCAAGACCATTCCCCTCAAGGAGGCGGCGTGGACGCTCGACGAACGGATGAATATCGAGGCGTTCCTGGAACGGACCAACGCTCAACGGAACACCGAGAAGTACCTTTCGGCGATCGATCTCGATGTGGCCGATCCCTACAAGAAGCGGTTGAAGGAGTACGCCCGGGCGGTCGACGAGATCGATGAACTCGTCAAGACGGTTCTGTCAAGACTGCGCTGAGCGTCGCCGCCGCACACAGCGCGAACCAGGCGAAGGTCGGTACCCGCAACGTCGGCTCCACGATCCCGTCGACCACGATCACCACAATCGTGGCGAGCACCCACGTACGAGACGGCGACAGCGGTGCCCGCCACGCCGTCAGGGTGATGACGGAGATGCCGATGGCCACCAGCACCACGCCCGGTACCCCGGTGGTGAGGAGGAACTGCAGGGGTAGTGAATGGGTGTGTTCTGCGTCCCACGTCACCCGTCCCTCGGCCCGAAAGGGTGCGACGACGATCCGATCCCGGCCGAGGCCGATACCGACCAGCGGCGTTTCGGCGGCGACGTCGAACACCTCGGGCCACAGTACCGTGCGTCCGTTCAGTGTCGTCAGTTCGCTCGGATTGGCGGCTTCGTTGCGTGAGATACTGCTCGTGAGGTCCTCACCGGCAGCTCCGGCGAGCACGATGGTCGCACCGGCGGCCGTCGCCAGGGTCAGACCGGCCAGGAGCGCCAGCGCCCGACGACGGGGCAGTTGGAGTGCTCCGACCACCAGGACCCCGACGGCGGCGGCGGCGACGCCCGTGCGAGATCGGGTGAGGATCAGACCGAGCACGGCCGACGAACCCAATATCAGCCATACGAGCCGCAGAGCGATCGAAGCTGCGGGCACCGGCCACCCGATGGACGACGACCGTACCGGCTCCGACGATCGACCAGCGCGCACGCCCGCGCCAGCTGGTTGGGCTCGAGGAACAGCAGTTGAAGGCGGTCGCCGATCCCGCCGCCCCGCCCGAAGCCGGCCGCCACGATCGCCATCGCCAAGCTGAAGGTGAGCCCGAGCGACATGACGCCAACAACTCCTTCCAAGCCCATTCGCCGACCGATCGAGGCAGCGACGATTCCGCATGCGGCGAAGCCGGCGATCGCCAGCATCGACGTTCCTGGCTGAGGCGACAGGACGGCGCCGACGACCGCCCACACCAGCCAGGCGGCCAACCACGATCCCGCTCCGGCGGTGGGCCGGATCGATCGCGGGTCGGTCCTGGCGACCATGGCGACGACCCCGAGAGAGACCGCAGCGAGGAGGATCGGTTGGAGGGCGCCGTCTTCGGTCAATCTGAACGGGTCGGTGGCGGCGATGGCGAGGAGCGCAGCCGCCAGTGCCATCTCGGGCCATCGGCTGGAGACGACACCCGGTCTGCTCGCCGGTTCGGTGGCCGAAGTGCTCGTCGCCGTCATCGCAGGGACCTCATGGCGACAAACGACGCACTGCCGGCCAGGGTGAACGCAGCCAACAGGGTGATCGTCGCCGGCGAGCGGGGCCTGCGGTGACGGCGGGCCGACCGGCACGAACAGCGATCGGACACTGTCGAGGGCGGTGGCGATGATCAGTTGTTCTCGTTCCAGCGCAGCGAGCTGCCTGGCGAGCGTCTCCACGTCTGCGGCCCGGGAATCGGCCGACGCCGCCGCCAGTCGCGTCCCCACGTCATCCAGTCGGGTCTGGACGACGGCCGCGTCCTGCTCGAGGATCGTGCGCTGTCGCTCGATGTCCAAAGCGACGAGCTTGTCGGCTGCGTCGGTCAGCCGTTGGTCGGCGGTGTCATCGTCTGTCGGTGACGAGATCGAGGGTCGACAGGTCGGGGGCGATCTGCACGTCGACATCGTCGGTTCCGGCCAGGAGTGTCGCCGAGGGCTTGGACCTCTCGGTGGTTCGGCCAGCTCGTCTCGTGGTCGTCGAGCCGTACGACCGAGATCGTCGCCGCAGGAGTCCTGGCCAGGAATGCCCACGCAATGGTCACGAGTGAGGCGACGGCGAGACCGATGCCCAGGGTCCGTACGGTGGCTTGCAGTCGCACCATGTCGAGTCTAGGACCGGGTCACATCGACGGCCCGGTCATGCCGGCAGGGTGCGCCAGGTGATCGAGCGGTTCAGGTGGTAGTTGCCGATCGTCGCCAATGCCAGGCCGAGTGCGGCTGGGATCCACGTGGTCACCACTCGGTCGGTGTCGCCGAGGCCTCGGTGTAGCAGCTCCGCCGTCGCCCAGGCGACGAGGACACCGTGGGCGGCCACGCCGTGGAACTTGAGCATTCCGGTGATCCAGGCCAGCCCGTGATGCCGGTAGGCGTTGAAGGTGAAACGGTTGTTCCACCAGTAGTTCCAGAGGATCGCCATCTCCAACGAAATCCACCATGACCAGGATCGGGGGGCGACGAGCCCCACGCCGATCCAGGCGAGGGAGCGGACCCCGATACCGGAGATGCCGACGATGGCGTAGGCGCTGAACCTGGCGGTGACGAATCGTCCTCCGGCCAGCTCCAGCAGCGCCATCAGGTAGGCGACGATGACCGAACCGGTCAACTTCGTGGCGCCGTGGAGGCGATGACCGAACCCGAAGCCGATCTCGGTGACCGTTGGCGCCGGGCCGGTGGCGAGGAACTCGAGCAGGATCTTGAATCCTTTGGGGTTGACCCTGTCGGACACCGCCTCGTACCGATCCCGGCTGAGGACGAAGAAGCCGCTCATCGGATCGTTGACCGGGGTCCTCAGCATGGCGCGGGCGAGTTGAGCGCCGACCCAGGACAGGGTCCGACGCCACGCACCGAAGTCCCCGTAGCTGCCGCCGGGAGCCTCCCGTGAACCCACAGCAATGTCGAGACCGTCATCGACCACGGCGCTGATCAGGGCCGGAAGGATCCGCTCGTCGTGTTGCAGGTCGGCATCGAGGACGGCCAGCGTGCGCCCCTGCGCCGCCGAGAAACCGGCCATCACGGCCGAGGAGAGGCCCCTGGCGTCGGTCCGCCTGATCACCGACAGTCGGGGTTGTGCCGCCGACAACTCCTTCGGCCACCGCCCAGGTCCTGTCCGGCGAATCGTCGTCGACGACGACGATCTCGTAGTCCAGGTCCACCAAAGCCTCTTCCAGTCGGCCGATGAGGATGGGCAGGTTCTCGGCTTCGTTGTAGGTGGGGACGATGACGCTCACCACCGGTTCGGGAGCGCGTCGGCGGTCGGTGGAGCGACGGTCATAGCGCAACGCTCGGCGGACGCCCCCCGAGGCGCGCTCAGCTGAGGTGGCCGATTCCATCAGAACCCATCGGCACCGCGGACGTCAGGACTCCAGTACGGGAACGAAAAAGGCCACTCGGCGTAGCCGTCGGGGTGTCCCGAGCGTTTCGCTACTCGGGCCTCGATCGATCCTGGGTCGAGCGAGCCCGAAGGCTACGGTCGTCGTCGATGAGCGCCATGCCCACACACGATCTTCCCGAGGGCGACGAGAAACGTCGCGCCGTGCGTGAGATGTTCGACATGATCGCTCCTCGCTACGACCTGGTGAATCGCATCATGACGTTCCGTCTCGACGTGCGGCTGAGGAAGCGAACGATGACCGAGACCGATGTCGGTCCCGGTTCGCTCGTGCTCGACCTCGCCGCCGGCACCGGCGACTTCTGCGTCGAGCTGGAGAAGGGAGGTCACAGGGCGATCGGTGTCGATCTCTCCTACGGCATGCTCGCCTCGGCCCGCACGACCGCCCCGCTGGTGCAGGGCGATCTTCTGGACCTCCCGGTTGCGACCGGTTCTGTCGACGGTGCCGTGTGCGGGTATGCGCTGCGCAATCTGGTCGAATTGCCCGCGTTCTTCGCCGAGCTGGCTCGGGTCGTCCGCCCCGGCGGACGCATCGGCCTGCTCGATGTCTCGCGCCCGGACAGTCGTCTGCTCCGCGTGGGCTACGACGTGTACTTCAACCGGATCATTCCCAGGATCGGCGCGGTCCTGTCGGATCCGTCGGCCTATCGTTACCTTCCCCGCTCGGTTTCCTATCTACCCGACCGCGAGGAAATGGTGGCGATGCTCGGCCGGGCCGGTTTCGTCGACGTCGAACACCGGCAGCTGCAGGGCGGACTGTCACAGCTACTCACCGCCACCCGGGACTAAACTGCGCTGGTGCTTCGCTGGTTCAACCCTTCGCATCCCCAGACCATGCAGGCCGCAGTCTTCCTCGGCTACATCAGCGGCGTTTTCGCACTTCTGTTCGGGACTCGACATCAGTGGCCTGCCGGGCGCGTTCGCCGGGCTGGGCCTGCTGGCCGCGATCGGGCTCTTCGGCGGCGCCTTCGGTACGGCCAACAACAAACGTATCGGTTGGGTGGTACTGGCCGCATCGGCCACGTCTGTACGGTCTGGTGGCGGTGCTGGGCATCGTGTTCAGCATCGGTGACGGACCGATCGCCACGATGTTCGCCCTGAATGCGTCCGTCTTCCCGTTGGCGTTGGTCGCCGCTGCGCTGCACCCCCACACCCGGGCCTACATGAAGTCCTGGTTCGAGTAGAACTCAGCTCTGGGAGCGGTTGGCCAGCTGTCCGCAGGCGGCGTCGATGTCGTCGCCCATCGTCGAACGGATCGTCACGTTGATCCCGCTGGACGTGAGCTGATCGGCGAAGCTCCTGACCCGTTCGGCCGACGAGCCGGTGGTCGGATATCCGGGGGTGGAGTTCAACGGGATCAGATTCACGTGCGTTCGGGCGGCTCGGGCGGCCGATGCGAGCTGAGCGGCATCGACGTCGCGGTCGTTGACGCCGCTGATCATCGCCCATTCGAACGACACCCGCCTGCCGGTTTTCGATCGGACGAGCCGGCACGCCTCGATCAGGTCCCCGATCGGGTAGCGGCGGTTGATCGGTACGAGTTGTGATCGCAGTTCGTCGTTCGCCGCGTGCAGGGACACGGCCAGGCCGACCTGTCGCCGCTCGTCGGCGAAGCGCTCCATCGCCGGTATGAGTCCGACGGTCGACACGGTGATCCTGCGGGCACCGATCCCGATGTCGGTGGTGATGCGATCGATGGCGGTGAAGAGACGGTCCAGGTTGGCCAGCGGTTCTCCCATCCCCATGAAGACGATGTTGGACAACCGCCGGGGCGCAGCGGTCCGGCGGGCCCGGTGGACCTGTTCGAGGATTTCGGCGACGGTCAGATGTCGCTCGAAACCGGCCTGGCCTGTGGCGCAGAAACTG
>CAWCAF010000006.1:0-62056 GCA_963793385.1 uncultured Acidimicrobiales bacterium
ACTCAACTGACCTGCCCGAACCCGCGCGTGAGGTGCTTCGGGAGGTGAAGTCAGGAGATGGCTCGAGCGCTTTTGTTGGTTTGGGAGGTGAAACGGGAGCTGAAAGTGGAGACGAAATGTGAGATGGGTTTCCAATGCTCGGCCTCATGGCAAGACCTGGTCCCAGGATTCCACCAAACTCACAGTTCGGCGCCCGAGTGTTGTTCTGTCGGACGACCACGAGCTGGAGGCGCTCAATGCGGACGCGTGGTGTCCCGCCAAGAGAGCACCACAAGCTAGATACAAGGCGCCCGACCAGCTCGCTGGCAGGCTTCGACCGAGGTAGGGCCCTCGTCGACATAGCCGCCCTCGCCGAACGCCTCGACGTGTCCGTTAGGTTTGTTCGCCGTCTCGTACACGAGCGTCGCGTTCCTTTCCTGAAGATCGGCAAGTTCATTCGATTCGACTTGGACGAGATCGATTCGTGGCTCGACTACACCGCGTCGCCGAACGATGACCGCCCGGCCCCCGCAGCAAGCTACCCCAGGACACAACCACAAGCTCGGGCCCATCTCCCGGCCCCCTCACCAAGCAGTGACAGGCCTCACCGGCCAACCACATCGACTCACAGGGCACTCGTCTGTCGGTTCGGGGATCGCTTCGGAGGAGCAGCGCTCGCGATATGTGTCAATCCGGGTTCGGCCCGTCGGAGTCCTGCCGTTGATCACCCCACTCCCCGAGGCGACGGCTCGCTTCGCGCTATACGAGCGAAATGTGAACTCCCCCGGCCGCCGTCTGTCGGTGGGTTGACCGGAGGCTCGCACGGACCGATCGGGGGTCGACGGATGGCTACGTCGCACCAAAAGGGCTGCGCTACGTAGGTGGTCGTGTACGGCGGCATCGACTGAGCGTGGCGTCGTCTCTGTTCACGGGCCCGATCCGACCAAAATCCCAACGGAAAACCACGATGAGCCACAGTGCTCACCAGAACCACATCTTGCGCAATCTGCGTGCAACGAGCACGGGAACGCAGGAGTCGGCGACGGACAACAGCGGATAGCTGGAAATCGCCTCTGACCTGCACGTTCGCTATTTCCGCTGGCCAGATAATTGAGTTGGAAGGGCTTTGGGAGCAGGGGGTCGGCAGGGGGTCGTGAGTTCAAATCTCACCGTCCCGACGCAGAGAAAGGCCTGCTCAGCAGGCCTTTCTCTGCGTTTTGGGTACCTGTGGACATTGCGGCCGTGGGCGGATTTCGCGCGTAGCATCGGGGTCGTACGGTGATCGCAGGGCGGCGTGGTTCTGGCACGGTGAGGAAGCTTCCATCGGGCGCTGTCAGGCGGTGTACGCCCACCCTGGTATGCGGAGCACATGCGGAGGTTTGGATTTGCGTGATCGGTGTTTGACCGGTTGGTCCGAACCGTGTCAGGCCAAGCAGATGAGGCTGCGGGCGGCGACATCCACGTACGGATTGTCTACGTGCAGGCTGCCGAGGACAGCGCTGAGGTCGTGGTCATGTCGTAGCAACCGATGGAGTTCGCCCATTACCTCAGCGGAGTGGCGATCGGCCAGCGGCAGTGCCGTGGCCGCCACCTGTTCGCAGCCCCGACCCCGGAGCACTGTCGCCAGGCCGTAGGCGCCGTTGGGTTGCGCCGCTCCTGCGACCCGACAACACGCCAGAATGACCGTGTGGGGCAGTCGGGGCAGGGTCTCGATGTCATAGAGCGTGAACGCGCCGTCGGCGAGCTCGAGGTGTGAGAGCAGTGGGTCCTTGTGGTCCAGGCGGCCGTGAGCGGCCAGGTGGACAACATCCGACTTGGCCATGGCATCGCGAACCCGTTCGACGGTGGCGGAAAGGCCGGCCAGGACGGTGCAGTTGGCGTGAAGGTCGAGGATGGTCGCTGCTTCAGCGTTTCCGTCGACGTCCGGTCCCAGCACGACCGTCACTGCCGGATCGTTCCTCAACGGCGTTGGAGCGTCGCCCGCTGGTTGGCCGATCGAGAGCGACCGGCGCTCCAGAGTGGGCAACAGTCGCCAGGGAAGACCGGCGAGGAGGCCGGGTGGCGTGATCCGGACCGGGCCGTCGACCAGCCACGCGGCGAGCGGTGAGATGAGGGCGGTGTCGAGTTCTGTCGCGATGCCGTTGACGGCCGCCAATTGACGCTCGGTCGGAGCTGGCACGTCGCGGGCGACGAGCGACACGGCGAACTCGAGCCGTCGCAGGAGATCCATCACTGTGTCGACAGCTCCCAGATCGATGATGGCGGACTGACCGGCCACCACTGCAAGCAGTCGAGTGCCATTGGTACCGAACACCAAGGTGTTGGTGGCTGCGACGGGCGGGGTTGGGGCGAGGTTCCTCGGTCCGGGAGCAGTCAGGCGGGCCAACATCATGATCCGCTCCTCGAGACGCCGTCGTTGCTCGGCGCGGTCGGCCGTTGGCTCATCGCCTGTTGTGCCGGCCAGCTGACGTAGTTGTCGGAGACCCTCGAGTAGATCGGGTGAAGCCGGTCCGGGGTCGGGCCGGTCGTAAGTGATGTTTCGACCGCGCGAGATCCAGTCGACGAATCGAACCGGATCGGCCGCAGCGGTGGCAACGTTGACTGCGAAAGCGTCGATCGGCACGATGGACGAGACCGCTCGACTACGCAGTTCCAACGAGTCGAAGCGGGCGGCCAGGTCGGTGATGGCGTTGAAGCATTCGTCGAGCTCGGTTGCGGCCTGGCTGAGCGAGCCGTCAATCACTGCGCAGCTGGCCGCGGCAAAACGGCCGAGCACGCGGTCGAGCGGAGTCCTCGGTTCTCGCTGTTCGATCGCCGAGTAGGCGGCGCGAGCGTCCTCGCGGTCGGCACACTTGTCGGCTCGGAGCAGGAGCGCCTCGGCGATGGGGATCGATTCTGCTACCAGGTCGGGATCGAGCGGCTTGGAAATATCGAGCACGCCGGCCATGGCGTTGGCGACAGCCCAACTGCCTCGCCGACCCTGGCTGTCGAACAGCTCCGCCGCTTCGATCGCCAGTTCGATCGCCTTTTCCCGGTCATCGCTCAACACCGAGATCCGGGAGGCCATCAGCAGCGCTTCGGCGAGGACGGGGAGGGACCGCTCGTCCCGGGCCCGGGCCAGGATTGTGGCGTTGACCTCCGCCGCCTCGTCGAGCACGCGGGCATCGACCAACGCCTCGCATTTGTCGCGGAGAGCTTCGGCACCCAGGCTGCCACGATGTTCGAGTTCGGCGATGACCTGTTCCATCTCGGCCAGGCCGGCTCGGAGCAGACCGTGTCGGACGAGGTTGATGCCGAGATTGTGTTGGGCAGCGGCCCGACGAAAGTCGGCAACTGGGTGCGGGTACAGAAGGGCGCGGCGAAGGTCGAGCTCGGCGACGTCGAGTTGACCTGTATCTGTCAGCCATGCACCGCGGTTGTTCGAGCAGCGCAACGACAGCTTCGTGGTCCTCGCCAGCTTCGGCCACGGTGAGGCCATCGCCGAAGGCCGCCATCACCTGTCCGGGGTTCTCTCGGCGCTGATGGACGAATGCGATGTTGGACAGCAGGCGAGGAAGGAGGTGTCGTTCGAGATCGAGCCTCGAAGCGTCACCGGTGGCCAAGGCGGCATCGAAGTTGCCCAACCTGGTGTGTAGTCCGCAGAGATGCATGCGGATGCGCGCCGCCCATGTCGGTTCGTCGATGGCGACGGCGGCCGCTTCAGCTTCGACAAGCAAGCGGAGGCAGGTGTCGTTGTCGCCCTCGTGGCTGGCAAGCGTTGCCAAACCCGTCTTGACGATGACCGAGGCGAGGGTTGGCCCGTGGGGCGATTGATTGCGCGCCAGGATGCCGAGGCCTTGGTTTTTGAGGGCGCCAACCTGGTCGACCGCCGGGTTCTCACAGGCGTCGTAGAACTGTCTGGCTTCGTCGATCTGGTCTGCCGACGACGGTCCGGCGCCTGAAGTCACCCTCTAGCGAACGAACCAGTCGGTTGCAGAAACGGCGCCGTCGATCGTTGCTGCCAGGCGGAACGGACCTTCGATGGCGGTGGTGGTCGTGAAGAGGCCGTGGTCGTCGACTTCCACCGATGTGGACTCGGACAGTGTTTCGACTGCGACGGTGGCGCCGGCCCAGCCGGCGGGAACCTGTCCGGTGAGGGCGCCGTCGAGCGCGATCTGGAGGACAAGCATTCCTGCCTTGAACTCGATGGTCAGATGGCGGGCGGGCTGGGCGTCGCGGGCCCCAGGCAAACGGTTCAGGTCGTCTGAGATGATCTGGCCCCCTTCGCTGCGACGGGTCAGCTCGGGGATCTCCTTCAACACGTCGATCAGCGACGGCATCATCACGTCGAAGCCGACCTCTCGTCGGATTCTCTTTACCAATTCGTCATCGTTCTCGGGGAGCCCAGTCACTTCAGTTCTGCCTCCATTTCAGCCGCAGCCCGGGCTTCGTACAGTCGTCGAAGGTGATCCAGACAGCGACGCCGCTTCGAACCGATGGTGCCCAGGCTGACATTGACCGCTTGGGCAACCGCAGAGTAGCTCGCAGGAGGATCGGCGGCCAGCATCAGCAGTAGTTGGCGGCATCCGTCGGTGAGGTCGCTGAGGGCGCCTCGCAGCGTCGGGTCACCGTAGGCGGAGAGGACCTGTTCGGCGGGCCCAGGATCGGCTCCCGGGCGATCACGGATCGAACCGTGCAGATCGACCGGTTGTGCCCGGCCTCGACGTCGCAACACGCCGAGCGATTCGTTCCTGGCCGTCGTGCGGAGCCAGCCCGCCACGCGAGTGGGATCTCTGAGCGATCCGATGTTGTTGAAGAGGTTCAACCACACCGCCTGCGTGACGTCTTTGGCATCGCTCGGGCAGAGCCCATGGCCGAGGGCGACCGACCACACCATTCCACCGAATCGTTCGACCAGCTCCTCCCAGGATCCCTCGACATCGCGGGCCACCGCGTGGACCAGCTCAGCGTCGTCAAGGCGTCCCCGCTCGAAAGAATCTCTGACCCGAAGACGGCTGTGAACAGGTGATTTGTTCGACCCGGAAGAATATTTCGGCGCTAAAGCATTTCTTGGCATTGCTCGATCCTCTTAGTCGCAACCAACGATGCCCAGGAGGCAACTCATGTTCACGTCACGTACGCTCGTTCGCACCGTCGCCGCTGCTGCTACTGCGGCTGCTGCTGTGGCTGTTTCGGAGATCTCTCCCCTTGTCGTAGGGACCGTACATCTGTTCTTCTGATCACTCACGGCGGGCGTGAACGGCGAATTCTCGCCCGGCAAGTAACTGGTGGGCTATAACGGAAGCCTAATGGACGGCCCACACATCCGTTCTGTCCGGGTACTCGATGATGAGGACCTTCATTCCGTCTTCGGTATCGAGGCCACACCGGGCGAGTACGCGGTCGTCCTGATGACGAGCGCTCAGGAGAAGTGGTCGATGGTTCTGGATCTCGGCTGGCTTCTCCTGGCCCGCGACCTCCAGCGACTCGATCATGAGATACTCGAAGGTCTCCTGGTGCCACCATCGGCCATCAGGTTCGTGCAACGCGGCTGGCCCCGTGAGTTGATCCGGGTCGAGGGCGACGACGAGTCCTTCGAGATCTGATCTCAATCCGGACCCACCTTCACCGGGCTAGCGGCCGGATCGACCTACGTGGTGGTTGTGCGCCTAGCGGACGCGTCGGCGGCGCTGGGTGTCGATTCTTCGGGCTTCGGCGATGATGGTGTCGTACCGATGGTTCGGGTCAGAAGGAATGTCGGTGGCCTGTTCGAGTGTGGGTCCGAGGGCTTCGAGGATGGCGCTGACAGTGACGCCGTGATGGGTGGCGAAGTTGTGCCATTGATCGTGGGCTGCGCTGCTGACGTAGGCGTGTATGGCACGACGTTGCTTGGCGGACACGAGGTCTTCTTTCGAGTGCGGCGATTCTCGGGGGCGTCTTCTTCTTTCCCAACCTAGTCGAGAACGGATTTCGATGCTCACTGCAGAGATCCCTGCGCTGGGCGCGGCTCGATGGAGGCGAGAGCACAGCGACCCTGATCGAGCGTTCCGCGGTCGGTATCAACTGGAAGGTATTCCGAGTGATCCGCATGATCGGTATCGATCCACCCAGGGCGACCTACAGTGCGCTCGCCATCCACACGGCTTCATCGGGTCGACGACCCGTCAGCTTGTTCATGGCGTGGGCGCTCAGCGGAGTGACAGTCGACCCCTGGGCAGGCGGGCCCGACGCCGGCAAGCCGGTAGGCGCCTGGGAAACAGCCAAAGCCGCAACGGTCCGCCGATCCAAACCAGCGATGTAGGGCCACCACAGTGCCCGGAGGGTGTTGTCGGGTCAGGGTCGCCGATCCTGGGTGGCCACACCGGCACACACGCTCGGATGGGTGTGGTGTTTGTCGATGGCGTCCTCGCAACCGGAGCAGGCTGGTGCAGGTGACCCGTTCACCGGTCGGAAGGATCGCCCACCAGATAGGGCCACGACGATCCCACATCGTGATCGTGCCACGATATTCGCCCCGTTCGATCCCGTCACTCATCGTCGTTGCACTCTTCGGGTTCGGAGCGGCGTCCGCCGCATTGATCGCATCGAACCGTTGCGTCGCACCAGCCACCGGAGGTACCGCAGGTGGCATCGACTGTGACGACGGCGCAGCGTCCAGCGGGCTGGGACGGGCGCCCCGGTCGTTCCCGACTACCATGGCGATGCTGCAACATGCTATGGGCCGAACAACGTGCATATTCAGTCAATATCAGAAGGCACCCGAATGCTTCGGCACTCAAAATAGGAACTGAAAACATCTACTCGAGTGTGTCTAATCGAGTAGAAGATTCAACAAGCTAATAGATTCAAATAGACTCGCTATCAGGGTTCAACGACGGAGCCGTCGGCGGACTATCGTTCGCACCCCGAGCGAGCCCGAACACGTCGCTCCGCCATCGGCGCGTAGCACACAGGCCGAGCACACCCGCGCCACTGGTGTCACCCGGTCGAACCGATCGGCCCAAGTCTCGACCGTTCCGGTCCCCGGGTCGACATACCCGATCCGCCCATCCATCACACGATTGGCGGCGTCCCACACATTCGTTGGATGCGGGGGCGGCGGAGCCCACCGTCGCCGGGTTCGCACCCGCTCGAATGGGCACCGAGTGACGTGCCGTCAGCCCGAGCCGGCGAGCGCGCTCGTGACCAACGCTCGTGCGGCGTCCTGCACCTCGGTGAGATGGTCGGCGCCGCGGAAGCTCTCGGCGTAGATCTTGTAGACGTCCTCGGTGCCCGACGGGCGGGCGGCGAACCAGCCGTTGTCGGTGACGACCTTGAGCCCGCCGATCGGGGCGCCGTTGCCCGGCGCCTCGGTGAGCACGGCGCGTGATCGGCTCGCCGGCCAGCTCGTCGGCGGTGACCTGCGTCGGGCGAGAGCGCCGCGAGCGCCGCCTTCTGGTCGCGGGTGGCCGGCGCGTCGATCCGCTGCGTAGACCGGGCGCGCCGTGTCGCTCCGTCAGCGCCGGTAGTGCTCGCCGGGATCGCCCGGTCACCGCGGGGATCTCCGCGGCGAGCAGGTCGAGGAGGATGCCGTCCTTGTCGGTGGTCCAGACCGTGCCGTCGCGGCGCAGGAACGAGGCGCCGGCGCTCTCCTCGCCGCCGAACCCGAGCGAGCCGTCGAGCAGGCCGGGCACGAACCACTTGAACCCGACCGGCACCTCGACCAGCTGCCGCCCGAGCGCCGCGGCCACCCGGTCGATCATCGACGACGACACCAGCGTCTTGCCGATCGCGGCCGTCGCCGGCCAGCCGGCGCGGTGCGCGAACAGGTACTCGATGGCGACGGCGAGGAAGTGGTTGGGGTTCATCAGCCCGGCGTCGGGGGTGACGATGCCGTGGCGGTCGGCGTCGGCGTCGTTGCCGAAGGCGACGTCGAACTCGTCCGTGACGCCGATCAGCGACGCCATCGCGTAGGGCGACGAGCAGTCCATCCGGATCTTGCCGTCCCAGTCGAGGGTCATGAACCGCAACGTCGGATCGACCTCGGGGTTGACGACCGTGAGGTCGAGGCCGTACCGCTCGGCGATGCGCCCCCAGTAGTCGACGCCGGCGCCGCCCAGCGGGTCGACGCCGATGCGGACGCCGGCGGCGCGGATCGCGTCCATGTCGAGCACGGTCGGCAGGTCGTCGACGTAGTGCCGCAGAAGTCGTAGCGGTGCGTGGTGTCGGCGCCCAGCGCTCGTGCCAGCGCGATCCGCTCGACGCCCCGGTTGCCGGCGGCGAGCAGCTCGTTGGCCCGGTCCGCGATCCACCCGGTGACGTCGGTGTCGGCCGGGCCGCCGTGGGGCGGGTTGTACTTGAAGCCGCCGTCGCCGGGCGGGTTGTGCGACGGCGTGACGACGATGCCGTCGGCCAGGCCCGCCCGGTGCGGCCGGCGTTGTGGCGCAGGATGGCGTGCGAGACGCCGGGCGTCGGCGTGTAGCCGTCGGCGGCGTCGATCAGCACGTCGACGCCGTTGGCGGCGAGCACCTCGAGCGCGGTCGCCCAGGCCGGCTCGGAGAGCGCGTGGGTGTCGCGCCCGAGGAACAGCGGGCCGTCGATCGCCTGGCCCGCCCGGTACTCGCAGATCGCCTGGGTCATCGCGACGATGTGGGCCTCGTTGAACGAGCCGTCGAGGCTCGAGCCGCGGTGGCCCGACGTGCCGAACGCGACCCGCTGGGCCGGGTCGTCGGGGTCGGGTCGCTCCGTGTAGTACGCCGACACGAGGTGGGGGACGTCGATGAGGTCACTGGTCGATGCCGGCTGCCCGGCCCGCTTGTTCACCATGGCCCCAGTATGTCCCGACAGGTCGTGGCGGGCGAACGCATGAGGGGGACGCGGACGATTGGCGGGCAACAGCCTCACAACGTTCGACACGAAAGGACGACATGTCCTCACCGGTGCAGGTGCTGTGAACCTCGGGTCTATCGGCCGGCCTGGGCGTCGTCGATGAAACCGTCGTACGGGTAGGGCGAATCAAGAGCACTGACCCGGTCGAGTCGACCCATCTGATCTGCGGAGAGCTCGAAGTCGACCGATCCCAGATTGACCGCCAACTGCGCCATGTTCGACGCGCCCACGATCGGCGCGGTGATCGTGGGGCGCTGCGAGACCCATCTGATCGCAACCTGGGCCGGATGTCGTTGGAGTTCGGCGGCGATGGCTCGAAGTGCGTCGATGATCGCCCAGGTCCGATCGTTGTCGTACTTGGCCCACGTTTCGCTCCACCCCTGTTCCTCTGCGGTCTTGACCCGTGAACCGGCGGGTGCGCCGGCCATGTCCCTCGAATACCGTCCGCTGAGCCAACCGCCCCGCAGAGGCGACCATGGGATCACGCCGATTCCTTCGGCCTCGCACACCGCCAGAACCTCCCACTCGGTCGGTCGGGCCAGCAGGTTGTATTGCGGCTGGTGTGAGACGAAGCGTTCGAGGCCGAGCTGCCGGCTCGTGTCGATCATCTTCTGGAGCTGCCAGCCGGTCAGGTTGGACGAGCCGATGTAGCGGACCTTGCCCTGCCGGACCAGCCGGTCCAGCGTGGAGAGGGTCTCCTCGATCGGGGTTCCTCGGTCCCAGCAGTGGATCTGCAGGAGATCGATGTGGTCGGTGCCGAGTCGGGCCAGGCTGCGGTCGACACCACTGAGGATGTGCTTGCGACTCAGGCCCACATCGTTGGGCGTCGGACCGGCAGCGAATCGGACCTTGGTGGCGATCACCCACTCGTCGCGATCCCGATGTGCCAACCATCGGCCGACCACCTCCTCGGACGTTCCAGGGCCGTAGACGTCGGCGGTGTCGATGAAGTTTCCGCCATTGTCGGCGAAGGTATCCATCATCTCGGCGCTGGTCGTCTCGTCGGCCTCACGACCGAAGGTCATCGCTCCCAAGGCGAGCTCGCTGACCTTCATGCCACTGCGGCCGAGATAGTGATACTTCATGGACGTCCTTCCGATCGTCGCGGCCGACCTGCCAAACCGAGAAGTTCGTCGTGCAGGCTCGACGGTATGTCGGATCCCTTCGGTCGGCGTCACCGCTCGGGCGGCGTATCGACGGTCCGATGGGAGGCGGGTTCGGTCCTGGGCCAGGATCTGGGCGAAGAGCTCCTCGGCGTGGGCCAGTTGGCTTGGCCCTCCCGTGGAGTCGACACAGCGGAGGGGATCGATGGCGATGATGAACTCACCACCGCTCGATGGGGCCGCCGTCGTCGTTGTCGGCCGCCGTCGCCTCGAAACTGAAGACGTCGCCGATCAGCGCACCGGCCAGCAGTTCGACCATCAGCGCTATCCCGGCGCCCTTGTGGCCACCGAAGGGAAGCTGGGCGCCCGGCGAGTATGGCCTCCGGGTCGTTGCTCGGATTTCCGTCAGTGTCGATGCCCCAGCCGTCGGGCAGCGGAATGCCATCTCGCTGGTGGATCTTGATCTCGCCGCGGGCGCTGGCACTGGAGGCCTGGTCGAACACCACCGGAGGACGACCCGTCGCGGGGCCAGGCGAAGGACATCGGGTTGGTGCCGTACAGCGGTCTGGTGCCCCCGGCGGGGGCGACGAAACTCTGCGAGCTGACGAACGCGAACGCGACGAGGCCGGCCTCGGCCAGTGCTTCGGTTTCGGGCCAGAGGGCGGCGAAGTGGTAGCTGTCGGTGACGGCGAGGGCGGCGATGCCCTGACTCTTCGCCTTCTCGATCAGCGGTTGCCTCCCGACCTCGATCGCCAGAGGGGCGAACCCGTTCTTCCCGTCGACCTTCACCACCGCCGGTGCCAGATCGGTGACGACGGGTTCGGCGTCCGGGGTGACCTTTCCGCTGTCCACGGACGCGATGTAGCCGGGCACCCTGAACAGCCCGTGGGATACGCACCCATCACGTTCGGCCGCGGTCACCGTGTCGACGACGGCATCGGTTTGTCGCTCGCTCACCCCGTGATGCCGAAACACCGCCGTCGCCAGCGAGCGGACTTCGTCGAGCGTCAAATGGGTCCGGTCCATCGAGTGACATTAACCAAGCCGGCGCAGCGCCGCCCGCCCTCGGGGCGACACCCGGTAGCCGACGGGCAGACTCTCGGTGAGACCGTGTGCCTTGAGCCTCCTGATCCGGGCCTTGAACCATTTCGTCTCGACACCCAGCCCGTCGGCGAGGTCCGGCGCTCGCACGCCCTCGTTCTGTTCGAGCAGTCGCAGCAGAGCGACGCATTCGAGACGGTGATCGTCAACGGTTCGGTCCATGCGCGGCGAAGGCCGACCGAGCGAGGCGACCTCGTCGGTGCTCAACCTCGACCGCTGCCGCAGGGCGATCCGCGGGTCCTCGCCGGCGAAAGCGACGCGGATGCGAAACAAGGTGCGATCCGGCCCCGAACGAAGCGAATCGACGAGCTCCTCGGCGGTGTCGAAACCGGCGTTTCGGGCCGCGGTATCGTCCAGATCGGACTCCGAGATCTGCTCGACCGAGACGATTTCGAGCTGACCGATGCTGGTGTTGAGGGTCCCGCCGGCCTTGACCGTCGGTCGTTTCCACCGCCGGTAGACCTCGGTGATCGAACCGTCGGCGATTCGATCGAGTACCGGCCGCTTCAGCAGCATCGACCGATGCCTACGCCGCATCACAAGTCGAACCGGGTACGACCAGCGGCGGGCACAAGCGGTTACGGTTGCAGCCGTGAATTTCTCTCCCAGTTCGGTCATCGACAGCATCATCGAAGCGACGGTGGTGCCCAGCTTCACCAGCATCGGCCCGGGTGCCCGGCGACGGCTGTTCGGCTGGGAGTCGCTGGAGTCCTACGACCTGTCGGGTCAGACCGTCGTGATCACCGGCGGCACCTCGGGGATCGGAGAGGAGGGGGCGGGGATTCTGGCCCGGATCGGCGCCGACCTCGTCATCGTCGCCCGGGACCAGGTGAAGACCGAGGCCACCGTCGATCGGATCAAGGCCGAAACCGGCAACACGGCGGTCTCCTACGTGCTCGCCGATCTCGGAAAGCAGGACGACGTGCGCCGAGCCGCCGCCGAACTCGCCGACCGACACGACACGATCCACACGCTCATCCACAATGCCGGCGCGTTGTTCAATGAACGTCGCCGAGCCGAGAACGGGACCGACCTGGCCGTGGAGTTGATGGTCGCCGCCCCGTTCCTCCTCACCGGCCTCCTGCTCCCCCAGCTCCGGAACGCCGACCCGGGTCGGGTGCTGACCATGAGTTCGGGCGGTATGTACACACAGGCGCTCACGGTGAGCCAGTTGGACATGCACGACGATGAGCACAACGGCGCCATCCAGTACGCCCGGGCCAAGCGGACCCAGGTCGTTCTCAACGAGATGTGGGCCCAGCGGATCGGGGCCGAGGAGATCGTGTTCCACGCCATGCATCCGGGCTGGGTGGACACCCCTGGGGTCGAGCGATGCACTTCCGGGTTTCTCCAAAGGTTCTCGGTCCGCTCCACCTGCTCCGGTCGCCGCGGGAGGGAGCCGACACGATGGTCTGGCTCGCCGCAGACGATCGTGCGCTCGAGCCACCAGCGGGGAGTTCTGGCACGACCGGAAGGTGCGATCGACCCACAAGCTGCCGACGACCAAGGCCAGCGACACCCCCGAACGCCGCAAACGGCTGTGGGAGTGGTGCGAAGCTCACACGGGTTGGTCGCTGAACCAACAGCCGTAGGCGCCGTGGCTACCCGACGCTGCGGAGGTCGACCACGAACACGAGCGTTTCGTTCGGCGCGATCACGCCACCGGCACCGGCGGCGCCGTAGCCGAGGTGCGGAGGGATCGTGATGCGGCGCCTGCCACCGACCTTCATCCCGGCGACCCCCTGGTCCCATCCGGCGATCACCATTCCGGCGCCGAGGCCGAACTCGAAGGTCGATCCCCGATTCCAGGAGGCGTCGAACTCCGGTCCCCGTCGACCAGCTCGAGCCGACGTAATCGACGCTGACCTGCATGCCGGGGGTGGCCTCGGAACCGGCGCCGACGACCACGTCCTCGATCTCGAGGGCGTCGGGCGGCGGACCGCTGGGAATGGTCACGGTCGGGCGTTCGTGCACGTCGGTCATGCCGGCAGTATGCCCGGGATCAGCCGGACGGGCGATCCCTGAGCGGGCGCTCAGCGACCGGCCGCCTGAATCGCCTCCCAGACCTTGAGGGAGGTGAGTGGCATGTCGATGTGGGTGATCCCGAGATGGCTGACCGCATCGATGACGGCGTTGTGGATCGCCGGGGTCGAGCCGATCGTGCCCGACTCGCCGATGCCTTTGGCGCCCAGGGGGTTGAGGGGACTTGGCGTTTGGGTGTTGTGGGTTTCGAAGTTGATCAGTTCGGCCGCGGAGGGGATGGCGTAGTCCATCAGGTTCGACGTGATCGGATTGCCGTCCTCGTCGTAGGCGACCTCCTCGAAAAGCGCCTGGGCGACGCCCTGGGCGATGCCCACCGTGCTGCTGCCCGGTCACGAGCAGCGGATTCAGGATCCGTCCGCAGTCGTCGACCGCCACATGGCGCAACATCGTGACCTGCCCGGTTTCGGTGTCGACCTCGACCATGGAGACGTGGGCACCGAAGGGAAAGGTCGAACCCTGCCCGTCGAAGTCGTGTTCGAAAGGAGGCCCGGCTCCATTGCCTTCGGGCAGGCGGTCCGGATCGAGCGCCGCAGTCGCCAACTCGCCCCACCCGATCGACGAGGTCGGTACGCCCGCAACCTGGAGGCCGTCCTGGCTCTTGACGATGTCGGCCTCGGAGGCTTCGAGCATGTGGGCGGCGAGTCGTTTCGCTTTGTCCAGCACGTGCTCGCTGGCCAGGAACACGGCCGATCCTGCGCTCTGCAACGAACGGGATCCCATCGTGCCCTGACCTCTTGGCACGAGGTCGGTGTCGGATTGGTGGAGCACCACCCGATCCATGGGAACGCCCAGAACCTCGCTGACGAGCATGGAGAAGGCGGTGTCGTGGCCCTGACCGTGGGCCGAGGTGCCCACCGACGCCGTCACCGACCCGTCCGGATTGACCTCGACCTTGCCGTACTCGACGTGCAGACCCGCCGGAGCGGTCACCTCGACGTAGGTCGGAGATCCCGACGCCGATCTGGCGGGGGTCACCGCTGGCCCGGCGCTCGGCCTGGGTGGCCCGCATCTGCTCATACCCGGCCGCCTCGAGGGCCGCATCGAGGGCCTTTTCGTAATCACCGCTGTCATAGGTGGCCCCGGTGTGGGTCGTGAAGGGAAACTGGTCGGGTTGGATGAAGTTGCGCCGGCGAATCTCGGCCGGATCCATGCCGACCTGTGCCGCGGCCATGTCCATCATTCGTTCGAGCAGCTGGGTGGCCTCGGGGCGTCCGGCACCCCGGTAGGCGGCGGTGTGGGTGTTGTTCGTGAGCTGCCGAGCGGGCGTGATAGCGGAACTTGGGAACGTCGTAGACGCCCTGGCTCATCAGCTGGGTGAACACGGTGAGGAAGCCACCGACGGCGGGATAGGCACCGCACCCGGCGACGACGTCGATGTCGAGCCCGGTGATGCGGCCATCGTCGGTCAGGCCCATCCGAGCGGCCAGGCGTTGGTCGCGGCCCTGCGCCATCGACACCATGTTCTCGCTGCGTTGTTCGGTCCACTTGACCGGCCGGCCCGTGACCAGCGCCAGTCTGGCGGTGATGAGGAACTCGGTGTAGGTGCCCGCCTTGGATCCGAACCCACCGCCGACGACCGGGGCGGCAACCCGCAGATCGGCGGGCTCGAGTCCGAGCTGACCGGCCATCGCATCGCGCACCGCTACCGGATTCTGGCTCGGGATCCACACGGTGAGGTGCCCGTCGGCGCCGGGGATCGCCAGACAGCCGTTGGGTTCCATCGGGACCCCGGCCAGACGTTGCGAGATCACGCGACACTCCACGACGGCGTCGGTACCGGAAACGGGATCGTCGTCCTGGCCGATCCGAGTCTCGAACACCAGGTTGCTGCCGTGTTCTTCGTACAGGAGCGGCGCATCCGGAGCCAGCGCGGCATCGGCGTCGGTCACCGAGGGCAGCGGGTCGTAATCGATGTCGATCAGTTCGGCCGCATCGAGCGCCTGGCCCCATCGAGTCGGCCACGACGACGGCGACGATGTCACCGACGTAGCGGACCTTTCCCTTTGCCAGCGGAGGACGAGCGAAGAGGCGGGGGAACATGGGGAAACTCAGGTACGGCTCGAGTTCCAGCGTCTCGGCGGTCCATACGCCCCAGACCCCCGGTTCGGTTTCGGCTGCCGACGCATCGATGTCGCCGAGGGTGGCGTGAGCGAACGGTGATCGTACGAAATGGACATAGCCGACACCGGCACCCTCCATGTCGTCGAAGTAGAGATCCGAACCCAACAGCAGGCCAGGATCCTCCTTCCGCAGAACGGAGTGGCCGAGAATCGAACCCTGCACATCAGCGACATCGGTCATGGACACACTCCTCGCACGTGAAATCGGACGGCGCTTCGCCCCGGTCATTGTGGCCCAGCGAAAAGCCACATGCAGGGTCGGCGGCCGGGCACGGCCTCGGACGAAATCTCCGCGGACGGTTCGGCCCCGTGCGCCGTTTGCTATGTTGCGCGATGTGCTCCTCGTCCCCTGTCCGGTCTGCGGGCCCCGCAACAGTGCCGACCTCGCCTACAAGGGTGAGTCGGTCACCAGGCCTGACCCCAACCATGTCGGACGAGGAATCCAGTGGCGTACCTATCTGTACATGCGGAAGAACACCGCCGGCTGGGTGAAGGAAACCTGGTACTGCCGCAACGGCTGCCAGCGCTACTTCAGCCTCGAACGCAACACGATCACCAACGAGTTCCGGAACTCACCGCTGCCGATCGAGAAGACATGACGTCGATTTCCAGGCGACGACATCTCGATCGATCTCGCTGATCGCCCGCACCACGGAACGTCTCGATCATCTTCATGACGTTTGATGCTATTACTGAAGTCACGACCGGCTCAGCCGAATCGACTACTCACCTCCAGAAGGAAACCGCCACATGCACACCGTGGATGAACAACTCGCCAAGATGGACCTCTTCCGTGGTCTGAGCAAATCCGACCTCAAGCAAGTCCGTCGGCTGATGACGCCGATGACGATCAAGGCTGGTCGGGAGTTCATCACCGAGGGTGCTCCCGGTCGTGAGGCCTTCATCATTCTGGAGGGTCGAGGGACGGTGCGTCGCGGTGGACGGGTGCGGGCCTCGGTGGGGCCGGGCGACTTCCTGGGCGAGATGAGCGTGCTCACCGGGGCTCACCGCACGGCATCGGTCACCGCCGACACCGACATCGAAGCCGAGGTTCTGAGCCGCCGCGAATTCTCCTCGCTCCTCGACAACCAACCCAAGATCGCCAAGAAGCTGCTGATCAGCGTCATCAACCGGCTTCACGAATTGGAGCCCACCGTCATCGGTTAGGACCCGCGTCGTGAAGAAGAAGCCGCTTGCGCCCCTCCCCCTGGCCGCACGGGCGTTGCTGCCACCGCCCGAGCAGACGGTCAAGTGTTCGGTGTTCACCGCCACGCTGGGTGTGAATCCGAGCGGCACCGCGATCTCGGCGACGACGGTAATCGTTGTCGATACTCCCCTCCCCTGGCCCAAGCCGGTATTCGAGCATCGAGCATTGCAGGGGGTCGACAGCAGTTCGACCGATGTCGAAGCTCGAACCGTGCGGGTGCTCGCATCGGTCCCGAGCGACCAACGGCCGCCGACGGCGACGGTGTTCCAGCGCCGCGGCGACGACACGATCGCCGTCGCCATCACCATCGGGCAGCGCCCCATCATCGCAGTCGTCGGCCTCGTGCTCGACGCAGAGGATGTGCGCACGATCGATGGCGCCCGGGAGATCGACCCTCGTGCCGTCCTCATCTGCACCCAGGGCACCCACGACGTCTGCTGCGGCACCGAAGGCACCGCTCTCGTCGCCGACCTGCAGGCCGACCCCCGATTCGGCGCCGTCCCGATCTTCAGGGTGTCCCACACCGGAGGACATCGATTTGCCCCCACCGCCCTGACGTTCCCCGATGGTCGTTCATGGGCCTACGTCGACGCCGATCGTCTGGCCCACGTGCTGTTCCACACCGCCTCGCCGTCGGCGTTGGTCCCTTGGTGTCGGGGCTCGTGGGCTGCACCCGACCCCCGTTCGCAGGCGGCTGAAAACGCCGTTTTCGGCCGGCAGGGGTGGGACGACGCACAGCGAACCACCCGCTTCGAGGACCTCGGCAACGACATCATCCGTGTGACCCGCGGGCTGGAGAGCCATGCCGTGCGCGTGACCGTCACTCGCGACATCCCGATCATTCGCTGTCGAGCGGCAGGCGGTCTGCCGGCAAAGCCGTCGACGGAATTCCGAGCCGAGATCCTCTGAGCCCGTGAAATCTCCGATCCGCGATTACACCTGATCGGGCTCGTGAGCGAGGGCGGACCGTAGCGACCGCAGCATACGGTCGTTCTCCTGTTCTGTGCTGATCGTGATCCGGATGCCGAGGCGATCGAACATTCGAACGACAACTCCGTCCCGTTCCATCGTGGCGAAAACGCCGTTGGCCCGGTCCCCCAGCGGGAGATAGAAGAAGTTGGCCTGCGTCTCGGGCACCTCGACCCCCCAGCTTCGGACCTCGGCGACCACGCGGCGCCGCTCCTTCACGATTCCTTCGACCCGATCGGCGATCTTGTCGGCGTGACGCACCGCCGCCACCGCTCCGGCCTGGGCGGCCATGTTGACGGCGAAGGGGATCTGCGTCTTGTCGACGGCGGCGATGATCTGCGGTGCCGCCATGGCGTAGCCGACGCGGAGGCCGGCGAGACCCTGCGCCTTGGAGAACGTGCGGGTGACGACCACATTCCGATGCTCGGGCAGGAGCTCAGTGACCGCATTCCCCAGCTCCGGGTCGACGAACTCGAAGTAGGCCTCGTCGAGGACGACGACCACGCGGTCGGGCACGTTCTGGCAGAACGCGTGGAGTTCGGCGGTAGAACGAGCCGTCCCGGTGGGGTTGTTCGGGTTGGCGATCATGATGAGCTTGGTGCGATCGGTGATGGCGGCGAGCAGACCATCGAGGTCGGCTGTTTCGTCGATCAGCGGCACCGTGACCGGCACACCGTCCAGGAGCGTGGTGTAGATGGGATACACCTCGAACGATCTCCACGGATACAGAACCTCGTCACCGGGGTCGACGTAGGCGCTGGCGAGCCGGTGCAGAATCGACGAGCTCCCCGAACCGACCGTGACGTGATCGACCGGCAACGCCGACCCAGTCTGCGATCGTGGATCGCAGTTCCATGGCCCGATGATCGGCGTAACGGTTGACCCCGGACAGCACCGAGGTGACCGCATCGATCACCTCCGGAATCGGCGGCATCGGGTTCTCGTTCGACGCCAGTTTGATTGCATTGGTGATGCCCAACTCGGCCTCGGACTGCTTGGCGTCCTTGCCGGGTTTGTACGAGGGCATGGCCGCCACCGCGGCTCGTGGGGATCCGATCTGCGGGTCGCCGTTCGTCATGGTCACAAAGGGTAGGCCGGGCTCGACCTCCAGGGCCTCTCGGCCGGCGCGGCGGAAACCCCGACCATGTTCCTCGCTGCGTCTACGACGGCACGCTCGCCCCGTGACCGGCCGCGACGAGGGCTTCTCTCAGGGCGTTGGCCATCGAGTCGAGTTCGTCCGCCTTGGCCGAGGTGTCGGCATTGCGAAAATCGAGATCGGCCATCGAGTCGATCGGCGCGACGTGGACGTGGGTGTGCGGAACCTCGAATCCGGCGATCATCAGTCCCACCCGACGGGCGCCGACGACCGCCTTCAGCGCGTTGCCGATGTGATGGGCGACCGTCATCAAATGGGCGGCGGACTCCGGTGGAAGGTCGATCCAGTGGTCGACTTCGGTCCGGGGAATCACGAGGGTGTGACCGGGATGGAGCGGCCGGATGTCGAGCATCGCAATGCAGATGTCATCGGACCACACGAATCGCCCCGGAATCTCGCCATCGATGATTCGAGTGAAGATTGTGGGCATCGGCGCAATCCTACTTAGCCTCGGCCATATGAGTGATGCTGACCTGCTGGTCGACGACTCCGGACCGATCCGGACGATCACCCTCAACCGCGCCGACGCCAAGAACACCCTGACCGCAGCGATGCTGAACGGTCTCGTCGTCGCCATCGATGAGGCCGATCGTGATCAGGACGGTTCGCGTCGTCGTCCTCACCAACGCCGGCACGACGTTCTGTGCCGGAGCGGACCTGACGTCGTCCCGGCCGGGGGTGTCGGGCCTCGAGCGACGGCGCCGACCGCTCTCCGACCATCGCTGGCCGACGTCTTCACCTCGATGCAGCATTCGACCACGCCGATCGTCGGGAAGATCAACGGTCATGCGGTCGGCGGCGGCGTTGGACTCGTCGCTGCCTGCGACCTGTCCTACGTGCGCAACGACGCCAAGATCGGCTTCACCGAGGTCCGTCTCGGTGTGGCACCGGCGGTGATCTCGGTGGTGTGCCTACCCAAACTGAGCCGGGCCGATGCGATGGAGACGTTCTTGACCGGCCAGCGCTTCAGTCCGGACCGGGCCGCCCGCATGGGTCTGATCAACGCCGCCGTCGAGCCCGAGCAACTCGACGACCATGTGCGACGGATCGTGTCGATGATCCTGTTGGGCGGACCAACCGGGGTTTCCGCAGCGAAGGACCTGATCAACCGGGTGCCGACGATGGACCTCGAGCGAGGCGTTCGAGTGGACGACCGAACTGTCACAGTCGCTCTTCGACGCAGAGGAAGGCCGCGAGGGCATCGCCGCCTTCAGGCAGCGCCGAGTGCCGTCCTGGGCGCCGCGGAACGAGCCCGGTCAGTCGACGTCGGGGTAGATACTCGGCGGTGGTCCGGCGATCCCGGGGCCATCGCACACCCAACACGACGATTCGACGGTGCCGGTCCATGCCACTTCGCATTCGAGGCAGCTGAGACGCATCCCCAGCCGGCGGTAGCGGGGTTCGGACGACTGTTGGCGCGCAACGATCTCGGTCGACACGGCGTTGGCGACGCGAGTACTGGACATACACGTCTATCGGACCGGCAGCGCTTCTCCTGAGCGGAAAACCGACGGAGGAGGAGGCGCAGGCCTCCGCCTCGATCACGTTGCGGTGGATCTGTCGACCGGTGCCGTTCAGTACTTGACGACGGCCGGAAGCTTCTTGGCCTGGGCCACCCACTTGACAACTTCCTTCTCGCTGGGCAGGCGCCGGACGATGCTCTTCTTGGACTTCTTGATCGACGCAGCGTTGACCTCGGCCATCTTGGCGGTGAGGTTGTCGGGACGACGACCCTTGAGCTCCTTGACCGTGTCGACACCGGCCCGTTCGAGGAGTTCGCTGAACTCCGATCCCACCCCTTGATGCGCATGAGATCGGCGCAGTTGACGAAGGACAGGATCTTGCCCTCGTCGACTCCGGTGTTCTTGGCGAGAGCCTTGCGACCCTTCTTGGTTGCACCTTCGGCGAGTAGACGTTCGCAGGTGCGAATACTCGCTCCTCTGGAACTTCTTTGCCAGTGCCGGGCCGACGCCCTCGATGGTTTCGATCTTTGCCATTGCCGATGTGTCTCCTGGGGTTGAGGTCGTTGACGTTTCCTTAACGTCGTGCGTTAGCGACGAAGTTGAGGAACCTTTGGTCGCGAGACTACGCGACCGTGCAGCACGCAGCGCGGAGCACTCGACGCCGGAACGGCTTCAGCACGACGGCCTCGCTGTCACATCAGAACCATCACGGTCACACCCAGCACCCAGAACGCGATCAACGGAACGGTGACTGAGAGAAGTCCAATGATTCGGTGTCCCGGGTGCTTTGCGACGAACCGATGGAGCGCGAGCCCGGCCAGCGCAGTGGTACCGGCCATCACGCCAACCGCGGCCGCGGTACCGCCAGCGACGTCCGTTGACACAGGCTTCATCGACCCGAGCGGTGGCCGATTCGCCGTACCCACCGAAGGTGCCGCCGCAGTCGAAGTGCGTCTCCCATCCGATCACGAACGTTGCAGCGGCGGCGGCCAGGAGGAACAGAATGACCAAGACCGCCGAACTCGGAAGCAGCGACGAGCGGACCGATGCAGATCGCTCGATGGCGTCGAAGTCGACGTACGGCGTGGGTGGTGGGTCATCGACCATGCGGCTCCATCGGCCGAACGAACTCACGGCTGACGGCTGGAGGGGTCCTCGATCGGACCGGTTGACCCCTCTCGGCGGGGGTTCAATAGTGGTGCGCACGACCAGATGAGGAGTCGATCGATCATGAGCAGCCACCGCGGGCACGTCCAGCACGAGTCACTCGATCCGCCCCGAGTGGAGGAGGTGGCCGACAACGTGTTCGCGTACGTGCAGCCCGACGGCACTTGGTGGATCAACAACGCCGGCTTCGTGGTGGGCGATGAGGGGGTGGTCGCGATCGATACCTGCGCCACCGAGCAGCGAACCCGGCGATTCCTCGAGCACGTGGGACGAGTGACCGCCGAACCGTTGCGGGTGGTGGTCAACACCCACCACCACGGCGACCACACCCATGGCAACTACCTCACCCATCCGGCGGCAATCGTTGGCCACGAACTCTGCCGGGAGGAGCTTCTAGGCACCGGCATTCAGTTGTACGAGGGCGTGTTCGGCGACCCGTCGCCGCCCGACTGGGGCGATCTCCGATTGGCACCGCCGATGCTCACGTTCGCAGATCGGATGCAGTTGCACACCGGGACCATGGCGATCGAACTCCACTACATCGGCGGCCCGGCCCACACCACCAATGACGTCGTGGCTTGGCTCCCGGAACAGAGGACTCTCTTCAGCGGCGATCTGGTGTTCAACGGGGGAACGCCGTTCGTGTTGATGGGATCGGTGTCGGGAGCGTTGAAGGCTGTCGAGCGTTTGCGGAGCTTCGACGCCGAGGCCATCGTTCCCGGTCATGGTCCGGTGTGCGACCCTTCGGTTCTCGATCGATTGGCGGCGTACTTCCACTTCGTCCAGGAGCTCGCCGGCAACGCTTACGACGCAGACGTCACCCCGCTCGAAGCCGCCCGGGAAACCGATCTCGGCCCGTTCGCCGACCTCACCGACCCCGAGCGGCTCGTCGGCAACCTGCACCGTGCCATGTTCGAGTACGGCGGTGGCGAACCGGGCGCCCCAATCGACCTGGCGGCGGCCATCGGTGACATGATCGCCTTCAACGAGGGCCGCCCCCTCCGGTGCCTGGCCTGACCCAGGACAGCGAGTCAAACTTCAGAGTTCTGAGCGAAGCGAAGAACTCCACGCAACGCCGAAGGCGTTGCCGTGAGCGCTAGCGAACGACGTGGACCTCGACGTTTCGGCGTGAGCCGAAACTCGGTAAGTGAGCGCTAGCGAACGACGTGGACCTCGACGTTTCGGCGTGAGCCGAAACTCGGTAAGTGAGCGCTAGCGAACGACGTGGACCTCGACGTTTCGGCGTGAGCCGAAACTCGGTAAGTGAGCGCTAGCGAACGACGTGGACCTCGACGTTTCGGCGTGAGCCGAAACTCGGTAAGTGAGCGCTAGCGAACGACGTGGACCTCGACGTTTCGGCGTGAGCCGAAACTCGGTAAGTGAGCGCTAGCGAACGACGTGGACCTCGACGTTTCGGCGCGAGCCGAAACTCGGTAAGTGAGCGCGTAGCGAACGACGTGGACCGTACTGGACTTGAACCAGTGACCTCTCGCGTGTGAGGCGAGCGCTCTAGCCAACTGAGCTAACGGTCCGCTCGGAGTGATCAGGTTACCCGGTCACCGCCCTACTGGAGGCAGACGATCGACTTCTTCGTCGAGCGCACGCTCGACGCGGGTCTGCGGCGGACAGAAACCATCGGGGAAACGGGCCCCGATCACGCGTCCGTCGTTGATCCCATCGCAGGGAACCTCGAGAAGGGTCGGCCCCTGAATGACCCGTACGCACGCGCCGGCGGGCACGCCGAGGTCCGGGCTGGGCACCAAGGGTTGAGCGGGTCCGTCGGTACGGGTGGCGTAGGCGGTGAACACGAAGATCGCCGCGACGAGACCGAGGAATCCGAGCCAGGGAATGATGCTCATCATGCGCGAGTGACGCACGCTGATCGCATCGTCCTGTCGACGTCGGCGAGCGGCGAGGTATTCGGGATCGAGGAGACGGGCGTCGATGCGGGTGACACCCCCATCGACCGACACCCCGTTGCGGGGAGCATTGGACCCGACCAGTCCGCGGTCGTACACCGTCCGACGTTCGTCGTTGCCGAGGACGCGAAATGCCTCGTTGACGCTGCGCATGGCCTCTTCGGCCTTCTGGGCTTCCGAAGCGGACTTGTTGACGAACCCGTCGGGGTGCCAGGCGCGGGCCTGACGGTAGTAGGCGCGTCGAATATCCTCCGCAGTTGCGGATCTGGAGACTCCGAGAACGTCGTAGTGAGTAGGCACCTCGGCACCAGGGTAGGCAACCGGCCTGGGCTACGGCACACCCACAGCGCCGGGAAGCGGCAACTCGGTCTAGTGACCGTCGACGCTGAACAGGTCGCTCGAGGACGACCAGGCGTCCTCGATCTGTTGTGCGGTGACCGGCTGGGCGGCGGTGTCATCGGTCTCGCCGAAACTCGCCAGGATCGCTCGGAGGCGCTCCTCCTGCCGGTTGGCGATCACCGGAACGATCCGCAGTGCGGTCACGGCAGCGCCGATGGCGCCGAAACCGGCGGCCATGGCGAGCAGACCCGTCGCCTCTACGGGTGACCTCATCGAGGTACTCGGTCGCCGAGGACGCATAGGTGTAAGATGCAGATGCTGACGAACCAGATTCCGATCTCCCGGTTCGGCGCTTCGCGGGACGCATCGCCCAGCGCCGAGGTTCTCCACAGCATTTTGAGGAGGCCGTGGCCGAGAGCGGCCAGCACGAGCAGACCCCATAGGACAGCGGCCCCGCCGGCGAGACGGACGGCGGACTCGAGCTCGCTGACACGCGGCGCGACGGCGAGCATCACCGCCCCGACGACCAGGAGGGCGAAATGCCGGGCGAGGATCGTCGCCTGACCAAAACCGGATGATCGGCCGAGACGGGACACATTGGCCGTCGCCTGAACCGCCCAGATGATCGCGACGCACCGCGGTCACGAACGTCAGCAGGGCGATGCCGTAGCCCAGCGACCGCAAGGTCCGCACCAGCGAGTCCGCTGCATCGGACCCGGCTCCGAGTACGAGCATGCTGGCGCCTAGGGAAGTGACGACCACGCCGATCAGCACCCACACGATGTGAACGACGGACAGGGCCGCGCCGACGCTGAGGACCGATTCGTAGCCGGCGACAGTTTCCACGATGAGGCTCTGACGACGGTTGCGGATTCGCGACGGTGCCGGCGCCTGTGGCGGGGCCAGGGGCCCTGTTGTTCATTCTTCTTGGATGTGGGCGAGTTACCTGCCACACGTCCCAATCGGCTCGATCCGCTGTCCGGTTGAGGACTGTTTCAGCCCAATCCGCCCAGGACCAGTCCTGCGGTGAGAGCCAAACCGGTGGCGAGTTGGGCCCGCCCGGTGTCGGAGAGGACCGGGATCAGTTGCTCACCGACCAGCCCGTCGAGCAGGTCCCGGACCGGCCGGATGGCCGCCGTGAGTCCGACGAGTCCGAGCACGGCGGGCCATCGGAGCAGGCTGGCGGCAACGATCCCTACGCCGGCGCCGGCGATGAGAAGGACGAAGAACTGCCGGGTGCGGAGATCACCGATCCGCACGGAAAGGGTTGTCTTGCCTGCGGCGGCGTCGAGGGGGCGGTCCCGGAGATTGTTGACGACGAGCAGGGCGACGGCGAGCAGGCCGACGGGAACCGAGCAGATCAGTGACAAGGTGGTGAGGCGCCCGAGTTGTACGTAGGTCGAGCCGGCGGTGGCGACCACGCCGAAGAAGATGAAGACGAACACCTCTCCGAGCCCGTGGTAACCGTAGGGCTTGGGACCGGCGGTGTACCCCCACCCTGCGAGCATGGACAGCGCCCCCACGATCAGCAGTTCGGGACCCACCGCGATGGCCAGTGCGGTACCCGCCGCCGCTGCGACGATGAATGCGATAGCGGCAGCGGCCTGCACCTCGTCGGGGCTGGCCAGGCCGGCGCCGATCAGCCGGACCGGCCCGACCCGGTCGGTGTCGGTGCCGCGTCGACCGTCGGCGTAGTCGTTGACATAGTTGGTCGCCACCTGCAGAGCCAATGCCACGATGCCGGCGGCGATGGCACGCCACCAGTAGAGCGGGTCGCCCTCGCCGACGGCGGCGGCGGTGCCGACGACTCACCGGGACCACCGCCGCCGGCAGCGTTCGGGGTCGAGCCCCCAGCACCCACTTGTTCCCGGCGATGGAGCGGTGCGGAGCCGTCATCGGGTGCGTTCCGCCGCGACGAGCCTCAGGACCAGCGCATCGAGACCTGCAACCCGGCTGCCCTTCACCAACACGGCATCGGCCTGACCCAGCTCGCCGACCACCCGCATCCGCTTCGGCGATGTCGGCTACGTGTACGACACCCTCGCCGTACAGAGGGGCGTCGACCGCAACCACCTCGATCCCGGCGTCGCACATCTCGGCGGCGATGCTGCGATGGTCATCGGCCTCCCTCGGTCCGAGTTCGGCCATGACGCCGAGTACAGCGAGGCGTCGCTGGGCCGGAACGGCGAGCAACGCCGTCATCGCGGCCCGCATCGACGTCGGGTTGGCGTTGTAGGAATCGTTGATGACGGTGGCGCCGGATTCGGTCGTCAGGATCTCCATTCGGTGGGGCGACATGATCGGCGACGTCAGGCCCTCGACGATCGCCTACAGCGGCATGCCGGCCGCGATCGCTGCTGATGCCGCCGCCGCCGCGTTGGCGGCCATGTGTGCTCCCGCAACCCCCAAACGTATGCGACTGCTCCCCAACGGGGTCTGGAGCGTGAAGGTCGGATGAAGGTCCAACCCCGTGTCGACCTCACCGAAGCGCACGTCACCGGTCCAGCGGCCGAAGGTGATCACCCGCTGGGTCGGGCAACGTTGGGCCATGGCGGCGACGAGCGGATCGTCGGCGTTCAGGACGGCGGCACCGTCGGCTGCGCAGCGACTCGATGAGCTCCCCTTTGGCCCGCGCAACCTGTTCGATCGATCCGAAGATCTCGGTGTGGACCGCAGCGACGGTGGTGACGACCCCGATGTCGGGGGCGGCAACCGAGCACAACAACTCGATGTGGCCGACGTTCCGGGCACCCATCTCGACGATGACCAGTCCGGCGTCCTCGGGGGCCGACAGCAGGGTCAGAGGTACACCGAGTTCGTTGTTGAACGACGCCCGACTGGCGTGAGTCGATCAAGCGGGCTGCGCCGATGGCGCTGAGGAGGTCCTTGACCGATGTCTTGCCGACGCTGCCGGTGACACCGACCACGGCGGCGTCGAGGCGGCGGCGGGCGGCCCGGCCCAGCTGGAGAAGAGCCTGACCCGTGTCGGCCACGTCGATGGCCGGAATGGGGCTGCGGTCGGGATCGTGCAGACGGACGCCGGCCGCCGGGTGGTCGGCCGAACCAGGTAGGCCACAGCTCCGGCGGCGATCGCCGATGCGATGAAGTCGTGACCGTCGCGTTCGGCGACGATCGGTACGAACAGATCCCCGGCCGCAACCTGGCGGGAGTCGATCGATACGCCTTCGACGAAGAGTCGGGTCCCGTCCGCGTCCTCGGCGAGGAGAAGACGCCCGGCCACCGGTTCGAGAGCCTCGGTCAGCGCATCGAGGGACCATCGCACACCTCCGGTGTAGCGTGCGATGTACGGTTTCCCATGTGAGCAGCACCGACCGGGCAACAACACTCAGAGATCAGCCGCTGCGGGTTGTCGTGCTCTTCGGCGGCCAGTCGGCCGAACACGAGATCTCGCGGGTCACCGCCGCTCACGTCCTGGCCGCGATCGATCGGAGCCGCTATGCGGTCGAAGCGATCGGCATCGACCGTGACGGTATCTGGCATGCCACACCGGATCCGGACCTTTCCGGCGGCCCGATCGAAGCGTTGGCGGTCACCGGAGCGCCGATCGATCTGTCCGAGGCGCTCACACCGGACCGAGGTGCCGCCGACAGAGCGTGGCCCTCCCGTTGCTGCACGGACCAATGGGTGAGGACGGCACCGTGCAGGGTCTGCTCGAGATGGCGGGGTCCCCTACGTCGGCGCAGGCGTGCTGGGTTCTGCTCTGGCGATGGACAAGGCGGCGGCCAAGGAGGCGTTGGCCGCCGCCGGTGTACCCCAGGCCCGATGGGCGACGATCCACGAACCGAGATGGACAGGCGATCCGGCCGAGATCGATCGGATCCTCGACGACCTCGGCGAGACGCTCTTCGTGAAACCGGCGAACATGGGTTCGTCGGTCGGCGTCTCCCGGGTCACGGGCGGCGACGGGCTCTAGGCGGCGATCAACGAGGCCTTTCGTCTACGACGAGTGGGCTGTGATCGAAGAAGCGATCGATGGTCGCGAGATCGAGCTGGGGGTGCTGGGCAATGTCGAGCTCGACTTCTCCGTGCCGGGCGAGATCATTCCCGGGGCCGAGTTCTACGACTACGACGACAAGTACCACGACGGGGCTGCCAAGCTGATCATTCCTGCCGAACTCTCACGCCACGAGATCGCCGAGATGGAGCGGATCGCGGCCGCCGCCTACACCGCGCTGCGGGTCGAGGGTATGGGCCGAGTGGATTTCCTCTACGAGGAGCACGGCCGCGGTTTCCTCCTCAACGAGATCAACACGATTCCGGGATTCACCCCGATCTCGATGTACCCCAAGATGTGGGAGGCCACCGGGCTGTCCTACCCGCGCCTCATCGATTCGCTGATCGATCTGGCGTTGGAACGGTTCGCTCGCCGATCGGCCAAGCGCCAGACCCCGGCCAAACCCTGACTACCAGCCTCCGGTCGAACCCGCCGCCGCCGAAGCTTCCCCCGCCGCCGAAGCCACCGCCACCACCGCTGAAACCGCCGAAGCCCCACCGCCACCGCCACCGCCACCGCCACCACCGCCGCCGCTCCAGCCGCCCCCGCCGCCGAAGCCGCGACCGCCGCCCACCACGATGATGCCGGTGTTGCGGCGCCGGCGTTCGTGGATGATCTCTTCACGGATGGCCACCGCATCGTCACCGATGGCGGTCGCCTCGGCGAGCTGATCCTCCAGGGGCCCACGAAGCTGGGAGAGCCGGTTGGACAGCAGTTCGAGTTCGTCCTTGCGACTGCTGAAGATGGCCCAGCCCAGCGTCTCGTTGGCCCGTTTGATCGATCGTTCGGCCCGGGCGACTTCCCGTGGCCAGTTCGCGGCGGAGAGCTTCGATACGTTTGGCCTCCTCCTGGCTCTCGGCCAACATCTGGTCCATCTGACGGTCGACGCGATCGAGCGTTCTCGCCACCCGGAGGTAGTTCGGGCGCTGCTTGGTCAGCTCCCGGCCCATCTCCTCGAGGACCTCCTGCACCCGTTCGGGATTCAGATGGAACTCCGGGGCGAGATCGGTGGATTTGGAGGCGACGAAGGATCGGAGTTCGCTCAACTCCTGTGCTGCGGCTCGCATCATTCCCGGACACTCGAGCCTGGCCTGCTCGAGATCCACCATCAGCGTGTCGAGTTCGTCGAAGAGGGCATCGGCGGCGTTCAGCTCGAGTCCGGCGGCTTCCAGTTGGGCGCCGGCGGTCGCCCAATCCTGATCGGGGATCGCTGTGGCAGCGGTCCCCGATGTGGCGACCGCCCGATCGAGCCGGCCGAGTGCGGTGTCGACGTGGTCGACCGCCCAGCGCCACGACTGGGGGCCGTGCGGAGTGATGACGGCGGCGAAACGAACCCCGGTGGTGTCGGCCCGTTTGCGCTGCTCGGATTCGGCTCGCTCGAGCTCCTGGGCCCACTCGTTCAGGCGGGCGGGCCGGTCGGCCACCGCCTGGATCTCGTGCCGAGCGGAGAACAGTTCGGCCTCGGCCTGCTCCAACCGATCCGACAGCTCGAGCAGGTCGAGTTTCAGATCGTCGAGCCCGATCCGCTCGACGGTCGTGCGCGAGCCGGCCAGGCGGGCCGTCGGACGCATCGAGTTTCCATCCCGCAGAGGTGCGCTCAACGAGATCCTGGTGGGCCGCATCGAGTTCGCGCAGCAGCAGGGCCTTCTTGGTGGGCAAGCGCAACCCGCAGCCGGTCGAGCAACTCCCCGAACGCGGTCAGGCCGTCGAGAGCGACCTGGTAACGATCCAGCGCGGC
The DNA here is from genome assembly GCA_963793385.1 of uncultured Acidimicrobiales bacterium. Classification (GTDB taxonomy): domain Bacteria; phylum Actinomycetota; class Acidimicrobiia; order Acidimicrobiales; family SZUA-35; genus JABDIY01. The sequence goes on from CAWCAF010000006.1 coordinate 29,167, forward strand.
GCTGAACTCGGCGAGGCGCTTTTCGCCCTGGGCGAGTTCGTCGCCCGATGCCGATGCGATGCCCTCCGGGGTGGCCTGGGACAGCAGGGAGGCGTGACGTTCGGCGTCGTTGCCGGCGGTCGCCACCTGATTCTGAAGGTGGTGTAACTGACCGAGCGTCCGACCGACGACCGTCCGGCCGAAACCGTTCGCCCTGTTCGCTCAACCGGGTGTCCCGCTCGCGGGCAGCACCCATCCGAATCCTCGGTTCGGCGACCTGCACCGCGAACGCCTCGCGGCGTTCTGCCAGTTGACGACGACGGCTGCGAACGATCGTTGCACCGCCGATGCCGGCCAACCCCATGACCGAGCCGGCCAGGATGTAGGTATCCCAGATTGCCCGATCCCGATTCGCTCACCGCCGGCGTCGTCACGTTCGATGTCGACCGACTGTCCGACCTGGACCAGCGCCTGGCCGGCATCGTCGAGGGCGGCGACCAGGCCGCCGGTGAAGTCCCCGGCCCGGAGACTGTCGCTCATGGCGCCGGTTCGGATGTCCTCGCCGATCTGGTCGGACAGTCGGTCGCTCCACACCGAACTCTGCTGAGTGGACAGATCGATGGCGACATAGAGGTAGCTGCCGGGTTCGCACGACGCCGAGAATCCGGTCCCTGGCATCGTCGAGATCGGTGCCGTCGTCGAAAACTCGCACGAACACGGTCACGTCGGGATTCGCACCCTCCACCTGGGCGACGGCCGCGTCCACTTGCGCAGACGTCGATCTGACCCGACGCATCGATGAGGCCCGTCTGGCAGTTGGTCTGGGCGGCGGCCGGGACCACGAGCGAGGTCAGCCCAAGGATCGCCACGACTGCGGCGGACGCGAACCCGGCGAGGGCTCGGCCCGCTGCCAGCTGCAAGAATGGGAGATGACAGCGCATTGAACTGAAACCGTAGCCGCGGCGAGCCCACTCCCTATGCTGAACCGGGCCACCGCTACAGGAGCTTCACTTTGTCCGTTTCGAATCAGTTGGCCGGCAAGAGAATTGCGATCACCGGCGCCACCGGCTTCCTCGGCACGGCACTCGTCGAGCGTCTGATGAGATGCGTGCCCGACTGCGAATTGGTCCTGCTCGTGCGGCCTGGAAAGCGGAGTTCACCATCGGATCGAACCCGGCGCGAGGTCTTCCGCAACGACGTCTTCCGTCGCTGGATGGCCGAACTGGGCGACGGCGACCCGAGAGCGGGTGCCGACGACTTCTGGGCCGAAGTGGACCGGCGGGTCTCGGTGATCGGGGGCGACGTCGGATCCGATGGGTTGGCATTGAACGGCGACGATGCTGCCATGTTGGCGTCGTGCGACATCGTGATTCACAGTGCGGCGACGGTCAGCTTCGATGCGCCGCTCGACTCGGCGGTCGAGGTCAACCTGCTCGGGGCCACCCGGATCCTGCAGACGTTGCAGAACTTGGCGGTGTCCCCCCATTTCGTCGCCGTGTCAACGTGCTATGTCGCCGGGAATCGGCGGGGGCGAGCCCCTGAGCAGCTCCTGACCGATTCGCCCTTCCACATCGACGTGAACTGGCGGGACGAGGTGAGTGCGGCGCGCCGAGCCCGCGCCGACTTCGACAGCGAGTCCCGGGCTGTCGCCCGACTCGAGGAATTCCGGGCGCGGGCTCGCCACGAACTCGGAGCGGCGGGAACACCGCTCCTCGCAGCCAAGACCGAGCAATTGCGCCAGCGATGGGTGACCGAGCAGCTGGTCGAAGCGGGTCGGGCCCGGGCCGCCTCCCTGGGTTGGCCCGATTCATACGCCTACACCAAAGCGCTCGGTGAACGAGCTCTGGTCGAGAGCCGGGGTGCGATTCCGGTCAGCATCGTCAGACCCTCGATCATCGAGTCGGCGTGGGCGGAACCGGTCCCGGGCTGGATCAAGGGGTTCCGGATGGCCGAACCGATTCTCATCTCCTACGCCCAGGGCTTGCTCAAGGAGTTCCCCGGCGTCCCCGAGGGTGTTGTCGACGTGATCCCGGTCGATCTCGTCGTGGCCGCCATCATCGATGTAGCCGGGCGGGGAGTGGTCGATCCCGACACCGTCGACATCACCCAAGTGGCCTCCGGCACCCGCAATCCGCTGCACTACCGACAGCTCGTCGAACTGGTGAACGGATGGTTCGTCGAGAACCCGCTGTACGACCGGCAGGGCCAACCGATCGCGGTCGGCCAAGTTCTCCTTCCCGGGCCGCGGCGCTGTGGAACGTCAGCTGAACCGAGCCCAGCGGAACCTCGATCGGGCCGACCGAACGCTCAAGCGTCTCCCGCTTCGGGGCCGCCAGGCTCTCCTCAACGCCGAGGTCGAGGATCGCAGGGACCAGGTCGAACGGGCGATCGGCTATGTGAAGATCTACGGTGCCTACGCCGAATGTGAGGCGCTCTACGGCGTCGACAATCTCGTGGCCCTCCACGAGAACCTCGACGCATCCGACCGCCAGGAGCTGGGATGCGATCCGTCCATCGTCGACTGGAACCGGTATGTCACCGAGATCCATCTGCCGTCGGTCGTCCACCATGCTCGGGTGAAGACCACCGGCACCAAGAGCGACCCCGGACGAACGGACCTCACGCACCCGCAAGCAAGGTGCTGTCGCCCGAGCGGCAGTTGGCTGCGTTCGACCTCGAGAACACGATCATCGCGTCCAATGTCGTGTTCAGCTACGCGTGGCTGGCCACGCGGGAGATGGGAGCGATGGAACGAGTCCGCTTCGCTTGCGCACGCTCGGAGAAGCGCCCGGTCTGCTCGCTCTCGACCAGCGTGACCGAACCGACTTCCTCCGCCACTTCTACCGCCGCTACGACGGAGCGTCGGTGGCAGAGATGGAACAGGCTCGGGCCCGAACTCCTGGCCGACCACATCCTGACCAAGGCGTTTCCCGCCGCCCTGCGCCGAGTGAGGGAACACCGGGCCCTCGGCCACCGCACCGTCCTCATCACCGGTGCGCTCAACATCGTGGTCGACCCGCTACGACCGCTCTTCGACGACGTCATCTGCACCGAGATGACCGATCCGCGAACGAGCGCTACACCGGCGAACTGATCGACAGTGCCGCCGACCGGCGAGGTTCGGGCCCAGGAGCTACGGGACTACGCCGCAGATCCACGACATCGACCTCGCCGAGTCCGTGGCCTACGCCGATTCGACGCTCCGATCTTCCGCTGCTGGATGCCGTCGGATATCCGGTCGCCGTCAACCCCGAAACCCGGCTGGCCTCGATCGCCTCCAAGCGGGGCTGGTTGATCGAGTCGTGGACCAAAGCGGGGGGCGGAACGGACCGATTCCTGCCGCTGGGTCCGCTGCCCGCAGCGCAACGGTCGAGAAAGTGATGAACATTGAATGGGTGACCAACGTGGCCGAGCCGAGCACATGACGAAGAACCGACCCAACCCCCGACCCGGGTTCGTACTCGAGGTCGACCGGCAGACGCCGCCGATCCTGTTCCATCACGGCGAGGGGTTCCGGCTGGAGAAACTGCCGGTGGGCAGGAGCCGGGTCGTCTATCCGGGTGAACCTCTCCACGGGATACCGAACCCTGATCTCGCGATCGCCGAGGCGCTCGAGAACCCGATCGACGAGGACCCTCTACCGTCGTTGCTGAAACCGGGAATGAAGTTGACGATCGCCTTCGACGACATCTCGCTGCCGCTACCCCCGATGCAGCGTCCCGATATCCGACAGCGGGTGATCGAGGCGGTGCTGGATCATGCGGCCGCCGCCGGAGTGGACGACGTCCACATCGTCGCCGCCCTGTGCCTCCATCGGCGGATGACCGAAGACCGAACTTCGACATGCCGTCGGCGATCGGGTGTACGAGGCGTTCGCACCGTCGGGTCAGTTGTACAACCACGACGCCGAGGACCCCGACGGCATGGTGATCCTGGGACACACCGACCACGACGAGGTCGTCCAGATGTCCAAGCGGGCCGCCGAGAGCGACCTGGTCGTCTACGTCAACATCAACCTGGTCAGCATGGATGGCGGCTGGAAGAGCACCGCCACCGGACTGTCCGGTTACGAAGGCGTGCGCGCCCATCACAACGTGCACACGATGCGCCACTCGAAGAGCTTCATGGATCAGGATCACTCCGAGCTCCACCGATCGAACTGGCGCCAGGGTGCGGTGATCAAGAAGAACGGGCCTCGGATCTTCCAGATCGAAACGACTGTGAATACCAACGTGTTCGACCAGGACGGGCCGATGGGCGTGCTGCAGAAACGGGAGTGGGAATGGTCGCTACGCGATCGAGCGTCGTTCGCCGGCATGCAGGCGGGTCTGCGAGCGATGCCGTCCAACGTCCGGCGCCGGGCCTTTCACACGTGGAAGTCTCCGTACGAGATGACCTCGGTCCAGGCCGGTGAGGTCGAGGCGGTCCACAAACGCACGACCGAGATGGTCTACAAGCAGCACATGGTGACGCGTCGAAGGGCAAACCGACATCGTCACGATGGGTCTGCCGTACCTCACCCCGTACAACGTCAACAGCATCATGAACCCGATTCTCGTGATGGTTCAAGGACTTGGCTACTTCTTCAACCTGTACCGGGGCAAGCCGGTGGTGCGAGAGGGCGGCGTGCTCATCATGAGCCACCCGACCCCGTGGGAATTCCACCCGGTTCACCATCCGAGCTATGTCGACTTCTTCGAGCAGGTACTCGCCGAGACAACCGACCCGCTCGAGATCGAGGCGAAGTACGAGAAGCGGTACGCCGAGGACGAGTGGTATCGGCACCTGTACCGCACCAGCCACGCCTACCACGGGGTGCATCCGTTCTACATGTGGTACTGGGGCTCACACGCGCTGGAGTACCTCGGCGGCGTCATCGTCGTCGGCGGCGACACGAAAGCGGTCCGGCGGCTTGGCTTCAAACCGGCTTCGACCCTTGACGATGCGCTCGAAATGGCTTCCGACATCGTCGGCCGAGGAGCGAACCTCACCCACCTCCACAACCCGCCGATCTTCATGGCCGACGTGGTCTAGCGAATCATGGGCTGGCTGCGATTCATCGCCACTCCGCCGTCGACCCCCAAGGGGGTCCACAGATCGACGCCTGATGCGACGGCCGGGGTTCACTTCGACACGAGGTGGTCGAGGACAAGGCCGGCCAAGATCGCCCGCGAGATCGGTGTCTGGGCCTTCATGAAACCGGCCATCAGGGTGTACGGCGCCCCCCGCGTGATCGGTCTCGACCGGCTCCTGGACGTAGAGGCACCCGTCGTCTTTGCCGCCAACCACCACAGCCACGCCGACACCACATTGCTTCTTGCCACCATCCCATCCCACCTTCGCCGGAATCTTGCCGTCGCCGCCGGGGCGGACTACTTCTTCCCGAATCGGGTTGCCGGCGCATTCTCGGCGCTGTTCATCGGTGCCATCCCGATCGAACGACGCAAGCTCTCCAAGATGAGTATTGGCAACGCTGTCGAGGTGATCTCGGGCTCCAACAGCTTGCTGATCTATCCCGAGGGCGGTCGCTCTCCGGACGGGTGGGGTCAGGAACATCGTCCCGGTGCCGCGTTCGTCGCCAAGCGGACCGATGTGCCCGTGATCCCGACCTACATCGACGGAACCGGCCGGATCCTCCCCAAGGGCAAGAGCTGGCCCAGTCGGTCACGTTGTGCGGTCGTGTTCGGCAAACCGATGACCTCGCCGGCGGATGAGGATGCCCGTGCGTTCGCCCAACGGATCGAGGAACGGGTGAATGAGTTGGCCGAGGAGTTCTCGTCCGGTTGGTGGGAAGCTCGCAGGAAAGCCCACGCCGGCGAGGTGGCGCAGCTGTCAGGACCCGAGATCGGCGCATGGCGCCGTCGGTGGGCCCTGGGTCCGAGGTCGCCGAGGCGACGGGCCGGTAGAGATCGAACCTGGCCGAGCTGACCGGCTGATCCCGAGCCCCTCCGCCCGCAGAAGTTGGGGCGGATCTACGCTCGCCAGGTGTTGTTCAATTCGGCCGTGTTCCTGTGGCTGTTCCTGCCGGTTGTTCTGCTGGTCCACACGCCGTTGGTCCGATGGTCCGTCGCACTCGCCAATCATTCGCTGCTACTGGCCAGCCTGTTGTTCTACGCCTGGGGCAGCGGACACCTCGTCCTTCTCCTCTTCGTGTCGGTCATCATCAACTACCTCGTCGCCGATCTCGCTGCGATCGCCCGTGAGAAGGGGAGAGCACGACTCGTTCGCTCGTGCGTGATCGTGGCGGTCATCGCCAACGTCGGCCTCCTCGGTTGGTTCAAATACGCCGGATTCCTGGGCCGTTCGATCTCGTCGTTCACCGAGGCGCTCGGCGGAAACGGGTTCGGAGCCCCCGAGATCCTGCTCCCGATCGGAATCTCGTTCTTCACCTTCCAATCGATGAGCTACACCTTCGATGTCGCAGCAGGTCGAATCGAACCGATCGGCAACCCACTTCGCCTGCTGCTCTACGTGAGCCTCTTTCCCCAACTGATCGCCGGGCCGATCGTCCGGGCTTCGGAGATCCAGGACCAACTCGTGCGCCGCACGGGTCGACCCCGATGCGATCACCGCCGGCTTCGCTCGTTTCACCTGGGGACTGTCCAAGAAGGTGCTGATCGCCGATTCGGTCGCTCCGCTCGTCGACGCCGCGTTCGCGGCCGAGCGACCACCCTGTCGGCCTGGATCGCCGCCACCGGCTACACCGTCCAGATCTACTTCGACTTCACCGGCTACTCCGACATGGCCATCGGCCTCGGCCAGATGCTCGGTTTCACCTTCCCGGAGAACTTCCGCCGCCCGTATGCGGCTGCGACCGTCACCGACTTCTGGCGACGCTGGCACATCACCCTGTCGAGTTGGTTCCGTGATTACTTGTACATCCCCGCTGGCGGCACGGGGCCGCCGGGCCGCCACCATGCGGAACCTGCTGGTCGTGTTCGTCGCTCACCGGCGTGTGGCACGGTGCCGCCTGGACCTTCGTGCTGTGGGGTCTCTGGCACGGGGCCGCCCTGCTCGCCGAACGGGTCGGCCGGCGTACGGGCAGACAACACCCACGTCGGCCTTCGAGTGTGGACAGCGCTGGTCGTGCTCGGCGGCTGGATCCTGTTCCGGGCACCGGATCTGTCCACCGCCGGGAAGTTTCCTGGCGGCCGCGGTCGTGCCCTCGGGTGGTCTTCCGTCGCAGGTGGCCGACGCGTTGACCCCACTGACCGCGACCGCACTGGTGCTCGGACTGGCGTCGGCCGCGTCCCGGCCGATTTCCGGCCGTCGAACTGCTCTCCCAGCGGCGACCGCAGGCCGGGGCCATCCGATTCGCTCTGTACGGCGCCGCACTCCCCCTCGTTGCCGTGCGCATCCTGTCCGACGTCGTTCACACCGTTCCTCTACTACCAGTTCTGATGCCTGACCGAGACCGACGAACCCGACCCCGAGAGGCGACCGATCGCCGATTGGCCGCTGTCGAGCCTGATCGCCCTGATCGGTTTCGTTTTCGTCCCCTTTGTCCTGACGGTCACGGGGGTGCTGAGCGACGATCAGCCGAACGCCACCTCGGCCGTGGACCAGATCGACGGGCTGATCGTTCGCAGGACAGCGCGCTCGGAGACCGCCGAGTTCGAGCGATGGCTCGAAGACCGGGTGCCGGGCCGAGAATTGGCGGCGGAGTTCGAGCGCACCACCAGCCGGATCATCGACGATCGGTACATCCAGGCGGTGACCGAGAGCGACCAGGTCCTGCTCGGCGAAGAGGGCTGGCTGTTCCTCGCCGAATCCGCTCTGCAACCGTGCATCACTCCGGCCCAAGAGGCGGCGTGGATGCGGCGAGATCGACCTGAGCGCCAGAATCCTGGCTCAGACGGGCCGGCGTCTCGTGCTCGCCATCGCCCCGGACCGGGAGATCATCGTGCCCGAACAGCTCGGCGACATCCCCAATGACTGTCAGAGAGCCAACCGGGTCGTGATCGAACGACTGGCCCAACGCAGCGATGTGATCGATCTCGGACCAGCGGTCCGTGGCCAGGCCCACGCCCTGAAGCTGGACACGCACTGGAGCCCCGCCGGTGCCATGGCCGGCGCCCGGCCGATCATCGACGTGATCCGACCGGGCGTGTGGGAGGACCGCGAGGTCACCGCCACCGTGGTCGATCGGGGCGGTGACCTGGACCGACTGATCGGCTACGACACCACCGAGGCGGTGAATCTGCTGAGCATCCAGCAGGCCCGCCCCACCGTGCTGGAACCATTGCCGACCTCGATCGAGGGTCGCCCGCTCGTTCTGGCAATGACCGAGGGCGCCGAACCCCTCAATGTCCTCGTCGCCCACGATTCGTTCGGCGGCCTGACCGATCCCACCGATCCGTCCCGGTACCGACCAGGCTCGGCGATCGATTATCTGCGGCCCTGGTTCACCGAGGTCGCCAATATGCAGATGCCGGGTATCAGCTCGGACCTCCTCGGCGAGACCCCGGGCGTGCAGGCGGTCGAACACGCCGAGGTGATCGCATTCCTGTTCGTACAGCGCCAACTTCCGGTGCGCCTCGGCACAGGCCAGCTCTCCGCTCCTCTGATCTCGGCCCTGGAACATGAATTGACCACAGCCCCGGCCGGGTTCGGGACCATCGACGATCGGACGGTGATCGAGGCTCCTCCGCAAGGCGGTGCGCTGATCATCGATGGTCTCCCGGCCGGTTCGGCCGTCGAGACCCCGGCGGCGGCCAACAGCGGCGCCATCACCGGTCGGGGGAACTTCGGCGACCGGATCGTGCTGATCGTCGAGCCCGACACCGAGGTGCGGCTGGCCGGGTTCCCCACGTCGGTCGTCTTCGTTCCCTTCTCCACGATCGAGAACATGACCACCCAAGGCCCTTGACGGACGGCGGCGCGGATACGAACATGTGTTTGATGCCGGCGTCGATCCTCCATGCGGATCTCGACTCGTTCTACGCCTCGGTCGAGCAGCGAGACGATCCGACGCTGCGCGATCGCCCCATGATCGTCGGGCGCGGCATCGTGCTGGCGTCGAGCTACGAGGCCAAGGCGTTCGGCGTGCGGACGGCGATGGGAACAAAGGCGGCTCTTCGACTCTGTCCACACGCATTGATCGTTCCCGCCAGATTCGACGCGTATGCCGAAGCGAGCAGACGGAGTCTTCGAGATCTTTCGCGACACCTCCCCGCTCGTCGAACCGGTCTCGATCGACGAGGCGTTCATCGACGTCGCCGGGCTCGCCCGCACCGTCGGTCCGGCACGCCAGATCGCCGAGACGCTCCGGCGTCGCATACGAACCGAGGTCGGCCTGCCGATCACCGTCGGTGTCGCCTCGACCAAACACTGCGCCAAAGGTGGCCAGCCAGGCCGGGAAGCCCGACGGCCTCCTCGTCGTTCCCGAAGGCGGCGAACTCGACTTTCTCTGGCCTCTGCCGGTGAACCGTTTGTGGGGAGTCGGCAAGAAGACGACCGAGAAACTGGGACTCATCGGTATCGGAACGGTGGGCGATCTCGCCAACGTCGACGTCGAACGCCTCACCGGAGCCTGGGCAGGGCAGCCGCCCATCATCTCCACGCCCTGGCCAACAATCGGGATCCCCGCCGCGTCGACACCGACCGCCGGCGCAAGTCGATCGGCTCCCAGCGGTCGTTCCCCTCCGGTGGCCTCACCGGGCGACGACGCCAGAATCATCATGTTCGAACTCGTCGATCAGATCTCGGCCAGGATGCGCAGCAAGGAGATGATGGGCCGAACGGTCACCGATGAATCTGCGCGACAACGAGTTCCGGTCGTTCAGCAGATCGGTCACGCTGCCGGAGGCGACGTGGTCCTCGTCGACGATCGGGCGGGCCGCCACCCAATTGTTCCGGAGCAACGAGCGTTCATCAACAGCGGCGCCTGCACCAAACTCGGACTGTCGGTGAGCAACCTCAGCTCGCCCCCGACAACGTGCAGCAGTCCCTCTCCTTCGAGCCGGGTCGGTCCCCCGAGGTCGACGCCGCCATCGACGAGATCACGACCCGCTTCGGCGCCGCGGCGATCGGGCGGACCGGGCGACCCACCGCCCGACCCGACTGGCACTGAGGTGCACCGGCGAGCCGACGATCAGCCGGCTGATTCCAGCCAGGCCCTCACGTCGTCGGAGTCCTCCCCGAGCCTCGGCGGCTTCTTCCTCGCCTCCAACGGGGTGCAGGCCCAGCTTGATCGGGGCCCGAGGCGTGCGCATGCCGTCGACGGTCCAGATCGGATCGAGACCGAGCCGTTCGGGCGTCGGCGAACGCCTCGGTCAGCGTGTTGATCGGACCGGCGGGAACCCGAGCCTCCAGCAGCGCCGAGATCCACTCGGCGGCGCTCCGTTCGAGCAGGTGGGGAGCCATCGCTTCGCCCAGCTCGGATATGTGGGCGACCCGGCCACCGTTGGTCACGAAACGAGGGTCGTCGAGGAGTTCGTCGGCGCCGATCACCTCGCAGAGCCGCCGCCACTGTCGGTCGTTGCCCGTGGCGATGATGAACGGCCCGTCGGACGGCGAGGAACACCTCGTACGGGGCAACGGAGGCGTGCCGATTGCCCGCTCGATGCGGATCCCGACCGGTGAGCAGCGCAGCCGAACTGGCATTGACCATGCCGGCCAGGAGCGACTGCATCAGGGCGATCTCGACCAGCTGGCCCCGGCCACCGTCGATCCACCGAGCGTGCAGTGCGGCCAGGATGCCGGCCAGAGCGTGGAGCCCGGCGAGCACGTCCGCCACGGCCACACCGACCCGGTACGGGCTCGCCATCCTCGGGTCCGGTCAGGCTCATCAACCCTCCCATCCCCTGGATCAGGAAATCGAATCCGGGCATCGATGCGCCAGCACCTTCGGTGCCGAATCCGGTGATCGAGCAGTAGACCAGCCCGGGGTTGATCGCACGGACCGATTCGAAATCGAGACCGAACTCTCCATCACCCCCGGCCGGAAGTTCTCGATGAGGACATCGGCACGAGCGACGAGCGTCCGTCGCCAGATCCAGGTCGGCAGGCCGGCCCAGATCGAGGGTGATGCTCTGCTTGTTCCGGTTGATGGCTGCGTAGTACGTGCTGGTCCCGTCGTCCAAGAACGGTGGCCAGTGCCGGGTGTCGTCGCCGCCGTCGGGTCGCTCGACCTTGATGACCGTGGCACCCATGTCGGCGAGGTGCATCGTGCACAGCGGGCCTGCCAGCACCCTCGAGAAATCGGCGACAACGATCCCATCCAGTGCTCCAGCTCATCGACGCACCCTATTCGTCGGCGAGCACCAGATCCGAGCAGTTGAGCACATCGGGCCGATTTCCGCAGGTCACGCCGAACTCCTCGTACTCGCTGCCGACCGGGCGCCCGCTCCCACAGCGCATCGCATGCGGCGCCGTCACCACTGTCACACAGGTCCCACAGCGAGTCCAGCACCGGGTCGTCGCCGTAGGTGGTGGGTCCCGAGAACGGAATCTCGACCGGTGGTCCTTCCCGGCCTCGGCGAGCATGTCCGACGCCCGCTGACAGGTCGCGATCAGTTCCGATCGAGTCGACTCGCCGGATCGACCGTCGAGCAGTCCCGTGACGCACGAGGACACCTCGGGCGTGTAGCCCTGGGCCAGCAGGTCGGCGGTCGAGTCGAGGCGCTGGCGGTTTCGGACACCGTCGATGCCACCCGGTCCACACGACACCACGCCGATCGACGCGACGATCAGCAACGACGGAACGACACTTCGGCCTGACACCGTGATCCCATCGGCACTTCGACATCCGACGGTGAGCCGCTCACCCAGCACCTCGGACTGAGCGCCCCGTCGCCACTCCGTTACAGTTGACATCAGATCTGATCAAGGAGAATTCGCCCATGCCCGTCGGTCCCGTCACAGCAATCGAACTGATCAACGCGGTGTACGCCATCGCTCGACGAGCGGATCGGCGGCGATGCGCACCCGACTCGGGCGACCGCTGACGCTGGCCGAGAAGATCCTCACCAACCACCTCGACGATCCCGAGCGCCGAGGTGGAACGGGCGGTCAGCTACGTCGATTTCCGGCCCGACCGGGTGGCGATGCAGGACGCCACCGCCCAGATGGCCTGGCTCCAGTTCGACACCGCCGGCCTCGCCGAGGTGCAGGTCCCCACCACCACGCACTGCGACCACCTGATCCAGGCCAAGGTCGACGGGAAGAGCCGATCTCCTGCGTGCCGTCGACTCCAACGAGGAGGTCTACGAATTCCTGCGTTCGATCAGCGCCAAGTACGGCGGCGGGTTCTGGAAACCGGGCAGCGGCATCATCCATCAGGTCGTGCTGGAGAACTACGCCTTTCCCGGCGGCATGATGATCGGGACCGACAGCCACACGCCCGAACGCCGGCGGCCTCGGCATGATCGCCATCGGCGTCGGGGGCGCCGACGCCGTCGACGTCATGACCGGCTTTCCCTGGAATGTCCGGTGGCCGAAGTTGATCGGCGTGCACCTCACCGGGCAACTGAACGGGTGGAGCGCTCCCAAGGACGTGATCCTCAAGGTGGCCGAGATCCTGACCGTGAAGGGCGGGACCGGCGCCATCGTCGAATACTTCGGGTCCGGGGCCAACAGCCTCTCGGCCACCGGGCAAGGGAACGATCTGCAACATGGGGGCCGAGATCGGCGCCACGACCTCGGTGTTCCCCTACGACGACGCGATGGCCCGCTACCTCAAGTCGACCGGACGTGAAGCGACCGCCGATGCCGCCAACGCGGTCGCCCATCATCTCCGAGCCGACGACGAGGTGCTCGGCCAATCCCGGCGAGTACTTCGATCGCGTCATCGAGATCGACCTCGATGAGCTGCGCCCCCACATCAACGGTCCGCATACCCCCGACCTCGCCCGAGAGGTGAAGGATCTCGGGACGAGGCCCGCCAGAACGGCTGGCCGACCGAGATCAGCGCCGCGCTCATCGGCAGCTGCACCAACTCCAGCTACGAAGACATCACCCGGGCGGCGTCGATCGCCCGCGAAGCGGCCGCCAAGGGTCTCAGGTCAAGACCAAACTGATGATCACTCCCGGGTCCGAACAGGTCAGGGCAACGATCGAACGCGATGGACTCCTCGCCGACTTCGAGGCGTTGGGGGCGACCGTTCTCGCCAACGCCTGCGGGCCCTGCATCGGGCAGTGGGACCGAACCGGGGAACACGAACCGGGCGTCGCCAACACGATCGTCACGAGCTACAACCGCAACTTCCCCAAGCGCAACGACGGTGATGCCGCCACCCTCGCGTTCGTCACGTCGCCCGAAACCGTCATGGCCCTGGCCCTGGCCGGGACCATCGATTTCGACCCGATTACGGGCACGCTCACCAACGAAGACGGAGAACAGGTCGCCCTGTCGGTGCCGGTCGGTGTCGAATTGCCCCCTCGGGGTTTCGACGAAGGCGAATCCGGATTCATCGCACCGCCCGACAGCGGAGAGGGAATCGACGTGGCCGTGTCGCCTTCGTCGGATCGACTGCAGCTTCTCACACCGTTCCGCCCCTGGGACGGGAACGACTACGCGGACCTGCCGATATTGGTGAAAGCCAAGGGCAAGTTCACCACCGACCACATCTCGATGGCCGGACCGTGGCTCAAGTACGGGGCCATCTCGAGAACATCTCGGGCAACCTGTACCTCGGCGCGGTCAACGCCTTCACCCGGCCGATGGCAGCGACTACGAGGTCGGCTACGGCAAGAACCAGCTCACCGGTGACATCCAGACCTTCCCCGAGATCGCCAAGGCATACCACGAGGCCGGCCAGCCGTGGGTGGTCATCGGTGACGAGAACATGGGCGAAGGCTCGAGCCGGGAGCATGCCGCGATGGAACCTCGATTTCGTCTGGGTCTCGGTCGCCATCGCCCGAAGCTTCGCCCGGATACACGAAACGAACCTGAAGAAGCAGGGCATGGTGCCCCTGACCTTCGTCGACCCCGCCGACTACGACCGCATCGGCGAGGACGACCGTGATCGGTCTCACCGGTCTGGCCGAGCTGACCCCAGGGCGACCGCTGACCGTCACCGTCACCACCCCCGACGGCGCCACCTGGTCCTTCGAGGGCGCCCACACCTTCAGCGACGAACAGATCGAGTGGTTCCATGCGGGCAGCGCACTGAACGTGATCCGGCGCAACCTCGGCGTGTAGCGGGGATCGGCGGTGTGGCAGCCGTCGGCTCGGCCCTCACGCCGAGTTCGAGCCGAGCCGATAGGTTCTTCGCTATGGCAGGCGCAGCCTTTTTCGATCTCGACCGCACACTTCTGCAGGGGGCCAGCGGGCCGCACATCTCCGCCGCGCTGCGGGCCGAGGGAGTGCTGGCCGACAAGCCGATTCGTGGCGAGGGGCTGGTGTTCGGGATCTTCAACGTGATCGGCGAAACCCTGCCGTCGATGGCCCTGACCCGGGTCGGCATCCGCGCCACAAAGGGTTGGAACGTGGCGGCGGTCCAGGCGGCCGGGCAGGCGGGTGGCACCTGTCCTCGCCGATGCGGTGCAGCCCTTCGCCCACGAGCTGATCGCCGATCACAGGGCTGCTGGCCACAAGGTCGTACTGGCCACGACAACCCCCTACGAACTGGTGAAACCGTTTGCCGACCTGATGGGGATGGATGCGGTTCTCGCGACCCGCTACCGGTCGGTCGACGGATCCACCTACAACGGGTACGGTCGACGGTGAGTTCGTGTGGAGTCGGGGCAAGGCTCGCTCGGTCAAGGCGTGGGCCCGAGCCAATCTCGTCGAACTCGCCGACAGCTACGGCTACTCCGACAGCTTCTTCGACCTACCGATGCTGCGGGCGGTCGGCCATCCCACCGCCGTCAACCCCGACCCTCGCTTGTGGGCCGTCGCCAGCCTCTCCCGCTGGCCCACGGTGTGGTTGGATGCTCCTCCCGGCGTGCCAAAACCACTCGGCATCGAACCCCAGCGCATCGTCAAGGAGTTGTTCCGTCCCGAACTTCTCCTGTTCATCCGGATGGATGTCGAAGGTGTCGAGAATCTGGCTGATCTCACGGGTGCGCTGATCGCTCCAAATCATCGCAGTTACCTCGATCCCCTCGTGCTCGGACAGGCCGTGAGCCGCACGAACCGGCCCGTCCGCTTCCTGTCGAAGAAGGAGGTCACCGACGCCCCGATCGTAGGTCCGATCACCACCGCCATGGGGGCGATCCGGGTCGACCGTCAGGACCACAGCGGCGACCCGATGGGTGAGGCGGCGCGGGCCTTGCGGGCCGGCGAACTGGTGGCGGTGTTCCCCCAGGGCACGATCCCTCGAGGTCACGACTTCTTCGACCCCGTGCTCAAGGGCAGGTACGGGGCGGTTCGGCTGGCTATGGACACTGGCGCCCCGATCGTTCCGGTCGGCATGTGGGGCACCGAGCGGGCCTGGCCTCGCAACCGCCGACTCCCCTACCTGCTGAACCTCGCCGACCCACCCGAGGTGAGGGTGCGCATCGGCGAGCCGTACCATCCGCCCACCGATGACGTCGAGGTCGAGACCGTACGACTGATGGACCGGATCGTCGACCTCCTGCCTGACACCGCCCGTGAACACCATGAGCCAACCGCAGCGGAACTGGCCCGAACACTCCCGGGATGAGCCTTCTGCTCTGCGCCGGCGAAGCTCTGGTCGACCTTCTGCCGAGTCCGACACCGACGCGCCGGGCGTCCGGGCGGTTCCCGGCGGGGGGCCGATGAACGCCGCCATCGCCGCCGCTCGACTCGGTGTTCCCACCGCCTTCGTCGGGCGAGTCTCGACCGACTCCATACGGTGAGCGGATCTGGTCGCACATGCTCGCCAGCAATGTGATCCTCGACGCCGCTCAGCGGGGCGGGGAGCCGACCGCCACCGCCGAGGTGATAACCGAACCGATTCAGCGCTTCGTGTTCTCAGGGACCGGGACCGCCGACACGCTTCTCGACGCAGTCGATCTCGCAGCCCTCCCCGAGCGAGCCGGGGATTCTCCACGGCGGCACCCTCGGATTGTTTCGAGGCCAGACGGCCGATCACGCTGGCGGAGTTGGCGTCCGCGTTCGCAGGACTCGTCAGTCTCGATCCCAACGTCCGTCCGGCGATGATCGAGGACCGGGATGGCTGGTGGCACTTCGCCGACCGCTGGATCGATCGAGCCAACCTCGTGCGCGGCAGCGACGAAGACTTCGAGTGGATGGGGGTCAGCGTCGATGATCTCCTCGCCCGGGGTGTGGGGGCGGTCGTGCGTACGCTCGGGGCCGACGGAGCCGAGGTCGCATTGGCATCGGGAGGCGGCGTCCGAGTCGCCGGTGAACGAATCGACTTCGTCGATGCGGTAGGTGCCGGCGACTCGTTCTGCGGGGGGTTGCTCGCCCGCGTGCACGAGGCGGGCGCGACGGTCGAGACCTTCCCGCAACTCGATGCCCAGTGGTGGGAATCGACGCTCGGGTTCGCCGTCCGGGTAGCCGGAATCACGTGTTCACGGGCGGGGGCCGACCCCCCGTGGCGCCACGAACTCGGCTGAAAAAGAAAGAAGCCGGTCATCCTGAGACGACCGGCTTCTATTGACGCCGATTGGAAAGGGGGAAACCGACTCGGCGTCAGTGGTTTGCATCAAAGGGGGAGATGCAGGACTTCACATTACCCCGGCACGGGCCGGCTGAGCAGGCGCTTCTATGTGAAAATCGTCATATGAACCGGCGGCGGTGCTGGCTACAGCGGCATGTTGTCGTGCCGGCGAGTCCGAAGACGTTCCCGCTTCGACGACAGCATCGTGAAGGCGTCGCTCACCTCGGTCCGGGTGTGGGACGGCGCAATCACTGCGGTGATACTGCCCCGCTCCGCAGCCTGATACGGGGTGAGATGCGTGGCCTCGTAGTCGGCGACCAGACCGGCCTTGTCCAGTTCGCTGGCCTCGCGGTGCAGAATCTCCACCGCTCCCTTGGCCCCCATGACCGCCACCTCGGCGGTGGGCCAGGCCAGCATCACGTCGTTGCCCATGTTGACCGAGTCCATCACGATGTACGCACCGCCGTAGGACTTGCGCAGGATCAGGCCGACGCGGGGCACGGTGGCCCGAGCGATACGCAAACGCCAGTTGGGCACCGTGACGGATCATCCCCCGCCACTCGAGATCCTTGCCGGGCAGGAAACCGCTCGTGTCGACGACGGTGAGGAGGGGCACATTGAACGAATCGCAGAAGCCGACGAAACGAGCCCCTTTCTGACTGGCCGAGATGTCGATGCTGCCGGCCATCGACTGGGTCTGGTTGGCGACAATGCCCACCGAATGACCACCGACCGATGCGAAACCGACGACAAGATTCGGCGCCCACTGGGCCCTGAGCTCGTTGAAGACACCGTCGTCGACGATGGTTGCGATCACCGAGCGGACGTCGTAGGAACCGGTCGCGGTGGTCGGCAACAGCTCCCCCGCCTCGGGGACCGACCGACCGGCCGGGTCGTCGGTCGGGATCGTCGCCGGCATCTGATCCACGTGATCCGGCAGGTAGGCGAGGATCTCGAGCAGGTAGTCCTCGGCCTGATCCAGCTTCTCGACGACCGTGGCCGCCAGTCCACCGCTGCGCTGGTGAGAACCGGCGCCGCCCAGGTCGAGACCGCTCACATCAGTGCCGGTGAAATCGCGCACCATCTGCGGTCCGGAAAGATAGGCGTAGGCATCAGCGGTGAACACCACCACGTCGGCCAGAGCGAGAAGGAACGACGGACCCGACAGCACGGGACCATCGGCGATGAAGAGAAGAGGCACGACCCCGCTGCATCGGACCATCTCACGGGCGATGCGACTCCAGGCGACCGATGGGGCCAACCCCTCGGTCATCCCGACACCGGCGGCGGTGATGTGGGCGATCACGGGGAGCCGCTGCTGCCTGGCAGCCCGCAACCCAGACTCGGCGATGAGGCAGTCCGACTTCGGTCAGCTTGTCGCCGGGACGGGACCCCTGGAGCGCAATCCTGACGACGCGCCGGTCCCCCAGCCAGGTGACCCGAGCGCTGGATCGGACCGGGACCGCAGCGCGCAGATCGATCGTTCGAACATCTGCGCGGGTGTCGGCGTCGATCAGGGCCACGCCACGTTTGTAGCGCACCGGTTGGTCGGCCACCGACGGTTGCGGGAGAATACCCTTGTGAGCCCTGGCCAACCGTTCTGCCTCGGCACCCTGACATCGAGCGAGGTGCCGGGGGAGGTTGTCCTGCTCATTCCTCTCGGTGCCACCGAACAGCACGGACCACACCTGCCGCTCGACACCGACACCCGCATCGCCGTGGCCTGGGCCGAGGGCCTTGCATCGATGCTCACGTCGACCTGTGCTTCGACCTTGGTCCTCGTCGCTCCGCCGATGTGCTTCGGTTCCAGCGGGGAACACCAAGGTTTCGCCGGAACGATGAGCGTCGGCGGTCCGGTCATCAGATCGGTCATCGTGGAGTTGGCCCGATCGGTGCGGGCGAATGTCGCCGCTGTCGTGTTCGTCAACGGCCATTCCGGCAATCACGAGCCGGTCACCGGTGCGGTGCATCAACTCCGCAACGAAGGTCACGCGGTCGCGGCGGTGTTCCCGGTCGTCGATGGTGGCGATGCCCACGCAGGTCACACCGAGACATCGCTGATGCTGCACCTCCATCCCGAACTGGTTCGACTCGACCGTGCCGAACCGGGGCGGGGGGAAAGCATGACCGAACTGATGACCGCTCTCAAACGGGACGGGGTACGTTCGGTCTCGCCGAACGGGGTCCTCGGCGACCCGACCGGTGCCAGTGCCGCACATGGGCGCCAGATCTTCGAACGGTTGATCCAACTCGGTGTCACCGAAGTGGCCGACACCATCGGCGTGTTGTAGTTTTCGGCCCATCGTGCTCTCGCCCGTTCCTCCCAGCTCATCGCACTACGGATCCCATACCGTGGCCGCTCTCGCCGATGCGGTCGTGGGACGACGGCGAGAGATCGAGGTGGTGGTGGCCGCGCTCATGTCGGGCCGCCATCTTCTGCTCGAGGGTCCACCCGGCACCGGCAAGTCGACCCTCTTGCGCTCGATCGCCGACGGCTCCGGCCAGTCGATGGAGTTCTGCGAAGGCAACGCGGATCTGACACCCGCCCGGCTGTGTGGCCACTTCGACCCGGCCCAGGTCCTGGAGGCGGGGTACTCCGAGGACATCTGGATCGATGGCCCGCTGACCCGATCGTTGCAGCAGGGCCACCTGCTCTACCTGGAGGAAATCAACCGGATTCCTGAGGAGACACTCAACCTGCTGGTCACCGTGATGAGTGAAGGCGAACTGACCATCCCTCGCCTGGGGCGGGTCATCGCCCACCCCGACTTTCGTTTCGTGGCCGCCATGAATCCGTTCGACGCCGTCGGCACTGCTCGGATCTCCGGAGCGATCTACGATCGGGTGTGCCGGGTCTCGATGGACTACCAGTCCGACGATGAGGAACAGATGATCACCCAGCGGGCCGCTGAGCGCATCGTCGCAGCCGACCCCGTGCTGGTGGCCAAATCGGTGACGCTTGTCCGTTCCACCCGGTCGCACCGGGAGCTGCGAGTCGGGTCCTCGGTCCGAGGGGCCATCGATCTCATCGTTCTCGCCGGCGAGCTCGCAACTTTGCGGAACACGAGGACCGATGACCGAACGGTAGGTCTGGACGCCGCTCTCTGCGCTCTGAGCGGCAGGGTGCAGGTGCAGGACGGCGTGTCCCGCACGCCCGAGGACATCATCACCGAGTTGTTCGACGAGGTGTTCACCGATCACCTCCCCACCATCCCCGATAACGACGAAGGTGAGGACGCCGCGGACGGTTCGGGAAAAGCGACGGGCCGTCAGACGACGGCCCACCTCCACCCACAGGGGTAGCCGGCCCATCGCCCGGTCAGGAGGATGACCGGATACTCGAGGGCGACCAAGCCGAGCAAGCGCTCGTCGAGCAGGCGCGGCGAACGATCAGTCGGCGGGACTTGGAGCGCAAGGAGGGATTCGCCGATATCTCACCCGAGGTCGGCTCGGTCGACCTCGTCGCATTCGACGAGCTCATGGAGGCCGACTCGGACCAGGCCCTGACGTTGCTGGCGGCGATGGCTCAGGCGACCGATCGCACACTGGCCGCACTGGCCCGACAACTGGCCAGCCGGCTGGTATTGGATCTGGCCCGCTCCGGGCCGGCCCGTAGCAGGGGAACGGGCCGGCTGGTGCGCATGCCGGCGTCGGAGGACAGAACCGATCTGGATATCGACGCCAGCCTCGACTCGATCGTGGCGGCCGCGCCGACCGCCGACCGGTGGCGCTGGACGACCTGACGGCCAGCGGTTGGCAACGCCCGTCCACTTCTCTGTGCTTACTGATCGACCGGTCCGGTTCCATGAACGGCCAACGGCTGGCCGCCGCAGCGTTGGCTGCCGCCGCCTGCAGTTACCGCGCCCCGGAGGAGCTGGCGGTATTGACCTTCAGCGATCGTGTGATCGAGATGAAACCGCTGCTCGGTGGCCACTCGATCGAACGGGTTGTCGGCGATGTTCTCAGCCTCCGGGGACACGGGACCACCGACGTTGCGCTCGCGTTGAAGGCGGCAAAGCGCCAGCTCGACCGATCGAGAGCTCCCCGGCGAGTGACCGTACTACTCTCTGATGCGGAGGTCACCGCCGGCAACGACCCCGTACCAGCGGCGCGAGCTCTGGACGAACTCGTCATACTGGCTCCCACCGACGAGCGGCGCCATGCCGAGGCCCTCGCGAGGGAATCGGGCGGCCGGCTGGGCCTGCTCGAGGGACCGTCCAGCTTGGTCAGAACGATCAACGATGTCCTCGCTTGACCCCACACCGGGACTCCGCCGACTCGATGGCGGTCGGATTCTGTTCGGAGGGTCGCCGAGGCGACTGCTCAAGCTGTCCGCAAGGGGTGCGTCCCTGGTCAGCGACTGGTTGGCCGGGCGGGCCGAGCCCGTCTCACCGGCGCAGCGTCAACTCATGTGGCGCCTGGTCGACTCGGGAATGGTCAGCCCGCCCCGACCTCAACCTGGATCGATCGTACCCATCGATGTGATCATCCCCGTCTACGATGACCCGGTGGGTCTGGCGGACACGCTTGGAGGTCTGGTCGATGACGTCGAAGGACTGAGCGTCACCGTTGTCGATGACGGGTCGCCCACACCGGTCGAGCTACCGGTCTGGGCGGCAGGCCCGGTCGCTCTGATCCGCTCGACTACCAATGGCGGTCCTGCGACTGCCCGTATGGTCGGGACGACCGCGACCCACAACGAGGTCGTCGTGTTTGTCGATGCCGGGGTGCGGATCAGCCCGGAGACGGTGAGGGCATTGGCAACCTGGTGTGCCCAGACCGATGCCATCGTCGCCGCCGGGCCCCGCATCCTGAGTCCCCCCTCGGCCGGGTCGCTGGGGCGATACGAAGCATCTCATTCCGCTCTCGACGTCGGCCGTGACATCACGAGCCCGCAGATCGTCGGCCCCGGACGTCGGGTCGGGTATCTTCCGACCGCTGCGCTGGCGGTTCGGCGCCGGGCTCTCGAGGTGGTCGGAGGGCTCGACCCGAGGTTCCGATACGGAGAGGACGTGGATCTCATCTGGCGCCTCGATCGAATCGGGTCGGTCGTACTCGATCCGGCCCTCTCGGTCACCCATGCCGCACGGGCCACGATCATCGAGTTCATGGTCCAACGTTTTCACTACGGGGCCTCGGCCGGATGGCTGGCCGCAAAGCACGGCCGCATGATGACATCCTTTTCGCGTCGATCGGGCAGTCGCCGTCGCGCTGGTCGGGTCCATCGTTCTACCGCTTGTTCCTGCCGTGGTCGTGGTCGTCGGCACGACCGTCGTCGAGACCGGTCGGAAGGCAGCGAAGTTCCGGACGTGGTGTGACCGGACGCCGGGTGCGGCCGCTCGTGGGGGCATCGAGAATCTTCGATCGACGGCTCAGACTGCGGTGGCGTTCATCGGGGTCGCCGGCCGAGCCTGGTGGCCGATCACGCTGATCGCCGTGGCACAGGCACGATCGCCGAGGTTGCGAGGCCGGGCGACAGGGATCGCTCTCGGCTGGCTGATCGGACACGCCGCCGACAGGGACATTCGGACCATCTCGATCGCGGTGCTCGACGACGTGTCGTACGGGACAGGGGTGTGGGCAGGCAGCCTGCGGGCCAGGACGGTTCGAGCCCTGCTGCCGTCTATGTGGCGATGAAAAGGTCCAGGAGCTGCCCGTTGTCGATCATCGTTGCGCCCTTCATGGCCGACGATGATGCGAGATCCATGTCGTCGGTGACGACCACGACCGGCCATTCGCTCGGGTAGGAGTCGATCAGGCTGGTGATTTGGGCTGCGACCGACCCTCCCTCGCGGGTGAGCCTCACACGAACCGAACGCGAATCGGGCAGGCGGTCATGGCCGTGGTCCCGGTCGAGGAGCACATCAGGGGCTGCGCCGCTGCTGGCGGCCAATGCGCTGAGGTAGTGGACCAGGTTTCGTCTCTGGTCGACCCGGTCGACGCTTGGCCACCCCATTGCCGCGACGGGGTCCCCGTCGATCAACAGCACGGCGTTCTCGGTGTTGACCACGTGCCGGGCGACGGCCACCGGATCGTCGAGTATTTCCTCCGGGATATCGATCGGCTGCCGTGAACTTGGCGCTGCCTCTTTCGCCGACGTCGGCTCGTCGGTCTCGGCTTCCGCCTCGACCGATTCCAGGA
Organism: uncultured Acidimicrobiales bacterium; assembly: GCA_963793385.1. Classification (GTDB taxonomy): domain Bacteria; phylum Actinomycetota; class Acidimicrobiia; order Acidimicrobiales; family SZUA-35; genus JABDIY01. Next base: position 51,819 of record CAWCAF010000006.1, read on the forward strand.
CCGCAGCGCCGGCGCCCACCACCCCGGCGGTGGCGAGCAGAGGCCCTGACGCTTCCGCTGTCTCGGTCTTTTCGGGGGTCGACGAGTGGGTAAACGAGGAGAAAAGACTGGCCAGGCCGCCTCTGCCACGGCTCCTCGTGGTGGTTTCGGTGCTCGGTGTTGCTTCGGCTCCGGTGACTTCGGAGCCTGGCAACGCATCATCGGTACCGGGCTCGAATGAGGCGACCGCCTCGGCGACGAGCGCATGCACCTCGTCGATGTCCTCTGGCTCCTCGGCAGACTCGGTCGACTCCGGCTCCGACGGCGGGGTGTCGTCGCCCTCACCCTCGTCGACCGGAGCGGCTGGGGCGTCCCCCGCCACTTCGTCATCGGATTCGCTGGGCTCGTCGGCCTGGAGTTCGGCCTGCGGCGCCTCGCTCACCGACGCAACCGGGCCATCACCGTTGCCGCTGGATTCTCCGGCGTCCTCGGTCTCGTCCTCTCCGACCGAGACCTCGACGAAACCGCTCATGTCGAATGCGTCGGGGACGTCCAGCGCACTCATGTCGGCAGCGGCGATGGGCTCAGCCTTCAGGTCCTCGACCGAGGACCGAAGTTGTTGCATCCGCTCACCGAGTGCGTCCGCCACCGTCTCGGCCTCGGTGACCGAGGAGTCCAGTGTTGTCATCTGGTCCTGGAGTGCGGCCACGGTGGTCCGCACGAGCTCGAGTTTCGACGTGAGCGTGTCACGCTCGACGGTGAAATCGGTGAGGGCGGCATCCAGGGCTTCGATCTTCTCGCTGTCGGAGGCACCCCGCTCTGCCAGGGCGGCGTTGATCCTCTCCATCTCCACCCGTGCTGCGGTGTGAGCGCCGGTCAGGGCATCGACATGATCGGTGAGGGCAGTGCGGGCTGCAATCGCAGCTTCGAGCTCTGATTCGGAGCTGGTGACACCGGCCTGTGCTGCGGTGAGTTCGGTTTCCAACCGCTGCACTTCGGCAGCGATCGAATCGCGCTCGGCGGCAACCTCCTGAGACTCGGCGATCGCCTGGTCCCGCTCCTGTTTGGCCAGCGCAGCCTCCGATCCGACAGCCTCCACCTCCGAGGAAGTCTGTGCGACCGCACTCTCGAGCTCGTCGAGACGTCCCTGCGCTTCGGCCGCGACTCGACGGAGTTCGTCGAGCTCCTCGGTCAGCTCGGCCTGCTCGATGATCGCCAGCTCCTTGGCTTCCTGAGCCTGATCTCGATCTGCCCGCGCCTGCTTGAGATCTGTATGAAGACTTCGAACCTGTGCTGCCAGCGATGCCCCCGGGCTCAGCACCGCTGACCCTTCCGACGGCTCGGCCGAGGTCGGCGTCGCGACCTGGTCCTGGGCGGGCTCGGCCAGTCGCTGCTCGAGACCGGAGACCTCATCGTCGATGGCGTTCTTCTCCTCGGCGAGCTGTCCCACCAGGTTCTTGAGCTCGTCGATTTCGCTGCGGATCGACTCCTCACCGACCTGTGCCGCCTCGGGCTCATCCACCGGCTCACCGTCGTCTGGCGAGTCGTGACGGGTCACCTGCTCGGCGTCGAGTGAGAGCACGCCGGGGAGGCTCAACCAGCGCATGGCTCCTTCACCGACATTCTCCTCGGTGGCTGCGGCTTCAACCCGCCGGCGGAAGGTCTCGTCCTCGGCCAAGACCTGACGGGCGATCGAGATGGCTCGCTGCGGAAAGTGGCGCACATAGAGAAACATCCGCATCGGCCCGGGCGGCTCGATCGGAGGCTCCTGCTCGACGCCCTCCCTTGCGACGAGGAAGGCCAACTCGCACGCTCTGTTCAGGTCTAGTTGGTCCATTGCTCGAATCTCCCGAGTCCCATTGGTCGACAAAAGGCGCGCACGCCTCTCCTCTTACATCGACGGTTCGGGAGCGAAGTTCAGTACACACTGCTGTCGCCACTGCCTCAGCATCGCGCCCGTCCCGACGAGAACTCCACCTTAACCCTCCGTGCTCGGCCCCAAAAGTGCGGAAGGTCATTGACCCATCTTGACAACAGAACAATCGTTCGCTCTACTTTCACCGATGTCAGTACCGACCATGGCTCTCCCCTTCTTCGATGAACCGCACCCGGCCACCGGGCCGGTTCGAAGTGCTCAGCGCCGGCAGTGAGCCTTTGCAACGCTCACTCGAAGGAATGGGCGTGCCTCTCGCCGACGCCACGTTCTGTGTTCTCGACCTCGAAACGACCGGCGGCGATGTCGGAAGCTGCGGGATCACCGAAATCGGTGCGGTCAAAGTTCGAGGTGGCGAGGTCTTGGGCACGTTTCAGACGATGGTGAATCCCGGCTGCGGTATCCCGCCCAAGATCACCGTGCTGACCGGCATCACCGAGATGATGGTCATGAAGGCTCCGACCATCGACACAGTCCTGCCCACATTCCTCGACTTCATCGGCGGATCGGTCATCGTCGGCCACAACGTCCGTTTCGACATGTCGTTCATCAACGCCGCGGTCCGACGTTGGGGCGGTCCGATGCTGGGCAACCAGCGCATCGACACGCTCGCACTCGCCCGGCGCGTGCTCGCCGACGAAGTGCCCAAGTTCAGTCTCCATACGCTCGCCACCCGGCTTCGCCTCGACCATCAACCTTCTCATCGCGCTCTGGAGGATGCGTGGGCGACGGTCGATCTTCTTCACCTGCTCATCGAGCGGGCGTCCGGGTGGGGCGTGACGGGGTTGGACGATCTGGTGGCGCTGCCGACCGTCGCCGGTCATCCCCAGTGGAAGAAGCTCGCCCTGACCAAGAGCCTCCCACGTGCGCCGGGGGTCTACTTCTTCAAAGACGCCTCGCGGCATCGTGCTCTACGTCGGCAAGGCCACCGACCTCCGAGCGAGGGTGCGCAGCTACTTCAGCTCCGAGCGCCGTCGCAAGGTCCCGCAGCTCCTGAGGGAGACGACTCGCGATCGAACACCGGGTGTGCGCCAACACCCTCGAGGCGGAACTTCTCGAGTTGCGACTGATCAAGGAGCACCGGCCTCGATTCAACCGTCGGCACCGCAGCCCGGTCAGATCACAGTGGGTCAAGCTGACGACGGCCGAAGCGTTTCCCCGGCTCTCGATCGTTCGATCCACCAAGGGGCCCGGCGTCTATCTCGGTCCAATCTCGAATCGACGGACCGCCGAGTTGGTGGTCGATGCGCTTCACAGCGTCGTCCCGTTGCGGCGATGTACTACCCGGATCGGCCGGAGCGGGAAGCCCGAGCGGAATGGGCTCTGCATTGCAGCTCAACTGGGGGTCGCGATGTGTCCGTGCAGCGGCGAACTCGCGGTCAGCGCGTACACGCCGATCGTCGATGACGCCGCCCGGCTGATGACCTCGCATCCGCACATCGCGCTGGAAGGACTTCGGCGCCGCATGGAGGAGCTCGCCCGATTGGAACGCTTCGAAGAGGCCGCCACGGTACGGGACCGGGCGGGCGCGCTGGCGGCAACGGTCGAACGGAGCCGGCGTCTTGCCATGGTCGCCAACCTCGGCACGATCGTCATTGGAGTTCGAGTCTGGCGTCGTCCGCATCGATACCGCGGGCCTCGATGTCGAGGAGCAGGTTGCTCGTCGGGGGCTGGCTCGATCGCTATGGGCCGAGGGCGCGGGTGCTGGAGGGAAGCGACGCGCTGAGTTCACCATTGCCGCGTTTGGCCAGCTTCAGTCCCCGGCGATGAACTCGTCGTAGAGCGTCTTGACCTGTCCCGAGCTCAAGGCTCGTCTGGCCGAGGCGACCGCAGTCCCGAGATCGGGCTCGATCTCGGCGACGACCAGCGCGGCGGCAGCATTGAGCACCACGATGTCCTCGGCCGCATCGACACCGCCGGATGACTCGATCATGGTGGTGAATATCCGGGCGTTGTCCGCTGCTGTGCCACCGGCCAGCGACGAGGTGGTCCACGAGATCGATACCGGCCGCCTCGGGGTGGATCGTCATCTCTCGAATGTCGTTGACGGGTGACCTCGAAGACTCGGTTCGGGCCGGCGGTGGACAATTCGTCCAGTCCATCGAATCCGGCGATCACCCACGCCCGAATCATTCCCCGTTCGAACAGGACCCGGGCCAGCTGCTCGGCCCGGGTTCTCGGTGGCCACTCCCATCACGATGCGCTTGACACCACCGGGGTGGACAAGAGGGCCGAGGATGTTGAACACGGTCGAAATCCCGAGTGAGGTTCGAACCGGACCGGCGTGACGCATCGCCGGGTGGAAGGTCTTGGCCCACGCAAAGGCGAGGCCATGGTTGGCGAGTTGTTGCTCCACCTGGTTCGGGGTCTTGTCGATGTCGACCCCTATCGCGGCGAGAAAATCGAAGGACCCGCTGGTGCTCGAGGCCGCCACGTTCCCGTGCTTGCAGATGGTGACACCGGCGGCCGCTGCGACAAATGACGCCATCGAACTCACGTTGAGGGCGAACGACCGACGATGGGCTGATCCCCCCGTCCCGACGATGTCGACGGTGCCCTGAGGGACGGTGAGCGGTTCGGCTGCTGCCAACATTGCGTCCGCAAAGCCCAGGATTTCGTCGTCGGACTCGCCTTTGACTCGGAGTCCCATGAGCAGCGCGCCGAGCGCCACGGCGTCGGCGTCGCCGTTCAGCACCTCCGTCATCGCGCTGGCCGTGGCCTCGCGGCTCAGGTCTCTGCCCTCGACCAGCGATACGAGCAACTCCGACCACGGCGTGGTCATCGAAGATCGGGGGTGATCGAGGCACGGTTCTCGTCGGTGAGGACCATCTCTTCGAGGTAGGCCGGGTGGGTGCAGACGATCTTGACGGGACCCGTTTCGAACTTGTCGACCTGAACGGTGGTGACGGGCCACCAGAGGTAGTGAACGCTCGCTGTCAGTTCTTCCCCGTTGAGCGCCTTTTGGTGATCGTCGTCGAGTTGTCCTCTGATGATCTCGGCATCGTCGCCGTCGCCGAGGTGCAGTTCGAGTGATCGCTCGACGCCGACCAGCTTGGGTAGCCACTCCCGCAACTGTTCCTCGCTCGTGAGTTCGATGAACAGGGTGGCGCTGAGCTTTCCCGGGCGGGAGATGAGCGGGTTGTATGTGCGTAGTTCGGTATCGATGCCTGCGTCGGTGGCGATCTTTTCGACTCGTGCCATCTCCTGGATCTGGAATCGAATCGTATGGCGGTTCTCGAAGAGGAGCGTCATGATCGTGCCGACGTGGATTCGGCGCTTCTTCTTCAATTCGATGATGTAGGGGCGGAACTCATCGCGCTCCCGTTCGTAGGCCCGAAGATCGGCGATGTCGTCGAGAGTGAGTTCAACTGACATGGGGCTCCCGTTCTCGGTGGAGAGGCGGCGACTCTAGGAGATTCGGTCGAGACCGTCGGCGAAGCGGCCGGCGTGTGACTTCTCGGCGCGCGCGAGGGTCTCCATCCACTCGGCAACCTCGTCGAAGCCCTCATCGCGGGCGGTCTTGGAGAACCCCGGGTACATCTCGGTGTACTCGTAGGTTTCACCGGTGATGGCGGACTTGAGGTTGTCCTCGGTTGGACCGACCGGCTCACCGGTGGCCGGGTCGCCTATCTCGGCGAGAAAGTCGAAGTGACCAAATGCGTGGCCGGTCTCACCTTCGGCGACCGATCGGAACAGCATGGCGACATCGGGGTACCCCTCGACGTCGGCCTTCTGGGCGAAGTAGAGGTACCGACGGTTGGCCTGGCTCTCGCGGGCAAAGGCTTCCTTGAGATTCTGTTCGGTTTTGGTGCCCTCGAGATCTGGCATTTCAACTCCTGGTGGTGGGTTCGACGTGGTATGGGCGGTCCGCAGGATCGGCGGTGCGGTGACCGTCAGTCTAAATGAGAGATGCGCTTTGTGATCCGTTGCACGGTGCCGAGCGTCCTCGTCGTCGTTCCACCGACGGCGCTGTCGAGCGCGCCGATCGAGAGCGTGGACTCGGAGAGCCCGCCGTAGGGCAACCAATGGATTTCCGAACCGAGGATCTCATAGCGGTCCCCGGCGGGAAACACCGTTGAGAGGTCGGCATCGGTCGGGCCGTGGAGGAAGATCACCTGGGGTTTGCCGCCCCCTTCCCGCATTCATGCCATCGAAGGGCGCGGCCGCCACGAGGCCGGCGAGATCCTCGCCGGTTCTGGTGAATACGTCCACTTCGTAGCCGAGCTCGTCGTGGAGGGTTCGTCCGCAGGTGGGCCGGATCGATCTCATCGACTCGAGGGAGCATGATGTTGCCACTCGCCTGGTAGGCGCTCGCGTCGGCGAACCCGCTCCGCTCGAAGACGGCGATCAGTTGCTCGTTGGTGAGTCTCCGCTTGCCGAGGTTCATTCCTCTGAGGAAGACGACGACCGTCATGGATGGGAACCTAGCGGACACCGACCGTTGATGTGGTTGGGCACCCCCTGGTCCTGGACCCGTACGATTACCCCATGCCCGAGATTGATTGGAACGTGGTGAAGACCTCGTCGATCGCCGGGCTCTGGTTGCTCGTGCCGATCACGGTGGCCTCGCTCGTTCTGCTCGATGACAACTCGTCCAGCTTCGCCCGGCTCGGCTTCTTCGCCCTGACGATGTTCGGCTTCACCGCCGCCGGCTACGGCGGTGGAAAGCTTGCCCCGCATGCCCCGATGGCCCACGGAGCCATGGGAGCGGCCGGAACGTGGGCGATCATTCAAGCTTTCGGCATCATCAGGCGATTGATCTCGGGCGAGGACATCGCGTGGATCGGGCTGCCCCTTCTGGGGTTCATCGCCGCCGGTTGCGGGATCGGCGGCGCTGCGTTTGCCGATTGGATCCGTCGTTCCGGTCGGCCGGTCTCGGTGAGCGAGCTGCGGTCGCGCCTGCCGGACTGATCGTGGCGAGCGCGGGTCCCTCTCCCCCGCCGGTGAGTGCTCCCAAGGACGGGTACCTGCATGCGGTGAGCGCGTTTTCAACTGTCCCGTTGGGCGGGCGACTCTTGCCGCAGGACACCCCAGCTGACGGACTCCGGCACCGTGTGGCGGGCTGAAGATCCACAGCCCGATGGCGGCATCAAACCCGGGCGTGGCGCCTGGTTCAGCATCCGCAACGCCTCGCCACCCGACGTTGCGGAGGTCCCGCACGAGCTCGTTCACCGAGCATGTACGTGCTTGGGCGGCGAGGCGCTGCGAGAGCACTTGGCGAAGATCCCGACCGCACAGGACTCTCGGATCGAGGTTGCCGAGCCCTTCGAAGTCGGACTCTTGCAGCCGGTGGCATTCGGTCGTGACCGCGCGCACGCTGGCGCCGCCCGACCGGGCGGTATCCCAGCTATTCAACTGCGGTGAGTCTTCGCCGCTCATCGACGTTGCCTCGTTTCTGCCGTTGTCGTCGCCGTGCATCGTTCCGACGCCGGGTGGCTTCGGCGTTGGGCGGGGCCAGGGCGGCCCAGGTCTGGCCGTCGGGTCTGAGGATCTCGATCGTGCGGTCTCGATGGAGGCGGTAGTTCCAGTCGTACTGATGCACTTCGTCGTGGTGTCGGTCGCACAACGGGATCAGTTGGTCGAGGTTCGTGAGCCCTCCGTGTTCCCAGAACCGGATGTGGTGGATCTTGCAGCTGTCGAACGGCACGTCACACTTGATGCAGGAGTCATACATCACGCGCAACGCTGAGCGTTGCGCCGACGTTGCGGTTCTCCTCGTCCTGCCGACGGCGAGGGGAACGCCGTTGTCGCCGAGTAGGACATGCCGCAGCTCCGCATCACACAGAAGCCGCTCGATGGTTGACATCGGAAGATCGAGACCTCCGGACGTGTACCGCATCGAGTCCTCGTGTGGACCGTGCCGCAACGTGTCGAGATCCACGACCACGTTGATCAGGGGCCTGGCCTTGGGACCGCTCTTCGAGCTCAGCAGCGAAAGAAAAGCGCTGGCGTCGTGGTGTTCGCCGGCGTGGTAGGCCCGTCCTGCCAGACGGCTTCGCGCACCCAGGGATTTCGCTTCGGCGCGTACCGCGTTGCGGACGATCTCCCCGGAGAGCGCATCGAGGTCGAACGAACCGCGCACCCGGCCCTCGCCCGTGATCCAAGCACGGAACCCGTTGCGCTGGGTCTGCTCAGCGGCCGCCGTCTCACCGTCATCCGACATCGTCTGGCAAAGGTGGGAGAGCCAGGTGTGGAACTTCGCCGGTGCCATCTGAACGGCACGGCGGGCGATAGTGGGGTCCTTCCGGTCGAACGCGGCCTGCCATCGCTGGTCGTGACGCAGCTTGTGCCTCGCTATCGCAACCGCATCAACGTTCTGGACCGGTGCGGTCCCGTCGCTCAGGGCGGTGGCGAGCGACGGAAGGTGTTCGATCAGGCCAGCCCGGAGCGAGTGGCGCCGTGCATCAGCACTTGACAACCTGCCGGCACAGGAGAAAACGTCCGTTGCGGACAAGCATCCACCGGCGGCGTGTCGCTCATCCAACTGGCGGGCGATCGCAGTGTTGACAGCCTGGAGGACTCGGATCGATCGTTCTACCGAACGCACCAGGTCGATCGCCTCGTCCTCTTCGAGCGAGACGAGATCGACCGACCGGAGCAGACCGCCCACATCGACCAACACCTCCGCTGACCGCCGACACGTGTCGTGCGCCCACCCAGTGGATGCTGTGGCGGACGAGATCATGCATCAATTATGAACGGGGGGTGTGACACTCAGAATCGTTTGCCCTCTGTGTCAGTTTGGGGTGAGACAGGTTCTTGAACCGCTGGGCGGGGAAAGAGCTGCGATGAAGCGAGATGATATGGAAGCGATCGGGATCGGCGATGCTGGTCTGGGTGATAACGACCGCGAAAGTCGACAAGGTGGACCGCAAGGCGTTGCGTGCGCCGACAGGCCCGAACGGGAACCGTCGGCCTCGCCGGTCGTTCCGACCTGAGTACAAGCTGGCCGTTCTGGCCGAGTATGACCGGTGTAACGATCACGGGCAGCGTGGTGCCTTGCTCCGGCGAGAAGGCTTGTACTCCATCCCGGTGGTCAGCGGACTGGCGCCGGCAGCACCGGGAGGGTTCTCTAGTGGGCTCGGCGGGACGGTCCGAAGGCGGGCGGGGCGGCGCATCCAAGTCTGAGGTTGAGCGTCTACGACGACGGATGCAGTTGGAAGACCAGTTGGCGAAGCAGGAAACGATTATCGAGGTCCAGGGGAAAAGTACAAGAGCTCTTGGAGGAGATCTCCAGGAGCTCGGACAAAGAGAACGAGTGACCGCTGTGCTCGACAACGCTGTCGAGGAACTCGCGCCGGTGGTGGGTCGATGCCGGGCCTGCAAGGTCATGGGCCGGTCCCGTGCTTCGCACTACCGGAGAAACCGTCCACCAGAATGTGCCCGGGAACCGGTGCAGGGGCCACCGCCACCAAGACCAGCATTGTTGTGGGAACTCACCGACACTGAGCGAGCGACCATTCTTGAGGTGTTGAACTCCGACGAGTTCGCTGATCTCGCTCCCCGTCAGGTCTATGGCCGCCTCCTGGACCAGGGCAGATACCTGTGTTCAGTGTCGACGATGTACCGGATCCTGCGGGCCAATCACATGGTCACCGAACGCCGGGCCCAAGCCCGGAGAGTGTCCCGAGAAAACCGCCACGGCTTCGGGCCACCGGGCCTAATCAGGTGTGGACCTGGGACATCACGTTCATGCGGGGACCGTATGGGGAGAACTATCGGGCCTATGTGATCCTGGACATCTTCTCGAGGTTCGTCCTCGGCTGGGTCATCGCCAGCCGAGAAGACTCCGACCTCGCAGCTGAACTGATCCGCCGGTGTTGTGAACAACAAGGCATCACCCCCGACCAGCTCCACGCCGACCGTGGCACAGCAATGACATCAAACACTGTGGCAATGCTCCTGGTCCAACTCGGCATCGGGAAGTCGCTTTCGCCGACCGAGAACCTCCAACGACAACCCCTATTCCGAAGCCCAATTCAAAACCGTCAAACACCACCACACCTACCCAAAAGACGGTTTCACCAGCATCGAACACGCCCGCCGATGGCTCAACGACTTCATTAACTACTACAACCACAAGCACTACCACACCGGCATCGGGCTTATGACCCCCGCCACCATCCACTATGGGCAGGCCGAAACCGTCATCACCCGACGCCAAACCGTTCTCGACAACGCCTACCAGACCAACCCCGAACGCTTCACGAACAAGCCACCACAAGCCCCACGCCACCCAACCCAGGCCTGGATCAACAAGCCCGCACAACAACCATCAACACAACCACAACCCAAACCGAATCTGTCTCAAACCCCTTGACACATT
>CAWCAF010000007.1:0-15913 GCA_963793385.1 uncultured Acidimicrobiales bacterium
AACTCTCGACGTCGGCGGCGATCGCAATGTTCCACCTGTCGACCTGGTCGTGCGGACCGGCGGGTCACCCCTCGGCGGCGGAGCCCCTTCACGAGGTCGAGAGCCACGTCGACGATCATGTCCTCCTGGCCACCGACCATCCGGCGGCGGCCGAGCTCCAGCAGGATCGTGCGCGGGTGTCGAGGTCGTAGGTCTCGGCGGCCTTCTCGGCGTGTCGAAGGAAGCTCGAGTACACCCCGGCGTAGCCGAGGCTCAGCGTCTCGCGGTCGACTCGCACCGGGTCGATCCTGGAGCGGCCGCACCAGGTCCTCGGCCGCATCCATGAGGCGTTGACATCGCAGCGGTGGTGCCAGCCCTGCAGGTTGGCGACGGCGATGAACGCCTCGAGCGGGCAGTTGCCGGCCCCGGCTCCCATGCCGGCCGAGCGAGGCGTCGACCCGTACGCATCCCTCCTCGACGGCCACGACGGAGTTGGCGACACCGAGGGTGAGGTTGTGATGGGCGTGGATGCCGATCTGGGTTTCGGTCGTCGAGGACTTCGCGGTAGGCCCGCATGCGATCCCGCACGTCGCCCATCGTCAGCCGCCCGCCCGAGTCGGTGATGTACACGCAGTGGGCGCCGTCGCTCTCCATCAGTTTGGCCTGTTGGGCCAGCGGCGCCGGTTCGTTCATGTGGCTCATCATGAGGAACCCGGCGACGTCCATCCCGAGATCCCGCGCCTTGGCGATGTGCTGGTCGGCGATGTCCGCCTCGGTGCAGTGGGTGGCGACGCGCACGCTGCGGACGCCGATGTCGTAGGCCCGCTTCAAGTCGTCGATCGTCCCGATCCCGGGCAGGAGCAAGCGTGGTCAGGACCGCGCTTGTCCAGTACGCTCGGCCGCCTCTTCGAGCCACTCCCAGTCGGTGTGGGCACCGAAGCCGTAGTTGAACGAGCGACCCGGCGAGCCCGTCGCCGTGGGCGACTTCGACTGCGTCGACTCCGGCCGCATCGAGCGCCCGGCAGATGTCCCGAACGTGGTCGAGTCCGTACTGATGGCGGATGGCGTGCATGCCATCGCGCAACGTCACGTCCTGAACGTAGAGATTGGTGTCGTTCATGCCGGGACTCCGGTTGCGATCTGCTCGGCGGTCCTGATCGCGGCTGACGTCATGATGTCGAGGTTGCCGGCGTACGGCGGGCAGATAGTGGCCCGCTCCCTCGACCTCGAGGAAGACAGACACCTTCCATCCGGTGAACTTGCGGTCCATCTCCGGGATGCGCACGGTGGTCGATCCGTCGAGGACCTCGAACTGGACCTTCTGCTTGAGCCGGTAGCCGGGTACGTACTCCTGCACGGTCTCGACCATCTTGGCGATCGAGGACTCGATCGCCTCCGGCTCACCTTCTTCGACCAGACAGAAGACGGTGTTGCGCATGATCAGCGGCGGCTCGGCGGGATTGAGCACGATGATCGCCTTGCCCCGTTGGGCGCCGCCGACCACCTCGATCGCCCTCGACGGTGGTTTCGGTGAACTCGTCGATGTTGGCCCGCGTCCCCGGACCGGCCGAACGGGACGAGATCGAGCTGACGATCTCGCCGTAGGCCACCGGCACGACCCGATGGACGGCGTGCACGATCGGGATCGTCGCCTGCCCGCCGCAGGTGACCATGTTGACGTTCGGCTCGTGGAGATGGTCGCTCAGGTTGACCGGCGGGACCACGTAGGGGCCGATCGCCGCCGGCGTCAGATCGAGCATCTGTTTGCCGTGTTGCCGTAGCACCTCGTCGTGGCGGGCATGAGCCCCGGCCGAGGTGGCGTCGAAGACGAGTTCGACGTCGGCGAACTCGTCCATGCTCACCAGTCCGTCGATGCCGTCGGCGGTCGTCGCCACCTTCAGACGCCCGGCCCGGGCCAGCCCGTCGGAGGTCGGATCGATGCCGACCATGGCGATGACCTCGACGACGTCACTCGTGCGCAGGGACTTGATGAGGAGATCGGTCCCGATGTTGCCGGAGCCGATCACAGCAGCCTTGATCGTCATCGTGATCCTCCCTGGGCCATCCGGCACCCGACCCTTCCGAGGCCGCTCAGATCGGCAACGACCTCGTCGCCCGGAACGAGGGGACGCATCGGTCCCAACGCACCGGTGAGCACGACCTCTCCGGCTCGAAGCGGCAGGCCCCGTCGAGCCACTTCGTTGGCCAGCCACAGCGCAGCGTTGAGTGGATTGTCGAGACAGGCGGCGCCGTTCCCCTCGCTCACCACATCACCGTTGATCGTCATCGTCATCTCGACCTCCCGCACGTCGATTTCGGTGAGCGGTACAGGTTGATCACCCACGACGAACAGTCCCGAACTCCCGTTGTCGGCGATCGTGTCGGTGATATGGATGTCCCAGTCGCTGATGCGGGAATCGACGATCTCGATCGCAGCGAGCACATAGTCGATCGCTCCGATGAGATCGACGATCGTGTTGTCCTTCCGCTCGAGATCGGTCCCGAGCACCAGGGCGACCTCGGCCTCGACCCGGGGTTGGATCAGGCGGGATCCGGGGAGCGTTGCGCCCGAGGGAAACGCCATGTCGGCAAAGAGCGTTCCGAAGTCGGGTTGGTCGACGCCCAGCTGTTGTTGCACAGCCGGGTTGGTGAGGCCGATCTTTCGACCGACGACCCTTCGACCGCTTCGGACGCCGAGCTCGGTGTTGAGGTGCTGGATCCGGTAGGCGCCGTCGAGGTCGTCGGCAGGGAGCAGGTCCCGGATCGGGGCACACGTCGCGCCGGTTGTTTCCGCCTCGGACAGGCGCCGGGCCGCAGAAACGACCGCTGATTGGTCGGTCACATCATCCCCTCGAGTCGTTGTGGTTAGACGCTAGGGCGAGTCGGGCGTCCATCCACAAACGCCGGGCGCGGGCGCTTCGGTCTGCGGGCCAATGCAATCGCATCGTGGCGAGCACGTGTCCGCCGGGTCATGACCGATCCGATGCGGTCGGTCGAGCACCGACTCCGGGGCACCCGGCGAGCATCGCCGCGCCGAGGCATGCGGCCTGAGGCAGCTTGGACTCCTCGATCCGCAGTGTGCTGAGCGCCTGTTTGGCCGCCATGAGGAGCGGATTCCGCGCTCCCCCACCGGTCACGATGTGTCGGATGATCGGGGTGCCGACCGCGGCGGCGATCCATTGGATCGCGTCATGGGCGTCCGCGGCCAACGATGCACTCTCGCGTCGGGCCCGATCGGTGAGGAGGAACTCGTCCCACTCCAGCCCCGACGTCCGGCGGACCTCGTCGATCCGTCCACCGCCGGGGTTGAGACCCCACATCGCATAGCTGCGTCCGACCACGACATGGGCTCCCTGAGGGATCCCGGCATCTACGACCGGACCCTGATAGGTCGGCTCCCGGGTGGGGAAGAAAAAGGCTTCGGCCGTACCGATCGAGTCCAACAACGTCCCGGGCTCGGTCACCCCGAGCGCCAGTGCTGCGCACACATGATCCTGTCCGCCGGCCATGACCCGGAGCCCGATCGGCAAACCTGTCTGCTGTGCGGCCACGGGTGACACCTCGCCCACCTCGGTGCCGCTCGCTACAACGGCCGGCAGGATCGACGGCTCGATGCCGGCCGCGGTCAGCAGCGAGGCCGACCACCGCCGCCGGTCCAGGTCGAAGAGCAGCGTCCGGGACGCCAACGAGTGGTCGGTGGCCATCTGACCGCAGAGCCGAAAGGCGACGAAGTCCGCCACCTGAAGCCAGTGTCGGATCCGGGCGAAGATGTCGGGGTGGTGGTCGCGGAGCCACAGAAGCTTGATGGCCCCGAACTTGGGTCGGACCGGGAGGGCGGTGATCTGCGCCGTCACCTCTTCTCCGACCTGTTGTCGCCACCATCGCGTCTGTCGATCCATCCGAGGATCCAGCCATGTCGAACACGGATACAACGGGTCACCACGATCGTCGAGGGCGACGCCGGTCTCGCCGATCGAGGCGCAGGCAATCCCGCCCGGGACCAGACCGCGATCGGTCAGTTCGTCCATCATGGAGCCGATTGCGGCGACCGCCGCCGACCACAGTTCTCCAGCGTCGAACTCGGCTCCACCGCGCTGCAGTGGGGTTGGCTGGACCCTCAGCGCAACGAGGTCGCCCCGGCGATCGAAGGCTGCGGCCTTCAGCCCGGTCGTGCCGATGTCGAGCCCGATCCAGACCGAGGTCATCGGGCCGGTTGACATCTGCGCCGTGGGTGATGTGGGGAGTTCATCGGTCAACCCTATGTGCAACAGCGACGCCTCTGAAGCAGACCTTGGCGACCCGGTTCGGGGTGACGACAGTATGGATCGAGCGCCCACGCGAGGACTCGAACCCCGAACCTGAGAGGTAGAAGCTCCCTGCTCTATCCAGTTGAGCTACGTGGGCTGGCGCACGCATGTTAGCGCTGCGACGCCCTTGACGGGACCCGATCGGTCAGCGATCGGCGGCAGCTTTGACCAACCAATCCCAGATCGGCTCCTGGAACACGCATGGTTTCGGGGTGCCACTGCACGCCGATGATCGGGAGATCGGTGTGCTCGACAGCTTCGACGACACCGTCGCGTGCCCGTGCGGTGACGGCGAGGCCGTCACCGACCTGATCGAGACCCTGATGGTGGTAGCTGTTGACCATCGCCGACGAGCCGTACAGGTCGGCCATCGTCGAGCCCGGCTCCATGATGACCTCGTGGCGGCCCACGTGGCGAGGATAGGCCTTGGACGAATGGGCCTCTCCCGAATCAGGCGGGAGGTGAGCGACAAGAGTGCCCCCGAAATGGACGTTGAGCAGTTGGATCCCTCGGCAGGAGCCGAGGATGGGGAGCCGACGACGGGTGGCCGCTCGAACCAGCGCCAGCTCGAACTCGTCACGCTCGGGCGACAGCGGCCAGAGGTGGGGGCCAGGGGTTGCTCCGTAACGGTCGGGCGCAACATCGGTACCCCCACTGAGCAGCAGCCCGTCGAGTCGTTCGACCAGAGCCTCCGGATCGGCTGCGTCGGAGAGCAGGACAGGGAGTCCACCGGCCACCGACACCTTCTCGGCGTATTCGGCGTAGAAGATCTCCAACGGCGAATCCAAGAACTGCTCGAAGGCACCTTCGACCTTGAATGCCGGCAGGCGGCGGCCGGTTGTTCCGATCAGCGGTTGCATCGCCTTCGAGAGTAGCGACCGGTCGACGCTGCCGACCACGTGGGCGAGACGACTACAGACCACGCGGGGCGAACCACCGGGATCTTCTGACGACCCAGCGCCACGTTGAGGATGGTGAGCGCAGCCGACATCTCGTCCCGCAACTGTGTGGAGTGCTTCCGGGTGGTGAGGACCGACGCGATGAGGCTGAACCCGGCGTACTGGAGCCAGTACTCCTTCGGGGCGCGGTCGTACCGAGGCTGGTTGTAAATCTCCTCGGGAATCAGGAGCACTTGGGCGTACTTGATCTTGCCGACCTTGGCGTACCCGGATGTATACGCCCGCAGATCGCGAATCTTGCGCGCGACAACCCGATTGAAGCTCTCGACCCATTCGACCGTGACCGGACTGTTCGCAGTCCAGTCCGCCACCATGATGCAGGAACTGGCCGATCGGAAGAGCCCGAGCATCCGGTCGTTGCGAACGTCCACCGACAACTCGTCGTCCTGAAGGAGGAATTCGAAGGTCTCGAGCAGAACGCTGGAGATCGGCTCGTTGCGGGCTTGGGCATCGGTGAACTGTGTGACCTGTTCCCGCTGGGAGGCCAGACCCCGCAACTGAGCTTCGAAGTCGGCGGTGCGTTCTTGGTGCTCGCGGAGTTCATTCTGCTCGAGATCGATCGTTTCGAGGAGTGCACCCAGGGATGCCAGAACAGCTTCCTTGTCATTCGGTGCCGGCGTGGCAGCGATGATCTCGGCAGCTTCCATACGTCTGCTATCGACTGGTCATCTCGCTGTCTTAAGAGACTAAGACATCCTCCCATCGAGACCCGTACCATCTGACCTGTGCGTCCGCTCGAGCTCCGGTTCTCCCAGAGCGCCACCGATCACCTCAGCCTTCCGACGCTCGACGCCGAGATCGCCATCGTCGGTCGATCGAATGTAGGGAAGAGTTCGCTCATCAACGCGATCGCCCATCGCAAACGGCTCGCATTCACCTCGAAGACGCCCGGACGAACCCAACTCCTCAACCTTTTCGTTCTGAGGGATGAGCCGGCTGGGCGCGGGCTGATGGATCTCCCCGGATACGGCTACGCCGCCGGCGCTTCCAGGAAGGCGCAAGCGAACTGGCAGACGATGATCGAGACATACCTGCTCGAGCGTGAGTCACTCGTCATGATCATCGTCCTAGTCGATGGGCTCGTCGGCCCCACATCGCTCGACATGGTCATGCTGACCTGGCTGCGTTCCCACGGTTTGCCGCACAGCGTCGTGGCCACCAAGCAGGACAAGGTGAAGTCGTCACAGCGCCAGAAGCGACGTACGGAACTCGCCGCCGGGTGCGATCTGGAACCGGGTGATGTCCTATGGGTTAGTGCCACAACCGGTCTGAATGTGGATCGGTTGAGGGGCCGGATCCTGACCTGGCTCGCGACGGGCTGAGGTGGCGCAGGTGGTCACTGCGCGTTGAGGCGCTCAAGAAATCCGGTCATGTCGCCGATGACCTTGCGGTGGCAGTCCTCCTATCGTGCCGGTTCCCGAAGTCGTTAGCGATTCTCGTGGGCCTTTTGGCCTTAATCCCGACGATGAGCGGCCCGGTCGCCGCTGAAGGGTCCGAGGCGGCCTCGGCCAAGAGTGATATCGAGATGACGGCGGTCGAGCGGGCCCTCGCCGAACAGATCGCCGCCGACCACAACAATGCACGTGCCGAGGCTGGACTCCCGCTCCTTCACGAACTGGTCGATCTCGGACCGTACGCCGCCGCCAACGGCGAGCGAATGCGATCGAACGGGAAGCTCGGCCACAGCGACATCATCGTCCTGCTCGACGACTTCCCCCTGAACATGTGGGCGGCCGAGAATGCGCTCGTGATGTTCAATCCCGCCACCGATGCGGTGGCACTCTGGCTCGAGTCGGGCCCCCATGCCAAGAACTTGATGGCGGAGCGGGCAACGCACATCTGGGTCGACGTACGGTGTGCTCCGGACGGGCGGATGTGGGTCACCGGCCAGTACGTTGAGCGCTCCATCGAACCGACCGACTCGATTCCCGGGTCCGATCCTTCGGTCCTCGGTTCGATGACGCCGGATCTCCGCTGCCCGGTTCCGGTCAAGCCATTTGCCTCAGCGGAGCAGTTCGTAGCCCAGCAGTACCGCGATTTCCTGGGCCGCGACCCGGACCCGGCCGGGCTGGCCTACTGGACCGAGAGCCTCAACAGCAGGCGTCTGAAACCGGCAGAGGTGATCGTGAACTTCCTCCGCTCCGAGGAGTTCGCGACCCGCGTACGGCCCCGGGCCGAAGCAGCTCTGTCAGGAACCGCCGACATGCCCTCAGCCGAAGAGGTCAATGAGTGGCTCAGCACCCCCGACCTGGCCGCCGCCACCAGGCCCGATGCGGCAAGCATCGGCGCCCAGGTCGACGTCCTGATGATCTATGTCGGAATGCTCGGTAGAGCGCCCGACCCGGACGGCTTCGACTACTGGTCCCGACTGGCGGACCGGGGAGTGGGACTGCAGATCCTGATCAACGGATTTCTCTACTCGGCCGAATACACCACCCGCGTCGCCTGATCCTGGTCCGAGCCGGGGGTGGCGCATCGTCCCTTCGCGACCGTACGATTCCATGACGTCCGTCAAAGCGATCTAGCTCGGGCGCTCATACCCTCGCTACCGCGACGATCGATCCCCACATCACGGAGCGACTTCGGCGGATGACTCCGACTACCGGCGTCCGGTACAAGGAAGCGGTCGGTCACGTCGGCGGCCGCGGGGATCGCCGGAAGCGGGTGACAACTTCCACGTGGCTTGTGTGGTTGAACAGGTCGAGGACGCATGCGCTGTCCGCTACGTACCCTTTCTCAGATAGCAGCCGGGCGTCGCGACCCAGCGATCCGGCGTCGCAGCTGATGAGCACGATGATCGGTGCAGCGGTTTCGACGAGTCGATCCACAGCCGTGGCGCCGAGACCGGCTCGCGCCGGATCGGCGATGACCGCCGTCGCTTTGGGCGGCCGCCAGTCATGGATCCGCTGGTTGACCACGGTGGCCGACGGCAGCGTTCACGGCGGCGTCGGCCGCGGCCAACGGGTTCGATTCGACGGCGATCAACTCGCCACCGGCGTCGGTCCATTCCCGCCCAACCGTCGCCGAGAACAACCCGCCGCCGGCATACGCGTCGATCAAGAGAGCATCGGGGTCCGTTTCTGCCAGTGCGCCTCGAACCGCCGCCACCAATGCGGATGCGCCGGTCTGGGACGACTGGAAGAACGTGCCGGCCGAGATCCTCAGGGGAACGTCCTCGACGATCTCGCGCACGGAAACCGAGCGGCGACCCAACTCATTGCGACCGATCACCGCCAGATCGTTTGGTACGACCGGCGATCCGACCGAAGGCGTCACCTCGGCCATACGCTCCCCGGTCAGTGCACCCACTCTGAGCTGCACCTCGGTGGCGTGCGGGAACCGTGCGGTCTGGATGGCCTCGTCGATCAGCGGGTGTACAACCAGGCACGACGCAGGGCTGTAGGGAAGGTGCGAGCGCGGCTGGCGGTACGCCAACCGCCCATCTCCGTCGACAAGCATGCGGACACCGGTTCGGAAACCGCGGGCACCGAGGACCGGACCCGACCTGATGTCGATGGCGGCGGTATCCAGCTTGCCGATCCGCCGGAAGGCGTCCTCCACGATCGCCACCCGTAGGCGCCGTTGGGCGTCGGTGGCCACATGCTGCCAGTCACAGCCGCCACAGCGCGGCTGTCCGGACGCGTGGGGGCACGGCGGCACCACCCGGTCCGGCGACGGGTGCACCACCTCGACGACGTGACCCTCGGCCCATCGTTTGGCTTCCTTGGTCACACGGACCCGAACTCGCTCCGTGGGAACAGCATCACTCACGAACGTCGCCCGACCGTCGGCGTCGAGACCCAGTGCCTTTCCGCCGACGGCAATCCGATCGACGGTGAGTTCCAGGTCGTCCATCACCCCATACTGGCCGGATGCAGCCAGGTTCCGCACCCGCCATCAAGATCGTCCCGTCCGTCCTGCCGGCCGACTTCGCACGACTGGGTGACGAGTGCCAGGCATTGGAGAGGGCGGGCGTCGACCGAATCCAGTTCGATGTGATGGACGGGCGTTTCGTACCCAACCTGACGTTCGGGCCGGATGTGATCGCATCGGTCCGCGATGCGGTGTCGGTTCCCTTCGAAGCCCATCTGATGATCGAACAACCCGACCATCTGTTGAGCCGTTTCGTCGAGGCCGGATGCCAGTTGATCATCGTCCACGAGGAGGCCTGCGTTCACCTCCACAGGACGCTGTCGACGATTCGCGATCTCGGTGCGCAGGCGTGGCGGTGGCGCTCAATCCCCACACGCCGGTCGACACGGTCGCGCACGTGCTCGACCTGCTCGACATGGCTGCTCGTCATGACGGTCAACCCGGGATTCGGTGGACAGTCCTACCTGTCGTCGATGGAACCCAAGATCACTGCGACCCGGACGTTGCTCGACAGCGCCGATCGGTGGATCGATTTGGAGGTCGATGGTGGTATCAGCGCCAACACGGTCGAGGCGGCGACGGCTGCGGGCGCAAACGTACTCATCTCGGGTTCGGCGCTCTATCGCCACCCCGAGGGCCTGGCGGCCGCGGTCAAGGAGCTGAGGCAGACTGGCGAGCGGCGCCTACCGCAGGCCTGGGACGGACTGACGGTTCCGGCTGATCGGATCAGATGGCGCTGTCGCCGCTCAGCTCACCAGCCCGCTTGATGACCCGATCGAACAGTCCGTACTCCTGCGCTTCGGCGGCGGTGAACCATTTGTCACGGTCGGAGTCACGTTCGATTTCTTCGACCGTGCGTCCCGAGTGCTGAGCGATCAGTTCTGCCATCTGACGTTTGATCTTGATCAGGTTGTCGGCCTGAATGGCGATGTCGCTGGCCTGGCCCTGGATTCCGGCGGAGGGTTGGTGCATCAGGATGCGGGCGTGGGGTAGCGCATATCTCTTGCCCGCCGCCCCCGCAGTCAGAAGGAACTGTCCCATGGAGGCGCCCAGACCCAAGCACACGGTGGCCACATCGGGTTTGATGAACTGCATCGTGTCGTAGATCGCCATCCCAGCGGTGACCGAGCCGCCCGGGGAATTGATGTAGAGCCAGATGTCCCTCTCGTTGTCCTGCCCGGCGAGGTAGAGCATCTGGGCGGCGAGCTGATTGGCGATGCTGTCATCGACCTGGCTGCCGAGGAAGACGATGCGCTCCTTCAACAGCTGGGTGTAAATGTCGAACCCGAATCCGCTCCCGATCGAGTCGGCGGTGGGGAGTCCTGGGATGGTCGTCATGGTGGCCAGGCTACCGAGTGAGCACGTCGACGAGAGACCGCAGCGCCCGACCGCGATGGGAGACGAGGTTCTTCTGCTCGGGGTCCATCTCGGCGAAACTCAGGCCCCCTCCTTCGTCGGGTAGGAACACCGGGTCGTACCCAAATCCTCCTTCGCCGACCGGAGCGGTGGCGATCGATCCCTCGGACACACCGTCGACCACGACGTCGGGCCGATCGTCGGGGTAGGCGACGACGAGCACGGTCACGAATCGTGCCCGTCGACGTGCCGACGGCACACCTTCGAGGGCATCGAGCAGCCGCTGCCACCCACCGAAACGGGCCGTGCGGATGCCGGGAGCACCGCCGAGTTCGTCGACGAACAGCCCGGTGTCGTCCGCCAGCGCCGCCGATCCGGTGGCGACGCATATCTCGGCTGACTTCTTCCTGGCGTTTCCCTCCAACGTTGACGCATCCTCGACCGTTTCGGGAATGTCCAGGGGCCGGGCGACCACGGTGATGTCGGTGCCGGCGAGAAGCCGCTCGAGTTCGGCGACCTTTCCCGGGTTGGTGGTGGCGAGGATCAGATCCACGAGGACCGATCAGTCCCTGGGTGGACGGACGACCGGTCTCTCGGACAGGAGCGCCTTCTGCGCTGCGGTGATCCGGACACTCCCTGCCAGCCGAGCTCGAGCAGGTCGTTGAGCTGGTCACGGCTGAAGACGCGACCCTCGGCGGTGCCCTGCACCTCGATCAGGGACCCGTCTGCCGGTCATCACGATGTTCATGTCCACCTCGGCGTTGGCGTCCTCGATGTAAGGCAGATCGAGACGGGCTTCACCATCGACGATGCCGACGCTGATCGCCGCGCACGTTTCGGTGAACGGGTCGACGCCCAGATCGAGACGGGTGATCGCGTCGTGCAAGGCGACGAAACCACCGCAGATCGCAGCGGTGCGGGTTCCACCGTCGGCCTGGAGGACATCGCAGTCGACCGTGATGCTCCGCTCGCCGAGATATCTCCAGATCCACGACCGCCCGCAGGCTGCGACCGATCAGGCGCTGGATCTCCTGATCCCGGCCCGAGACCCGGCGGCGAATACGTTCCGGACTCGAACCGGGCAGCATGTTGTACTCGGCGGTGACCCAGCCCTTGCCCGAGTTGCGCATCCAACGGGGTACGTCGTCCTCCACCGATGCGGTGCACAGCACATGGGTTCTGCCGAACCTCACAAGCACGGACCCGTCGGCCATGTCGGTGAAGTCTCGTTCGAAGGACAGAGGTCTAGTTCGTCGTTTCCACGTTGATCGGGTCGAGGCATAGGTGTTTCACACTACTGGCCTGCACATCGACCAACCCGGAAAGGCCGAGCGCCGGATCCGAGGATCCGGCGCTCTCAGTCATCACCCACGAGTTGGTTCAAGAACTTTCCCACAGTCGCGCCCACCAGCGCCAGGGATCGGGAACATGCACTCACCAACGTTGGGCCAACCGGGTCGGAGGAGTCGGAGACAGGGAGGTGGCCGCTCCCCAATTTGCGGATGTGCGTCTGGGTGGCGCATTCGGCGCACCTTGTTGGATGCGACCACGGAGGGTGCCATTTCGGGCGTTTCCGCCCACGATCGGACGGTATCCATGCCCATTCACATCTCGGCGACCCGGCTTAGTTTCACATGCGGAGATCGGCTCGTCGGCCGGTTCCGTTCCAGAGGTAGTCGTCATGGCGACGAGAGAGATCCTGACTCATCCCTTGGAGAACGGCCTGGCGGCCCTGGCCGACGCGCGTTTGCGCATCGATCCACTCGGCAAACACGAGCGGCAGCGCATCATCGCCGGTCTGTTCCCCGAAGGAAAGCGTCGCAAACCGTTCCTCCATCGCTTCTACAGCCTGATGACTCTGTCGGTTCTGATCGCTGTGTTCGGCGTGCTGGCCGACTCGACCGCTGTCGTGATCGGGGCGATGCTCGTCGCACCGTTGATGGCACCGGTGCTGGGCATCGCCGCTGCGGCGGTGATGGACTGGACACGCAGGGCCGCATGGGCCACATGGGTGACCCTGACCGGGACGGTGCTGGCGATCGCCCTCGCCGCCGCTGTCTCATGGCTGCTTCCCGGCGATCCTCAGCCCCTGCCCAACGAGCTGCTGGCCAGGACCTCGCCCCGGCTGGTCGATCTCGGCGTCGCACTCGCTGCCGGCTCCGCCGGCGCCTACTCACAGGTTCGGCGCCAGGCCGGCGATGCGATCGTGGGCGTGGCGGTCGCCGTTGCGCTGATCCCGCCGCTGGCGGTCATCGGGATCACGCTGCAAATAGGAGAATGGCAGATGGCATTCGGGGCGTTCCTGCTGTTCCTCGCCAACGTCATCGGCATGATCACCGCCGGCGAGCGCTCGACCTTCATCGTCTTCGGTCTCGTCCCCAACGGACGACTGTTCGAGACCAGGCAACCGATCGCCCGTCGGCTCAGGATGACGGTCATGACCATGGTGCTCGTCGTCGCCCCTCTTCAGATCATCGACGAATGGCGGCCGACACCCGGAAATGAGTTCGGTTCCGGGCAGGCGATGGTCGCCGAGGCGGTCGGTGGGTGGCGGGCCGATGCCCGGATCATCTCGATGGCGATCGAGGACCTGGTCGAGAAGAGCGAGCCACCGACCGTGCACCTCACGATCGCCAGCTCGGCGAACCGGGACGAACCGCTGGGCGTCGACCTATTCGCAGAGCGGATCAGTGATGCGTTCGGGTCGTCGGTCAACGTGGTCGTCACCTCGGTGGAAAGCAACGTCGAGAGCGCCACGTCGATCCTCGACGAGTCGGAGACGACCGACAATCTCTCCCCCATCGAAGCGGAAAGGCGAGTGATGCACCGCATTCCCTTGGCGACCTTGCCGTGGCAGAAGACCGAACCGAGACTCGAACTCCACTCGGCGACGATCAACGTGGTCCTCCCCAACCGCCTCGGCGATCTGCCGTGGATGCTGCGATCGCGACGACCGTGGCCATCGTCGACACGCGCGATCAGATCGGCGAGCTCGACGACGCTGGGGGCGCCCGGCCCAGCGCACCAGACGTTCAGCCATCTGAACGTTCCCTATCTCGTCACCTCGACGTCGGCGGCGCCGGCGACGACAGGGCTGCTCTTCGTCGAGCCGAGATTCCACCGTTAGTGGGAAATCTCGACGGTTTCCTGGTCCGGGAGAAGAACCCCGGCCAATTGATCGACCTGGCCGTTTCGCTGGGTTTGGAGACCGCCACGGATCTCCACTGGTTCGCAGACCACCGCCGGACTCCGCCGTCAGGCGTCACCACGGCTCACTCCACTATCCGCCGAGTGGAAAGCGCCGGGGTTGCATCAGCGGCGGCCGGCGGTGGTCTGTTCTTCCTCGCCGCCGGGCAGAGCGTGCATCGGCGGACCGGCCGCTCGGCTTGCTGATGCTCGTCGGCGGCGCCGTAGTCGCGGTTGTGAGTGACCGCATCGAGCGGCATCGTCACTCTCATGGTCCCATCGACGTCTCTGTCGGCGCTGGTGAACGCGTCGGCAGCAACGGCAGCAAGCTCGGCCCGTAGCGAGAAGGTGGCGGCTCTGGCCGCGTTTCTGGGTGCGATCACCCCGGCAGAGGTTCCGAGCGCTGTCGCGCTGCTCAGCGGTGGCCCCCGTCGAGGCCGTGTGGGCATCGGATGGGCCACAGTCGCGAGCGGTCGAGGGTCTCGCCGATCACGACCAGAACCCCGACGCGCGACGGTGGATCCGGGCACCGCTGACCCTGTCCGATGTCGACCGGGCGGTGGAGCAGGGTCGAGGAAACGAGCAGGCGCCGGCTCGGAGCAACCCGTCGCCAGATCGTTTCCGACCTCTTCGGCCGAGCCACGCCGGAGGAGGCCGATTTCCTGGTATCGGTTCTCACCGGCGGGCTACGTCAGGGGGCGCTCGCCGGTGTGGTCGCATCGGCGGTCAGCAAGGCCTACGGCGTCAGGCTGGGTTCGGTCCGAAGGGCCGCCATGCTCCTCGGCGACCTTCCCGAAGCGGGCTGGATCGCCGCCGCATCCGGCGAGGAGGGTTGTCGGCGGTGACGCTGACGGTTGGACGAGCGGTCGAGCCGATGCTGGCGTCAACGCACCCGACATCGCCAGCGCATTGGACGACACCGGCCCGGCCTCGGTCGAGTACAAACTCGACGGCATCCGCATCCAGGTCCACAAGGCCGCCGGCGACGTCGCCGTCTTCACGCGGAACCTCAACGACATCACCCATCGCGCCACACACGGTCGTCTCGGCTGTGAAAGCGATGCCGGCCCGAGCGCTCGTTCTCGATGGCGAGGTGCTCGGCTCGGACCCCCACTTCTTCGATCTGCTCCACGTCGACGGCCGGACCTGTTCGACCGCCCGCTCTCCGAGCGCATCGAACTTCTGGCCCGGGTCGCGGCGCCCATCGGATACCGACGATCGTCACCGACGACCCTGCCGACGCCCAACGCCACCTCGATGCCGCACTGTCCGCCGGCCACGAGGGAGCCGTCGTCAAAGGCCTCGATACGCCCTACCGGGCGGGCACCCGCGGCAAGGGCTGGAAGAAGGTCAAGCCGGTGCACACGCTGGACCTGGTGGTTCTCGGCGCCGAATGGGGACACGGTCGACGCAAAGGCTGGCTGTCCAACCTGCACCTCGGCGCCATCGACGCGCCAGCGGCGAGTTGGTCATGGTCGGAAAGACGTTCAAAGGTCTGCACCGACGACCTACTCACATGGCAGACCGAGCAGATCCTCGCCCGCGAGTCCTACCGCCGGGGAATCACGGTTTTCGCCCGTCCCGAGCTGGTCGCCGAGATTGCGCTGGACTCGACCCATGCGTCGACCCGATACCCCGGCGGTGTCGCGCTGCGGTTCGCGCGAGTCCGTCGCTACAGGCCCGACAAACAGCCCGCTCAGGCCGACACGCTGGAGGCGGTTCGGGCTCTGATGGTCAGCCTTCCCGTTCACGACCTCCCCGAATAGCCCTCACTCAACGGCCGCCTGCGCTCGAGGTCATCGAGAATCTCTCCAGGCGAGGGTTAATCGGGGTCGTGATTAGGCCGATCCAAGTACCGGAATGGCTCAGAACGAGGAGAAGTGGGAAGGACGTCCCGTCGTAGCGGGGATCCTACGCGTCCTCATCACGGTCGGGCCCATCGTCATGTCGATCGTCCTCGTCACTGTCGCGAGTCGGGTCATCCCGCGACCCGATGGCTGGCTCAAGCTCATCGGCTGGTGGGTCGCCCTCTGCATCTTCGCCACCGTGGTGCTCATGGTGTTCGATCGAGCCTTTCGGCGACTGACGCCGATCGTCGCCATGTACAAGCTGTCGCTCATCTTCCCCGACCGGGCCCCATCGCGATTCCGGGCGGCGCTTCGGCACGGCACGGTTCGGCAGCTGCAACGCAAGATGGAGTCGGGCGAGTTCAGCGAGGCGGCTCCGCAACAGGCTGCCGAGTTCCTGATCTCG
>CAWCAF010000008.1:0-144646 GCA_963793385.1 uncultured Acidimicrobiales bacterium
CCGAACTGTTGCGCTGTTCGGCTACGGAGGCTCGTGATTCCGTGGCGCGATTATTGAGCACTTCCGCAATGGTCCCATCCCTCGACACCCTGCGGCTCATTGCCGGTTCTGAGCGGGTGCAGCGCTCTCGTGGTGTGGTCATATCGAGCTGAGAGTGTGGCTTGGGGCTGATCCGGCTCTGTGTCCGGGAGGCTCAGTCAGGCTCCGCAGGCGATCCCAGGAGGCTTGCCAGTCTCTTGAGGTCACGCCGGCCGCCTATGGCGAAGGCCAATCCAAACAGCCACCCAAGCACCGGCTTGGCCCGTCCTCCCCATTCGAACGCGTAGTGCCAGCGGAGCTCGCAGGTCGAATCCGTCGTGGATGTGATGATGTAGTCCTCGGCAAAGGCCGCAAGCGGAAGGGTGGTGCGGTCGTTCCGGAAGCACATTCGTTTCCCCGGCTCCCATGCCAGGACAGACTGCTCGATGGTCTGCCCGAGACCCTTCAGGGTTCGTGTGCTCCCGATGCCGTGTGGCGGCCGAGAGGTCCACTCGACGTCGAGGCCTTGCCATTCCTTGGTCGCCCGCCCATCTTCGAGGCAACTGAAGAGTTCGTCAGTTGATGCGGGGACGGATCGATGCAAGGTGTTGTGGTTGGGTCCGGTCGTGGCGTAGTCGGCGTCGACAGCGGCTAGATCACGGGGTCGTGGGACTCGCTTAGGCGTCCTCGTGGCGACGCTCGGCTTCTTCGATGGGTTCATCGTTGAAGCCGGTTCTTCATCGATTGGATGGCGTGAGACGGCGTGCGGTCGGCGACATCTGCGCGTGCTGTATTGCCGTGTTGATGATCCACGGTGATCACGATGTTGCCCTTCTTGTGCCCGCCGTCGACGTGTCGGTGGGCGTCGATGATCTCGTCGAGCGGGTAGCTTCGCTCGACCACGACACGGAGTTCGTTCGCTTCTAGGAGGTTCTTGACATAGATCAGTTCTTCGTTCTTTTCCGAAGGACATGCCGCCCCGCACGTGTCTGCCACCGCGGATGGGCGTCCAGAGTCTTTGCAGCAGATTTCCGGCGGTGATGACCGTGGGAAGAAAGATCCCAGCTGGTCTGAGTGACGATTTGCATGCAGTAAAGGAGCTCTTGCCGATCGTGTCGAAGATGATGTCGTAGGTCTCGGGGCGTGTCGTGAAGTCCACGGTGGTGTAGTCGATGACCTCGTCGGCGCCGAGGGAGCTGACGAGGTCGACGTTGGCGGCGCTGCAGACTCCGGTGACGAGTGCTCCGAAGTGCTTGGCGAGTTGAACCGCGTAGGTACCGATGCTCCCAGAGGCTCCAATGACAAGAATCTTCTGTCCGGCCTGGATCTCGGCGATGCCTCTCAGGAAGTGCAGTGCTGTGGTGGCGCCATCGACCGCAGCGGCTGACTCTTCGTAGGTCTTGTTGGCGGGTTTGACTGCCAGAGAGGCTTCCTGGGGCAAGCAGATGTATTCCGCGTTGGCGCCAGGGTTGAACCCGGCGAAGCCGAACACCTGGTCGCCGACGGCGAAACGAGTGACTTGGTCGCCGACGGCATCGATCTCGCCGGCTAGTTCATTGCCGAGCACCCGGAAGCGTCTCCTCGGCTTCGTGAAGCCGATTACCACGCGGCCCCAGTGCGGTTCGCCTCGCCGCATAGCGCACTCAGCCGCGGTCACCGTCGTCGCTTGGACGCGTATCCGGACGTCATGGTCCCTGGGGACAGGCGTGTCGACCGAGCAGAGCTCCAAGACATTAGGAGGCCCGAACCGCCGAAAAGTGACCGCTCTCACTCCTGGTCTCCGCAACGGTCTGAACGGGCGAACCGGCCGTCGTGGTTCACTTGCGAATCCCCGGCGCTGACGGTGCGTGGGCAGACCGGATTCGCCCCGACATCTGGCTCCCCATCCTGCATTGCACGGCCCCCAGCGTATGGTCGTGCCCGCTCAGCGGCCAGAGGCGAAGGTCCGCCCCTACGCGATGATCGGGGGCGGGACGGGCTCAGGGCGCGGACCTTGGGCCGTATCCGCTCCGGAAGAGAGGCGCTCCGATGTTCCGTCCGGTCCCTCCGTCGAGAATGCATCGGCGAGCGCGGCCGTCGGTCGAACAACGATTGCTCTCCTGGCGTAGACCACTTGTACGGAAGGCCTCTCAGTCCAGGTGGAGACAACGCTCTCAGTTCTGAACTCGTGCCGCATCGCCGCGGGTTGACCAGAACCACTCGGGATCGGCACCTCGGCGCTCGGTCAGGCGCGCGAGAACGCGCGTCGGCCGCAACGGACATCAAACACCGCCGAAAGCCGATCATCGTGCCGGCTATGTGCGGGGGTGAGGCCGTTACTGCGCCGCGAGTTCCGAGCCGGGGAAGGGCCGGCACCGAGCGGGTGTTGGGTTCGCGTTGGCAGACCGACCAACGCGATCTCAACTGCTCGACGCGTCGACGACCGAGCGACCCACGGTCGTTCTCGTGCTAGTTGTCGATGGAAGTGCCCTCCTTCGCTAGGGAGCAGAGGCGATCTTTGCGAGCCGCTCAGAATCCTTCGATCACCTTGAACACGACGTCGGCGCCCTTGTCGCGCAGTGGGATCAGCGCCTGGTACTCGTCGGACTCGTAGAAGGCCTCTACCGCTGCGGTGTTCGGGAACTGGATGACCACCTCGTATTCATGGTCCGCCTGCCCAGCCAGCAGCTTGGCGACGCCACCCATCACGATGGTTTCACCACCGTGCTTGTTGATTACCGGAACGGCCTTGCCGGCGTATTCCTCGAAGATCTCGGGGTCCCTCACCTTGATGGTCGTGCTCAGATATGCGCTCATCTCGATCTCCGCTGGTTGTTCTGCCGTGGCCGCGGACACTACAACCCCAGCAGCGCACTGGCGAGTTCGGTGGTCGTAACGAGGTCGCAGCGCCCACGACCCTAGCCAATCACCCGGTATCCGGCGCTAACCCGCGCATGTGCCGCCCATATCCTCAGCCCCCAGCCTGAGGAGGGCGCTTGGGTTCGGCACCTATGGGCGGCTCGGTCCCGAGGGTTCGAGTCGCCGAGCCCCATCACGCAGGACAGTTCAAATCCCGGACGAAGCGCCCGCTCTGACTAGGGGAAACGCATCCCGAGCAAGTGCACCGCAGGTCGGCCGGTCTGGGCTGAGCGAATTCTGCCCCAGAGCCGGCGCGCCACACGGGTCATCCGTCAGGTCTGCCTGAGGTCATTGAGGCACCTGTCATCGGAAACTGAACGAGGGCGACGCGCGCAGGTCAGCTCAGATTCACGGGCTCGTGCAGCTGGTGTTCCAGCCGTCGGGTTGGAGATCCGCGGAGACAACCACATCGGTCTGAGCGTCAGCACCGACCTCGAAGACTTGCTGGCAACCGAACAGACCCCTGCCGTCGGTGTTGACTGGAACCCACCGGCTCACCGGATTCAATGCGTCATCGACCCACACCACCAAGGTGTAGACGCCCGGTTCGACGGTCAACGCCTCGTCTGACACGAACGGGAACCGCCCCACTCCCGAAGGTCCGGGCTTGCGAACAACCTCAGTCGTCGTGACATCGTCGCCCGAGATCACCGACCAGAACCCACCGATCGCATCGCGTTCCAGATCGATCAACTCGCCGCCTTCGTAGACCACCACGGCCAGGTCGTCGCCTACATGCCCTGACACGCCCGACACCGTGACAGCGACCACCTGACCATCCCCTACACCCGACACCGCAGGCATCGACGTCTCGAGCTCGGGCGCCCACTCGGGAGAAGCCGGTGCGAGGATTTGGGTCCATTCGTCGGTGTCGAGGTCGATCGCCCACACGTCGTCCGCGGCCGACGACCACCATTCACCGTAGATGCCGTTGATGAGGACAAGTCGATCGTTGATCGGGTCACCCACAGCGGCCACAAAGGGGTAATAGAACGAGGGCACAGTCACGGGAGCCTTCTCGCATGTCCATGCCAACGAGGCCGTGTCGAATCCGCACAGTGTGAAACGACCGTCGAATTCGCTGACGAAGACGGTGTCATCTGCCTGGCCATAGACAGCGCCTGGCCATCCCAGGTTCACCGTCGGTGTGTCGGTCGAAACAATGGTGGTTTCGCCGGTCCGGGGGTCAAGGAGCACCGTCGCCGGTTCTCGGTCGACATACCCGACGATGATGAAACGGTCGATCGTCTGCGAGTAGCCCAAGAAGTCGAGCACATGGCTCGTCGGGATGTCGCCTGGAATAGTCCCGATGGCTGACCAAGTGTTGGTGTCGACGTCATACGCCCAAAGATCCCAACTCTCCGAGGACGTGCGGGTCGTGAGGATCAGACCCGATGCCGGGTCGTACACCGCGCCCCCAAATGGATTGATCGCGTCATCGGTGCTGTTACGAGTCCACGTGTTGGTGTTGGCGTCGTAGACCGCGGTGTAGCCGCCGTTGAGAGCGACTGTTACGTCAGAGTCGGCGTCGTAGACCAGAGATCCCAGGACACCGCTCGGCCTCCCTGCTGCATCGATCAGATCCGCCGGGTCGGCAGGCGACCCATTGGGGCTCATCTGGTCCCACCGATTCGCGCAGACATCGAACGTCCACGTTTCGCCCTGCTGGTCGACATAGACGATGCGACCTGCGTGCAGGTCGAACGCTGCTGCAAGGCTTCCTACCCAGCCAGGATGAGGACGCTGCTGATCGATCGAACCCGCAACGCTCGGGTCGGAACCGGTCGGACAGGTCGCGGCCGGGGGTGCGGTCTTGGCAACCGTGGTAGCCAGAAGCGGGTTCCACGACACGCTGGTCGAGGGTTCCGCCACGGCAGTCGTGGTTGATGGTTCCGTCACAGAAGTCGTGGTTGACTGTCCGTCCGCTGCAGTCGAGTCACCACCCGACGCGCAGCCAGACGCAACCAGAATGATCACGATCATGCCTGCGATCACCCGGCGTACGAATGTCACCGATTGAGGTTGCATCATGAACCCCTTTCCAGACCGTGGGTTCATTTTGGGGGACCCCGACGAAGCGCGGTAGAGGCTTTCGTTTCTGTTTCGGCGATGATCTGAAGGCCGAGATCACCGACCGCGGCAACCGCGCCAACGTTCTCGACAGCGAGAACTAGCGGCCAAGCACGAGGTCAATGACCTCGACGACGGTGCCGTCCTCGACGAGTCGCACCGTGAGGGCAAAGCGGCCAATCATCGTGTCGAAGCCAACAGAGGGCCGCGTCTGCTCGCTGTCCGGGTCGGCTCGGCATCAGCCTCTAGACACCAACGGCCGGCGAGAATATGCGTGTTTCAGCCCCGAACCCGGCCACCCACCAGACCGAGCAGTTTGCCGGTTTCCGGGCGGGTCGAACGGCCGTCGGTCGCCGTCGTTACGAGCGGCCTCCGAGCCGGCGATAGGAGATTCCCGGGGACCTTGGGCTCTGGCGGTTCGCTGGCAACGGACCTCATTGTGGTGACATGAGAAAGCAGCGTGTCGCCACCCCGGTGATCATCGCTGGTGGTGTTGGGCTGCTGGTCGGTCAGACCCTGACACAGGTGAATGCCCCCTGGTACTGGTGGGGACCAGACTCGGTGTTCGGGCTCTTTCACCTCTTCCTCTTACTGAATCTGATTCTGCTCGCCCTCGCTGCCTGGCACTTCGTGCGCTTCGGGCTGGGCAAGCTGGTCACCATCGGCCTGTTGGCAACCGGAGCCCTGGTGACCTGGCTCTTCGAAGGCCCCAACGCGGGGTACTCGGGAGTCGAACTGGTCGGCCTCTGGTTGGTAGTCGCATCGGCAGCCGTGGTGCTCATCGGGGTGTTCTGGTCGAACGCCGCCGAGCGCCCAGACGGTTACCCCGGAGGACGAGCCGACCACCGGCTCACCCTCATAGCCGGGGGATCCGTCATCGCTCTCGCACTTGTGGCGCTGATGTCTCAGTGGTTCGGATCGACAGAATCCGCTCAGGAGGGCTCCACCCAGGCCGACCAGGGCCTCGCGCAGGACGAGTGGAGCCCGGTGCAGGACGAGGAGTGGAGGATCGCCATCGATGGCGATCGTCCTGGCGTCCACGTCGTTTCCATGATCAAGACATTCGCCGCGCCTGATGAGGATCTTCTTTTTGAGGAGGCTGACCTCCATGGTCTCGGTGGGCACCTGGTATGGGAGGAAAGCGTGATCGAGCTGTGCGGTGTCGGCATTCGATCGGGCGGTGTCGGATTCGTTCAGATCGGTGACACCTTCCCGACCACCGAGGAGGGGTGCGGCCCCAAAACCGAGATGCAGCAGGTATTCGACGACTTCGGCATGCCGGAAACAGCGTGCTTGCGCTGTCCGGTTTTCGAACGGCGTTGAGGACGAATACTGTGCGCCACTCGCGGTCGACTGACCCCACGTCACCGACGCAAGACATCGCCAAAGTCTGATGCACGACGACGACGTGACGGACCGCCCCACATGTGCTGTTGCAGGGCACGCATATCGCGCGCCGTCGAAGTCTGTGAGACCGCTCCTGATCGGCACGTATCGCTCGGGCGCCGTTGCAGTCTTCGAGGCAGGGCATAACCCCGAGCCACGACCGTGGGCGCAGCGCCGCAGAACCGGCGAAGTGTGGGAGGCCGACTGCTGATCCGACGGCGCATAATCCCGCCTCAGCGAGCAGCACACCGCCTTCCGGAATCGGCACTTATGTGTGTAACCGGACGGTGCGTGCGCGAGCGGCATTCACCACGCAGCGAGTTACCCGAACGTATGGTTGAGCTTGCCTAGCCTCAGCGCCGGACGCTTGTCGACGGGGCGGACTAGAAGATCGAACCACCCAGGTTGTCCCATATTTTGTCCCATATTTCGGCTGATATGGGACAGACTCAGTCGGACTGGCGGGACTGCGAGACCTTGACTACCAGGGGAAACGGTACCATTCGGACTCCACCGGACGGCTTTCGGGCTATTCCTAAACCGTGCGTCGCAAGTCGGGGTGGCCAGCCGCTTCGGCCACGGTGACCCCAGGACGGCGCACCGGGTCTACGGATACGCCTTCCTCCGGTCCGACGAGAACGCAGCGGGGATCATTGGCCGAATACTCCAGTCGGCCGACTGAACGTGGCTCGTCGGTTCTACTCTCGAGAGGCCCATGACCGTCCTTGACAGACACGGAGGTCAGCCCCACTGGGTGCCATTGCATGGAGACGCCGCAATGAGCTACGGGATCTTCGAAGGGACCGAGCAGATCCAGCAGCTCATGGTCGCCCGGGCCATCTCGGGGCATCGCATCGAGTAGTGAAGATTGGCGCAGCGTCGGTTTCTGAGTGGTAGACGACCTGCCGGTCCGCCCACTGATCCGCCTACTGCTCGGGATTGTCCCCCGGGAATCGCTGGTACGGTGCCGGGTCTCAGCTGAGGTCGATGCGCACCCAGGAGAAGCTGACGTAGCCGCCTTCGAGGCCAGTGCCGACGATCCGGAGTCGGGTCTGGGTGGAGGCGTAGGGCATGAGGTCCCATGACTCGTTCACCGGTGGGCTGCTGGCGGCGAACGTGTAGGTGGCGAGGGGAGTCCAACCGATCCCGTCGGCTGAGGCTTGGACCTGGACCGAGCCGCCGCTGTTCCAGTACCGCTCTTTGTCGACGGTGTAGGTCAGAGTGGCCGTGGTGGCCCCGGCCAGATTGACCGAGCGTTCGACACCACGCCCGTCGATCGACGCCTCGGCTTCGCCGCCGATCGTGAGGCAGTAGGAGGCGCCGTCACAGTTGGTCCAGTAGGGGTTCTCGATTCGGACCTTGCCGCTGAGGGCCCCGTCGGTCTCGACGAGCTGGGTCCACGAGGTCTCGTTCCAGGAGATCGTGCCGTCGTCACCGTCGAAGTCGCGGCTGTCGAAGTCGTCGCGGACCTCACCGGCGGCGATGGCGGGAGAATCCATGAAGAGGACTGGACTCGTGCGGTCGTTGGTGGTGCCGTCACCCAGTTGCGCCGACCCGTTGAGCCCCCAACACCACACCTGGCCGTTGTCGAGGCCGGCGCACGAGTGGTTCTCAGAGCCGTAGCCCTCGAAGACGGCCTTCGCCGCGGTGAGGAATCCCGACCCGCCTGGCCCCAGGACGCGAACCGGCGTGAAGCTGGATCCCCCGCTCGTTCCGTCACCGAGTTCGCCCTTGTTGTTCGAGCCCCAGCAGTAGGCGGCGCCCGCCGCCGTCACGGCGCAGGAGTGCTGCTGGCCCGTGCCGACCGCGACGACGCCGGTGAGAGCGCCGCTGCCGCCCTCGCCCAGTACCTGGACCGGGGTGGTTGCGTCGACGACCGTGCCGTTGCCCAGCTGACCCTTGTCGTTCTTGCCCCAGCACCACACCGTGCCGTCGTCCTTCGCCGCACAGGTGTGCTGCTGGCCACCGTCGACCTGCACGGCGCCGGTGAAGAACCCTACGCCGCCGGGACCCTTGACCCGGAGGGGCAGAAGCTCGGTCCCGGTGACCGTGCCGACGCCGATCTGGCCCGCTCCGTTGGATCCCCAGCAGTACAGGCTGCCGTCGCTCTTGACGGCGCATGTGTGGGACAGCCCTGCGCCCATCGTGGCGACGTCGCTCAGGAGGCCGCTCCCGCCGACGTCCTTGACCTGCACCGGCGCGAGCCGGCCGGTCACGTCGCCCTGACCGAGCTGGCCCGAGCCGTTGAGACCCCAGCACCATGCGCCCCCGGTCGCGGTCGTCGAGCAGGTGTGCTTGTCGCCGGCCGTCGCTTCGATGACGCCGGTGCCCCCTTCTCCGAGCGTCTGTACCGGGGTGTACCGGTCGAGGACCGTGTTGTCGCCGATCTGGCCGAGATCGTTGTTGCCCCAGCACCACAAGGTGTCGTCGTTGCGCACACCACAGGCGTGCTCGTCCCCGGCGGCCACGTCGACGATGTCCGCGAGATAGCCGGATCCCCCGGGGCCGACCACCTGGACGGCCACCGACGAGCTGGAGGTCGTGCCGTCGCCGAGCTGGCCCTTGCCGTTCAGGCCCGAGCACCACACCGACCCGTCGGCGAGACGTGCGCACGTGTGCTCCCGGCCGGTGGCAACCCGCGGGCTGAAGTCAAGGGCGCCCTCGTTGAGCCACACACTGTTCGGACCGTTATTGGCGTTGGTGATGTCCAGGTCGCTGTCTCCATCGAGGTCGCCGGTTGCGAGGCCGAAGGTATCGAGTAGGTCGATGGTCTGGCCACTGTCGGTGAAGGTGCCGGCGCCGTCGTTGAGCCACATCGTGGCGGCGCCCTTGTCGGCGTAGACGAGGTCGAGGTCGCCGTCGCCGTCCATGTCTCCAGCGTTGACTTCAAAGGAGTCGCCCGGATCGAGGTTCTGGCCGCTGTCAGTGAAGATGCCGGTCCCGTCGTTGAGCCAGAGGCTGCTGTTGGTCATGTCGGCGAAGGCGATGTCGAGGTCGCCGTCGCCGTCGTAGTCGCCGAGAGCCGAACCGCGTGTCTCGTCTGACCCGAGGCTTTGGCCGCTGTCGGTGAAAGCGCCGGTGCCGTCGTTGAACCAAATGCGGTTGGCTGCCTTGTTGGCGTAGACGAGGTCGAGGTCGCCGTCACCATCGACGTCGCCGGCGGACACGCCCCAGCTCTCGGCCGTACCGAGCGCCTGGCCGCTGTCGGCGAGGTTCCCTGTGCCGTCGTTGAGCCAGACTGTACTGGCGGCTTTGTTGGCGTAGGCCACGTCGAGGTCGCCGTCACCGTCGTAGTCGCCGAGAGCTACACCCCGACTCTCGGCTGACCCGAGGCTTTGGCCGCTGTCGGTGAAGGTGCCGCTGCCGTCGTTGAACCAGACGCTGTTGGCGCCCTTGTTCCCATACGTCAGGTCGAGGTCGCCGTCGCCGTCCAGATCCGCGACAGCGACGGAGAGGCTGTCGGCTGTCCCCAGGCTCTGGCCGCTGTCGGTGAACGTCCCGAGGCCGTCGTTCAGCCACAGGTGGTTTGCCGGTTTGTTGGCGAAGGCGATGTCCAGGTCGCCGTCGCCGTCGAAGTCTCCGAGAGTCGCGTCATTGCTTTGTGTTGACCCGAGCGCCTGGCCGCTGTCGGTCAGCGTTCCGGTGCTGGTCGCGGTAGGCGAGGCATCGCATGCGTCGCCGATGCCGTCGCCGTCGGTGTCGAACTGGTCGATGTTAAACACCGAGGGGCAGTTGTCTGCGCCGACTGGAACACCGTCGTTGTCCTCAGGGGGTGGGCTGCCCGCCGACGCCTCGTTGCTGTCCGGGGACTCCCAGCTCGACGCGAAGGCGCGGACCACGTAGTAGAAGGTTCCGGCTCCGGGCGTGTCGACGTAGGTGACCGTGGTCCGAGGCGTGATTTCAGCGATCTGGGCATAGGGACCACCGGAGGTGGCGGATCAGTACACGCGGTGGCCGGTCGCGTACGTATCGACGGTGGCGGTCCAGTCCACCGTGATCGTGCCGACCCCCGATGCGGCGACCGCCGTCGGCGGGTCCAGAGTGTCCGCACCCCATGCGTTGCCGCTGTCTTCGGCGGTGTCGGAGAACACGGCCCCCGTTCCCGGCAAAGCCAGCACCGCTGACCCGAGCAGCACCGACATCACCAGCGGGAGCGATACGGTGACGCTGCGACGCCACCTGCTGCTCTGCTCGGCTCGGAGTGGACTGGTCTGCATCAAAGCGAATCTCTAGGGTTCTTACGCCTGGGTGGGCTTGGTTAGGCGCACTGCCCTCCAATCGGCCGCATGGACGCCTTGTCAAGAGCTCGCGCAACGCGGACCTGTGGAAGGCGCTCGCACTGCGGCGCGATCCTCTCGATCGGTTCGACGGCGCCCATCGGCGCCGGCTGCGTCGGAAGTCGAGAAACCCGAGACTTCGCCGACATCGAGTCGGGCACCACCGCCGGGCACCTTCCTTATCTCGAGCAGTCAACCCGCCAGCCCGCCACAGCCGTCTGTCCCATATTTTGTCCCATATTTCGGCTGGTATGGGACAGATCCCGCCGGACTGGCCGGACCGCGAACCCCTTATTACCAGGGGAAACAGTACCATCCGGACCCCGCCGAACGGCTCTCGGGCTATTCCTTAGCCGTGCGTCGCAAGTTCGATTCTTGCCAAGGGCGCCAACGTAATCCCTGTTCAGAGGCCCAAACGGCAAGGCATCAGGCCTCCAGAGGGCCGAGAACAGGGTTTGTCCGATATTCTGCCTAGCAGTCGATGGCGGCTTGTACGGCGGCGCATGCCTCGGCGAGTCGGGCCGGCCCTAGCGCGCAGATCTGGTCGACGAGGTATGCCTTGGGGACGACTCTGAGATTGTCGAAGCTCGCAACGCAGTCGGTGGGCATGCCATCGTCGGTTCCGAGTCGTAGCTCGGTGGGAATACCCCTGATCGTGCGGGTTACGGGTGCTGCGAGGACACTGTTCAGGACCGGGATTGCGGCGGACCGGGTCATGATGAGGAACGGGCGGCGACCGACGTCTTCGATCTCGCCCCACCAGATTTGCCCTCGATCAGGAGTCGTCACCACGGTTCATCGAGGATTGCTTCACGGAGCGACGCGAGCGCTGCGCTCTGTTCGGTTTCGGTTGGTGGTTGCCGTGTGTAGCCGTCGACAATGGCTCGGTCGGTTTGACGTTGGAGTTCGAGTTTCATGATGGCTTCGATGCCTGCTCGGACAGCGGCGGCTCGGCTTTCGTAGACTCCGCGCTTGACGAGCTCATCGAGTTCGGAGAGGAGCGGCTGGGGAAGTCGTACGGCGATCTGTTCGGTGGCCATTCGGGCAGTATACCGAAACGGGATGCCAGACGGTATGCGATCCCGCGCGTTGTGCGTTGGGGGTTGGGCGCCGGGCGAAAGCCTCCTGATCAGGCCTCGCCGGGTAGATGCCTACCGCCGGCAGCGATGAGCAGGCGGATCGGCGCACGCTCCGGCCCCCGGTGGAGGACCACTCCACCTCGACCCGCAGGCCCCCTGACGGGTCAGTACGAGGCGGCGTCCGCAGCCACCCGGAATCCGAGATTGCCGGTCGAGGAATCGGCCGTGTTCGAGCTCCGGGCCGAGACCCGGTACCGGTGGCAGTAGGAGTCGTGGCAGAGATACGAACCGCCCCGCATCACCTTCGCCTGGCCTGACGGCGGTCCCGACGGATCGGCCCGGGGTCCATCGACGTGGAACGTGGTGTGGAACCAGTCGCGGCACCACTCCCACACGTTGCCTGCCATGTCGCGGAGGCCATAGCCGTTGGGCGGGAAGGTACCAACCGGCGAGGTGCCGACGTAGCCGTCCTCGGCGGTGTTCTCCACGGGAAAGCGGCCCTCGAAGATGTTGGCCATGATCTGGCCGTCGAGCTGGAACTCGTCTCCCCACACGAAGCGCTTCTGCACCAGGCCGCCGCGGGCCGCCATCTCCCACTCGGCTTCGGTGGGGAGGCGGACACCGGCCCACCGGCAATAGGCCTGGGCGTCGTTCCACGAGACGTGCACGACGGGGTGATCCCGCAGGCCCTCGATCGTCGACTGAGGTCCTTGGGGATGAGCCCAATCGGCGCCAAAGACCTGACGCCACCACGGAGTCGCCGCCACTCCACGAGTGTCGGGGAAGTCGTCGGGGAGGAACAGGTGGAACACGAAGGACCAGCCGAAATCCTCGGCCTGCGTGGTGTGCGCGGTGGCGTCGACGAACGCGGCGAACTCGGCGTTGGTGACCGAGTGTCGTCCAATCCGGTAGGCCGAGAGGGCGATCTCCCGCTTCGGGCCTTCGCCATCGCCGGGGTGACGGAATGGCTCGTCGGTGCCCATGATGAAACGGCCGGCGGCGATGTCGACGAGATCGTGGGCGACCGAAGGGGACGTTGCGGGGCCGGCGTCCGTCGCGGCGTCACGGGGCCGAGTTGTTTGGCTGTCGGCGGGCTTGCGCCCCGGCGCGCAGCACCCCGTTCCGGACGGCTCGTCGGTGCCGGTCACGGTGTCATTGCCGGGTGAGGAGCATGCGCAGCGTGGCCGTGGTGACCGGGAAGTCGGTCGTGCCTGGTCGTCCGGCATTTCGATATTCGTTGATGAGGCCGTCGCATCGGCTGGTTCGGAGCACTGCGAGGGTTGCTAGAGCGGCCTCTGGTGGCTCGTCGGGTGGTGTGGGCGGTCGTTGGTTGAGCGATTGGTGGGTCCGGTGTTGGTTGTGGTGGTTGATGTAGCCGGTGACGAGACGTTCGAGTTGTCGGTGGAAACGACGTTGCGTCACGCGCGTTTGCTGGACTCCTATTGGCGGGCGAGGGCGATACGGATCTCGGCTTCGTGGTCTTGGATTCGTTCCCACGAACAAGACATTCGGCGCACCCGATGTTGCCCGACGGGGCTGAGGCCAAGCCGGCTCCGACACATCATCGGTCCGCCCGATCACTCCCGGGAACCGCGAACCCGACTTGTACTCTTTCAAACCCACTTTGTTCCTCCGGCTTCACTGCCGTGGCTCGAACTTGGTTCGGTCGATGATGACACCGAAATCCGGCGCACCGAGCGCGTCAAACCTAGGGGATCGGCCTGGAGCAGCGCCCGCCGGGCAAGCGAGATCGGTCAGCCCGGAACTCGTCGCTCCGCTCCCGGGCACGGGCTGGGCGTGCTGCTGGTTGAGGGGGCAGGATTCCTCGGTCTCGTCTTTGCGGTGGAGCTGAAGGTACGAATCGAGCGTTGGGGCGCACCCAGAGAGGCGCTGCTGGCATTTGCTGGATGTTTGCTGCTTGTCGTGCTGTTGGTCGCGCACGGTTCGGTCATCGCGGCGGTCCTCAAAGCGGACAACCTGCGCAGCGGCCCTCAGGTGGCCAACGCCTTTCTTCTTCTCGACTGGAGCTTCGGTGTCGGGATGGCCGCTGCGTTGGCAGCAACACTGGTCTCGTTGCACCGGATCGGGCGACCGTTGAGACAACCGCGCACAAGAACCTTCAAGGCCGCGCTCCTGTCTCATGCGGTCCTCGCCGGGCTGACCCCGCACGCGAAGTTGCTGGTCGAGGTCACGTGGAGCCGTCCCGACGGGTCGATGTAATCGGCGAGAAGCCCACACATGAGTTCGACGAGTTCTATCCGCTGCCCGAGGCTGAGTTCGTCGATCGCGGAACCGCTCGGCAACGCCGCGAGCTGGCCCGCCGCTGCAATTCGCACATCGCGATGCGTCACCGTATGTGCCCTCTCGTCAACCAGGACATCCACGAAGCCTGCCGACCGGAGTAACTCGCCTACTTCACCAGGATCCCCCACGTCGCACACCACCGACATGCCCGCGCCGGTGTCTTCGCCAAGCATGCGGCCTACCGCCGTCGATAGAGCGGCCGGCCATGGATTGTCCTCGAGCCGGCCCCATGTGGCCACAGCAAGTCGCCCGCCAGGTTCGAGCACTCGGCGAGCCTCGGCGAGCGCCGCCAATCGGTCAGGGAAGAACTGGAGTCCTTGATGGCAACTCACACGGTCCACGCTGCCGGTCTCGAACGGCAGGCGCGTCGCGTCGGATTCATGCCATGTGACCCGATCGTCGTCGACCGTCGCGGCGGCGTACGCCAGCATCGCCGAATCGATATCGACGCCGTGGACAGTGCCCGTTGCGTCCAGGCGACTCAACAGATGGCGAACGATCAGCCCACTACCGCACGCGAGATCAACGATCCGAGACGAAGGCTCCGGTGCGACGACATCGACCATCGGCTCGCCCCAGTGCTCGAACAACCACGGCACGAGCTCGTTGTCATACGCAGCAACAGACGGATCCAGATCTGGCTCACCAGACATCAGCTTCAACACCACTCCTTGGTCAATCCCCCAAGCGATCCTCGCAGAAGACAAGGTCCGCTGTCACCCGAAGCGCCACACTTCGACACACAGAATTACGCGAGATGTGCCCAACGCTCCGCTCGACCTCGGCCCCAGTGCAGCGGGCGATACGCATCGGGTCCAGGGTTGATCGGCTGAAGCCATGAGCCGCTTTCAGACCGGACAAGTTGTGGCTTGGCTGTTAGGGGCCTTGGAGTGTCCCCGGGTGGTCATCGCGACGATCGTTCCGCCTACCGGGGAGTTCCGCTGGTTCGCTTCTGCTCTCCCGTCGGTGTTGCGGGGGACAAATCTAGGCGTGTCCCACGCGCTTCGTTGGGCGGACCACTGGTGGGGCGGACGATCGGGAAGGAAACCGGGATGAACTCACAAGCTCTTCTGTCGGATTCGGGTCAGCCGGAGGGCAGCGCACCTTCGGGCCCATCCAGACCTCGGCAAGCTCGCGTGGCCTTAGCACCGATCAGTCACCGACGACGACCTGCAGCAGATCGGCGAAGGACTCCTCGACACAGCGGCGATAGCCCTCTGGATCATCGATGGCGATCGGGTCGACGAACAGACCCATCTCGAAGTTGCCGTCGTAGGAGATGGCGGTGATGTTGGCCGCCGTGCCGGCCACCGGGCCCATGGTGATCATGGCGGTCATCTTGGCACCGGCGCAGTACAGCGGGAACGGTGCGCCCCGCATATTAGAGGTTGCGAAGTCGATGTGAGCCGCCTGATCGCGGGCGGTGTGGGTCACCACCAACGTCGGAAGCAAGTTGATGATGCCCGAGAGGCCGGCGATGGAACCGCCGTGTTCGGCTGTAGTCCGTGCCTCGGCCGTCGCCTCGCGCACCGTTTGGATCCGCTGCTCGAACGAGTCGCCATCACAGGGGATCTGAACGAGAACAGGGGTGAAGGCGTTGGTCGTGACCCGCTCCTCCGAGCGCGTGCTCAGCACGAAACTGGTGTTGAAGGCGCTCACCGTTGCGCCTC
The DNA here is from genome assembly GCA_963793385.1 of uncultured Acidimicrobiales bacterium. GTDB lineage: Bacteria > Actinomycetota > Acidimicrobiia > Acidimicrobiales > SZUA-35 > JABDIY01. The sequence continues at coordinate 15,703 of CAWCAF010000008.1, forward strand.
GTTCGTTGTGGAACCTGACCCCTGCCTCGACCAGACCCGCCATGAAGGCGTCGTTCACCGTCCCGCCGAGCGCATTGGCCGCAGCGTGGAGGTCGTCGAGGGGAACCCGCACGTACTCGAGGCGGCGGTGGCGGGAGCGGGTCCTCCATAGCGGCGATCCTCCTTCGACTTCGTTGGCCGTACCCGACAGCTGGCCCACCGCCGACCGTGCCGAGTCGACGACGTCGCCTGCGAGACGAATCGCGCGGCGAGGGTCGGCCGGCCACGAGCCGACCTCGCCGACCATGCGTCGCACGAACTCGGCTTGACGGCGAGCGATCTGGTCGAAGGTGCGTCCGGCCGTTCTCAGCATGCTCGTCCCGAGGTCGGCACTGAACTCGTCGGGGGCCGACAGGGCCGCCGCCTCGGCGATGATCGCATCGAGATCCACTTCGGGTCGGGGTTCTTCGTCCCGGCTCCTCTGCTGATAGAGCGCGGCGATGCGCATCTGCCCGGCCCCGTCGCTGATCACGTGATGGATCAACGTCCACAGGGCGCCGCGGCCGCCCTCGAGGCCGCCGATGGCGACCGCTCGCCACAGCGGTCGGGTTCGATCGAGTGGCTCCTCGTACAGCCTGGCGGCAAGGTCATAGAGCTGTCGGTCCGTACCGGGAGCCGGCAGCTGGACCTCCTGTACGTGATAGTCGAGGTCGAACTCAGGGTCTACAACCCACTCCGGGGTGGACACGTGCCCGAGACCGGACAGGACCCGTTGATACAGGCGCGGCACCTTGGAAACCTCGAAGCGGACCTGGCGGCGGAAGAGGTCCATGTCGACGGGTCTGTCGAGAATCGTGAGCACGGCCCCGTTGGGATTGAGCCACGGGTCCTTCTCCACGTTCCACATGAGGGCCTCGTGATCGGTCATGTGATCCACGAAGTCGAAGTCGCGTTCTTCGTTCATGCTGGCAAACCCTAGGTCTGATGTGCGTCGACCGTACGCCCGATCACCGATCCCCTCGGGCCGTCGGTCGTTGTTTTCACCCTGGTCCGGGGAGCTGGGACGTTTGACTCATAACCCGGCCAGGGACATCATGAACTCCCGACCGGGCTGCGGTGTCTGTACCGTCGTGTTATGGCCTCCTCAACCGGAACCTCCAGCGGCCGGTTCAGACTCCGACTCGGTGAGCCGGTGCATACCACCGACGGCCCCTTCGGCGAACTCGCCGACATCGTGGTCGATCCGGTCGCTCGAACGGTGACCCACCTCATCGTGCAGCCGCTCCACCAGCATCGCCAGGCCAGATTGGTTCCGATCTGGCTGGCCGAAGCGCACGACGGCATCGTCACCGTGCATCTCGGAACCAAACATCTGCGGCAACTCCAGCGTGTCTCGTTCTCCGACTTCGTCGATGTCGACCATCCGATCGAACTGGACGAACAGTGGGACGTGGGAACCGAGAAGATCGTCAGCGTCCCCTTCATGAACGTCGAGTTCGACCTCGATCCGATGCTCGGCCCGGTCGAGATCGAGTACGACCGCATACCCAAAGACGAGTGCGAGATCCGTCGCACCAGCTCGGTCGTCACCTCGGACGGCTATGTGGTCGGTCAGGTCGAAGGTTTCGTCGCCGAAGGCGAGGATGCCCTCGTCGCGGTCATGGTGCGCACGGGACCTCCAGGGTTCAAGCACATGGTCGCTGTGCCCATGGCGGCGGTACGGCGCGTGCTCACCGACCGTGTGGAATTGTCCATCGATCGGCCCTCCTACCGGGCACTCCCCAGAAATGATGAGGGCCGGCAGTCCACCTCCGCACGGATCGGAGCGGCGTGGACCGACTTCACGAATCGAGGCGGCCGCCTCATCTCGGCCCTGATCGACAGGCTCCTGGGTCGCTAGAAGAGGTCCGCCACGCGAGTCAGCGTTGGCGCGGAAGAAGCGCAAGATCGTCGATGATCACCCCGGACACCCCCTGGCCGTCGAGCCAATCGATGTCCTGTTGAGAATCGACGGCCCAGGTGAACAGCAGGCCTCGTTGCAGGAGCCGGCTGATGATCGTGTCGGTCAATAGGCGACGGTGAACGACGGCGCCGTCGAGCTGGGTGCGAGTGGGAAACCAGAGGAGCAGGGCCAGTTCGAGCATGTTCCCGGCCGAGCGGATGGTCCTGATGCCATCGACGGAGGTCAGCGGTCTCAGGAGCCACCATGATTTGGATGACACGGTGACGGGCCGGCGTCGGCCGATCACCCGAACCAGACGTTGCGGGAGTTGGGGGCTGATACCTTTGAGGTCGAACCACAGATCGGTCGAGGGGCCGGCTGCGTCGAGGATCTCTTCGACCGCCGGGGATGGGGTGTCGGCCGGGAGCACGTGCCATTTTTCCCAGAGCCGTCGCCGACGACCGATCAACTGGGTCGGCCAGAGAATCTTGCCGTGGCGAACCTCGAGGGAGTCCCCCGCGTCAAGGTGGATATCGAGTTCGATCAGGTCGGCGCGATCAGCGGCGTAGCGGACCTGTTGAACGGAATTGCCGGCCCGGTGGGCTACGAACTCCACCGACGAGGTGTCCTGGCTGTCATGCCGTGGTGACCGAGAGGGATTTGCTGAACTGGAGCTTGAGCCCCTGTCGCTGCATCCGGAAGCGGAACCAGATCGCGGCGGCGGCCAACGTCGCTGCGGTAAACGATGGGCCCATGAACGATTTGATCAGTACGAACGTGGTCACCGACTGGGTGAGGAGAAGCCAGAGCGTGACCCCGGCATTGACCAGGCTGGTGAACGCCCACAGCAGCGAGAGCCGGGTGAAGAAAAGCCGAAGCATCGGGTGATCGGCGGTCTCGGCATCGAAGGGGCAGAAATCGTGGGCCAGGCGTTCGGCCAGCGGCCGACCCATGGGAACAGAAGCCAGAAACGCCAAACCGACCAGTGCCGTAGCGACGGTCGGTTGGAGGAAGTAGACCACCCAACTGCCGGTGGCCATGGCCAAAACCGTGCGTGCTCCCAAACCGAGCGTGCTGAGCACAATGAGTCCGGGGACCTTCTGCCGCTTGCCGATTCGATACAGCATCACTGCAACCGACCAGGCGAGGGCGGATAGGAGGGCACCCATCGTGCCGACCAGTTCCAAGAAACCGAGGAAGATGGCCAGGGGTATCACCTTGCCCTCGAGAACGGTGAGCCACGAGTGGCTGAGGATGGCGCGTGGACCGGGGATGACGAGGGGGGTGTGTGGCAAAGATCGTTCTTCCTGTGCGCCGCAACGAGCGATTGCAGTCTAGGGGTCTCACGACCCCGATCGGGTATCGCGTTCGAATGACGCAACCCCTCACCTTCTATCGGCTGGTGAGGAGTCGATCTTCAGGAAGGATTTGCTGCCGGGTCTATTTCAGTTCTCGCCGCTCAGGCGCACAGAACCGTGGGCTCCACCGAACCGAGCGAATGTTGAGGCGGTCGTCGTATTCCACCCCGACGTTCCGAGGACGTCGCCGGGTCGGGCGAACAGGTCGATCACCTGTCCTTTCCATGTCGGCGGGGTCGTGGCGGTCGTCGACGCCGTCGTCGACATCGCTGCGGTTCGGGTCGCACCGGGGGTTGGTCCGAGCGCCGCGCCACCGGTTCTCCTCGGTGGTGCGAGGAGTCCTCGGCCTCGGCACGGCAGAGTAGGGGCATGTGGCTGCTCGCTCAGGTCCCGTCGGACACCAGCGACCTCGGTTGGCCCGTCCTGGCGTCATCGCTCGTCCTCATAGTCCTCGCCATCGGCCTGGCAAGGTGGCTTCGCCTCGGCATCACCCGGGAACTCATCGTGGCCTGCGGGCGAGCTACGGTCCAGCTCCTCGTCGTCGGCGTGCTCCTGACCACCCTCTTCGACTCCTCCTTCGACAAATTCGGCGCGCTCCTCTGGGTGGTCGTGATGGTCGGGATTGCCGCCTTCGTGATCGGCCGTAGGGCTTCGGCCCCATCGCGTTCGCTCTACCTCGTCGCCGGCTCTACCGTGGCCCTGTCCACAGCATTGAGCCTGTTGATCGTCTTCGTGACCGGCGTGTTCGAGCTGTCGGCGGTCGGGATCGTCGTGATGGCGGGCATCACGATCGGCAACGCGCTGCCGTCCGCTGTTCTCGGCGTCAACCAGGCTGTCGCCGCTCACCGCGACGGTGTCGGGCAGCTGGAGGCATTGCTGTCGCTGGGGATGAATCGATCTCAGGTGATGCGATTCATGGCCCCGGGTCCGGCGCGGACCTCGCTGATCCCACAGGTGGAGCGAACAAAGGTGGTCGGCCTGATCGCTCTTCCCGGGGCCATGACCGGCCTACTGCTCGCCGGTGTGGATCCGATCGACGCCGTCCTCATTCAACTACTGGTCATGTTTCTCGTTCTCGGCGCGACAGCGTTGTGCGTGGTCATCACCGTTGTCGCAGTTTCGAGGGGCGCGATCACCGATTCGCTCGTAGTCGCCGACTGGGTGAGGACTCGAGACTGAGCCTCCCGTGCAGCACCAGGCGGTCCTGACCGGTTCGTAGACGCGATAGGTGAGTCCGAGTTCAGGTAGGAAGACTTCGAGGGAGCCCGTTACTGGGGTTCGACCGACGACCCCGAGCGCCTGAACGGGTTGTTGCTCGACCGGTCTGTCGCACACAGCCTCGGCCGAGGCTGAGCTCGAGCGGGTTCACGGACGCGACAGGAGGGCACCCTCGGGTGCCCTCCTGTACTGAGTTCTCTATGCCGGGTCGGTGTTGAGCCGTTCGCTCGCTGCGAGCTTGCCCTTCCGTATTCGTTCCCGCTCGGCGTTGCGTTCCTTGCGTTCGGCGGTGCGCCGCTTCCAGGCCTTCACCTTCCAGTGCCGCTTCTGCTTCTTCTTCGGTGCTGTCCGCGGCGGATGGTCGAACTTGGGCTGGCTGAAGACGGCATCTTCAGGATCATCCACGTTGTGCAGCTCCTGGTGGAGCTGGTGACGTACCTTGCGGTGCTCCTTGGCCCGGATGGTCTTGTCCGGTCGGAGGAGGACCTCGTCGGTCTTCTCCGGTGTCAAGGTGCTCCCGTCCTTACGGTGACGTGCACTCACGTTTGCTGGCTCCTTCCTACCCGGACAGCTCCGGGCGACTCGGTCCCGGCTCTGGTCTTTCAGGCCAGGATTAACCACGATCCAACTGCGGTTGGTCCGTGGTTCACCTTCCCACACCGGCCTTGCCGTGTCCATGAGCCCTTGGGACTTATCCGCCCGCCCTCGACAAAGCCCCTGCTCTCCGGAGCGTCCGGCCGGAGGCTGGAGTGTGCCTTCCCGCTCAGAGGTCCGAGATTTCGGGATCTCGGCGCGTGGGGACGACCAGCTTGATGTAGGCGATCCCGATCAGACCGACCGCAACCAAACCCACACGAATCCACGGGCGATCCAGGAGGAAAATGGTGGAGATGGCAACGGCCACCACGATCGACGCATACGCCGAACGCTTTGCTGACCTGGGCATTCCCAGCCCCGCCCGGTAGCCGCGGACGAACTGGCCGAGAACGGGCAGGTCGAGCAGCCAGCGTTCGAGACGGGGGCTGCTCCTGGAGAAGCACCATGCGGCCATGATCAGGAACACGGTGGTCGGCAGTCCCGGCACGACAACACCGAGGGCGCCGACACCGACGAAGACCAAGCCGGCGGCGACGTACAGACCCCGCAGCGGAAGCGAGCGGTGCACCGCCCGTTCGGCGGGAGGACTCTCCACCACCTCGACGGTACCTGCGGTGCGGGCCTGCGGTCCGACCCGGTCGGTCGGATCATCCGGTAGCCCTGGGATCGTGCACGGCTACAGGCAGGTCCGTCGCCACGGTCAGTCGACCGTGGACCAGATCGAGCAGTCGCCTGGCCGGATGGGTTCTCAGCAGTCGGGTGACCCGACTCCGGTCGACCGCCGCAGTCGGGCGTTCCGGTTGGCAGATTGCGCAGAGTGCGAGCCGGCGCTTCCACGGTGAATCGGGACCGGCGAGGCGGATGAGCCGGTCGCCGCACACACCGCAACGCCAACGGTCTCGGGTGAGGACCCAGTGTTCGCTCCGTTGGATGTTGCTGCCGGTCGTGTTCTGAGGCCCGAGTCGGGCGTTGGTTCTGATCAGGGCGGCACCGACGGCCACGACCCGGTCGATGTCTTCGATCGTTCCCACCTGCTGAAACGGTGAAATCCCGCAGATGAACGGGGTCTCGACCGTGTAGATGTTGCCGAAGCCGGCCACGAGCCTTTGATCGAGCAGAGCGCCGCCGATCGGGCGATCGGCGGCTGCACGGATCCGCGCCACGGCTGCGTCGTGATCGTAGGACCCACACAGATCGGGGCCGAGATGGGACAGGGCGGCTCGTTCGTCCCTCGACCCGATGAGATCGAGCCGAGGCACGTCGATCCCTGTCAGATACCCGTCGGAGAGTTCGATTTCGAACCGCCGGCGCCACGCCGGTACATCGAAGGTCCTCGAGAAGACGACCCGGCCCTGCATGAGCATGTGGGCGTGCAGGGTGCGACCATCGTCGAATCGGATGAGTAGATGCTTGCCTCGGGCGTCGGCCGATTGGATCGTCCGGCGTTCGAGCCGCACCGTGGCGAGGCGGGGATGACGGAACGTCGCAGTCACAACCATCTGGCCCCCGAGGCCGTCGATTCGTGCCGCCAATCGGCGGATGGTGTCACCTTCGGGCACGGTGCTGCTCGACCGCGTCAGAGACCGGTCGCGACGCGGAGCCCGCCCGGAACCACGGCGATGTCAACCGCTCCGGACAACTCGAGCGCTTCGCCGTCGGCCCACCAGCCGGTGTCGATCTCGATCGAGACTCGGCCGGCATGTCCGGCATGGACCTTGGGATGGCGGAGGTGAAGGCCGACGAATGCTGCGGGAAGAACCGCGGCAAGGTGGGCGGGATGGACGTCGGCGACGAGGATCACATCCATCATGCCGTCCGTAGGCGACGCCTTGGGGCAGATGGCGATACCGCCGCCGAAATACATCGTGTTGCCGAACGCGATGAGGCTGAACGACCCCGGCATGTCGTCCATCCCAATCTGGCGGTAGCTGCGGAGCCGCGGGAGGTTGCGCAGCGTTGCCACCGTGTACTTCAGCTGCCCGCCTGCCCAACGCATCCGGTTGGCATGCTCGTTGACCAGGCCGGAGAACCCGGCGGTGACGACGCTGACCACGTAGGCGATGCGACCGTTCGGCCCGTTCTCGGCGACCTTCAGGATATCGAGCGGGGTCGGTTCGGCCCGGGCTAGACGGGCCGCCGCCTTCAGCCGTCTGGGGATCTTCAACGCCCGGGCGATGTCGTTGCCGGTACCGGCGGGAATGATGCCGAGTGGGATACCGGTCTCGGCCAGACTCTGGGCGGCGTGATGGATCATCCCGTCACCACCGGACACGATGATCCGCTCGATCCCACCGGCGGCGAGCAGGTGAGGAATCTCGTCGGTGTTGCGTGACGGCACCGGCACCACAACGCTCCGCTGGGATTCGAGCTCGTTTATCGTTGCGTCGATATCGGCCTGGTCGGCCTTGTACAACAGATGAACCTTCACGTCATTCGCGCTCGGGTCGGTAGCGGCGACTCGCCTTGCGCTGGGATCGTGCACGTTTGTTGCGGAGGCGCCGCTCGATTGCGCCGCGACCGGGTCTGGTCGCTCGGCGCCGCCGGGTGGGTTGCAGGGCTCGCTCGATGCGTTCGGCCAGCCTGGTCGAAGCGAGGTCGCGGTTCCGGGCCTGGGATCGGCTGTCGTCGGCGGAGACCCGAATGTGGGATCCGAAGACCTCGGTCAGTCGGGCTTGTTGCGCCGCGGTCAATGCCTGACTGTCGGCGATGGCGAACACGACGTCGGCCCTGGTGTTGGACGTGTTGGCATGCTGACCGCCCGGGCCTCCGGAGGGACCGAAACTCCACTGCAGTTCGTGTTCGGGAATCGTGAGATGGTCACTGACCCGTAGACCCGACCGCATCATTCGATCCTATTGGCAGCTCCGGGCAGCGCACGTGGCCTCATGCTTCACTCCGTGGTCACGCAAGTGAGGTTCAGGTCGAGGCGGTGAGGGTCGCCGGCGTCCCGGGTGATCGTCACGACTCGAGCCAGGGTTGTTGACCTCCGAAGATGCGGTCGACATCGGCGTCCGGGTCGGGCCGGGTTCGCCGCTGCGCCAGCAGTTTGGAGGCGGCGATACCGCACACGAAGCCGGCCAGATGGCCCTCCCACGAGATCCGGTCTTGGGGAACGAGACCGATCAGCATGGTGGTGTAGAGCATGAGTGCCACCAGCGCCGGAGCGAGCGCCGCCGGACGCCGTTCGAAGAAGGCCGCCCCGAGAAGCGCACCGAAATAGGCGAAGATCACACCGCTGGCACCGATGTGGTTGCCGGAGCCCCCGAAGACCCAAGTCAGGAGTCCTCCCCCGATCAGACCGATGACGGTGATCATGACCCACCTCCAGAAGCCGCGGATCATGATCAGTCCGGACAGGACCAGGAAGGGCAACGTGTTGGAGATCAAATGACCGACGTCGCTGTGGAGGAACGGAGCCCACAGGATCCCGTCGAGCCCTCGCCGTTCCCGAGGGACGATCCCGTTGCCCTGGAGACGGTCGTCGAGGACATAGGTGTCGACGAGTTCGATCGACCACCACGCCACCACGACGACGGCGAGGGTGCTGACCGCGAGGACGACGCCTCGGGACCAGCGAGAAGTGGAGGGGGCAACGTCGGTCGTCATGTACTCAGCCAGGGTAGGCGCCCGACGCCGACCGGGTCAGGTCGGGCCGGGCCCTCGGCGACTTGGGCGTTGTCGGTTCTCAGGGGGTGGTCAGGATGATCTGGCGTTCCTCTTCGTAGCTCTGCGTGGCCTCGTCGACCGCTCGGAGCTGCTGCTCAGCCAGTTCGGGCCGGCGAGCCCGGGCCCGATCAGCGGCCCCGACCAGGCCACCGCCGCCGCTTTGGAATCGGGGCATGACGTGGCGGGCGAACAATTCCCAGCTCTTCTTCGTGGCCTCGGGGTTGGCCCAGTTGTGGGCGAGCATGAGGTAGGCGCCGAAGCCGCCGTTGCTCTGCTCGAGCAACTCCTCGATCTGAGCGACGGCCTGGTCGGGTGTGCCGACGACACCGAGCCCACCGTTGACGAAGTTCACCATCTCGTCGACATCGCCACCCTCGACCGCCATCTGCGGGAATGCGGCAACGTTCTGGAAATACCGGAACCACTGCGTGATTCCGTACTCGACATCCCGTCGAGCCTCCTGTTCGGTCTCGGCCAGATGCATGAGGCCGACCAGTCGCCATTTGGCTCGGTCCGCTGTGCGACCGTGCACGGCGGCGACCTCCTCCTGGATCGTCCAGTGATGGGCGAGAACGTCCATACCGACCGCTACGGTCGCCCCCAGCGACAGGATCCCGGCGCCGTATTTGCCGGCCAGCTTGGCTCCCGAGGGTGAGGCCACGGCGGCGACGGCGATGTCGAACAGCGGATCGGAGTACGGGCGCAGATGAAGACGGGCGTCGGTGAGCGTGAGCCGGTCCGAGCTGTAGTTCACCGGTTCGTCAGAGGTGAGGAGCTGCATCACGATCTGCATGTACTCGTGGAGCAGCGGGCGCATCTCCGGCGGTTCGAGTCCCAGCATCGTTGCGTCGGTGGGGAGGGCTCCGGGACCGACACCGAGCATGATCCTGCCTCGGGTCAGATGGTCCAGCAACACCATTCGCTCGGCGACCCACAGCGGGTTGTGGTACGGGAGCGAGACCACACCGGTGCCCAACTTGATGTTGTTGGTGCGGGCGGCGGCGGTGGCGATGAAGATCTCGGGTGAGGCGATGATCTCACTTCCAGCGGAGTGGTGCTCACCGATCCAGGCCTCATCGAAACCGAGCCGATCCATGTGTTCGATCAGCTCGAGGTCCTGTTCGAGGGACAGGGTCGGGTTGTGCTCCGGTGAATGGAACGGGGCCATGAACGTCCCGAATCGCAGTCTCACGGCGATCTCCTTCGTGTCGTGGTTGCCGCCGACAGAGTAGTGACGTGAGTCACAGAGTGTCGAACCGGTGAGAAATGGGTTGATTCGCCTATCGAAGCTTCAGCTGGAATCGGGGGTGATTCCTTGGCATCCTGGGAGCGTTCCATGTGGTAGGGCCACATGGAGTTCGACCCAACGATCCGCAGGAGGACACAGGTGGGTGGATTCAGGCGGACCGAAACGATCGTGGCCGTGATCGCCGTTCTGATCGCGCTCAACCTTTTACTCGTCGGCTTCAGCCGTGACCGCTCCGATCGCATTGAAGCCGACCCCGCGTCGCCGGAGGTGTCGGTGCTGGGTGCGAGCACGAGCGCCTCGACCGAGCTCACCCGCACCACCTCGGTACGGGTGACCAGCGAAGCCGGCGTCAGCACCACCGCTGCGGTTCTGACGACGAGGGCACCGACCACCGCTGCGTCCACCACGACCGCCGCTCCCACGACCACGCACGCCCGACCACCGGCCAGCGCCCACGACGACGGCACGCCCACGACGACCGCCGCGCCCACGACGACGCAGCGCCACGACGACGGCCAGCTCCCACGACGACGAGCAGCGCCGCACCACCAAACCCGTGCCCACGGTGACGGTTCCACCGCCGACCCGCAGGACCACGACCAAGCCGCCGACGACCAGGCCGCCGAGAACCACGACCCCGCCCCCGACCACCAAGCCACCACGAACGTTTCCCGCCACCGACCTGGACCGTCGATGCGTAGTGGTGAGCTCTAGCCGACGGTGTCGGTGGCGATGCAGTCGACCGAACCATCGCCCACGCTCATCTGCACGCCTTCGCCCATGTACAGCGGCGCCGGATCGTCGAAGGTCGGTTCGCCGTCGATGCGGACGGTCAAGGTGGACGGGTCGGCACCCTGGTCGAGGAATTGTTGCCGGTAGGCGTCGGTGATCAGTCCTTCGGTGACCGTGTAGGCCGTTTGCATACAGCTGCTGGAGCCGATGACGTTCTGGGAATAGGCATATGCGGTCGGGGTCAGACCTAGGTCATCGCTCACCCAGGGAAAGACATCGGTTACCTTGCCGAGAAGGCCCTTGGACACCGCGACCGACGCCGCCGTCTCGACGGTGTTCACCCGGGGTCGGACGAACTTGATCGACTGGCCGGGAATGACGATCTCGGTTGTGCCGTCGGTGTGTCGGAGCACCTCGTGCGGCTCCTCCGTCGACGCACGTGTCGACGTCACCGATCGCCAGCATGTCGATCGTGTCGGTGCGGTAGACCTGACCGAGCAGGTTGTGCTCGCGCGTGCCGCTGACGGGGACCTCTGCGTGCACGCGAGCCCGGCAGTCCAACATGATGGGCTCGATGTTGACGATCCTCGCCTCGGAGGGCAGGGTGAGCTCCACCTGCACCTCGTTGAAATCTGGTATGACATCCCAGGGCCAGGAGAACGACAACGAACCCGTGGTGGCAACAAATACCACCACGGCGATCACCCCTACCGCTATGCCCGCAAAGATTCGTTTCATCTGTCGTTCGATTGTACGACGCTTGGACGTCGGCAGAAGTCGCGGCAAACTCGGACCGGCGATGATCGACGGTCGAGGTCCTATCGTTGTAGGCTCCGACCATGACCACGACCGATTTCTCCACCGACCAGCTCCGCCATGCCCTCATCGAGGCTGTTCTCCACGACGACTGCGTCGAGAGTCTGTGGCGGTTCGTCGAGTCGGGAATGGCGGAGATGGCGGTGCCCGAGCTGCCGGGCTCTACAGCTCGAGCAGGATCCGATCCACAAACACAAGGACGTACTGGCCCACACGATCGCGGTGACCAACAAGACCCGACCCGAGATCGTGATACGCCTGGCGGCCCTGTTCCACGACATCGGAAAGCCGGCGACCCGGTCGTTCGACCACGGCGGTGTCACGTTCCGCCACCATGAGGCCGTCGGCGCCAAGATCACCAAGAAGACGGCTGCGGGCGTTGGGCTTCGACCCGTCGGTGGTCAAGCGATGTCGCCGAACTCGTGCGGCTCTCGGGGCGGTTCAAGGGATACGCCGACGGGTGGAGTGACGCCGCGGTCCGCAGGTACGCCCGCGACGCCGGTCATCTGCTCGGCCACCTCAACGAGCTGGTTCGCTGCGACTGTACGACGAGAAATCGGGCCAAGGAAGCCCGGCTTGATGGCCCATATCGACGAGCTCGAACAGCGGATCGTCGACCTCGCTCGCGCCGACGCCAAGGCCAAGGAGCGGCCGCAGATGGACGGCAACGCGGTCATGGAGCTACCTCGGCCTCGACGGCGGGCCGCTGGTCGGTCGAGCGCTGACCCACCTCCTCGAGATCAAGCGGACCGAAGGTGAGCTCACCCAGCGCGAGCTGGAACACCGTCTCGACGCCTGGTGGGCGGCCAACGAGCCGGCCGGGCAGGAGCGATGACGTGGGTGAGCCGGGTTCGAGGCGGCGGTCAGACGGGTGATCGAATCGATCGAACCGGGCGATGTGCTGACCTACGGCGAGGTCGCCGCCGAGGCCGGTTTCCCCGGTGCGGCGAGGGCGGTGGGGAACCTGCTGAGATCCAGCGAAGGGTCTGCCGTGGTGGCGGGTGGTCGCGGATCAGGTCGCCTCACGCCCACACGCCGGATCCGACCACGCCGACCGGCTCCGGGCCGAGGGCCACGAGATCGATCGTGGACAGCAGCGGTCGCGTTCGATTGCGCTGACGCTCGACCGACGAACCGGTCTCAGTACCCGAGGAACCTGCGGGCCGGTGCGGTGATGGCCGAGACCAGCCGCTGTTGGGACGAGGCAAACCCGTCTTCCACGTTCGTCGTGGCGGAGGGTGACGTGGTGCCCGCCGAAACGCATCGGGTTGCCCGGCGACCGAGTGCATCGGCGTGCTGAGATCGCCAACGCTGCCGTCGAAGACGTCACGGGGCAAGTCGGTGGCGGACAGCCCGGCGAACGTGGCGATGTCAGCCAGGGAATCGATCGGCTGAGCGAGGAAGTCCTCGTGACCGAAGTCTCATGGTTGGAATGTCGAGGCGACCCAATCGGGTGAACCCCACGTTGTCGGTGACCCATCGACCGGCGGTTCTGGCCGGGCTGTAGGTCGGCATTTCGGCCATCGTGGTAGCGCCGCTCGACTCGGGTCGATCGACGGCTCTTGGTGCTCGAGAAGGCGACTCCCCGCGGGTCTCGGATCAGGTGGAGCACGCGGACGTCGAGTCGGGGGCTCGAGGGAGTAGAGCGCGGCGCTGCTCAGGTGTTTCGACGAGTCGATCACCACGTCGGCCCCGGTCGTGGGCTGCGCCACGCCGGCCCGCCGCCGAGAGCACGGATCCGACCAGATCGAGGTACTCCCGTTGATCGCCCGTCGCAGCCCCGCGGCGATGAGCCCGCACCATCGCTGGCAGACGTCGGGATCGATCGACCGACCAGCGCAGGTCGATCGCCCGGTCGAGGTCGACTCGGACCAGCCCCCGAAGGCGAGCTCGCCGACCTGGGTCCAGAACGCGGCAGCGAGTGGAACGGCTCGCCGCAGCCACAACGCTCGTTGTCACGAACACCGCGCTCCCAGAGGTGGACGGTCTCCCCGACCGCAACGACGTCGGTGAACTCGTTGAGGAGTCGTTCGATCAGGGTGCTGCCGGACCGGCCGAGACCCCCGATGAAGAGGACGCGTTGAACCGTCACCGCCCACCCCATCGACCGCTCGAGGAGTGTCTCGACGGCGTGCACGCTCGGGTCGAGCATCTCCCACAGGCGGGATCGGATGCCCGGGTCGAGATCCGTGGTCGGGTTCTTGTTCCAGGCGGTGAATGCCTACGGTTCGAACGATGCCAGACCCAGGAAATCCAGGACGCTGGAGTAGATCGCAGCCGGATCGGCGTACATGTCCTCGGACCGGAGGACGAGCAGCTGCCGAGCGGGCCATTGGGCCATCCATCGTTCGAGGCCGCGTTCGTAGCGGCCCTGGTCCACATAGGAGTAGTGCTGATGGGCGAAGCTCAGGTAACCGGGATCGTCGATCATGCGCTGTTCCTCGCCTTCGAGACGGGCCGCCTCGGCTTCGATCGCCTCCGGGAAGGCCAGCCACTCGACACCGTTGCGGGTCCGCTCCCCCCAGTGCCCGTAGGCGCGATCGACCGGATGGCGCAACAGGGCGATGACCTTGGCGTCGGGCACCATCGTTCTGGCCCGGAGGGCGGCATGGGGGTGGTAGAGGTGATAGGGGTCGGCTTCGCCGATGATCTGAGGACGACCGGCGCGACGTTCCCGGAGCGCCATCGACGTCTTCGTCGGATAGTGCGACAGGTACCACTTCGAGCCTCGGTGGTAGTTGACGTCGAAGTAGTAGGTCCCCTTGCGGCCCTCCCGACTCGGAAACAGCGGGGCCACGTCGGGATGCTCGACGAGCCATCGGGCCAGTGACGTGCTGCCGCCCCGTTTGGTGCCGATGATCAGATAGTCGGGTCTGACTTCGCAGCGACGACGTTGCGGCGCCGAACCGGCGGAGGGAGCCGAGGGCAGCACCTCGCAGCTTGCTGATCGGGTTGTCCCGCCGTGGCAGTGGTCCACCGTAGGGACCGAGCTCGGGCAGGGGTGCGGGCGGGACCGGGCCGGACAGACTCTCGGGATCCGTCGGTCATGAATGGATCGGGCCGTCGTGGCTCGACAGGCGAACCGGCGGCCGCCCCTGCCGGACGGCGAGGAACTCCGCCGCCATGGCCACCGCCGTTTCGGCCGGTGTTCTCGATCCGAGATCCAACCCGAGCGGACCGCAGATCCGGTCGAGGTCGTCGTGACCGAGCGCCTGCAGCCGAACTCGAGCGCGGGCCGACTGGGTCGTCGGGACCCCATCGCTCCGATGTAGCCCACGGCGCTGTCGAGGCCCGCCGCCAGGACGGCGGTAGACACGTCGAGGGTCGTGGCTGATGACGATCAGGGCGTCGGCGGCCGTGGCAGTGCCGCACAACTCGATCGCCGGCGTCGCCTCGTCGGTGATCGTCACGTCCCAGTTCATGAGCGCACCCTGAGCCGCGAATGCGTCGGCCATCGAGCCGCTCCCGACGATGACAGCTCGAGTACGCGGTATGGCTGCGCTGAACAGCAGTTCTGTTCCCTCGATCTCGTGTACCTCGGCGATCGACACCCCGCCGCGCATGACCCTGCGGGCGGTGAATAGAGCCGCCTCGTCCGGCCCGATCGATCCGACATGGCCGCGAGGACCGACCGAGAGTTCCCCACCGCTTCCATCGGCCCGGGTGACCAGCACGACCGGCTCGGATGCCTCGAACCATGCGATCGCCTCGGGAGCCAGGTCGGACAGCGGGGAGATCAGCAACGTGTCGCCTGACCTCCGCAGACGAGGTCGGCGTCCACGGCCTCTCGATCGGTGACGCCACCTCGACGATCGTTCTCTCGTGCTCGGACTGTCGGCCGAGCATCAGGGGATCGGCGATACCCCCGATCACGGATCCGAGGACGGTGGCGTCACCGCCGTCATCCGGGACGATGACGGCCCCGTCATCGCCGTTGCGAAGTCCCATGCCCGTGATCCGAATCACTCTGACAAGCGCTCCGTTTGCTCGCTGCGGCCGTGACGGAGGAATTCTCGTGCCCGTTCCATCACCACAGCATGCCGGTAGGAGGTACTCTTTGCGCCGTGGGTTTGATTTGCAGTCGTATCGGGTGTCGAGAGAAGGCTGCAGCAAGCCTCCAGTTCGATGCCGATCGTGTCGACCGCGGCACTCATCGATCTGACCCACGCCCGCAACGGGATGCCGTTGTGCGAGCGTCACGCATCGTCACGGACGGCCCCGGTCGGCTGGCAGTTGGTCGATCGACGGACCGGTGCCAAACAGATCGATGTGTGGTCCGCCGAGGAGGACGACCTTGTCGTCCCCGGGTTTGCCCCACCGACGGGTCGGCCCACAGCGAGACGACCGCAGGAGACCCCCCACCGCCGTGCCGAGGATCGTGTTGTCGCCGACGCACCGCCGGCCGAGCCCGCAGACGTCGCCGCCGAGACGGCCTCGCCTGGTGCGGAGAAGTCCGAACCGGCAGCCCCCGGCGCAGGGCTTCAGTGGCCCAAGCACAGTGAAGAAGCCGACGATGGCGATGACGAGGCCGAGGGTCTCGGCGCCGACAGCCCGCTCCTTTCACGTGCATTCCGGGCCGCCAAGTAGTGCCGGTTCGGGAAGTGCCGGCAGGTCAGTGTCCGGGCGCGCTCTTCTGACGCAACAGCGCCGAGATGCGTTGACGGGTGAGTCCGAACAGTTCGGCGATCGCCGCCATCGTCAGACCCTCCTGACGCAGAGCGTGGGCCTGGGCAGCACGGTAGTGCGCCCCGACGGTGTGCAGCCGGTCCATGTTCTGGGTGACCAGTTCGACCAGGGGTGGACAGTCCTCGTCCTGTACGGCCTCCACGATCGAGTCGCCCCGACTCCAACTGCCGCCGAAACCACTCGATGCGTTCCTGCATGAGCGTGCCGGTGGCGATGTTGAGTTCGGCGGCCCGCTGCAGATCGGCCAGGGCGGCTTCGAAGACCGACGAGGTGGTCGTTGTCGGGCGACGTGTGGGTGGTCACAGGTCAACGGTAGTCCGAGACCACCGACTGTGGCAATAGCTATTGTCACACTGTCTCGGCGAATGCCTCGAGCGGGGGACACGAGCACTGGAGGTGTCGATCACCGTGGGCGTTGTCGATGCGGCCGACGGGCGGGAAGTACTTGTCGTGCTCGTCATCCCGGGTAAGGGGAATGCGGCCTGGCTGCGAGGATAGGGGCGGGTCCATTCGTCGGCGGTGACGTCGGCGGCGGTGTGGGGTGCGTGGCGGAGCGGACTGTCATCGATCGTGAGCTCGCCGGATGCGACCTGACCGATCTCGTTGGCGATGGCGATCATGGCGTCGCAGAAACGGTCGAGCTCGGCGAGACTCTCGCTCTCGGTCGGTTCGATCATGAGCGTGCCGCCGACGGGAAAGCTCATCGTCGGGGCATGGAAGCCATAGTCGGCCAGGCGTTTGGCGATGTCGTCGACGTCGATCCCGGTCGAGTCGTGCAGCGGTCGGATGTCGATGATGCACTCGTGGGCGATGAGGCCGCCGGGCCCGGTGTACAGAATCGGGAAGTGCTGACGGAGCCGGCTGGCGACGTAGTTGGCGGCCAGGACCGCCCCCTCGGTGGCGCGGCGCAGACCGTCGGGCCCCATCATGCGCAGGTACATCCACGAGATCGGCAGGATGCCCGCCGACCCGAAGGGCGCTCCTGAGATCCGCCTCCGTGCGGTCCCGGGTTCGTCCAGATCGATCTCGGGTAGGAAGGGGATGAGGTGTTCACCGACCCCGATGGGTCCCACGCCGGGCCCACCGCCGCCGTGGGGGATGCAGAATGTCTTGTGGAGGTTCAGATGGCTGACGTCGGACCCGAACCGACCGGGCTGGGCGATGCCGACCAGAGCGTTGAGGTTGGCTCCGTCGGTGTAGACCTGTCCGCCGGCGTCGTGCACGCGGGCGCAGACCTCGGTGACGGTGTGTTCGTAGACACCGTGGGTGGACGGGTAGGTGATCATCAGCGCGGCCAGGGCAGGCCCGTGTTCGTCGAGCTTGGCGTTCAGATCGTCGAGATCGATGTCGCCGCGGTCGTTGCAGGCCACGACGACCACACGAAGTCCCGCCATCACCGCCGAGGCAGCGTTGGTTCCGTGGGCCGAGGACGGGATCAGACAGATGTTCCGGTCTGCCCGGCCGCAGCTTTCGTGCCAGGCCCTGATCGCCAGGAGACCGGCGTACTCGCCCTGGCTACCGGCGTTGGGCTGGAGGCTGATGGCGTCATAGCCGGTGATCCTGGCCAGGTCCCTTTCCAGATCGGAGATCAACATGGCGTAGCCGGTGGTCTGGTCCACCGGCGCAAACGGATGGATATTGGCGAACTCCGGCCAGCTGATCGGCTCCATCTCCGATGCGGCGTTCAATTTCATCGTGCACGATCCGAGCGGAATCATGGTCCGGTCGAGGGCGAGATCCCGATCGGCGAGTCGACGGAGCCATCGCAACATCTCGTGTTCGGTCCGGAATCGGTGGAAACGATCGTCGGTCAGGAACGGACTCGTGCGGCGTTGGTCCGGCGCGATGCCGTGGATGCCGTCATCTTCGACGGGATCGCCCGGCGGGGAGGCGCCGAACGCCGTCGTCAGCCTTGCCAGCACCTCGGTGGTAGTGGTCTCGTCGAAGCTGATGCCCACCCGTTGATCGTCGATCAGTCGTAGGTTGATCCGCTGTCGAGTGGCGGCGGCGACCATCTGCCGGGCACCGTCGGGGACCTCGACGGTGAGCGTGTCGAAGAACGTCTCCGACACGGCGAATCCGGCTTCGACGAGCGCCGAGCGCATCGCGTTGGTGAAGCGGTTGATCCGCCGGCCGATCGCGGTCAGGCCCTCCGGTCCGTGCCAGCACGCGTAGGCGGCGGCGACGTTGGCGAGAAGCGCCTGGGCGGTGCAGATGTTCGATGTCGCCTTGTCCCGCCTGATGTGCTGTTCCCGCGTCTGCAGGGCCAACCGGTAGGCAGGATCCCCGTGGCTGTCGACGCTGACGCCCACGAGGCGACCGGGCAACGACCGGGCGTGCTTGCTCCTCGCGTGGCCATGAAACCTGCGTGGGGGCCGCCGAAGCCCATCGGCACACCGAAGCGCTGGGCGCTTCCCACGACCACGTCGGCGCCGAGCTCGCCGGGCGGCGTGGCCAGCGTGCAGAAGAGCAGATCGGTCGTGACCGCGGCGGTGGCGTCGGCGGCGTGCAGCGCCGCGATGATCGGGGCCAGGTCGGCGATGCGTCCGCTGGAGCCCGGTTGGGCGAGTAGGGCACCATAGACCTCGTCAGGGCTGAGGTCTGTCGCTCGGATCACCGATGACCAGCTCGATACCCAGCGGTGCGGATCTCGTGGCGCAGACGGCGATCGTCTGAGGGTGGCAGTCGGCGTCGACGAAGAACCTCGACCTCTTGGTCCGGTCGATTCGCCTCAACATCGTCATCGCCTCGGCCGCTGCGGTCGACTCGTCGAGCAACGATGCGTTTGCCAATTCGCAACCGGTCAGATCGGCGACCATCGTCTGGAAGACGAGTAGCATTTCGAGCCGGCCCTGACTGATCTCGGGCTGATAGGGCGTGTAGGAGGTGTACCACGCCGGGTTCTCGACCATGTTCCGGCGGATCACCGCCGGTGTGATCGTGTCGTTCCAGCCCTGACCGATCAGGCTCGTCATCACCTCGTTCCGATCGGCGTAGGAACGCAGCAGGGCGAGTGCTTCGGTCTCGCTCAGAGCGTCGGGGAGTTCGAGCCGACCGCCGATGTGGATGTCGTCGGGCACGGCATCGTCGAGCAGGTCGCCGGCGGTGGCGTAGCCGAGCCCGGCGAGCATCTTGTGCCGTTCGGCCTCGCTGAGTCCGATGTGGCGGTCGGCAAAAGTGTCGCGGCTATCGAGTGAGGTCATCGCTCAGGCTCCTCGGTGGAAACGGTGGGGTGAGAACGGTAGTGATGCCACGACGCATGGCTCATCCCGGCCCCGCACGTCGGCGATGAGTCGGGTGCCGATCGGTGCGTGGTCGGGTGGCACGTACCCCATCGCCACGGGCGCCTCGACCGATGGTCCGAAGCCACCGCTGGTCACGGTGCCGATCGGTTTAACGCTGCCCGGGAGACGGAGGGAGGTGTGGTCACGGACCGGGCGGCGACCGAGGGGCTGAATGCCGACCCGGACCCGGCTCGGGCCATTGGCCCACTCGTCGAGGATGCGCTCGGCCCCGGGGAAGTCGGCCGCCCCCCGCCGTCGTTTGGGGATCGTCCACCTGAGGTCGGCTTCCACCGGCGAGGTGGTCTCGTCGAGGTCGTTGCCGTAGAGGCACAGACCTGCTTCGAGGCGAAGCGTGTCGCGGGCTCCCAGGCCGGCCGGTCGGACCCGATCGTCGGCCAGGAGCAGGCGGGCGAGGGCCTCGGCATCTTCGGCTGCGACCGCCAGCTCGAACCCATCCTCGCCGGTGTATCCGGCCCGGAAGGCCGACGACATGGATACCGCCCAGATCGGCGGCGCGGGCGTCGAGGAAGACGGTGCCCGCCAGCGACGGGGTCGAGGGTGAGCACGACCATCGGCGGCCAGCGGACCCTGGATGGCGAGCAGCGCCACGTCCGGCATCGGTCGTACGTCGATGCCGAGGGGTCCCAACCTCGCGTTCATATGAGGCAGATCGACATCGGCACGACCGGCGTTGACCACCAGCGTGAAGTGGTCGCCCCAGTTGACACGCCATGAAGTCGTCGATGATGCCACCGGCGTCGTTGGTCAGGAGTCCGTAGCGCTGTCGGCCGACGGCGAGGTTGGTGTAGCCGGCTGGCGTGAGTGGTCTCCAGCGCCACGGCGACCTCGTCGCCCCACAACTCGACAACGGCCATGTGGGCGACGTCGAACAGCGCGGCGGAGGTGCGGCACCATGTGTGTTCAGCCACCACGCCTTCGTACTGGATGGGCATCTCCCATCCGGCAAAGGAAACCATGCGGGCACCCCGTTCGACGTGCAGGCTGTGGAGCGGCGTGGTCTTCAGTTCGGTTGACGACATCGGGGTACCTCAAGAAACGTGGTGGACACGCCCCCTCTGTCGTCGGTACCTGAGAGCATTTGCCCCTTCGGTGATCGGTTGGGGATCGCTCCCTCCGACACTCTCCAGAGGAGCCGATCGGCTGTGCGGTAAGGGTGCCTGAGAGTTTCCGGGGCGGTTGCTCCTTCGGCGACCGGGCTCGGACCGGTGCTCTCCCACACAAACGTGCGACTCGATCGAGACGTTAGCACAGGGGTGTCCACCGGGAAGGTCGTCCAGCTGGGAAGCGGAGTGGCCGGTCGGCTTGGCTCGGCGGTACGTCCACCCGGCTCGAGCGGTGCCTATCGTGAAGGCATGACCAAACGGCGACAGATCCTCGTGACCAATGACGACGGCATCGACTCGTTGGGGTTGCACGCGCTCGGCGTGCGCCGTCGCCGAACACGGCGACGTGATCGTGGTGGCGCCCGACGAGGAATACAGCGGGTCCGGCGCCGCCATCGGCTCGGTCTTCGACATCGAACCCGAGGCCCACCGACGGTCCATCCCCGACCTTCCCGGCGACAACGTCTGGGCCGTGACCGGCCCGCCGGCACTCTGTATCCTCTTTGCCCGCATGGGAGCCTTCGGCGTCCAACCTGACCTGATCGTCAGCGGCATCAATCCGGGCTCCAACGTGGGTCGCAGCGTCTACCACTCGGGCACCGTGGGCGCCTGCTTGACCGGTCGCAACGGAGGCGTTCCCGGCATCGCCGTCAGCCAGGCCCTCCAGGAGTGGTCCAATGAAGGCCAGACCTGGGAGGAGGCGATCGCCAAGATCGACTGGTCGACCGCGGCCACGATCGCAGCCCATGCCACCAAGTGCCATGCTGGCCTCGCACGGTGGCGAACCGGCTGTCCTGAACCTGAACATCCCCGACAGGCCGCTGGCGGAGATCGACGAATGGGCGTGGACGACCATCGCCGAGGAACCTCCGCAGGAGTCGTCGAGGGCGAGGCTCGAGGTGATCGCCGGCCACACCAATTCCTACCGGGTCGAGATCGACTGGGGGTCGAAGTGGTTCGGGGAGAACGGCAGTGACGTGCATGCGATCGCCGAGGGCAAGGTGTCGGCCACCTGGGTGGGGCGTCTCCGGGCCGAGACCGATGGAGGTACCGGGATCGGCGAGGCTCTCGACCGGCTGCTGGGCTGATGCTGCTCGACTGATTCAGCCCAGCGCGGCGGCAAACAGTTCGAGCATGTCGGCGGGTCCGTTCAGCATGAACGTGGTGATGCAGGTGTCACGCCAGGCGCTGAGCTCTTCCTGGATCTTGGGGATCGGACCGACGAGGGCGACATCCTCGACCATCGCCAGCGGCACCGACGCGATCGCCTCCTCCTTGCGGCCCTCCAGATACAACTCCTGGATCCTGGTGGCGGCGGCCTCCCAACCCATGCGGGCGAACACGTCGAAATGGAAATTGGCTCCCTTGGCCCCCATGCCGCCGGCATAGAGGGCCACGACCGGGCGGATTCTGTCCGCCGCCTTCTCGATGTCGTCGCCCGGCGAGATCCACAGCGGTGAGTAGACCTCGAATCGTTCGGCTTTGCCGGGATCTCCGGCCGCCTCGAAACCTTCGGCGAGGCGGGCGCGGTACCAGGCGTCCTCTTTGGGCGTGAAGAACAACGGCAGCCAGCCGTCACAGATCTCCGCCGAGAGGGCGACGTTCTTGGGGCCTTCGGCGGCGAGGTAGATCGGGATGTCCGGCCGGTAGGGGTGCAGCGTCGACTTCAGCGGTTTGCCGAGGTGCATACCTCCGTCGAAGGGCAACTGGTAGTGAGCCCCGTCGAAGGCCACCGGCTCCTGGCGAGCGAAGATCTGGCGCAGGATCGCCACGTATTCCCGGGTGCGGGCCAGCGGTTTGGGATACGGCTGGCCGTACCAGCCTTCGACCACCTGGGGGCCCGATGCGCCGATGCCGAGGATCATGCGACCCTCGGAGAGATGGTCGATCGTCATCGCCGCCATCGCGGTGGCGGCAGGGGTCCTCGCCGACATCTGAGCGATACCGCAACCCAGTTTCACCGTCGCGGTCCGCGCACCCCACCAGGCCAAGGGGGTCATGCAGTCAGAACCGTAGGCCTCGGCGGTCCAGATGGAGTCGAACCCCAGTCGATCGGCTTCGAGGATTCCCTCGAGCGCCCCTTCCGGTGGACCAGAACCCCAGTAGCCCGGTCGAGTAGGCGAGTCGGATCTTCTTGGCCGGGGCGGTCATGGACCAAACCTAGGCCCGACCGTGGAGGTTGTCAGATTTGCGCCGTCAGCGGCCCATGCCCTCGGCCAGGTCGACGGCCATCGCCGCCAGGGCGTCCACCTGGGTTCGAAAGGCATCCAGGTCCACGTCGTTGTCGAGCGCCCCTTTCAGGTACCGGCTCAGCACGCCTTCGACGATCGCCGCGAGGCGCCAGAACTGGAACGCCCTGTAGTAGTCGGCGTTCTCGACGTCGAACCCGGTCGTCGAGGCGTACCGGCCGATCAACTCCTCCCGCGAGCAGAAACCGCCGTCGGCGGTGGGGAAGTCGGTGGCGCCGGCCACCTGATCGGAGTCCTCGGGACCTACCCAGTTGTTCAGGAGATAGCCGAGGTCGGCGAGAGGGTCGCCGAGCGTGCAGAGTTCCCAGTCCAACACGGCTGCCACCGTGCCCGTGGCGGGGTCCACCAGCATGTTGCCCGAGGCGGTAGTCGCCGTGGACCACCGTGTTGTACTTCTCCTCGGGCAGTGCACCCATCAGCAGTTCGTGGGTCCTGTCCATCTCCGGTAGCTGGGCGCGTTCTCGTCTTCTCCCACTGACCTTGCCAGCGCGTGAGTTGTCGCTCCAGGTAGCCCGATCGGCGACCGAGATCGCCCAGACCGATGGTGTCGGGGTCGGCGGTGTGCAGGGCCGCGAGCGTGTCGATCACCGAATGACTGAGTGGGATACGCTGGTCGACCGGGATGGTGGCGGCGGTGACCGCACGGTCGTGGAGCACGACGCCGTCGACGAAGTCCATCACGTAGAACGGGGCCCCGTTCACGGCGTCGTCGGTACACAGGCCAAGGGTCGCCGGGCAGGCGACGGCCGTCGGTCCGAATGCCGTGATCACCCGGTGTTCGCGTTCCATGTCGTGAGCGGTGGCGAGCACGGCGGTCAGGGGTGGGCGGCGCAGCACGAGTCGGCGCCCGTTGGAGTCGGTGACCCGGAATGTCAGATTGCTGTGACCGCCGGCGATGGGGGTGAACTCCAGCGGCGGTGCGAGACCGTCGATCGTTTCGACCATCCAGGCGGTGACAGGACCCGGGTCGATACCGGGAATCTCGCTCTGGTTCGTCACCCCCGTCGTAGTAGCACAGTCAACGCGGTTGCGCCCGCCTGACTCTGCCGGCGCAGCCTGCTAGCTGATGAGCCGGAGCGTGAGGGGTAGCGGTAGTACTCGTCGCGGTTGGCGGCCGAAAGCCGGCCATGATCGGGAACACGATCTGAATGACCAACAGGACCGGTATCAGGAGCAGCCCGATGAGAACGAACACGAGGACGATCGTCACGCTCCATGCGATGAACATCGTGATCTGGAAGTTCAGGGCCTCTTTGCCGTGGTGGTCGACGAAGGCGGACTCGTCGCGTTTGATCAGCCACAGGATCAGCGGAGCGAGAAAACTGCTGACGATCGACAGGATGTGGATCAGCACGGCGAAGTTGCGCTCATCGTTGGTGACGCCCGACGATCGCGCCCAGCGGTGCGGTGTGCTCGGTCCAGGCGGTGCCGTCCCAGTAGCGTTGGGTCGATGCGTCGACCGGGTACCAACCGGGAAGTGCATGGGGATCCGACGAGTTCGGATTCGGGTGGTGCGGTGGTGTGGTGGGGCTCACCCCCGAGAACCTACCGTCGCAGCGTGACCCGTAGCCAGCCGTCGCGGTGGCAACGGTCGACCTCGTCCCAGGTTTCGTAGGCGGCGAGTGCACGGTCGCCCTGCTCGAGCAGGATGCCGGTGATGACGATCAGGCCATCGGGAGCGGCCAGGCGGTCCAGCGCTGCCGCAACGTCCTCGTGGACACCGATCGGCACGTTCGCCACCACCGCATCGAACCCGGCGGGCGGGCACGGCCCACGGCCCGGGATCAGTCCGGTAGGGCTGGCGGCGATGAAGTCCGTCCTGTCCTGGACCAGGTTCCGGGCGGCGTTCCGAACCGAGATCGCGCACGGCCTCGCGATCGACGTCACACCCGACGGCGGTGGAGCCGGCCCGAGCTGCGGCGATGCTCAGAATGCCGGTACCGCAGCCCACATCGAGCATCGTTGTCCCGTGCGAGGTGGTCGAGGGCTTCGAGCGCCAGCCGGGTGGTCGGGTGCCCGCCGTTGCCGAAGGCCGTCAGGACCTCGAGCGTGATCTCTCCGGCAGCGGTGTCCACAGCGACGGTTCCCGTGGGAGCCCACTCGCCCGGTCGGACGGCTTCGATCTCAGCTCGATGGCCGTCGATCGCCAGCAGCGTCGAGAAATCGCCGGCGTGATCCTCGTCGTCGAACCCGATGATCATCTCGACCAGGTTGTCGAGCCCGACCACCGGCACCTCGGCGACTCCCCGTGAGTCGTTGCTACCGGCGAGGATCTCGATGGCCTCGGATCGCTCCGGTTCGCATCGAACCCTGACGACCCAGCTCACCTACCTGAGCGTAATGAACTGTGGCCTGGCCAGCGCCACCCAGGTCTCGCCGGGCGTGAGGAGGATCGGTCGGCCCTCGTTATCGGTCAGCGTCGTGGGCGCTTGTTTGTTGGCCCGTGACCACTGACCGCTGATGTACTTGCCGTCGGTGAAGACGTGTACCCGGCCGGTGCCGGTGGTCTCGGCCTCGGGCGTGTTCGAATCGGCGACGCTCACGCCGTAGACGGTTTCCTGCACGACCACGTTGTCGGGGGCGATGATCGTGCCGTCGTCCATCTTGTGGGCCGTGCCGTTCTGGGTTCTGCCGCCAACCCTTGGCGGCCGTGTTCCAGGTGTAGGTCACGTCGCTGTGGCCGAAGTCGATCCTGACCCCACCGGTCGGTGCGCCGACCGGCGAGGAGACCCCGCTGGGTCGATATCGGAAGATCGGCTGGGGGGCCGAGGCGCCCGTCGGTGGCGATGCGAGAACCGTGGCGGTCCTGGCGTAGAGGTTGTGCGGCGCCGACCGGGAGCTGCTGCGGAAATACGCGGTCGGCAGGGTCTTCTGGTTCCGGTTGATCACCGGGGCGTTGTCGAGCAGTGCCAGAACGGTCGGGTTGGCCCCGCTCGACACGAGCAGCGGATCGTTGTACGCAGCGAGCACGCTGAAGTCGGTGGTGCGGGCCGATCGGATCGGACCGACGGTGGCCGGGATGTCGCTGTGGTACAGCGCCACGAACCGGGTGACGGTGTACTCGACCTCTTCTTCGATCACGATGTCGGCGCGGTGGAGCATGCTCTGGGGGCGGGAGTTGTTGTGATTGTCCACCTTGACCGCCAGTGCTGGGCCGGTGTTGGCAATCTGCACACGTTCGCCGGTGAGCGGTTGCACCTCGGCGGTAGATGCGGTCCATCCGGGCCCGGTACTCCGCGCCGGTCAGGAACCCGCCGATCGCGCCCTTGTAGGATCCACCGTCGCGGAGGCGGCCGCTCCAGTAGTCGAGGCCCAACGGATCGGGAGCGCGTCCGAGGAGGCCGACGTAGAGCATGGTCGCCTTGACCAAGGGGTCCATCTCGGCCCGGTTCTCGACGCTGTCGCTGAAGCCGAGCATCACCCCGCCCCTGCCAAGGCCGGCCGCCATCCGTGACAACCAGTAGTCGAGTCCGGGACCGTCGGCCTCCCGATCGAGGACGTTGCGGTAGACGAGCTCCACGAACTGGCGGTCGTCGAGGGAGCCGTAGGTGTTGCCGAACTCGGTCGACTTGGCGAATTCCTCCGACACCGCCCGCACGCTCGCACCGGCCTCCAACCGACCGGCCCAGAATCGGAGACCCGCGTAGTCCGGTGGGCGGAGGAAGTAGGCGTAGTAGAGGCGCACGACCGGTGCGATACGGCCCTTCGAACTCGGGCGAGGTGGCGAATGCATTCACGAGTGCCGAGCCGCCGGCGCCCTGCTTCATTCGCGTCGACCCAGTAGTCCAGCCCGGCGCGAATCGGGTTGTCGACCGAGGAAGTCCTGGTACTGCTGGGTGACGAACTGCTTCTCGGTGGACTACCGGTCCGACCGCGTTCGAGTCCGCTCCTGCGGGTGTCACCGCCACGGTGGCCGAGGCGGCCAGGCCCAATCCCATGGCTGCGATGATGATGCGTCGAAGTGCTCGTGATCTCATGTGTGATTCTCCCCTGAATGTGAACCGGACCAGGTCCCGCATGGTGTCCATCGGCGGAGCGGATGCGAGACTTCAGTCGTGGCGGCGATGCTCAGACGGCCGGTGACACCTCCGAGGGCGGCGAGACGATCACTTCTCGTCCGAGCGCTTCGGCGAGAAGGCTGACCCGCTCCTCGTGCGGCATGGACCTCGACCGACAGATCCGCCCCCTCCTCGCCGACCGGTTCGATCCGAAGGACGTCGTCCCACAGGACCCGGACGGAGCGGACGGCGCTCTGGTGGCGTCGGTCGAGGCCGATCGCCACCCGGAGGATCCCGGCCAGGACACGGATCCGCTGCCGGTCGAGCTCGGACATCATCATGTACTCGTCGTGCCGTCTTGGTGGGGTGTGACTTGCGGTGATAGCGGGCGACCTGGGCGATCAGTTCGATCTCGTTGTCGCTGAACCCGGTCAGCTGCTCGGAGTGGCGGATCACGTAGTAGCTGTGTTTGTGGTGGCCGCTGTGGCTGATGAAGAGGCCGACGTTGTGGAGCAGCCCGGCCATTTCGAGAAGTTCGCGCTCGGCAGGACCGAGACCGTGCAAGGCGGTGGTCCTGTCGAACAGCTGTAGCGCCAGCTCGGTGCAGTGGACGGCGTGTTCGAAGTCGGGATCGAGCTGTCGGGCGAGGCGTTCCACGTTGCCCCGGCGTAGGTTCTGGAGCTGCTCGGCGGCGCGCCCCTGGCATCCGATCCAACAGCACGCCTTCTCGCAGGGCGTAGGCGCTGTAGGTGAAACCGTCGAGCCCGGTCAGGGCGACCACCTGTTCGGCGAGGATCGCGCCGCCCACGATGATGTCGCTGCGCTTGTCGTCCAGGCCGGGGATGCGCGCCCGCTTGGCGGGTTTGGTGCCGATGATCAACTCGACCAGCTCCGCCAACTCCGCTGCGGTGACCGTTGCACCGTTGAGGTTGGCCGGATCCCGCCCGGAGCGTGCCGCAGCCATCTCGGTCAGGGTTGCCGCCGTGCCCGATGAGGCGACGAGGATCTCCGGTTGGTGACCGACGAACTCCACTCGGACCCCGGCCAGCGTTTGTTGCACGAAGTCTCGACACTGGGTGACGGCGCTGGGATGCTTCACCCGTCCGCCGGGGAAGAAGCGTTCGGTGAGACGGATGGCGCCGAGCCGGAACGATCGGGCCGCCAGCAGTGTGGAACCCTGGCCGGCCACGATCTCCGTGCTGCCGCCACCGATGTCGAATCCCATCATCCGCTTGTCGAAGATGGGCAGTGCCTGGAGAACGCCGAGGTGGATCAGCCTCGCCTCCTCGAAGCCGTTGATCACTTGCACGTCGATGTCCGCTTCGGTCCGGGCCCGATCGAGGAACGCCGATCGGTTCTCGGCCTCTCGTATAGCGCTGGTCGCCACGGCGTAGGCACCGCGCCGCGACTCCTGGCGACGTCGGTCATCCTCGTCAGCGCGTCGATGCCCCGGTCGATCGCATCGGCGGTGAGGGTCTTCATGTCGCCAGAGCCCCGGCCGAGACGAACGACCTCCTTCTGGGTGGTGACGATCTCGAATCCTGACGTGTCGGTCGAGACGGGCCACGACGAGGTGGATCGAGTTGGTGCCGATGTCGATGGCGGCGATCAGAGCGCCGGGTTCGATCGGCGTCATCGACGGAGGTCCAACTCGAAGGTGACCCCACCCCACCCGTTTCGCTGGTCTCGACCCTGGATCGTGACGGTCTCGATCCCTTCGGGTATCGAAATCCCGGATTGGGATCGGGTGAATGGTTGTTCATCCTCGTGATCATGGGAGAGGAACCGTTCGCCGTACACGGTCCGGTCGGGGCCGAGCACCCGCCACGAGTCGGCGTAGCGGTCGGGACTGTCATAAGGGGACGACAGTGTCGCCGCGATCGTCCACGTACCGTCGTCGGCGCGGTTGGCCGTGGCGTCGACCACATCCGGGAACAGGTCATCGACGGGTCCGCCGGCGGCGCCATCCTCGGCCAGCGTGCCGTTGCCGACCGGGTCGGAACCGCAAGCGACGAAGAACATCAGCAACGACGCCGCCAGCGCAGCGGTCAGGCCAGAACCGAGTTGCACCGGATCAGTGAATCACCGATCGAGCCCGGATACTCGCAGGGTTCAGTCCGACACGTCGAGGTGCTCGTGAATAGAGACAGCATGATCGCCAGGCGCGCCATCGAGCAGCTCGACCTCGACACCTCCGAGCTCGACGATCACCCACTCCGTCGGTTGTTCCACCGCAACCATGGCGATCGTGGACTCGTCGGCGAACAGGTGGCGGTAGCTCCTGTTCACGCGGATGGACTCGCCGAGTGACACGCCCGATGCGATTACGTAGGACACCCTGTCGAGGTGGTGCACGCTCAGCAACACGCTGCGCCCGGCGCTCGGAGCGGACAGATCGATGGTGCGGACCCCGCTGGAGAGGGCGAAGATTGCGCCGAGAGCGTGGTAGGTGGCCACCCCGTCAGCTACACGATCGGAGTCCATGCGGCTGGAGATCCGGATCCGATCGATGTGGTCGTCGAACTTCCAGATCGGCTGCGCCGGTACCACGGCAACGTCTGCGGTCGACGGTGGGGATGAGAAGACCTGCTGGAGCGATAGGCCGAAGGCCGAGAATGTCAGGGCCACGTCGGCGTCCCGCAGCGCAAGCAGCCGACGGTCGCGACCCCCTGTGCCGAAGAGCGCATCCCATCGAAGATCGAGCAGACGATTGACGCGGCGTGCCCTACGCAGATCGAGTGGTTCCTCGAGACGCACCAGGGGTCGGTGACCGATACGGACCGACCCGTCGCAGGACACGCTGAGTCCGTCGATGACGACGACCCCGAGGAGCTCGACGTTCTGGCCTGTGCGGGCGACCAGAACCCGATCACCGGGCAATGGAAGCGAGCCGTGGGGGGAGACATTTGGTTCGATCCCGTGGCCGACGTCGGCCCGTGACAGGACACCGCCGAAGGTGGACGAGGTGGCCAACGGGGTCGGTAGCCAGGCGGTGGGAACGCCGTCGCCCACCGGTGACAGCAGGGCATCGGCATCGACGGACCGGGTGAGTTTGGCCAGCCAGAGGGCCGACGGTAGGCGGATGTCGATCGCAGCGGGATCGGGGATGGCGGTCATGGTTTCATGATGACCGAGGGGTGTGACAGATTCGTCCGCCAGCCGGGCGCTCATCAGCGGGGCCAGGCCGCCTCCACCTCGTCGGCGAGTTCCCATGCGTCGATCGCTCCGCTGGCGTAGACCGTGGCGGTTCGGGGATACACGTCCGTGCCGACCTGGGCGGGCATCAGGTCCGAGCCGTCGAAGCGGAAAGGATCGGCTGACACGAGTATGTTGGCCATCGAACGGTCGATGGCGTCGCGATACAGGCCGGTGTTGTGTAGACGATGTGCGCTGAGGTACCCGCCCGTGCCGGCGATGATCCGGTTGTCGGCGAAGTCCGGTGCCGCGATGTACGACAGCAAGCCCAGGGCGGGTGTGGAACCGCTGAGGGTGGCGGCGAAGGTCCCGGCGCCCAGAACCACCCGACCGGACTCCTGGACGTCGGGCAGGTAGAAGGCGTCGACGTCCTCGCCGGGCCCGACCCGTCCACCGAGCACCCGGTAGTCGCGTACGATGCGGCTTCCCTGTTTGTGCAGGACACATCGGCCACGCAGATGATCCCCCGCAGCCTGCGAAACCGAGGTGGACGCGATCGCCGCCCGCCCCCCGTACACGTTGCCCGGTCGGGACCACAGATCGCCCACCCGTTGGATCAGCGCGGTCACCCGGGCATCGTTGAAGGGCACCTCGTGGGCGACCCATTGGTCGTAGAAGGCCGGTCTCTCGAAACGGAGGACGTAGTCCTCGAGCCAGTCGGTGAACGGCCAGCCCGAATCTGCGCCCGCGGCAACCCCGACGCACCACGGCGTCAACCCGTCGCTGCGGATCTGGTCGACCAGCGCCTCGAGTTCGCCGAAGGTCGCGGGGATCTGGTAGCCCTGCTCGGCGAACACATCAGGTCGGTACCAGACCAGACTCTTCACGTTGGCGGAGGCCGGCACGCCGTAGAGGCGTCCATCGACCGAGGCCAGACTCGACCAGAACGGATCGTACCCGGCTGTCACCTGATCACGGATCAGCCGGGGGAGCGGCGCCACGTGGCCGGCCAGCACCAGCTGCCGAAGTCGACCGGGCTGGGAGGTCAGGACGACGTCGGGTTGCTCGGTCGTCCCCAGGAGTTCTTCGACGATCTCGTCGGCTCGGGCGTCGCCGGTGTAGACCACCTCGATGCCGGTCGCGCTCGTGAAGCGGGCAAATGCGGATTCGAGGCCCTGCTGGCCGGCGCCCACCTCGGATCCCAGGACGCTGACCGTATCGCCCTCCAGTTGACCCAATTGGCCCAGGGCAGGACCGGTGGGATCGAACCCGGTGTAGGTGAAGCGGGGTATTCGGATCTGAGCCGTGGGACCGTCGACGTCCACCCCATCGTTCACGTCGACGGCGCTGAGCCCCCCGAGCAGGCTGTCCTCGCGACCGTCATCCTGCTGGCGGGTGGGGTCGAACGCAGCGACCTCGACCGAGCAGGCGGACCCGGCGATCAGCAGGGCGACAAGGGAGGCCGAGAGAGCCCTGCCCGCCGCAGTACTCACCGACCCGTACCCGTCTCGGGTTGGTTGCCGTTGGTCGGGTTCAGCTTGGTTCTGGCGACCGCGGCACGCCGGCTCTGCACAACGGCTTGGATCTCCTCTGCGAAGCCGAGATCCCCGCGGGCGATGTCGTCGACCGCCGACCCGGAGATCACGATCGCCTCCACGTCGGTCAGAGCACGGATCGTGAGGAGGTTCGGTTTGGTGCCGAGCATCGCCTGCTCTCCGAACACTTCACCGGCCCGGATCGTGACCACCTCGTTGTCCGCCCGAAGGCCGACCGCCGTTCCTCGAAGGATGATGCCCAACCCCCGGCTCCCCCCTCCTTCGAGCTGGAGAACCTCGCCGGCGGCGAAACTGAGAAGGTGGTTGTCGTCCAGGTTGGTGCCGGCCCTTGCACCGCTGACCTGTTCCTCGGCGAGCTTCGATGCGACCGGTTCGGCGATGGTGGTGCCCGTGAGGGATCGGACCCTTCGCTGGACCTGCGCAGGTGTGTCGTTGCGCGACAGCTCGCCGGCCTCGTAATTGTGAACCGTTCTGATCGGGAATGGAATCGTGATGTTCCGACGCTTCGCCGCATACCAGACCCGGGTCATGAAATGATTTCGCACCTGCGGCATTATGTCGTAGGACTCGATCTGCAGCCACACCTCGTAGCCGATGGAGAAGTCGTCATAGCTGACGCAACGGATGTCGAGCGGTGCTCCGGTCACGAGGTTGGGCGTGCCCGCCACCACCTCGGCCAGCATCGCCTTGACCGCATTCGGCGGGTCGTCGTAGCTGAAACCGAGTGAGATGACCTCGATGTGCTCGATCTCCGGGCGTGAGTTGTTGATGATCAACTGATTGCCGAACACGATGTTCGGCACGACGATGAGGTCCCGTTCGCGATTGCGCATTCGCACGGTCCGCCAATTGATGTCGGTGACTTTGCCCTCGGTGCCGTCGATATCGATCCAGTCGCCGACGACAAAGGGTTTCTCACCGAGTATGGCGATCCCGCCCATCAGGCTGGCCAGCGTGTCCTGGAGCGCCAGGCCGATGACCAGACCACCGATGCCCAGCGCGGCGAACGTGCCGGTGATGCTCAGCCCCCAGATGCTCGTGAGGATCAAGAGCGAGCCGACCCCGAGAAGGACGAACCTGACGATGTCCACCAGCAGAGCGCGGCGCCCGTCCTCGCCAGCTGGTCGGACGAATCGGCAGTGATGATGCCCCGCACGATCGACAGCAGCACCGCCAGACCGGCCACGGCGGTGACCGTGGTGAGCGACCTGGATGACGCCGTTCGGGTCCTCCGTTCCACTGCGGTCGAATTCCAGGACCTGCTGGAGGAAGAGGACGCCGACGAGCAACGGGATGAACGCGTTCCTGAGCAGGCGGACCGGACCGACGAGCAGGCTCTTGCGTCGTTCCAGACGGGCGAGGAGCTCGCCGAGCAGGATCACCACGAAGGGGAAACCGATGACGAGGCCGAGACCCCACTGGAACCACGGTTCGGTGAAGATCGAGCGACCGAGCATCAGCCGCCACTTCCTGTCCAGCGCCACGCCTCGATCGGCTGCCCGTCGGAGTTCACCGGGTCGAACGGGCCGAACGGGAATCGTTCGCTCAAGCGCATCGTTGATGTCCTTGGCCACGAGCACCGACCCGGGTGGAGCCGCCTCGGCCAGAGCCGATGCATCGCTGACCGGGTCGCCCCACACCTCGAAGCTGATCTGACTCTGGCCCACGATCCCCGCTTCGACATCGCCCGAGGCAACGCCGATCCGGAGCTCGAGATCGGACTTGTTGAACTTGGTGAGCACCTCCAGTTTCTGGTCGATCGCCACCGCGAACTGCATCGCGCGTTGACGCTGGTCGAGTCGGGGTTCGAGCAGGCCGGAGGCGGCGATGTAGCCCGGCGCTGCTGCCGCGGATCTTCTCCATTCCAAGGTCGGCGGCGACCTCGTCGAAGCTGCCGATCACCTCGTCGAGCAGTTCCTTTCCCTCACCGGGGGACGCCACTCGGGTGTAGCGGCTGAACCCGCTCAGCTGGGCGACGACCATCGTGACGTTCGGATAGGCGTCGGCGACCTCTGTGTCGCCACCGGCCAGTCGGTCGGCGATCTGCGGTGGCATGAGGTTGAGGATCAGCGTCTGCATCTCGGTGCGTTGGGTGTCGATCGTCTCGCTCTGTGTCCTCAGGTTGTCGACCATCAGGTCCACCGATTCCGCCAGCTGCCCGATCTCGTCGCCACCGGTGACGGGTACGTCGGCGCTCAGGTCGCCGTCGCCGACT
Organism: uncultured Acidimicrobiales bacterium; assembly: GCA_963793385.1. GTDB lineage: Bacteria > Actinomycetota > Acidimicrobiia > Acidimicrobiales > SZUA-35 > JABDIY01. Next base: position 49,507 of record CAWCAF010000008.1, read on the forward strand.
CGGCGGGTCCAGTCGATCAGGCGCGAGGAGCGGTCGTGTGAACCGGGCGGACATGAGCATCGCGAGACCGGTGAGGATGAGCACGATCAGGCCGGTGGCGATGAGGAGTGATCGCTGGAGGTCGTTGACCGGGGCTTCGGCCTCGGACAGCTCCTGCTCGGCGACGATGGCCCACTGCAGACCGCCCGGAAGGTCGAGTGGCCCGTAGCTGCTCAACGCGACGCCACCGTGATAGCTGGTCGACGACCGCGGTACCGGTCTGCCCGGAAAGTCCTCGCTGGGCGGCGGCGGTGCGGACCGGTTGGAGCATCACCGTGCTCCCCTCGGCGATGATGCGCTGGATCGTCTCGGGTTGCGTGACGGCGAGCGGGCTGTCGGCGAGGAAACGCTCGGGGTCCTCGGCAAGCGCACGCGACTGGGAGCGCATGAGCAGGTCGGCGCCGACGAGGTACGCCTCGCCGGTCTGCCCGAAGCCGGCTTCTGTCCAGTTCTGATCCGCCGTCATGACCTTGTCGATCTCGGCCAACGGCATCTGGAAGGCGACGATGCCGAGCAGGCCCTGATCGACCTGGTTGAACACCGGGGCTGCGACGAAGGCAGCCGGCTTGTCCAGCGAGGGTCGATAGAACGCGTAATCGGAGAATGTCGTGCTGCCGGGCACCGGGTTGCGTTCGTACCTCCTTCACCACGTCGGCCAGTGCACTCCGGCCCCACGGCCCGGATGCGAGACTGGTGCCGAAATCGATGCCCTTGTTCACCGAGTAGACGACCCGGTTCGTCTCCGGTTCGATCAGGTAGAGATCGGTGAATCCGAACCGCTCGGTGACCGCCAGAAACGAGGTGTGGAAGCGGCTGTGCACCCGGCTGTAGAAGGAGTTGTCGCCGGGATCGCCGAGCTGACGCCTGTCCGGCTCCGGGTTGGTCACCACGTAGTAGTGCTGGAGGTAGCGGGCCGCGGGATCCCTCGGCAGGTACTGGTCGGCGGTCACTCCGGCGAGGGCTTCGGATCGGGGAAGGGAGTCGATCAGCTGTGCGTAGAACTCCGTCGCCGGCTCCTCCCATGCCGGGTTCGGTTCCTGCCCGGCCAACTGCTCGGCGGCGACGGTGAACTCGGCGATGGCGGTGGCGACGCCCCGGTCCTGGCCGAGGGTCGACGCCTCGTCGTCGATCGAGGCCATGAAACTCTGGATGAGCTCCGCACGCGCCTGGCGCTGAGCGACCAGATTCTCGAGAACGGTGTCGCTGAGGGCCCGTTGACTCTGGGTGAAGCTGATCACGCCAACGATGAGAACCGACGAGATGGACATCCCCAAAACGGTTGCCAGCAGCTTGGACTTCACGCTCAGCTGTCGGAACACCACCTTCAGAGTAGGCCGGGGCGACCACGCCGATCCATCGGCTCATCACGCACGGTCCTGGGCGCGGACTCTGGGTCGGGATCGTCGAGGGGTCCGAGGTCCACACTGAGGCGGAGACGACCGGGACCCCGCCGAGGAGTGACGGTGTGACGCCCTGGATCCGTCGCTGACGGCGGTCCATCGGCCGCCTTTCGGCGTTCGGGCGCGGGGGCCACGGCGGCAGGCTAGAACATGGTCATGCGCAACCCGATCACCAGTCCCACCGCCTCCTCGGTCGGCCCCTACAGCCACGCTGTCGATACCGGCGCCTCGTCTTCCTCAGCGGCCAGACGCCGCTCGATGCCGTCACGGCGGCTCATCGACGGCGACATCGGTGCCCGCACCCAGAAATGCTTCGACAACCTGTTCGACGTCCTGACCGCCGGCGGCCTCGGCCCTGATGACGTGGTGAAGGTCAACGTCTTCCTGACCGATATGGCCGATTTCGCCGCAATGAACGAGGTCTACGCGCGACAGTTCTCCGAGCCGTATCCGGCCCGAAGCACCGTCGCCGTGGCCCAGCTGCCGCTGGGCTCCGACATCGAGATCGAACTGGTCGCCCAGCGCTAGGGGCTCAGCTCCTCGCCAGCTGGACGTCGAGCTCGATTGTCACCTTGTCACCGATGAGCACGCCGCCGGCGTCGACTTGAACAATATAGTTCAAGCCTGAAATGAAATGCGACCGTGGTACCGTGTGGGTTGTGTCACATCCACCCCGGCGGCACGAATTGGTTGAACGAGGCCGAGCAGATCTTCTGGCGGCGGTGGATCACCGGCACCGCCCGGGTCGCCGAGGCGATCGAGCACGACTTCAAGAGTGTCGGCCGAACTCACCTTCGGCGACTACGAGGTGCTGGTGGAGCTGTCGGAGGCCCCGGATCGCCGTCTTCGGATGAGCGAGCTCGCCGAACGAACCGTCCACTCGGCCGAGCCGGCTCAGCATGAGGGTCGACCGACTGGTGAAGACCGGCCTGGTCGAGCGGGAACGGTGCCCGCAGGACCGTAGAGGTTTCTTCGCCGTTCTGACCGACGACGGCTTCGCCCGTCTCGAGTCGGCCGCCCCCGATCACGTGGCGTCGGTCCGTCGACATCTCGTCGACCACCTCGAGCGCCACGACATCGAGGCGATGTCGGCAATCCTGTCACGCCTGTGCTCGCAACGGTGGAGGTAGGAGGCGCCTCGACGTCGGCGTCAGCGGCGAGGGTGTCACACGACACTCCAGGCGAGGGTCCTGGCGCGGGTGTCGACGCCCTCGAGACGCACGACCAACGACTCGCCGAGCGCCCTGCCCTCGTCGCTGGGACCGACGACTCGATCGCCGGATCGAGGATCTGTATGTCCGCAGCGTCGTTCCGTTCACTGATCGACACGACGGCGGCATCGAAGACCTGCCCGATCGAATTGGCGAGCACCATCGTCTCGGCGTAATCGACCAGCGCCCGCTCCAACGAGGATTCCCGGCTGCGGGCTCGGCCCATCAGGCTCGGGAGCCCGGCCAGGTCGAGGACGAGCATCTCGTCGGGCCGTCCTCCGGCGTAGAGGGCGAGGAGCACCTCGTTGCCGAACCGGTCGACAAGTCGCCGGAGCGGGGCGGTGACGTGGGCGTAGTGGGAGGCGATGGCGCCGTGTTCGCTGAGTTCGGGCACCTCTCCGTCGAACCAGACGTAGCCGGCACCCCGGAAGGAGCGAGCCGCCTGCAGGAGGAATGCCGACCTGATCGCGGAGTCCGGCTCGATCGTCCGGATCATCTCCGGGTACGAGACCTCCTCGGGCCACGGGATTCCCAGGGCGATCGCCGGACCGTCGGAGGCGTTGAAGATCCTGGCGACGGGGAGGGGGAAGCGTGCGCAACACGCCGACGCGCTCGTCCCGCATCTTGTTGCCGGCCACGATCCCGGTGAGCAGCGAGATCTGTGCGTTCCATCCCTCCACCGGCAGGGGCCGATCGAACTCGAGCTGGTAGGTGCCGCGGCGTTCGACCACCTCCTGACTCGGGAGGTTCAGGCTGATCCCACCTCTCCGCAGCTCCGATCTCTGCCGGAGGGTCCCGATCTCCCGCAGAAGCTCGAGCATGTGATCCGAACCGGCCTCGATCCGTTGCTGCGCTTCGCCATAGGAAATCGCTTCGCGCACGCGCACGACCGACCGCTGGAGCATGGCATCGGTCGGCTCACCGTCGCCGTCGAGATCGATCGTCCACACCAGGCACGGCTTGTCCGTGCCGGCAAGCAGACTGGCCCGGTCCTCGGAGAGAACCGGTGGATGCAGCGGCGTGCGCACATCGGGGGAGTAGTAGGTCGTGCCCCTCCGGCGAGCCTCGTCGATCGAGGGGATCGTCCCGTTCGATGAACGCACCGACGTCGGCGATGGCGTAGAGGACGCGGTACCCGCCCGGGCGTCGTTCGGCGTGGAAGGCTTGGTCCAGATCCCGGGCCCCGGGGGGGTCGATCGCAACGAAACGGCGGGCGCGATCATCGTTGCGTTCATCGGCGTAGCGGTCGGTGGCGGTCTCGGCGGCGGCGAGCACCTCGGGCGGGAACGACGCCGGTACGTCGAGTTCGTCCCGGATCGCCCGGAAACCGCTCTTCGAAGACGGCCGGGGCATGGATCTTCCGCGGTCTCATGGAGAGCCTGCTATCGATCGGTGACCTCGAACCGTAGAGCCCGAGAGCCTCGGTCAGTTCGTCCCTGGCGACGTAGGTCTCGGCCTCGGAGGGGAAGGTCCCCGAGCGGACCTCTCGTGCGTACTGGGACACCGACTGCAGCTGGTCGTCGAAGGCGGACCCGAACCGGCGCACGAACTTGGGTTTGAACCTGTTCTCGAGTCCGATGATGTCGTGGTACACGAGCACCTGACCGTCACAGTCGGGACCGGCACCGATCCCGATCGTGGGGATGTCGACCGCATCGGTGACCATCCTGCCCACCACGTCCGGGACACCTTCGAGCAGCACGGCGAAGCATCCGGCGGCCTCCACCTCCTTGGCCTCCTGGACCAGGGCGTGGGCGGCGGCGGCCTCCCGACCCTGGATCTTGAAGCCGCCCATGGCGTTGTAGCTCTGCGGCGTCAACCCCATGTGGGCGATCACCGGCATCTCGGCATCCATCGACCGCGACCATCATCGGGATCCGTTTGGACCCGCCCTCGATCTTGAGACAGTTGGCCCCCGCCAGCACCATGCGGGCAGCGTTGTGCAACGTCTCCTCCCGGCTGACGTGAAAGCTCATCCACGGCATGTCGCCGACGATCAGCGCCCTCGGCTTGGTACGCGCCACCGCCTTGATGTGGTGGACCATGTCATCCACGGTCACCTCGAGGGTGTTCTCGTGCCCGAGCACCACCATGCCGAGGGAGTCGCCGACCAGGATCATGTCGACCTCGGCCTGCTCGGCGATGCGTGCCATCGGGGCGTCGTAGGCGGTCACCATCACCAATGGAGCGTCCCCTGTGCGGAGCTTTCGACGATCGGATCGATGGGACGGTGACGTTACGGCGAGGTGAGTCTGCGGAGGGGTTGTCGGTCACGTCGGAGCTCCGTGAATGGAAACACCACAGTTGTCGATGAGCCGGGTTCGGCCCACCTGTGCCGCGATGAGTAGACGCACATCGTTCATCAAATCGGCGGGAATCTCAAATGTGGCCGGGTCGACGACGGTGGCGTAGTCGAGTTCGGCGAGCGGTTCGCCGTTCACGACCGCCCCCATCGCCCGGATGACCTCCTGCGGTTCCCGAACGCCTCCTTTGATGACCGCTTCGCCGGCGTCGAGCGCCAGTCGCAGACACCGCTGCCGCTTCCCGCTGGTCACTGGTCAGGTGGGAATTGCGGCTGCTCATCGCCAGCCCATCGGGTTCGCGCACCGTCGGACATCCGATGATCTCGACCCGGAGCGACAGATCGGCGACCATCCTGCGGATGATCGCCAGTTGCTGGAAGTCCTTCTCGCCGAAGAAGGCGACGCAGGCCCGACGATGTTGAACAGGGTGTTGACGATCGTGGCGACCCCGATGAAGTGGCTCGGTCGGCTGGCCCCTCCCACCGGGCGACGAGCGAGGGCACGTCGATCTCGGTCAGAGGTGGGCCCCAGAGGGTGCAGCTCGTCCTCGGTGGGTACGAACAGGATGTCCGACACCCCGCCCGGCGGCGATCTCGGTGTCGCGGTCCAGATCACGGGGATAGGCGGAGAGATCCTCGTCGCCACCGAACTGGAGCGGGTTCACGTAGATGCTGGCGGTCACGGTGTCGCAGGTCTCGCGGGCGGCCTGCATCAGGGAACCGTGGCCGGCGTGCAGGTAACCCATCGTCGGAACCAGACCGATCGTGTGACCGGCCGCCCGTCGCTCGATCCAGTTCGGACCGCAGTTCCGCGAACCGTCGAGATCAACAGGGGCGTCATGACCCGAATCGTAGATGTGCGGCCACCGCTGTTCGCCGAGCTCGGCCGCAGCGTGTGCGAGGGCACGGTAGAGCGGAATCTCACCGGGATCGAGGGCGGCCAAGTGAGCGGCCACGGTGCTCCAGTCACCCCGGGCGGCGGGACCGGTGAGGCCTTCCCGTGCTCCGATGCTCGGCCACGTCTCGATGGCGGCGCCGGTCAACCGCTGGAGCAGCTCCCGGTCGAGGTCGAGGTCGTCGAAGATCCGCTCTGCCTGAGCGAGGACGGCGACGACATGGTTGGACGCCACCACCGCGGCGGCGTGATAGAGCGTGCGGCGGTCCGGGATCGACGGCGAATCGTTGCCCGCCGAGCGCGTTGGACGAGCTCGGCGACGAGGGGGTCGACCGTCGACGGCGAACGGACATGCATCGAGCAGCCGCGCGCTCCCGACGTCGCGGTTGGGGATGGTCATGAGGGGGTGGGCCGAACCGGTGCGACCATGAGGCGCGAGAGCACCGAGTGCTGGTGGCACCGGACAGGTGACCGACCACCGGTCCGAGGGGAATCGAGCGTGCGACGTCGGCGATCGCCCGGTCGGGCACGGCGATCATGACCAGATCGACCGCCACCAGGTGAGAACGGTCCTCGCTCCGGCCCATCGGCGCCGACACCGTCCAGAGGCGGCGCGCGAGCGAGCGCGTCGTGGAGCGACCAGCCGACACGACCTCGACCTATGATCGACAGAGACGGCATCTCGCCTACTCGGCAGCGGTGTCGGAGACTGGTCGCTCACCGATGTCCAGATCCGGGTGAACACTCCCAGTTCGTCGGGGGAGATGTGGGCCATCAGACCGATTCGACATCCTCGACGTGGGTCCTCGCCGCCGATTCGAGGAGTTCGAGATCCGGCAGCGGTCAGCTCGGCGTTCATGCCACGACCGTCGCCGGCGACCTCGGATCGAACGACGAGGCCTCGTTCGACGAGACGGTCGACCCGATAGGTGAGACGGCTGCGGGAGACGAGCACCCGATCGGCGATGTCGGACATGCGCAGACGCCGGGTCGGGGCCTCGCTCAGGACCACCAGGATTTCGAAGTCGGTGAGGGCCAGGTCGTGGTTCCCCCGCAAGCTGTCGTCGAGGTGTTCCAGCAGACGGTTGGCACCCTTGAGAAACGCTCGCCACGCTCGCTGTTCATCCTCGTTCAACCATCGGGTCACGAGGAGAACCTACCCGCGGCTCCATCGGCTCGCTGCGCACGAGCCCTTCATCGGCGCTGGCAGACCGGACACCACACCGACGTCCGAGCGTCGATCAGCGCCGCTCACCAGTGTGGTATCGCACCGCAGGCACGGCTCACCGGCCCGACCGTAGACCTGGAGGCTCGGATCGGTTGTCACCCTCGGCACCGTCGATCCTGCGGTAGTCGCGCAGGGTCGTGCCGCCGTTGTCGATCCCCCGTTGCAGGGCCGTTCGGATCTCGCCGAGCAGACGTTCCGCTCGTCTCGGCGCCGACCCGTCGGGCCCTCGGGTTGATACCGGGCCGCCCAGAGCGCCTCGTCGGCGTAGATGTTGCCCGACCCCGGCGATCGGTCGTTGGGAGAGCAGCTGGGTCTTGATCGCCCGCGAGCTGGCCTCGATCACACCGTGGAACCGCGCCGGAGTGAGCGCCGGGTCCCACGGCTCGGGTCCTGCTGCAGCCAGAGCTGGGTATCGTCGAATAGTCGCCGGCCGGGACGACCCGGATCCTGCCGAACCGTCGAACGTCGTCGAACGAGAGGATCTCCTCGTCGAAGGACAGCGGTGGCGGCCGAGTCTGAACCAGGCCCGTCGGTAGGTGTCGGAGTCGTCCACCGGCGCAGACCCGAACGACAATCGACCGGTCATTCCGAGGTGAATGACCAGCTCACGGCCGTCGTCGAGGGGAAGGAGGAGGAACTTGCCCCGCCGCCGGGCCCCGAGGATCGTGGCGTCGACCGCCGCCGTGGCCGGGGTGAACTTCGCCGACCGGTGCGCCCAGGCATCGAGCACGCAGCGGCCGGTGACCAATGGCTCCAGTGCGGAACGCAAGGTTTCGACCTCGGGCAACTCGGGCATGTCCGAAAAGGTAGACGAGGATCTCAATCCGGACGCTGGACCGGTCGTTACGGTTGGTGGCTATGGCACTCTCCCCGATCCAGGATCACTCACCGGCAGGTCTCGCCGAGGCACTGGTCACCCAGCTCCCCGCCGACTGCGACGTGGTACTCCCCATCGCCAACGGCGAACCGGTCGAGCTGCTCAACGAGATCGAGGACCGGGCCGATCGTCTGACCGGCGTCCGGATGCACCAGATGCATGCGCTGCGGGACCGCCCGTACATCCGTGGTGACTTCGACGGGACATCTGAACCACGTCGCCTGGTTCCTGTCGCACGTCACCCGCAAGGCCTTCTCGAAGGGAACGGTCGATTTCGCGCCGGCCAACTACAGCGAGGTTCCGGAGTTCCTTCGGGACAAGAATCCCGTCGTCGTGTTGGCGGCCGCCAGTCCGCCCGACGCCCACGGGTACGTTTCGCTCGGCGTGACCGGCAGCTACTCGACTTCGCTGATCGGTTCGGTGCCGTTCATCCTCGAGATCAACGACCAGATGCCCAGGACCTTCGGCGCCAATCGGATTCGGCTCAACGAAACCCTCGGCTGGTGCGAGACGAGCTATCCGCTCGTCGAGGTGCCGGCGATCGTGCCCACGGGCCGAGATCGAACGATCGCCGAGCTCGTCGCCGAACGGGTACCCGACGGTGCCACGCTGCAACTGGGGATCGGCGGGATCCCCACCGCGGTGGCGGCGCTGCTCACCGGGCACAAGGACCTCGCCATCCACACCGAGCTGTTCGCCGATCCGATGGTGGATCTGATGGAGTCGGGGGCGGTGACCGGGATCTACAAGCGCTCCTACGTGCGACGGGCGGTTGCCACGTTCGCGCTCGGAGACCAAACGGCTCTACGACTTCCTCGACAACAACGACGGGGTGGTCTTCCTGCCCGTGAACGAGACCAACGACCCCCGCCGGATCGGACGGGAGCCCAAGTTCGTCTCGGTGAACGCTTCGCTCGAGGTCGATCTGATCGGTCAGTGCGCCTCGGAGACGCTGGGGACCCGGTACTTCTCGGGCAGCGGCGGCCAGGCCGACTTCGCCAGGGGAGCCCAGTACTCCCGCGGTGGCGATGGCTACATCGTGCTGCCCAGTACCACCCGGAAGGGCAAGACCAGGATCGTGCCGACCCTCAAGCCGGGTGCGGTGGTCACCACGATGAAGAACACGGTCGACCACGTGGTGACCGAGTGGGGCGTCGCCACCTTGCGGGGCCGCACCCTCGACCAACGGGCCCGGGCGCTGATCGAGGTGGCCCACCCCGACTTCCGGGAAGAGCTGACCGCGGCGGCCAGGAAACAGGGATTGATCCTGCGCCACACGACCGCCTGAGCGTGTTCACCGATCGTTCAGGTGGTCGGCAACCGCACGGCCGCTGGCCAGAGCGCCGTTGATGCTGGCGTTGCGCCGGTGATCCCCGCACACGTAGACACCGTTGGCGCAGCTCGACCGGCGGATCGTTCTCGAAGCCCGGGGAGCTGGATCGGCTGGGCTCGCGGTATCCGGTCGACCCGCAGCGTCTCCCACCGTTCGGTCACGGGACCGGCCAGTTCTCGGAGCTGGCGGCGCATGGCGTCCTCGGTTCCCTGCGCGACCGAAGGCGCGGACAGCGACCACGGTGTGCGTACCCGCCGGCGCATACGCCGCTGACACCGCACTCATGGTGACGATCGAGTTGAGCGGCCCCTTCCCGGTTCCGTTCAGCACGATGATCGGCTCGGCGCTCCAATGGTTCGGGGGCGGCGAACCAGATACTGGTCACCCCTCGCCAGCCGGGGTCGGGCGACATCGATCAGCCGAGCGGCTTCGGTTGCCCCGGTGGCGACCACGACCGCGTCGGCTTCCAACTGTCTCACCGCCGTGGAGGGTGACCGAGTTCTTGGCCGACGTCCACCGCTTTCTCGTTGAGTCGGAGGGAGCCCTCGGCGAGGCGCCCGCTCAGTTGCTCGCTGATCCGACCCATTCCGAGTCGGGGGACGGCGGCATCGCCCTGGGCGAGCATTCGGAACACGAAATCGACGACTCGGCTGGAGCCACCGAGTTCGGGGTCCAGCGTGATCCCGGCGAACAGGGGCTTGAGGAACCGCTCGATCATCGTGGGACTGAAACCGAATTCCCTGAACCGGGTCCTGGCGGTGACGTCCTCCCGGCTCCACAGATCGTCGAGCGTTCCACGTGTGGTCTGGATGCGGTAGGCGAGTATCCGGGCCTTGTCGATCAGTGAACCGACCGGCGCCACGATCGTGGGGATGAGCTGGCTCGGGGCTCGGAGCGGATCGCCGACCGTCGCGGTCTTCCCGTCGCCGAGGAGCACCTTGGCCCCGGGGGTGAACGCCTGGAGATCGAGGGCGTCGTAGTCGAGGAGGTCTCGTGCGTCGGGGTAGGCGGTGAGGAAGATCTGGAAGCCCCGGTCACAGAGGTGGCCGTCGACGGTGTCGGTTCGCACCCGACCTCCCGGGCCGTCGGATGCTTCGAGCACGGTCACCGAATGGCCTTTGTCGGTCAGTTCAACAGCTGCGGCGAGACCGGCCAGGCCGGCGCCGACGACGACGATGTCCACAGAAGGTGGTCTAGCACCTCCGGGCGCTCGTTCCCCCCGGTCCTGGCCACTCGGTACGATCTGGCCATGATGACACCGCCGGTCGCCGATCTCGTCGCGGGAGTATCGCGCTGCGTGGAACTCCCTCATCGAGCCCGGAGCGAGGTTCGAAATGATCGACGACAGAGGTCCGGGGAATCCCGATGCGGGTCTTCGCCGGCGCCCCGGCCAACATGCGCGACCTGTGGGCGTTCACGGCCGGATACGGCGACCGGAGGTATCTCGTGTTCGAGGACGAGATCCTGACCTATGCCGAGGCCCACAGAATCGTCCGATCGCTCGCCGGCGCCCTCGATGGAGCGGTACGGCGTCGGTCCTGGTGACCGTGTGGCGGTGGCGATGCGAAACTATCCCGAATGGGTGCTGAGCTACTGGGCGATCCTCAGCACCGGTGCTTCGTGCGTGGGGATGAACGCATGGTGGACCACCACCGAGATGGAGTACGCGCTCACCGACTCCGCGCCGGTCGGTTCTGATCTGTGACGACGAACGGCTGGAGCGGGTTGCGTCCGATTCACGACGCATTGCAGGCACGGTCCGGCCTTCGGGTCGATCTCGGTACGCACCGACCGGCCTCTGCCCGCCGGCGGAGCCGCCTGGTCCGACGTCGTCGACCCCGACACCGCCCCCGCCGCGCTGCCATCGGTGGCGATCGACCCCGACGACGACGTGTGCATCTTCTACACCTCGGGAACGACCGGGTACGCCAAGGGGGCCCAACTGACCCATCGGGGTTCGGTGCACAACCTCATGCACATCGGCTTCATGCAGGAGATCCCCAAGGTGATGGCGGCCGAGGCCGGGGCGGCAGCCGTCGCCGAATGCGCTTCAGCCCTGCGTCATGGCACCCACGCCGCTGTTCCACGTGACCGCCAACAACTGTCTCCTCCACCCGGCGACGGCGGTGGGTGGTGCGATCGTGCTGACGCATCGATGGGACCCGGGTCGAGCGCTCGAACTGATCGAACGCGAGCGGGTCACCAGCCTCAGTGGCGTGCCGACGATGAGTCGGGAGTTGCTCAGCCACCCCGATTGGGCGACGCCGTGACACCTCCTCCATGCAATCGCTCGGAGGCGGCGGCGCGTCGTTCCAGCCCGACCTGGTGGAGAAGATCGGTTCGGCATTGCAGTCCGGCATGCCCTCCACCGGTTACGGACTCACCGAGACCCACGGGATCGTCACCGCCAATTCGGCGGCGATGTACCTGGCCAAGCCGGCCTCGTGCGGTCCGATCGTCCCCACCTGCGATGGGGTGATTCGCGATGAACTGGGCAATGACCTCGGACCGGGCGAGACAGGGATCCTCTGGGTGAAGGGTCCGATCGTCATCAAGGGGTACCTGAACAAGCCCGAGGCGACGGCGGAGGCGATCCAGGACGGCTGGTTCAACACCGGCGACATCGCCCGTATCGACGCAGATGGTTTCGTCTACATCGTCGACCGAGCCAAGGACATGGTCCTTCGCGGCGGCGAGAACGTGTACTGCTCGGAGGTGGAGAACGCCATGTACCACCATGACGCCGTCGCCGAGGCGGCGGTGTTCGCCGTACCCGACGAGCGCTTGGGCGAGGAGGTCGGCATGGCGGTCGTGCTGCGGGACGGGGCGTCGCTCGACGCCGACGAGGCGCGGGCGTTCCTCGGCGAGCGCCTGGCCGCCTACAAGGTGCCGGTCCACATCTGGTTTCTCGACGAGCCGCTGCCCCGCAACGCCAATGGCAAGTTCGTCAAACGGACGCTTGCGGGAACGCCTGATCGGCTGACGTGTCAGCTGCCCCGGGTCAGGCCGTCGCCGGTGAGGCTCAGGCGGGGACCGTATCGAGGGGCGGCCCCGTTGTCCTTGGCCAGACGGATGACGCGCCAGCGGTGACCTCGGTACGGTTCGAGCAGCTCGAGCATCCGCTCGTCGGTCGCTCTGCGGTTCACCGGCCAGGCACCACGCCACCACGTTGGGGACATGGAAATCGCCGACCGGTACGGCGTCGGGGTCGCCGAAGGCGACGGCGGTGACCAACGCCGACGACCACGGTCCGATGCCGCGGATCCGCTCGAGCCGGGCCCGTATCTCCGCCGGTGGCCGATCCCACAACGAGTCGAGCCGGCGAACCTCGTTGGCCACCCCGATCAATGTGTCAGCTCGTCTGCGCTCGACGCCACAGCGGTGCAGATCGTGATAGGCCAGCCCGGCGACGGTGTCGGGGCTCGGCAGGATCCAGGTGGTCCGGCGCTGCGCCGGGCCCGGCGCCGGGTCGCCGAAGCGGCGAGCGATCATCCGTCTCGAACGGGTGGCCCGGGTGACCTGGACCTTCTGCCCCAGGACGGCACCGACGACCGCATCCCAGGGCCGATCGGTCCTGCTCAGACGATGCGGTGACCTGGCCCACAGTCGGCCCACGATGCCGTCGGGTTCGAAACTGCTCGAATCGTCGGATAGCCCGAGCAGCGCCGGGAGCTGTTCGAGCAGCCAGTCAGCCCCCGGCCCCCACGCTTGGCCATGCACCGCATCGCCGCCGACACGATCGATGAAGAGGGTGCCGAGGCCGCCGGGGGTACGGGTACTCCACCAGGCCCCGTTGGGCCCGACCATCACCGGGCAGTTTTGCGCCCCGTACGGTCCGCCGCACGTCGAGGTCAGCCGGGATGTCGACCGTCCGGCTCGAAGTCATGCCGATCAGACTAGAAGGCGGAGGTGTCTTCAGCCCCAGAGGCTGGCGAGGAGGGTGTCGACGCCGTCGGCGACCCGGACCGGCTCGTCGCTCGCGGGTTCGTGGCGAAGATCGATCCCGTCGTCGTGGCGGTCCCCGACCTTGTCGAAGTGTTCGATCACCGGTTCGAGGAAGCGGCTCATCTGGGCGTAGACGTGACGGTCGTCGGATCCGAAGCGGTTGACGTGATAGCGCAGCGGGAAGGTGATGTTCAGCTCTTCCTTGGCCCTGGTCATCGCCACGTAGAGCAAGCCGGAGTTCCTCGGCGAGGCCGTCGTTGTCGCCGATCGCCATGTCGGAGGGGATGTTGCCGTCGGCGGCATGGAGGAGGTGGACGTGGCGCCACTCGAGGCCCTTGGCCGAGTGGATGGTGGACAGCGTGAGCCAGTCGTCGTCGAGGTGAGGGGGCCCGGCCCACTCGCCGGTGACGCCGGGCGGGTCGAGGGTGAGCTCGACGAGCATGCGGCTGCGGGAGTTGTACCGCTCGGCGGTCGTGGCGATCGAGTCGAGATCGGCCAGCCGGGCCGCCGGGTTGTCGTACTTGCTGGGGAAGAACAGTTCGCAGAAACCCCGGAGTCGGTTGACCTGGGCGGCGGGGGAGAGGATGCGGTGCTCCTCGCCGTCGCCCAGGCAGTCACCGAAGGCGGCTCGGAGTTCGTCGACCTGTGCTCGTGCGGCCGACCCCACCCGTCCGGCACCGTCGAGGAACGTGCGCAGCGGATCCTGGCGTCACCCCGATGCCCGAGCTCGTCCGACAGGCGTCGCTCGGTCGCCGGTCCGACCCCCTCCAGCCCGGCGAGGACCCGATGCCATGCCAGCTGGTCGGCAGGGTTGTCGAGCACCCGCAACAACGCCAGGAGGTCCTTGACGTGGGCCGCTTCGAGATGCTTGAGGCCGCCGTACTTCTCGAAGGGGATGTCGCGCCGGGTCAGCTCGAGTTCCAGACCCGTTGGAGTGGTGACCGGCGCGGAACAGCACGGCCTGGTCGCGCAGGTCGACGCCCCGCTCCCTGGCGTCGAGGACCCGATCGGCCACCCATGCGCTCTGGGCGGGCTCGTCGTGGCAGGTCACGACCCGCGGCGTGTGCCGTGTGCCTCTCGACTCCACAGCTCCTTGGCGAGGTGCGGGTTTCTCCCGGCGATCGGTTGGCCGAGCACGGCGTTGGCCGATCGGAGGATCGGCATGGTCGAGCGGTAGTTCTGTTCGAGCGTGACCGTGGTGGCGCCCGGGAAACGGTCGCCGAAGTTCCACATGTTGGCGACGGTCGCCGACCGGAAGCCGTAGATCGCCTGGGCGTCGTCGCCGACGGCGCACACCTGCGTGGTCGGCGACACATTCCCTCGACGATGTCGGCCTGGATGGGGTTGGTGTCCTGGTACTCGTCGATGAGGATGTGGTCGAAGAGGTCCTTGACCACGGGCCCGAGCGTGCTGGTGGTGAGCGCCCGCCAGAACAGCAGGAGGTCGTCGTAGTCGAGAACGGCGTTGGCTCGCTTGCGCGTCGGTGTAGGCCTCGAACAGGGTCTTGAGGTCGTCGGCGTGGTCGGCGCACCACGGAAAGTCGGTCTCGAGAACGTCGGCGAGCTTGGCCTGACCGTTGACGAGCTGGCTGTAGATGCTCGCCACCGCACTCGCCGCGCGGGAATCGCTTGGTCCGTTCGCCGAATCCCTCCTCGGTCCTCAACAGCCCGAACAGGTCGGTACTGTCGGAGTGGTCGAGCACGGTGAAGTTGGGCGGCAGTCCGGCCGCCGCACCGAACTGCCGCAGCAGCCGGTTGGCGATCGAGTGAAACGTGCCGCCCCACACCTGCTCGGCGAGCTCGGCTGGTCGAACTCGCTCGCACCCGCTGCAGCATTTCGGCCGCGGCGCGACGGGTGAAGGTGAGCAGCAGGATGCGGTTGGGGTCCACTCCGCTGTCGATGAGGTCGACGACCCGGGCGACGAGCGTTCTGGTCTTTCCCGTTCCTGCGCCGGCGACGATGAGCAGTGGAGCGTCGCGGTGCTCGACCGCTCGACGCTGGGCGCGGTTCAGGCCATCGTCGGAGGTTCTGTCGTCGATCGAGCGTCGTCGTTGCGGTCGTGTCACTCGAATCGAACATACGTTCTCACAGTAGGGGGGCGCGGTCACGCTGGCAAGGCTGATCGCGAGCGGTCCACTTGGCGAATGAAGTACGGCAAACTACACTAAACATATGTTAATGACGTTCGACACGTCCTCCAGCCTGCGTCGGTTGAGCGCGTTCGTGATCGGGATGACCGCCGCAGGGGTGGGCCTCATCGCCTCCGCTCCCGTCGTCGGACCGCTGGAATCTCCCGAGGCCGTGGACGAACTGGTGAGCTGGAGCGCATGGTGGTCGGCCGCCGCGCTCGCCGGTTGGCTGGCGCTCAGCATCGTCGTGCTGGCCGTGGTCGTCGATCGGCCGACCTCCCGGTTCTCGCTGCTGGCCAGGATCACGATCCCCGGTTCCCGCCATCTGGCCCAGGCGCTGTTCGCTGTCGCCGTCCTGGGAACTCCGCCGGCGTGTACCGCCGGCTCATCCGGGCTCGCCCCTCCGCGACTGGAGGTTCTGGGAACCGTTGTGACATCTACGACCACGCCGGTGGCCCCATCGACGACCCGAAGGGCGACGAGCACCGATTCGAACGGTGCGAGATCGAGCTCGTCGTCGGCGGGTGCCGGCCAACCCGGCGACGTGGACCGGCCTCCGACACGCGCAGGTTGCCGAGCTCATCGGAGCCCGAGGACAGCGTGGGGCCGGCCGCGAGTGTCACCCACGTCGTCGTGAGTGGGGAGCACTTCTGGTCGATCGCCGAACGGACGGCTCGTCGAGGTGCTCGGCGTCAGCCGGCGTCGATGGCCGAGATCACCGACTACTGGGTGACAGCTGGTCAGGGTCAATCGGGCGTCGCTGCGGTCCGGCGATCCCGATCTGATCCACCCCGGCGAGGTGCTTGTGATGCCGCCCCCGGATCTCGGTGGCGGCTGAGCCGGGAACAACTCGGGGCGGGGTCGGGTTGAACTTCTCCATGACCACGATCACCGCAGAACAGATCAGCGACTACCGCATCGACATCACCAACGGGACCCACGTGTGGCGGGCCGACGAGCCGGCTGATCTCGGCGGCGACAACACCGGGCCGAATCCTTACGACTATCTCCTCGGTGCGTTGGCGGCCTGCACCGCCATCACGGTGACGATGTACGCCAAACGCAAGAACATCGAGATCGACTCGCTGTCGGTCAGCTACACCCACGAGCGGGTCCACGCCGACGATTGCACCCAGTGCGACGACAGCCATTCGGGCATGGTCGATCGGGTGACGTCGCAGATCTTCATCGACGGTGCTTTCGACGACGCCACCAGGGCCCGCCTCGAACAGATCGCTCAGCGTTGTCCGGTTCACAAGACGCTGGAGAAGGGGATCGTCTTCGACGAGACCGTCTTCGCCGGCTGAGGCGCTACACCTTGGGGCCGACCCACGCGGTGTTGGAGTGCGGGAGCAGCCAGCAGTTGCCCTGCGGATCGACGAGTTCGATGTGGCTGTCGGTCACCGCTCGGATGTCGCCCACCAGGGCGTGACCGACCAGCCGTCCGATCGTGCAACGTTCGCCGGCGGTCCAGATCTCGCGCAGTCGCGCCACGAGCGTTTCGGGGAATCCCGTGTTCACGGCTCTGGTGTCTCCGGGGCGATCGATGTAGTGAACCCCGTGCACTCGATCGATCACGACGTCGAAGTGGTCGCCACCGATCGTCTCGATGGTCACGATCTCCCCGGCCACGTGTACCACCCGACCGCGGATCTCCCGGTCGGTCAGTTCGAGGCCGACCTCGATCGAATGGTTGCCGAGCTGCATGAGGCGCAGATCGATCGGTGTTCTCGCCAGCTCGGATTCGGCCACGGCGGCCTCGACCTCTTCGAGATGGCGACGCCGTTCCTGCCGCATGCTCTGTGCGACATCGTCCATCTCCGTGGATCGAAACGAGGGCGCACTGGGTGGTGTTGGGCTGAAGTCAGACACACACGTCTCCTTCGGCGTGCGGGCGGGTGGTCCTTGAGGAATGAATGACGCCCGCGGCTCAGCCTTTGCGGTGGCCGCGGCGCCGACGGCACGACCACGTTGGCCTTCAGCGTGTCGATGATCTGGTCTCGCGAGAAATGGAACTTGCGGCTACCTTCGAGACGGCTGGCCGGGAGGCGACCATCCCCTGCCATGTTCAGCACGGTCCGTACGTTCAGATCGAGCAGCTCGGCGACCTGAGCGGTGGTGAGGATCGCTGGATACTGTCTCTCGAACTGCGTCGTAGCCGTCGTTCTCATCGCTCATTCGCTCAGCATAACCCAGAACTGCTGTTGTTTCCATGCGTGCCGCAGCGGTCGTGAGGATGCGTTCGGCGTCGATTCTCGCCTCCGATGGGCAAAGAGCCCGACAGCGCGTGGGCCGGCGGACACTCCGGTGGTGCGACGTCGATTACTCTTATATACATCGAATATATTGATAGAGCAATGTGACAACTGTTAACTACAGTTGTTATCGTTCACGATATGTGGGGAGCGGTAGGACCGGGTGGCTCTGACGGACGATGCGGTCCGCTCCGTACGTTGGGTGCGGTGCGGTTCATGACATCGCCTTCCGGCGCGCTTCACACTGGCCCATGGGCTGATGGTCCTCGCCGGGCTCGCAACGTTCGTGTTCGTCAACAGCGCCCTGAGCGACCGTGCCGCAACCGTCGAGGTGGCCTACGCCGACGTCGGATCTCAGGCCGGAGGCATCGCCACCACCCCCCAGTCGATCAGCGCATCGACCCCCGGAGTCGATCGGTTTGCCCGACCGGAGGATCTCGTGGGCAAGGTGCTCGTCCCGTTCGATCGAAGGTGGGCACCCCGATCATGAAGTCGGACCTCATCGATGTCGGACGCCTCGAGTTCCGGACGTTGACCATTCCGATCGACGGCTACCAGATCGAAGGTCTGGGCTTGGTGCGCAACGATCGAGTCGACATCGTCGGTTTCGATGATGACGATGCGCCGGTCTTTCTGGCTCATGACCTGATCGTCGATGCCACCTCCGGCGGTTCGACCAGCGGGTTCGGTGGCTCGAATCGAGAGCTTCGTCACGGTGCAGGTCGACGACATCGAAGCGCTTCGTCTCAGCCTCGGCCAACGCAACGGACCGCTTCACATCGTCCGCAGTACAGGAGCGCTTCCCGTGAGTTCGTTCGAGACGGGCCCCGACGTCAACGAACAGAGCCGAATGGATCGACCGTGAGCGGTCCCATGCTGGTCGCCGCATGCCTCAGCAATCGCGCAGTGGCGCGCTCGGCTCCAGAGCCATGTCCGGGATCACGAGTCCGACATGGTCGTGTTGCTCGTTCGGGATCGCAACCAGGCGTTGGCGGACACTGTCGAGGTGGTCATCGTCGACGATGACACCAGTTGGATCAACGCCCCGGTCGTGGCCGCCCTCCACCGGGCCGGCAAGTGTGTCGTCGGCATCTTCGATCCCGGCGAGAGCGAGGGGTTCGGCAAACGACTTCCTCCACGAGGTCGGGATCGAGCTGGCGATCCCGTCAGACCTTCGACACCGAAGCGCTCGTCGCCTACCTCCGTCAACATCGACCCCGATCCGAGCGATGACGGTTGCCGACAGATCGGACCGACCAGCACGCCGGAGACGGATCATCCGCAGATCGTCGCCCATCCGGTCACCGCCGTCGGGGGACCATCGGGCGCCGGTGCCACGGAGGTCGCCGTCGGTCTGGCGCAACTCCTGGCCGCTGAACCGACCATCCTCGTCGACGTCGACGAGAGTCATCCCGGCCTGGCCCGTCGATTGGGGGTTGTCCATCCACCCGCACATCGTGACCGCGGTGCATGCCCTTCAGCGGGCGTCCACGCCCGGTTTCGAAGCAGCCGATCTCACCGTCGAGGAATGCACGGCCCGTCCGTGTTGGGTCAGCCCGGACTCGGGTTCGACGTGATCACCGGTCTGGCATCGCGCGACGACTGGTCGCTCCTGCGAGCGCGACGAGGTGATCGACCTGATCGATCACCTCTCCCGTGCGCTGGACCACACGTCATCGCCAAAGTGGGCTCCACCCTCGAAGAGATTCCGAACACACCGCGCTACGAGGTGAGCCGACAGGTGATCAAGCGCGCCGACCGAATCGTCGGCGTCGCACATGCATCGCCGACCGGAGTCCTCCACTTCGTCGACTGGCTCGTGGACGCCGTCGCCCTGGCCGACGGCGCACCGATCGACGTCGTCGTCAATCGGACACCGACGGGACGGCATACGCTTCCCAGCTGCGTGACGCGGTACGGGAGATCGTCGGCGAGCACCTGAACAGCCTCACGCTGGTGTCGACCGACCGGCGGGTCACCCGGGCTGCATGGGATGCCACCACCATCGCCGCCGGTCCGTTCCTTCGGCGGCTGTGCACGCTCAGCGGTGTCCAACCCACCGGTGGCGCGATGGACGGACTCGGTCTCCATCCGGGATGAGCGACAGCCCACGATCGAAACGGTGCGCATCATGAGCACGGCCGCCACTGACGCCTACGAGGATCTCCGCTACCAGGCCCTCGAGGCGATCCGACTTCTCAGCATCGATCTTCGCCAGACGAGGCGAGGTGCGAACGTTGATCCAGCAGCTCGTGAATCAGTACCAGGCCGACGCGACCTCCGGCGGTCCCAAGCGGCCCCTCTCCGATCCTTCGGCGATGATGAGTCGACTGGCTCGCAGCCTCTTCGAGTTCGGACCGCTGACGCCATTCCTCGACGGCTCGCTGAAGTACGAGGAACTGATCATTCACGGTTCGAACGTCATGTACGTCGACGCCGATGGACGGACGCTGGCGTGGCCCGATCCGGTGAGCGAGGAGGAGGTCACCCACGTCGTCCACAAGCTGCTGGCCACGGTCGGGCAGGCGGTCGACGAGAGCCGACCGGTCGTGCAGACCCAGATCCTGGGTGGAACGGCCAGGATCGGTGTGGTGCTCCCGCCGATTGCGGACGCGATCGACGTGACGATCCGGCGATACCTCTCCAAACGAGAGAGCTTCCAGGAGCTGATCGAATGGCACTCGATCAGCGAGCCGGCGCCCGCCTGTCGGCGCCATGATGGCCACGCCCACCGGGGTCGTCGTCACCGGCCAGCCCGGTTCGGGCAAGACCACCCTCGTGAATGCGATGCTGCGGGCAGCACCCGCCCACGCTCCGGGTGATCGCATGTGAGGATACGCCCGAGGTCTCGGTCGATCATCTCCACGCCGCACGTTGGAGGACACGCCCTGCCGGACCCGACGGTGCGAACGAAGTCACCCTCCGCGATCTGGTCAAGGTGTCGCTCGGAATGCGACCCGACCTGATCGTGGTCGGAGAGGTGCGAGGGGCCGAGGCGTACGAGCTGACCCGGGCCGGAAACGCCGGTGCCGGCATGCTGAGCACGATCCATGCCAACAGCGCATGACAGGGTCTGCGGGCGCTCGTCTCGACAGCGACGATGGCGGGCCCAACGTCGCAATCGAGCACGTCTGCGGCGTGTTCTCGAGCATCATCGATGTCGTCGTACACACGGCCAAGGAGCCGTCGGCAGCGGTTGTCGGTGGTGCCGGCGGACGGCGCAAGGTGATGGAGATCCTCGCGGTTCCGACGATGCCCACAAACGAGTTCGACTTCACGGTCGAACCGATCTTCCAACGCGAGGTCCTTCGACCATGAACTCGAGTGGACCGGGGCTCGATTGCCGGTCGACCTCGAGCAACGACTCGACGTCGTTCTGGCGCCCGACGGTCTGACCACATCGACCTACTGAGCGACGGTGAGAACACGCACATGAGACTGCTCGCAGGATTGTGCGCCGGGCTGTTCGTCTACCTCTCCCTCGGCGCGATCGTGGGGATCACCCCCCGGTTCCTCGAGCGACTCGACCTCGCCGAAGCCAGCCGCGTCGCCAGCGCACACGTGAGTGGCTGCGCCAGGCCGGTGTCGACGTGACACCTTCGCAATTCGTCGCGGTCTCGGTCGGCCTGGCGGCGTCGGTTTCACTCGTCGTGCACGCCGTGACCGGCGTGGTGCCCGTTCGCTCTCGTCGCCGGTGGTCTCGGTCTGTGGCTCCCGCGTTCGTTCTACGGTCGCCGCCGGGCCGCAGCTGGAGCGTGAACGGATCGACGCCTGGCCCGACGCTCTTCGTGACCTGATCGCTCACCTTCGGTCCTCCGTTGTCGGTTCACGCCGCGCTGGTCGAACTCGGCACCAGCGGACCGATCGCCCTGCGCCCCCATTTCAACCGCTACGCCGGTCTGGCGGCGACGCTCGGCCAGCGCACCTCGCTGCAGATCGTTCGTGAGGAACTGGCCGATCCGGTCAGCGACCGTGTGATCGAGATCATCCTCGTCGCCTTCGAACAGGGGCCGGGCGTCGTCATCGACGTGCTCGGCGACCTGGCCGACCGCCACCGCCGGCGACCTCGCCCTTCGCGATGACATCCGCACCGCTCAACTCGAGATCAAGATCGAGGCCCGGGGGGCGGCGATCATGCCGTTCGCCGTCCTGTTCCTCTTGATCGCCACATCGAACGAGTACGCCGCGTTCTACAGGACCAGCGCCGGTTGGCTGGTGATCGGCCTCGGTGGGCTCCTCTGCATGGGCGGGCTCGTCACCATCAACCGGCTCGGTCGGCTCCCCGTCGAGCACCGGATTCTCACATTCAGCGGGCCAGCGGTGACCATCGCCTTCACCGCCGCCACCGTCGCAGCCGGCTTTGCCGTGCTGGTGACGCGGACGATCGTGCCCCCTCGCCGGCCCCTCGGCGGTCGGGTGCTTCCGTATGCCGCGTTGTCGCGGTCCAGACTCGGCACCGGGCATATGGACATGTCGGTGGTGGCGCTCACCGGACGGTGACGACCAGGACGCCGATCGGGAGGGTCGTGGGTCCCGTTCTCGTTCGGGTTGCCGGTCACCTCGGTCAACTGGTCGACGCTGCCGACCACGAGACGCTCGAGCGCGCGCCTCCGCAACGCCGGCTACGCCGACGCCGATCCTTCTCAGTACCGAATTCGTCAGCTGGCCCACGCGGTCGGCGGACTCACCGTCGGAGTTGTCCTCGGCCTCGTCTTCGAGAGTGTGGGGCTGACGACGCTCTTCATGGCCTGCTTCGGGTTCTACGGGGCCACCATCGAACGGAGCCGGCTCTCGTCGGCGATCGAGCGCCGAGCCGAGCGCATGCGGGGTGAGGTCTACACGATCGCGCAGTTGATCGCCGTGCGACTCAGAACCGGCAGTGGACCGGTGGATGCGGTGGCTTCGGTCTCCGGGCGGGCAAAGGGCCCCGTCGCCGCAGAGCTGGCCGAAGCGGTGTCGTGGATCTCGTCGGGCACGCCCGCTCAGAAGGCCTACGACCGGCTGGCCGAGGCGACCGACGAACCTGCCGCCGCCCGCCTGTATCGGTTGTTGGCAGCCTCTGCGACCACCGGTGGCGACATCAGCTCCTCGCTGCTGTCGGTGGCAGAGGATCTGCGACTCGAACGCAAGCAGGACATCGCCCGTCGGGCGGTGAAACGACGTACCGCCATGCTCATCCCCTTACTCCTGTTCATCACGCCGGTGATGATCCTGTTCGTGGCCGCTGCGCTGC
The DNA here is from genome assembly GCA_963793385.1 of uncultured Acidimicrobiales bacterium. GTDB lineage: Bacteria > Actinomycetota > Acidimicrobiia > Acidimicrobiales > SZUA-35 > JABDIY01. Next base: position 72,354 of record CAWCAF010000008.1, read on the forward strand.
CGTCCCTCGTCTTCGGGGTCGCACCGTGAGCCACATCAGATCGACATGACAACAAGTGGAGGAAACGAAATGGCAAGGTACGTCACACACACCCCTGTGCGGTCGGAACGTCGGACCGGCGAGCGTGGGGCCGGGGTCATCGAGTATCTCGGCCTCGCTGCGATGGCGGTGGGGGTCATCGTCGCGCTGATGGCCGGGATGACCGATATCGGCAGCACCGTGCTGGAGTCGATCCGCGACATGATCACCGGCTGACGTCGTGCCGCCAGGTCCCGATCTCGACGATCAGCGTGGCGCCGTCGTCCTCTCGGGGATCCTGGCGATCAGCGTCATGTTCGTGGCGTTCGTCCTCATCGCCCAGTTCGCCGTCTGGCAGTACGGCGAGGGCGCCGTTCGAGCTGCGGCCAACGATGCGGTTCGGGCATCGGCGGCCTATGGCTCCGACGACTCGGCGTGCACCGTGGTGTTCGACAGAGCCCGGCATGGCGGTCCTCGGCGGCAGTCTCGGCAGCGGTGTGGGAGAACCCCGCTGTTCTCGCGGGCCTGAGTTCACCGAACTCGTGGTGCCGGTGACGTTCAACCGCTGGGTCCCGTTTTCGCCTGACTGGTCCTTCGAAGTGCGGGCGGTTGCGGTCACTGAGCGACTTCCGCAATGAAGGTTCGAAGTGCCCGTTCGCAGTGCCCGGGCCGAGCCGAGCGGGCCGGCGAACGGGGCTCCGCACTGCTCGAACTGCCGCTGCTGATCGGGTTGGTGATCGTGCCGTTCGCCTTCATCGTGCTGACGGTCCCCACCTGGATCAGCGGTGTGCATGCGGCCGACACTGCGGCGGCGGAAGCCGGTCGTGCGTTCGTGCTCAGCGGTGGAGACGACGGATCGGTCGACGACGGCGGTGCGGGCTGGTCGAGCGGAGCCATCGGTTGGAGCAGGGCGCCCTGTCGGTCGCTCCGACGTCAGCCTGCGACGTTGGGTTCGGCTGGTCGACGTCGAGGTGTCCATCCGGTTGCGAGCCGTGGTGTTCTTCGACTTCGGCTCGTTCGATTACACCGCCCGCCACGCCGAGCGATACCCGACCTACGTGCGGACCCCGAATGAGCCGGTGGCGGGACCGGGCAGGATTCGAGCGTGGTTCGGTGACGGTGTTCGGCCTCGGACTCATCGTCCTGATCCTCTCGGTCGGTGCGATGAGCATCGACATGTGGCGTGTGGTCACGGTTCGCCAGGATGCTCATTCATCGTGCCGACGCGGCATCCGAGTGCCGGCGCCGACGCCATCGACATCGCCGAGTATCGACTGACCGGGCGGTTGATGTCCTCGATCCTGTGCTCGCTCCTCTTGGTGGCGGACCGGATGATCGACTCCGTAGGTCGACCCGCCGGTTCGTCCACGAGTGAGGTCCAGGCACGCGATGCCGACGGGACTCCCGAACGACCTCGTCGTTACGCTCAGCGACGGAGGTCGATTTCGCTCTCCTCGGCGCTGTTGACCGGGCAGGGCTCGATCGTCGTCACCGTCGAGTCGGTCGCCTCACCCGAACGGACCAGCGGGTGATTCTCACGGCCACCGGTCACGAACGGCGTGTCAGGTAGGCCCGAGCCTTCTGGCTCGCTAGTACTTGCCGCGGAACGGAAAACGCTTCTTGAGGTCTTCGTCGGCGAAGCCCTTCTCGCGCTGTGGGTTCTGCTCGATCTCGGCTCGGGTCAGGGCGATCCCGCCGGCCATGACGGCACCGTAGATGGTGATGGCGAAGACGATCACACCGACGATGAAGATGGTTGTCTCGCTCATGACGGGACCTGCTCGGTCTCGGCTGCTCGGCGCAGGCGTGTCGACGGGGCCGAGCAGGAGCGTGCCCAGCGAGTGGATCGACGGGACCCAGAGTCCGACGAAGATCCCGGCCATCTGATCGTCCTGCACGAAGTACAGGTAGACCGAGAAGAGGAACGAGGCGAATCCGGCGACGATGAACGGGAGCTTCAGGCGGATGTCTTGGGGAAGGGTGGACATGTGGTGTTCCTCCGATGTGAGATGGCGTTATAGCATGCTGTCGTGCGATCAGCGCAATCGGATGCAGTCCGATTCGGTCGCTTGCGCCATCCGGCACGGGACGACCGTCCGACAGCGACGCTGTCGTTCGCCCGTCGCCACCGAGTCGGGGCCGGTACCGTGGTGCTGCGTTATGGCAGCCAAGAAGCCCAAGCCTCCCAAGCCGACGACCGTCTTCCTGGTGAGGCACGGCAAGACCCCCACGACCGGTTCGGTACTGCCGGGACGGGCCAAGGGGCTCCGTCTGTCCGAGGAGGGCTGGAGCAGGCCGATCGTGCCGCCCACGACTGGCCGGACTCGGGGCCGACTCGTTCGCCGCGGTGTACGCATCGCCGATGGAGACGAACCCGAGACACGGCCAAGCCGATCGGCCGGGCGCTCGGTCAGCGGGTTCGTGTGCGCAAGGACCTGATCGAAGCCGACTTCGGGGAATGGACCGGCCGGAAGCTGTCGGAGCTGTCGAAACTGCCCGAATGGCAGAGGGTCCAGAACTACCCGAGCAGTCTTCGGTTTCCGGGCGGTGAATCGTTCGCCGAGATGCAGCAACGGGTTTCCGGCGAGCTCTTCACGAGATCGTTGCCGAGCACCCCGGCGAGCGGGTGGTGGCGGTCGAGCCATGCCGACCCGATCAAGGCTGCCGTGGCGGATGCCATGGGCACCCATCTCGATCTGTTCCAGCGCATCGTCATCGGCCCGTGCTCGATTTCGGCGATCCTGTTCACACCGTTCGGCCCTCGGGTCTTGGCCGTCAACTCGACCGGCGACGACCTCTCGTCCCTGATGCCGAGCTGATGGCCGAACTGTACGAATACCGCGACGCCAGTCACTTCACCGCCGGAGCCCTCGGTGATCCCGGGCGAGCGCACGTTCTTCCTGCAAGCGGGGGACACCTTCGGCTACCACAGCGTCAAGCTGGAGAAGCAGCAGGTGTCGGCCCTGGCCAATTTCCTGACGCACCATCGTCGAGGATCTGCCCGCACCGTCCGAGGAATTGCCGGCCCCGGTTCCTCTGATCGAGCCGGCCCAGCCCGTGTTCGTGGTCGGACAGATCGCCGTCGGCGTCGACGAGGACGAGAGCAGGGTCGTCCTGGTCGTCGAGGAACTCGTCGAACAGCCAACTCTGGAAGATGAGCTCGCCGCCCTCGAGGGCGAGGAGCTCAAGGGTTCGATCCTCCGGAGTCCACGTGACGGTCGAGCAGGCCACGGCGTTCATCACCACGTCGGAGATCCTGATGCAGGGTGGTCGCCCTCCGTGCCGTCTGTGTGGGCAGCCGCTCGATCCTGCAGGTCACGCCTGTCCTCGACTGAACTAGACATCGTGCCGTCCGCTATCGGTGCCGCGCCGTTCGACCTGCCGGCCGACCAGCTCGTTGCCGCTGTTCGAAATCGGGGTACTTCGAGATCGAAGGTCGGATGCCGTACGCATCGAACCTGACGCTCTTGGTGCACTTCGAGGCCGACGACGGCTCCGACGTGCGAGCGATCCACAAGCCGGGGCAGGGTGAACGCCCGCTCTGGGACTTCCCTCCCAATCTGTACCGGCGGGAAGTGGCGATGTTCCGGCTGGCGGAGTCGCTCGGCTGGTCGGTGGTGCCGCCGACCACGCTTGCGGTCGGACCGCTCGGCGAAGGTTCGGTCCAGGCGTTCGTGAATGCCGATTTCTCCGAGCACTACTTCACCCTGCTCGAGGCCCAGACCGGTCTCGAGGATCTTCAGCGGTTGTGCCTCCTCGACATCATCGCCAACAACACCGACCGCAAGAGCGGACACTGCCTCCTGGGACCCGATGGCCATGTCTACGGGATCGACAACGGCCTGTCGTTTCACACCGAATTCAAGCTGCGCACCGTCATGTGGGACTTCGTCGGAGAGGCGATTCCGTCGCCGATGCTCGCCGACATCGAGCGTTTCGTTGCTTCGGGACCACCGGACGGGCTCGCTGCGTCTGCTCAACCCCGCTCGAACGGGATGCGATGATGACCCGAGCCAAGGCCGTCCTGCGCGAAGGGACGTTTCCCGAAGACGACACCGCAGGGCATCGCTGGCCCTGGCCCTTGGTCTGATCCGGCTTCGGACAGCCTCAAGAACCACCGGAAGCGACCGTTAGAGGTCGATATGGACGATGTGTCAGCTTCCCCCCGACCCGATCCGCTTCAGCCTGCTCGGGTTTCTGAGCGGCGGCCTCGCCGGCTGCCGGCGGACTGGTCCTGCTCCAACAGGCCGGCCGGTTGGAGCTTTCGCCCGGTCAGCTGATCCCCGTCGTTCGCGATGGCCCTGCTGTTCGGGTTGGTCGTTCCCAGCGCCGCCCAGTTGCTGGCCAACGGCCGAGTGTCGCGGATGGCGGTCGGCGCCGGCTCGGCGATCGGACTGATCGATCGTCGTCACCGGATTCATGGCGCCGTCGACGGCCGGAGCGCAATACGTCCTGCTCGCTCACGATCAACTCCCAGGTCGTCGGCCAGGGATCGGTGATCACGATCGCCGAGAATCAGGACATGACGGCGTCGTTCGACGGCACGGGGGTCACCGCCGGTTCGGTGGCGGTGATGTTCGGTCCGATCCAGGTGTACTCGGATTCCTTCACCCTCGATGAACCCGAAACCGGTGCGGTGACCGGGTGCTGACACATGCTGACTTCGGGGCGATCGCCATCGGTCGGTATGCGATCGACGGCAGGGTCGAGACGACCGGCGGTGTGTGCCCGTATGACTTCAGCATCGTGATCGAGGGTGATCCGTTGAGCACACCGATCGGCAAGGCTGCCGCCGGCGCCACCGCGATCGGCGGTCTCGGATCGGCCCTGACGGTCATTCGTGCTGCGCTCACCGTCCTCCGGGCCGGCACCGTCGGCTGATCACGGGATTGGCCATCGGACCGAACCTCGGTAGTAGGCGCCGGCCCATCGATGGGTCGGGAGGACGGTTCTCGAAGGTCGAATGGCCCCTGGCCCGAAGGTGTCTGGCGCCGATGGCACAACATGGATGTCGACGAGCTCCCCGAGGACTCACGTCCGGCGGTCGTAGACGGGAAGCTGGATGTGGGTGCCGGTCCCGAGCGGACGAGACCCGTCGTGGTCCCAGCGCCCTTCGATCGCTGGAATGCCCTGGCGGCGGCGGTCATGGCTCAGGCCGCCTTCGATGAACTGGGCTTCACGCGCGAACCTCCGATCGATCTCGACTGAGGTGGTCTCGCCCGGCTAGTTTGCCTGCGTGCCGACCGGTCTCGTCCCTCGCCATCGAGCAGATCGGATCGGCCGAACTCGTCGGTGCCGAGCAGGAGGACTTCCGGCACCGGATTCTCGAGTTCTGTCGATCGACACCCCGATGCTCTCCACCGGTCGTGTCTCACGGGTCACCTGACCGGATCGGCCGCCGTCGTCGACACCGCCCGGCGGGCGGCCCTCATCCTTCACCACGTCAAGCTCGACCGATGGCTGCAGCCCGGGGGTCACGCCGATGGGCACGGTGATCTCTCCATCGTCGCGTTGACCGAAGCCGAGGAGGAGACCGGGATCACCGGCCTGTCGGTGCGCGTTCCCGCCGTCGATCTCGATGTGCACGAGATCCCGGCCCGACCCGGCGAACCCGCCCATCTCCATCTCGACGTACGATTCGTCGTGCTGTGCCCGCCCGGAGCGGAGCCGGTCGGGAATCACGAGTCTCACGAGCTGGCCTGGTGGGCGCCCGGCGGCCGAGGGCCCTCAGCCGGACGAGTCGACGTGCCGGCTGTTGCGACGAGCGCTCGACATCGTCGCTTGGGATGAGATCGGCGAGGTCGGCGGGCGGCAGTCATGCGGCGGACTCGGCGAGCAGGCTCCGGGCGCGGCTGAAGACGTCGTCGAGCATCTCCTCGGTCAGTCGGCCCGTGAAGGTGTTCTGCTGGCTGACGTGATAGCAACCGAGAAGGGTCGTCGTCGTCATCGATCGGTACGACGGCGCCGTGTCCGAACCGGGGACGGGGTCGCAGGTCGAAGTGGCGGGCGACCGAGGCGAACCCGACCGAACCGAGCGCGACGAGGACCCGTGGTCTCAACTGTCGCGAGTTCCTCGGCGAAGTAGGGCCGACAGTTGGCGATCTCGCTCGCCGTCGGGCCGGTTGGCCGGCGGGGCGCACTTGACCGGTGAGGTCACCCAGACCCCGTTCAGCTCCAGGCCGTCGTCGGCCGACACGCTTTCGCGGCTGGTTGGCGAAACCGGCCCGCCACAGCGCCCGGTAGAGCCAGTCGCCGCTACGGTCGCCGGTGAACATCCGGCCGGTCCGGTTGGCGCCGTGGGCGGCCGGGGCGAGCCCGACGACCATCAGCCGGGCCTCGGGATCACCGAATCCGGCGACGCCGCGACCCCAGTAGTCCTCGTCGGCGAACGCCGCCCGTTTCTCGTTGGCGATCAGCTCACGCCACTGCACCAATCGCGGGCATCGTCGACAGTCGGCCACGGCGTCGGCCACCGCGTCGAGCGAACTCACGAAATCCCGACGCGCACTTCTTCCTGTGCCCACGTCGGCCAGCGTTCCCGGCTCTTCTTGGCGAGGCGGTGCATGAGTGCAACGGCGGCCGGGTCGTCGTCGCCGGGGCGGGTCTCGATCACACCGTCGGTCGAGCATCGCATCGATGATGGCCCGGCCGAGGTCGGTACGAACGATGGTCAGGGTCCAGTCGGTTTCGTTGCCGATGCCGCCGGTGGAGATGTCCGCGTGTTCGGCGGCGAAGTCGGGGCAGTGGTTGCAGCCGTCCCGGGTCCACGCATGGCATTCCTTGAGCGGGATCTCGTGGTAGTCACCGTTGCGCATCCACACCTGGAACACACCCTTGATGTTCATCTTGACGATGTCGTCCTTGGCCAACCGGTACTTGGTCCAGAAGAGCTCGTCGAAGAGCGCATCGTCGAAGGACTTCGAGCACAGCAGGCCGATGTTGAGCTTGATGGGCTTGGACACCTTGCCGACCCTGCGGTGCCACATCACCGGTGCGACCGATGTCTGACAGCTCATGCCGACGAGCGCCAGGCTCTCGAGGCCTCGCTCGCGGGCCTGGTCGTAGGCGATCGTGTTGGCCGAGTAGGTGTACCGACTACCGGCGGCCGAGAGCACTTCGTCTCGGGTGGTGGCAACACCCGGCACGGCTTTCCAGCCGGCTGCGTCACCGTCGAGCATCGACACGAGGGCACCGTCGATGATGTTGTTCTCGAGACACCAGATCAGGATTGCGCTGACCAACCCGCCGTCCTGTCCGTTGTCGTAGACGGTGTCGTCAGCGGCCCGCACGAGGAGGATGTCGCGGTAGATGCCCGACATCTCGTCGGGTGACGGGTGCGACCGAAGAGGTGCTCATCGGCTGCGGTCTCCCAGTCCCGGAAGCGGGGACACGCCCGGGTACAGGAGGTGCATCCGTTCTGGCCGTGTCCACAGTCGCCTTCTCCGAGTTCGGCCTCGAGGTGGAAGGGTTTGTACGCCCCCGGCTCGTGTTTGTAGCCGATCACGTCGTGGGGGCAGGCGATCACGCAGCCGGCGCATCCCGTGCACAGACCGGTGGTGATGACCTCGTCGTAGAGCTCCTTCCACTGGAAACGCCACCGCTCCTTGGGGGGTCCCGCTGGTGTCGGTCACAGGTCAGCCTCCCGGAGGATGCAGTCGGCGAGGATGTCGTCCATGGCGATGCCGAGGTCGGCGTTCAGATTCGATTCGAATCGCCGTTCGATCTCGACGAATCGTTCGAATTGGAGCCGGCTCTGGACCGATTCGAACGTGCATTCGCAGAGCTCGGTGATCAGGATCGAATCGACGAGCGGGTCGGTGCAGGAGACCAGGAAGTTGTCGCGTGTCTCGATCGTGTAGTTCTCGGGTGTGTCACCGCCACATGCGCTGAGCATCAGTGCCGCGATGGCGGGAACCGCCAGGGCTCGTCGAAACCGATTCACTGGGGGTGACCGTAGCAGGGGCCGGTGCCGTCGTCCGGTGGGGGATCGCGACGTTCCGGGCGTGCTCCCTGCGCAGGTCCTTGACTACGCCGCTTCCAAGAGCGCCGCGTCGGCGTGCGGGTCTCGGGAGGCGATGACAACTCGGCGGTAGGCCCAGTCGGTCACGCCAACCGCCAGGACTTCCTGCTGTCGATAGACGGCCCAGAACTCCCGATTTGGTTCTCTCCCGTAGGAGCCGTACCGGAGGAGCCCCGGTATGTGCGCGCCGGGAGCACGTAGCCACGTGCCAGGAGTGGGTGGGACCGCCGTTCTGTCGTCCCCAGCCCTCCCCCCACCGAAAAGTCGTGTGCAGCCCACCAAAAACGTGGGCTGGAAACGTCGTTTGTCTGCGGATGTGGATTGGAGACGACAGAAGGCCCGCCCGCAGGAGGGAGGACAATATCAGAGCAACCCGATGATCCTGTCGGTCGTCTCGACGCTGAACCCCAGGGGTGTGGCGATCCTGGTTGTGGTCGCACCTCGACGGAAGTCGAGCAGTGACGCACTCCCCGAGGGTTGGATGTCGAGCACGTTGGCACAGATCGAGGGCATGTCGTGGAGCTGGTCGTCGATGATGATCGCTCCGCCGGTGCCGGTTTCGATGAGGGTTTGCCGCAGGCCGTGGTCGCCGACCTGACGCATCCCGTCGAGGAAGAGCACCGGCAGTCCGCCGGGGTGGTTGGGAACACGATCGAGCCATGCCCAGTCGGCGGTGCGTTGGTCAGGGTGGAGCAGCGCAAAGGTGATGGTGTCGGTCGGTGAGAGTACCCTCAGCGTCACTGCGATCTGTCGGGCGACGGCGAGGCATGCGGCTCGGTCGCCGACGATGCCGAGATGCCCGTTGCGCAGATCGACGCTGAGCGGCACCGACGGGAGAACCGAGTGCTGTTGCACTTCGACGACCAGCGGACCCGGGATCCGGTCGGGGCGGTCGATCGGCGGTTGCCAGGGGAGGTCGCCGTACGCGATGGGTACGGTTGCGAACCCAGGATCGGCTGGACCGATGTCGCCCATGTGATCCCGGCCGGCTGAGGCCATCTGCAGGAGTTGTCCGGCATCGGGAAACTGGCTTCGGGCGTGGCGGGCTGCTTCGCTTCGCAGCTCGAGGATCTTGGTGACCAGCGGTTCGGGTTTCGGCTATTCCGATGCGATCGGCGGAGCGAAGTCCGAGCCGGCGGCGTCGAACCGGTTGGATCGGCTCGTCGTCGGTTCTCGCGTAGTCGGCGATGCGGAGCCGTTCCTGTCGGAGGGGTTCGGTGGGACCGATGTCCGTGTGCCGTGTTCCTCCGCCGCGCCGGCGGGCCGGTGGACGGGACGTGGCGACGACGAATCGGGCCGAGCCGGCGTCGATCACGCGCCCGGTCGACCGGTGTGAGTTCTCTGACCGGCCTGCCGTCGAGTCGATCGCCGGCCACCTCTGAGGAGATCCAGGCGACGTTCTGGTCATCGACCAGGAGCAGGAACGGTTTGGTCCGATCGTCTCCTGCACCGGCGGTGCCACCGTCTCCGAACTGGTAGCTGCCCGGGCTTGAGCGGTTTGGTGTGACCCGAGTCGAGTCCTGCCACCTGCCGGAGCTCGAGGCTCTTCGGTGATGTCTCGACCACCTCGAACCGGGGGTCGGCGAGCTGTTGGTGTCGAGAATCCGGTCCAGGTCGTCGCCGAGTTGGGCGGCGAGCGCTTTGGCGAGAGCGGTGGATTCGGACATGACCCTAGCAAAATCGGTCGTTTGGGGCTGTGCCTTGAGCGTGTCGTCACCGAGCGTGGCAGCTGATGAGATGGTCGTTGACGATTCCGAGGGCCTGGAGGGCGGCGTAGCAGGTTGTCGGGCCGACGAAACGGAAGCCGAGTTCCCTCAGGCGATGTGACAATGCCTCGGATTCGGGCGTCGTGGAAGGTATCTCGGCGAGGGTCCTTGGTGCGTGCGGCTTCGCCGGCGCGGCGTGGTGGAAGAGTTCGAGGAGCGAGGATCCGGAAGCGTGCAGTTCGAGCAGGCACTGGGCGTTGTTGATCGTGGCTTCGATCTTGCCGCGATGGCGGATAATGCGTTCATCGACGAGTAGTGCATCGACGTCGTCGTCCGACATGGCGGCTACCGCCGCAGGTTCGAAGTCGTGGAAGACCTCGCGGAACGCAGGGCGTTTCCGTAGCACGGTGAGCCAGCTCAGACCGGCCTGGAAACCCTCGAGGCATACCTTTTCGAACACGGCGGTCTCGTCGGCGGCCGGTTTGCCCCACTCGTTGTCGTGATAGTCGACGTAGATCGGCGGACTCGTGCCCCAGCTGCAACGGAGTAGACCGTCGGCGCCAAGCTCGAGATTCCGGTCTGGCATGGTCCGGAGGGTAGGCGAGCCGCCGAGGTCAAGAGCAGGTCGTGCCCGGGGGCGGGGGGCCTGGCACCACACCGAGAGCCACCGACGGAGTGACCGTCGGCGGTGCCACCGTCAACAAACCGGCCGGGACGGGCACCTCCGGGGCGCTGATCTCGTCGGCGGGGAGCGGTTCGGCTCGGATACCACCGAAATCGGTACCGGTGGTGAGTGAGATCCCGTTGGCCTCGGGGTCGGGAACGAAGGTGGGTGCAACCTCCAGGTAGCGGGCGATGCGCTCGGCTCCGATCTCCATGCCCGGCCCGTAGGTGATGAGCGTCTCCCGGGTGGTCGGGGCGTTGTCGATGAGATCGATCTCGAACCCCTCGGCCCCCAGCATGCTCTCGACCTCGCCAGCTTGCCCTCTGGTCCTGCTGCCGTTGAAGATCGAGAGTCGGACCGCTGCCTCTTCGGCGACGACCGGTTCGGGATCTTCACCGCGATAGACCGCCAGCATCTGTTGTGCTTCCGCAGGCTGCATCGCCAATACCGCCGCCCCCCCAGGGGTGCGGAACGGCACGGTCGGCAGCACGTGGGTCGTGATCGCGTCGCTGCCTGGATCCTTGAAGACTCGGGCCAACTCGACAAGGCGATCGGCGGTGATGCCGGAGTCGATCGTCAGGTTGGAGCCAGCGGCGCTGATCAGACGGACGACCGTGTTCACGTCGGTGATGTTCAGCGACTCGGTGGCGTGTTCGACCATCTCCTCGACGAGGAACTGCTGGCGGGTCGATCGTCCCAGGTCTCCGCTGCCGTCGGCTCGCCAGGCCTGACCGTCGTAGAACTCGAGGTTCCGGCTCCTGGCGAAAGCCAGTGCGTCGTAGCCGTCGAGCACTCGGCATCCCGGGGTATCGATGAGCAGGCCGGAAGCGGGATCGCGGCAGGGCCCGGTCGAACCAGATCGGGATCCCGCCCATGGCGTCGACCGCCTCCTGGAAGCCGACGAAGTTGATTTCGGCGTAGTGATTGATCTCGATGTCGAGAACGCTCTCGACCGTGTCGATCAGCCGCTGCTGACCGCCTTCGCCGTTGAATGCGCTGTTGATACGGCCGTCCCGCGCGGTCCCAGCGATCGGAACCCACAGATCACGGGGCAGGGAGACGAGGTCGACCCGACCCAGGTCGGTGTCCATCCGGGCGACCATGATCGTGTCGGTTCGACGGCCGATGACCTCTTCGCCGACGAACACATCGGATCCGACGTCGGACGGGTCGATGCCGTCCCGGGAGTCGCTGCCGACGATGAGCCAGTTGGTCTCACCGGTGACGCTGGCCGCTGCGAGCCCCTCGACCTCGGCGGTGATGTTGTCCACTTGGCCCTGGAGCCACACGATCCCGGCGGCGATGAAGAGAAGGGTCACGACCGCCAGGCTCCCCACGGTGATGAGAAGCTCCTGGCCGTTGGTCCGTCGTGGGCGCTGGGATCGTTCGGGCCGGGGCAGTCACCGCCGGTCGCTCGGCGACCGTGGTCCTGTCGACGCGTCACGGGATCTTTGGTCGCTGGTTCTGTGGCGCCGGCGGGGTCGGTGTGGGTCAGGGCCATGGCGGCCCAAACCATAGTTTCCTCGTCGCTTCCGGGGGTGGAGGGCACCCCCATTGACGCCGCACCGGTCGAGTCATCGATCCGTCTTCAGCAGAGGGCCAATACGCCGATGAGTAAAGGGCAGCGCTCGGTGGCGCCTGCGAAAGGATGAGCCGGTGACCACCCAGAAACACCAAGAGGCGGTGGTCGGTCTCGACGACTCGGTGACCGTCCTGCGGCGGTATTGGAAGCCGCTGGCGTCTTCGCCGGCCGCCGGGTTCGTTCTGGGTCGTGTCTGAGCCTGCTGACCAGGTCGGATCGTACACGTCGGATTCGCTGGTCGAGGTCCGGCCACTGATCAGCCAGAGTGATGCACCCAACTTGGATGTCAGCCGTCAGGTCAACACGACCACCGAACAGGCGATCGCCGCGTCCCAACGGGTCACGGAGCGGGCTCTGGCTCTGCTGGAGGCGGCCGAAGCAGCTCGGTATCGACGATCTCGACGCCCCCGAGGTCGAAGCCCGTGGCTTCGACGATCGAGATCGACGGAGAGACGCGCCCGGCGGGCCCAGGAACAGGTCGAGGTGACCTTCGAACGGGATTCGCTGGTCCTCAAGATCGAAGCGAGCGGGCCGAGGCCGTACGGGCCCAACAGCTGGCCCAAGCGGTGGCCCACGGCTACCTCGACTTCAGGAGCGATGCGGCGACCATCGCCACCGAGGAGGCCCGGCAGCGTCTGCTCGAGCGCGAGCAGCAGCTGCTCGCCGAGCTCGACGAGAGCGCAGCGGAGATCGAACGACTGGAACGCCTGCTGGCCGCTGATGATCCCGTCGATCCGAACAACCCGAGCGATTCGATTCGTCCCGCCGAGCTCCGGATTCTCGAGCTGGCCGAGGTGTCGAAGCGTCAGAACCTCGCTGGTATCGGGGATCGGTTGGCCAACATCGACGCGATCACGATCAATGTGGGTGAGATCCTGGACGATGCCAACCTGCCGTCGTCCCCGTCGGGCATACCGACTGCCGGTCGGTCCCGTCGCCGGGCTGTTGCTCGGTCTCGGTCTCGGCGTCGGTGTCGCTTTCGTTCGGGACCGTTCCGATGCCACGGTGCGAGACCCGCTGTCCGAACTGCCCGAAATGGGCAGTCCGATCCTGGGCTTCGGGCCCGGTACGAACCACATCGCCGTCACCGAAGGGTCGGCCCCTGACGTCGACGAGGCCTACCGGCGCACGCAGGCGGGACTTCTGTTCAAGATGGACCGCAACGACCAGCAGATCGTGCTGGTGACCGGCACCGTCGGAGCGATGGACTCGGACTCGGCTGCGATCGCTGCCGCCAACCTGGCCGTGGCGGCCGCGCGGGTCGGTCGCAAGACACTTCTCGTGCTGTCCGATCTGCGCAACCCTCGCATTCATCAGCGGTTCCGACTGGACAATTCCAAGGGCCTCGCTGAGGTGATCAACGGCAAGGCCAGCCTCAAGGAGGTGTCGCATCAGGTCCCGCAGCTGTCCACTCTGTTCGTACTGCCACCGGGTGACGATCTGAGCTCGCCGACCCGGCTGCTTGCAGAGCAGCAACATGGGACGTCTGCTCGACAACGCACGCAGCGGATTCGACCTCGTCGTCGTCGAGGCGCCCACCCTCACCGACTACGCGGATGCGGTCGTACTCGGTCCATTGTGCGACACGGCGGTCCTCGTCGTGGAGCCGCACCGCACTCGTCGTTCCGATCTCGCCTCGGCCATGCGGGAGCTGAACGCTGTCGGCATCAACGTGTCGGGGACGATCGTCGCTGAGATCGATCTCGACGATCCAGCGGAAGACCTCGATCCCGGCCTGAGCGACATTGTCTGTCACGTCGATTCCCGATCCGAGCGAGCGTCGATCCGTTCGCTCCCCTCGATCCCGGCTCCGCGGCCGCCCAACGCAGTTGCCGTCGTGGCCGATCCACGCTGCGTTCGCCCTGCTGCCGCTCTGGTTTCTCATGGGTCTCCACGGCTTCATGTGGGTTGTCCTCGCCGTGCCGATGGTGGCGGCTCTGTTCCAGAAAGGCGGACCTGGTCATGTTCCGAGGGACCGCCTGGTGGATGTTCTTTCTCGGGGCGGTGCTTGCTCAGCGCCGTCAACCTCGACACCGTCGGGCGGGCCGCCGGCTGGCTGCTCCGCTTCGGCTACTTCGCGCGGCGATCGTGTACGCCGTGTACATGCTCAACGGCGGCAGGACGCTGACGGTGTGGTCGATCGCCAGATCTCTCACGTGGCTGTGGTTGGCGACCATCGTCGGCGGTTATCTGGCCTTCCTGCTCGGGAGCTTCAGTTTCCGGTCGCCGCTGTACTACGCCCTGCCCGACGCGCTGCTCGAGAACGACCTGATCGAAACGCTGGTCACGCCCAGGTTCGCCGACGTGCAGGACATCATCGGCGTGACCATTCCGCGCCCGACCGCTCCGTTCCCCTACACCAACGCATGGGGATCGATGTTGGCGCTTGCTCACACCCTTCGCCTTCATCGCGACTCACCGACCGGCGGGTGGGCTTCTCGCCCCGACTCGTCCGGCTGTTTCTGATCGCGGCGGTCGTTCCGGCGGTGATGTCGCTCAATCGGGGGCTCTGGTTGTCGCTGCTCATCGGGGTGGCCTACGTTGCGGTTCGGCTCGGCCTGTTGGGCAATACCGGCTTGTTGTTGCAGAATGATCTTCGGTGCGGTGGTCCTGACACTCTTTCTGTTCCTCACCCCGCTGGGCGACGTGGTGATCACCCGCCTCGACACGGCCCATTCGAACGAGGATCGGACCGAGCTGATCGTCACCGCTTGGAGGGAACCGCCGAGCGTCCACTGCTCGGGTGGGGAGCGCCGCGGCCGACACCGGGGTATCTGCCGTCGGTCGGTACCCACGGTCAGATGTGGTATCTGCTGTTCTCCCACGGCGTGCTCGGCGCTGTCGGCTACTGCGGCTTCTTCGCTGCGGTCGGTCTGCGGAGTTGGAAGCAGCGATCGATCGCGGGACTCTGGGCCCACTCGGTTCTGATCATCGGAGCGGTGCAGATGTTCTTCTATCTGACGATGCCGAATCAGTTGTTCGTGATGATGGCTGCGGCGGCGATGTCGACACGCTTGCAGCGGGAGTTGTGAAGCCGAGTACCGCCCGGTTGAACCAGATCCATCCGAGCCACAGCGCTCCACCGACGACGAGCGGTGACGACCAGCCCGTCGGTAGTTGTTCGGCGTGAGGAATGCGATGGGAAGGATCGCACCGAGTGATCCGATCGCTGCGATCAGCGTGGCTCGGGATGCGCTGGTGATGCCGTGCCACCGTTGGGACAGGTAGGTGTTGAGCAGGTTCTTCGAACGAGAGACTGAGCGCCCAGGCGATCCCGGCTCCGGTGATCCCCAACCAGTCGGCGAGCGCGATCACGAGGACAACGTCGACCGACGAGGGCGATGGCGGTGGTCGAGAGCGTGGCGGTCGAGTGTCCTCGCATGAGCAGGTGAATCTCGACCGGGCCACAGACCGCACTCACGATCATGCCGAGGACGAGGATCGACAGCAGGCCGGCGTCGGTTCGATAGGACTCGTCGAGCAGGAGGGCGAGGGGAACGAACTTCGTTGCGACGATGAGCAGAGTAGGGCCACGAGGTGAGCACCATCCAGCCCGAAGCCCAGTGGAACAGCTGACGAGCGGCGACGTCGATCTCCGGCGGTGATCGCCTTGCGCAGGTTGGGCGACACGGCCTGTGTCAGCGCGAATGCGATGAAGTTGCCGGCCGTGGCGAATCGACTGAGGCCGCCGTACACGCCGGCGAGACCGGTGCCGAGCATCGCTCCGACGATCAGGATGTCGACCCTTTCGTGAGCGATCTGGAGGCCGGTCGAGATGGCTCGAGGGCGGGCGTAGGACCAGAACTCGCCGGCGGTCACGGCGCTGGGACCGAGATCGGAAAGGCCACCGAGCCGGGCGGTGGCGACCACGGTCGCTCCGGCGGCGAGGACCACCGGCGCCCCCCAGGCCACCGAGATGGCGAATCGGTTCCAGCCGGTCCAGCAACGGCCAGGGTGACGAGGCCGATCATCTGAGTCAGCGGTCTGGCCATCTGCTGGATGGTCGACGGTCGGATTGATCGTGCCGAGCCCCCGGGTGGCGCCGAGCAGTGCGTTGGTCAGGCTCCAGGCCGGGATCGTCGGCGCGAGGATCCTGAGCACGGTGGCGATGTCGTCGACCCGCTCGTCGGCGATCAGCTCGGCGAGCGGTCCGGCGAGTACGAAGACGGCGACGGCCGCTGCGCCGCTGACCACCAGCACGGGTCCGCACCGCCAATCGCACCAGCTTGCGAGGGCTGCCACCGTCGGTGACGACCCGGGGCATGAAGTACACGAACCCGGTTTGGGTGCCGAGCGCAGCGGTGGTCCCCACAATCGAGACGATGGCCGTCGGCAGGAAGAACACACCGGCGGCCTCCAGTCCGTTCTGTGAGACCAATCGGGCGATCCCGAACGTCACGACCATGGTGGTGACCGCACCGACCAGCGACAATCCCGACGCGAGGACGCTCGATTGGTTGGATGCCGCGGCGCGGGGAGCACCGATGTCACCGAACGAGGCCTTCGAGAGCCCGGGTGAGCGGCATCGCGGAAGCCCGACATGGCACTATCCCAACCCTGCCCGGACAGCTGACTTTCGCGAATGGCGAGGTCGACCAGGTACAGGGTCAGTTCGGTGAGGTCGTCCCGGGTGGCCCGTTCGGTGGCGACGAATCGTTCCACCGCGGTCGCCGGGTCGATCGTGGCGTCGTCTCGGCGGATGCGCTCCATCCTGAGATGACGCGGCGTCCTGACCGATCGGGCGGTCGAGCCCGGCGAACTCCCAATCGATCAGTCCCAGCCGTCCTCGCGGCGGTGATGAGGTTCCACGGGTTGAGGTCGCCGTGCCAGATGCCGACCTCGACCGTTTCGTCGGCCAGCCGATCGCGCACCAGACGCGACCGCGGAGTCGAGTTCCTCTCGGCGGGTCCGAACGCGAGCCGAAGCGGGGTGTCGGCGAGCCAATCGAGCGACGCGACCGGCTTCCGGGTCGAGCCGATGCATCGGGCCAGTCCGACGATGTCGCTCGTCACTGCAGATGCCGACGCCGGGACGGCCGGGCTGGGCAGCAGGGAGAAGTGACGGCGATCACGATGGTGGTCCATCTCGAACATCGCCAACGGCGTGGGCGCCCTGAGCGGCGGTGGCAGATGCCCCACTCGACCCTCTGGAGCATCGTGAACTCGTTGTCGACCAGCCGGCGCGTGAAGTCCGACCAGCCGACCTTGGCGTAGCCGAGGAGCTTCGCCGTCGTCGCGCATCATCATGATCACGGGCTTGCGGTTCCGACGTGGAGGGCCGACGCTGATCGCCACCTTCAGGTTCGGTTCTCCGAACAGACGTCGCAACTGGGCCAACCACCGCGGGCGTCGCCAACTCGACGACGTCGCCGCCGGCCGATGTCAGGGATCCGGCTCGAGCGACTCAGACGACCACCGACGCCGGCGAGACGCTGGCCGATCGTTCGGGCGTCGTGGTGGCGGCGTAGGGCCGTGACTCGCGGCCGCTCGTGGGGTCAAGGCAAGAGCAGAACCGGGTCTCCGCGCGTCGGGCGGGCGAGAAGGCTCAGCGTCGATCCATCGTCGACGCTGCCGCCGAGCGCGGCCCTCAACCAGTCGTCGCCAGGACGACCGATCGTCGGGCTCGGCGAGCGTGCTCGATCTGCTGCGGTCGATGCTAAATCAATCGTCCGCCACTGCCGACAATGAAGTAGGCGAGTGGAGAGGACGAGCGTGTCAGACCGTAGCGAACGAGATCGCGGATCACATCCGAGCCACCCGGTGATCCCATGACGACGACGACCGATCACAGGCAGAACGAAACCACCGGTGACATCGCCGGTCGGCGCAGCGCGCTGTTCGTGTGTTCCTCCGGTGGTCACCTCGCCCAGCTGCTCGAACTCGACCATTGGTGGCGTCACCACGATCGGCACTGGGTGACGTTCGACCTGCCGGACGCCCGCAGCCGACTGGCGAACGAGGGGTTCATCGCCGCCCACCATCCCGACGACCCGAAACGTGCCGAACGCTGATCCGCAACTACCGTCTCGCTCGCAGGGTGATCGGTGAGCGTCCAGCCGGACGTTGTCGTCTCGAACGGAGCCGCGGTGGCCGTGCCGTTCTTCCTCGAGGCCAGGACGGAGGAAGATCCCAACGGTCTTCGTCGAGGTGTACGACCGGGTCGATTCGCGCACGTTGACCGGCCGGCTGGTGCGCCCGATCGCAACCTCCTTCCTCGTGCAGTGGCCCGAGCAGCAGGCGTTGTATCGGGGCAGCATCCTGATCGGAACGATCTATTGAGACCACCGGCGAGACCGAGGGTCGTCTATCGGTCGGAACCGACAAACACCCATTCGACCGACTCGTTCGGTGGATGGATCGTTTCGCCGTCCTCTCATCCGGAGGTCGACGTCTTCATGCAGTTCGGGACGGCCGAGCCGCCATCGAGCGGAGCCGGCGCTCCTCTTGTCTCCCACGCCGAACTGCTCGACATGATCGTGGATCGCGATGTGGTCGTGACCCACGGCGGGCCGTCGACGGTCATGGACGTGCGGTCCTCGGGACGGGTTCCGATCGTCGTCGCTCGGGATCCCGCCTTCGGTGAGCACGTCGACCACCATCAGCAGCGTTTCGCCGCCCATCTCGCCGAACGGGGTCTGGCCCGGCTCGCGTCGACCGAGGAGTCGTTGCTGGAACTGATTCTCGCAGGTCTGGCCGACCCAGCCGGCTCCACGGCTCGATCCCGGCGTCGACACCGTCGCACCGGGAGTTCGGGCGTTCGCCGATCACATGGATCGGCTGCTCGGTATCGCGATGCGCTCATGACCGCGACCGACTCGGGCCACACCGAGATTGCACCCGGGGTTGTCGGTCGTCGTGCCCACCCACCATCGCCCCGAACTTCTCCGCCGAACCGTCGCTTCGATCCTCGGTCAGGACTACTGCGGACCGATTCAGATCATCGTCGTGTTCGATGCCTCCGAACCCGACCCTTCGCTGGTTCAGGCGAATCCCCGGCGCAGCGTTCTGGTGACGAGGAACGTCCGCACCCCCGGACTCGCCGGCGCCCGCAACAGTGGCATCGATCTCGTCGACCATCCGTGGGTCGCCTTCTGCGACGATGACGACGAATGGCTGCCGGGCAAGCTGCAACGGCAAATGCAGCAGCTCGTCGCTCGGCGGCTCGCGGTTTTCCGTGACCGGATCCCTCGTCAACTACCGCGGGGCCGACCGGGTCCGGACCGCCGACAGAACGAAGTGACGAAGCGGACACCTTCTGCACAGCCGGATCTTCGAGATCCCGTCGTCGTCGTTCGTGATCGACACCGACATGCTGCGCGACGAACTCGGCGGGATCGACGAAGCAGCTGCCCGGGAGTTATGGGGAGGACTACGACCTGATGCTGCGGGCGGCCGACCTCACCCGACTTCGCCGTCGTCGAAGATGCGCTGGTGCGGGTCTACTGGCACGGCGCGTCGTTCTTCTTCGAGAGATGGAAGCTGATCGACGAGGCTCTCGCCTACCTGCGTCGACAAGCATCCCGACTTCGCAACGGCCCCACACGGGCTGGCCAGGATTCGTGGACAGCAGTCGATCGCCCAGGCCGAGATCGGTGACACGCCGGCGTGCGATCGCCACGATCGGCGAGGTGATCCGGCTGAACTGGCGCGAGCCCAGGTGGCCCCTTGGCGGTCCTGGTCGTTCTCGGCCTGCCCGCCAACCTGATCCTGAAGACCCTCCACCGGTTTGGTCGGGGTATCTGATCCTCTGTCAGTCCCAGCGTCGTGATCCGGCCTTCCAGTCCTCGAGCACTCCCTCTTCGCCCGGTTCCACACCGAAGGATCGCAACTGAGGGCGTTCCCTGAGACTGCGTTTCATCTCGGCGAAGCCCGGGAAGCCGGCCAGGGTCACCACCGCATCCCACAACTCGAGGGCATCGTCGTCGGAGGGCACGCGGCTGATCACCGGACCGAAGAAGGCCGGCCCGTCGGGCGGACGAAATGCGATGATCGGCGTGCCGACGTCGCGTCCGGACAACGCCAGTGCCGCGTCGGTGTCGGCCTGCACGATCGCCGTGACTCTGTCATCGTCTGCCGCGGCGGCGTACCCAGGGTCGTAGCCGAGGCCGGTCAGCACCGTCGACAGGTGGTCCGACGTGCCCAACCATTCCCGTGGTTCCACATCGGCCCGGCCCGGCCGGCGGTCCACCTCGAAGACGGTGCTGCCGAACGCGTCGTAGAGCGGGCCCATGGCATCGGCGCCGAAGTCGTCGCGGATGGCAGCCGCCACCTTCAGCATCCTCAACCCGGCGGTATGGCCATGTTCGTACTCGGCGGGGAAGTGGGCGTCGTAGTCGATCTGGGCGTTGAGGAGCCGCAGCGAGATGAAGCGCCAGTCGACGGAGTAGCTCACGTTGGGCCTGCACCTTGTGAACCCAGCGCGACGTGATCCACGCAAACGGGCAGACCGGGTCCCAGAAGAACTCGATGTCGTGCTCGGACTGGGATGCTGGGTGAGGTCATGACCAGTCACAACCCTCGTTGGCCGTGAGATGTTCCCGGCCGCGTATGGTTTCGCCGATGGATGATCCGGGAGCCGATGATGAGCTGGTCGTGATCCGGGCCGAGCGCCCCGACGACGAACTGGTCGAGTATCTCGCCTCACCCCGACTCGTCGTTCCCCGATGTCGCCACGAGCACACCCGAGCAGGTCCGGTCCCATTTCGCTGCGCTGCGGATCCCCGGTGCTGTCCCGTCGGTCGACGCCGTCCGAGAACACGCGTCCTGGCGACGCCGGTCCGGGTCGGTCGCCGTGCGGATCTATCGGAAGGACGGCGACGGCGTCGGCGGTACCGGCACTGGTCTGGTTCCACGGTGGCGGTTGGGTCCTCGGTGATCTGGAGACCGCCGAGCTGCCGGCCAGGTCACTGTGTGCCCAGACCGGGTGCACGGTGATCAGCGTCGACTACCGGCTGGCACCGGAGCACCCGTTCCCGGCGGCCTACGAGGATCTGTTCGACGCTCTGACGGAACTGGTGACGCCAGGCCGACGACCTGGGGTGGATGCTGTCCCGGATCGTGGTCGGTGGTGACAGTGCCGGCGGCAACCTGGCCGCGGCGGTGGCGATCGGCGCCCGCAGACGGCGGCCTTGGGCTCGCCGGCCAGCTCCTGGTCTACCCGGTGATCGAAGCGGACTTCTAGAACGTCGAGCTACGACGGCGGTGGGGGAGGGGTATGGCTTGACGACCGAGGTGATGGGTTGGTTCTGGGACTGCTATGTGCCCCGGGCAGCGTGATCGTTCGGACTGGCGGGCGGCGCCGGCTCATGCCGAACTGGGTGGGACGGCGGCGGCGTTCGTGTACACCTGCGGGTTCGATCCCGCTCGCCGCCGAAGGGATCGGCTACGCAGCGTCGCTGCGGCTCGGCCGGGGTGGAGGTGCACACGGTGCACGATCCGGCAGCGATCCATGGGGTGCTGGCGATGGACAACGGGCCGGGGCGGACCGCCCGTGCCGCCGCAGCTCAGTGGGTCATGGACCGCATCGGCTGAGGTTCGCCGGCGACAGCGTCGGCGAATGCCTGCGAGCGGTTCGACCAGTTGCCGTGCTGAGGAGGGGTGGGCGCGGCAGGGCTGAACAGGACCACCGACGGCTCGGTCGCCCTCTGTCGGATCAGTCCCACCGCGCTTGCGACGCGTCGGCGGCAGATCCGCTCTGGGCCAGGTCGACCCCAGCGCCCAGCAAATCGAGCGACGATGTCCGGCCCGTTGTCGGGTACTGCGACCACCGACACCGGGCCCGGTGAGGAGGCGGCGGCCACCGCATCGATGAGCGGTGACAGGTCGACGCCACGGTCGATCCCGCCGACGATCAGCCACATCGGTTGGCCGCTGAACGACTCGACAGCGGCCGCCGCCCCTGACGGGTTCGACGCCAGTGCGTCGTCGTACCAGCGATGGTCGTCGACGGCGGACCGCAGCGGTCGCAACCGGCCGGGCAGAGGGGGCAGGTCGAGGAGGACCCGGACCGGATCGTCGACGATGGTGACGTCGTCGAAGGTCTCGCTGAGCCATCGTGCCGCGGCGATCGCCAGCCGAGCGTTGCGACCCATGTGTGCCACCAGGGCATCCAGGGGGTCGGGTCGGTCCGGCTCGGCGACGGTGCGAAGTTCACCCTGGTAGTCGCGTTGTCGGAGCGTGGACGCCAATCTCGCGGGTGAGATCACCCGACGAGCGGCCAGGACCGGTCGCAGCTTGTCGGCGTGATACTGCTGCACCGAACCATGCCAACTGACATGGTCCTCACTCAGGCTGGTCAGGACGGCGAGGTCGACCGCCGCCGCCGTATCGGCCCCCTGATAGCTGCTCACCTCGCAGATCACGGGGCGTCCCCGGCTCCAACCGGTCGAGTGTCCAGATCGGCACGCCGATGTTTCCGACCGCCACGCTGTCGCACACGATCGCAGCCAACATCGTGACCACCGTGCTCTTGCCCTTCGTGCCCGTGACCAGGACGGTGGGGTGATCGTGCCGGTGGGTGTTCAGCCACAGGTCGATCGGTGTGGTCACCGGTGTGGTCTCGAGCACGGGGAGGACGTCGGCCCGATACCGCGGGAAGCCGGGCGCTCGTATCACCAGGTCGGCCCCGCCGTGCCAGTCGGCCACCGACCCGATGTCGACCCCGAGGTCGGTGCATGCGATGTGTTCAGCGCCGGTGACCTGATCGGGATCGTCGACCCACGCCCGGACGACGGTTGCGCGGGCGAGATGGGGTAGCAGCGCGGTGATGTCCGTCCCCAGTCCGAGCAGATCGATCCTTCGTGAGTCGACGGTCTGCAGGTCGATGGCGACCGCATCCGGATGCATCATGAGCTCGCCGACTCCTTCAGACCATGGCCAGTGCGTCGGAGATCCGACGTCGGTATGGCTCGGGCGGCGAGTCGATCGAGGCGTGAGCGCTCGAACCGGACGTTGACGCAACGTGGAGCGCGGCGGTGGCGGAGTCCCGGAGCGACCGGACCACCCGGTGGTCATGCCACCGTGGATCCTGGGCGAGCCTGATCAGTGCACCGGCCGCATCGGCTCTCTCCCCGACACACTCGAAGGGCTTCTCGGTGGCCCACAGTTCGGCGAAACCCGCGGTCCGGTCGGGGTCGTCGAGCAGGTCGTGCCCGAAAACCTCCGACAGGGTGGAGTGGCCCGAGTTCGGTCGCGAGGAGGAGGAAGGTGAACAGGCACTTCGGACAATTCCCGCACCACCGTTGCGGCGCTTCGCTCTCGCCTCCGGCGGTGCGACCCACGAACGCACGATTGCAGCTGATCAAATGGGGGAGTACGTCGGTTCGACGGCTCAGAAGCCGAATGATGTCGGTCTCGGCGACCGTGCGCAGCAGCGAGAAGTATCGCACCCCGGCGACGGTCTCGGCGACGGCAGCAGCATACAGAGTCTCGAACTCGGAGCCCTTGGACCATTGGTGGTTGACGGCGACGGCGGTCGACGCCGCTCGACCGCCGGTCTCGGTCCACAGCGTCGGCTCCGAGGCGGCCGCCTCGTTGGCCATCACCACCGCGTCGTAGCCGTCTCGGGCGGCGAGCATGACGGCGATTGCCGACACGATCGCCGTGATCGGCACGTGACCGTTGAACCGATCGGGTCGGGTCAGCTCGCCGAGCTGATCCACCTCCCTCCGCACATGGAGCAGTTCGTGTCCGAGAACCTTGGCGACGGTGTCGTGGGTCGATGTCGGGTTGACGGTCACCGGCGTCGCTTCGGGAAGTACAGCGAGGACGACGGTGGAGTCCTTGCCCGCCCCGAAAGGAACCAGGGGGCGACCGATCGACTCCGCATCGAGCACGGAGAGGGGCTCGCCGACGACCGGTTCGGAGTGCCACACGAACTCGTTCACCAGCGGTATCGGCAAGTCGTTGGTGTGGGCGAACTCCCGTAGGCCATGGTCGAACACGGCTTGCACCAGTCGACGCTGTCGGGAGGTGGTGGGAACATGCACGACGACCGTCGACGGCGCCTGGGACTTGTAGTAGGACACCCCTGCGATCAGGAGCAGCAGGTGGGCGGCGGCCAGGAAACCGTCATCGTTGCGGTGGGCGTCTCGAGCATCGGGCAACCGGATGGTCTCTGTGAACTCGGGTCCGGTATCGAAGCGGTAGTGCAGCTCCACGGTCCCTGCGTCGGGATCCGCTCGCAGACCTTGGATATGGAACCGAGACGTTCCTCGGACTGGCACCCTCCGAGCCTAACGTCGCCGTGGGAACCACGGGCGATGGCCGCCGCCTCGACCCGGCTGGAATCGGCCGATCCGGACCTCTGGCCTCGTCGTGTGCGGTTACGATCGGTCGATGCGCCGCCGCACCAAGAAGCGCCCCCCGGCGAAGTACTCCGCAGCCGGTTTGGTGCGGCGAGGCCTTCGGCGCCGGGCGTGGCCTCGGGCGTGGCGGGAGCACGACCTGAAGCGCAGCTACGACGTGGTCATCATCGGTGCGGGCGTGCACGGACTGGCCGCCGCCTACTATCTGGCCGCCAACCACGGGATCACCGACGTCGCAGTGCTGGACAAGGGTTATCTGGGTGGGGGCGGATCCGGTCGCAACACCGCCATCGTCCGGTCCAACTACCTGACTCCCGAGGGCGTTGCGTTCTACGATCGCTCGTTGAGCCTGTACAAGACGATGGCGTGCGACCTGAACATCAACGTGATGTTCTCCGGCCGAGGCCACCTGACCCTCGCCCACAACGACGCCTCGTTGAGAACGATGCGCTGGCGAGCCGAGGTGAACAAGTTGCAGAACATCGACTCCGAGGTGATCGACCCCGAGCGGATCTCGGAGTTGGTTCCCAACCTCGACACCAGCACCGCAACCCGATATCCGATTCTCGGCGCTCTGTACCATCCGCCTGGCGGCACGATTCGTCACGACACGGTCAACTGGGGATATGCCCGGGGGGCGGACGCCTATGGCGTCGAGATCCATCAGAAGACAACCGTGCTCGACGTTGTCGTGGAGGGCGGCAGCGGAATCGACGGCAAAGGATCGGGCGGGCGGGTGACCGGCGTCAGGACCAGCCGGGGTGTCGTCTCGGCTCCCGTGGTGATCAATTGCACCGCCGGTTGGTCGTCGATCATTGCCGACATGGCGGGGGTGTCGTTGCCGATCACCACCCACCCGCTCCAGGCGGCGGTCACCGAACCGGTGAAGATGTTCCTCCCGGCCGTCGTCGTCAGCGGCTCGCTCCACGTGTACGTCAGTCAGACCGACCGCGGCGAGCTGGTGTTCGGCGCCTCCGTCGACCCGTTCGCCACGTACTCGATGCGGGGTTCGCTCGAATTCACTGAGGAACTCGCCTCGCACGTGCTCGAGCTCATGCCCGGAATCGCCCGGATGCGCCTCTTGCGTCAGTGGGCAGGTCTGTGTGACATGACGCCCGACTACTCCCCGGTCATGGGTTTCACACCGGTCGATGGTTTCCTTTGCGACGTCGGCTGGGGAACCTACGGCTTCAAGGCCGGTCCGGTGAGTGGCGAACAGATGGCTGAGTGTGTCGCCACCGGTGCCACCCCCAAGATGATCGCCCCCTTCGCACTCGACCGGTTCGTGGCCGGAGATCTGGTCGGCGAAAAGGGCGCAGCCTCGGTGGGCCACTGATGAGCGCCACCCACCGGCTGCCCGCCCAAGCCGGAGAAGTGATCGATCGGTCCACGACCGTCTCGTTCCGATGGAACGGAAAGAAGGTGTCGGGGTTTGCCGGAGACACGATCGCGTCGGCGATCAGTGCGAACGGCCACACCATCTTCAGCCGGTCGATGAAATACCACCGTCCCCGCGGCCTGCTCACCGCCGACTATTGGGATCCCAATTGTTTCGTTCAGGTCGGCGACGAACCGAACGTCCGAGCCGGGACACCGGTTGGCGGCGGAAAACATGATCGTCGATCCTCAGAACGCATGGCCGACGCTCGATTTCGACATCAAGTCGCTGAACGGACTCGCTCGGTCGGTTTCTCACGGCCGGCTTCTACTACAAGACGTTCATGCGGCCGGCGTCGCTGTGGCCTGCCTACGAGAAGGTCCTGAGTCGATTCGCACCCGGCGGCAGGGTCGACATCGCATCGCCAGACCGTCTCTACGACAAGCGATACGCCCACGTGGATGTGTTGGTCGCCGGCGGTGGGCCAGCCGGGCTTGTCCGCTGCCGTCGCCGCCGCCGAGCAGGGCGCCTCGGTCATGCTGGTCGAACACGGTCATCAACTCGGCGGCCATTTGAACTGGGGTGACGATGCCGCCCGGTCGGTCCGGGCCGAGCTCGTGGCCGCAGTGATCTGCGCCACCCCCGGATCGAAGTCATGACCGATGCGACCGTGACCGGGCGCTACGAGGACAACTGGTGCGCGGTCAACCAGCGCAGTATCGGTTCCGTGGCCGAGCGTTTGGTCAAGGTACGAGCCAAGATCCTCGTGGTGGCGGCCGGATTGATCGAGCGACCGTTCGTCTTCGAAGGCAATGACCGCCCCGGCGTCCTGCTGAGCGGAGCTGTTCGGCGCTTGATCAACATGTACGGGGTGCGTCCCGGTGACACCGCCGTGGTCCTCACCGCCAACGCCGAAGGTGACGCCACCGTTGCAGATCTCGAGAGAGTGGGTATCGACGTCGCCCGAGTCGTGGATGCCCGGAACGGTGAGACCGTCACCTCGACCGCCGGCGGCAAGCGGCTGTCGCGCGTGACCCTGGGCGACGGGTCGCAGGTGGAGGCGAACCTTCTCGTGACCGCCACGGGCTGGACCGCTCCTACCAGCCTCCTCAATATGGCCGGGGACCGTCCGGTGTACAACGAACGGGCCGCCCGTTTCTTGCCCGCCAGCCCTCCCGAGAACGTGCTGGTCACCGGTGGGCTCGCTGGAGACGGCACGCATGAACAGCTCGTCGCCCATGGTGTCGCAACCGGCAAGCTTGCCGCTCGCCGGGCTGCGGCGGTGTCACACCGGCTCAGGGCGATGACCCCCAGGGCCGTACAACCCGAAGGGACCGAACCCGAATGGGCGGTCGACCGCCGTCCGGTCTTCGACATCGACGAACACCCGGCCCTGTTCCGATCGACCACCCATGGCATCGTGGACTACTCCGAAGACGTGTCGTCCAAGGATCTCATCGCTGCCGCTGAGGAGGCCTACGACTCCGTCGAGCTGATCAAGCGGTACACCACGGCCACGATGGGCCCCGAACAGGGCAAACTCGAAACGGTCAACACGGTCGCCATCCTGGCGGACTTCCGCAGGGAGACGATCGCCGAGGTCGGGACGACGGTCTGGCGACCCCCCTATGCCCCGATCTCCCTGGGGGCCCTGGCTGGTCGAAGCTGGGAGCCGGTGCGGTACTCCGCCCTGCAGCCCTGGCACGACTCCAACGGGGCGGTTCCGATCGTCGCCGGCCAGTGGATCAGGCCCGAGCACTACGGGAACCCTCGGGAGCGAGGTCCGCAACACGCGCACGAACGTCGGGATCATCGATGTCACCCCTCTCGGGAAGATCATTCTGACCGGACGCGATGTTCCCAAGCTGCTCGAGCAGATGTACGTGAACAAGTGGGCAAAGCTGCCCGTCGGTGGCGTCCGCTACGGGATCATGGTGGCCGAGGACGGGGTCGTCATGGACGATGGGGTGACCGGCCGGCTCGGTGACGAGATCTACTTCATGACCACGACCAGCTCGGGGGCCGGCACCGTCTACGAGTGGGCCGAGATGTGGTTGCAGACCGAGAAGCCGGATTTCGAGGTGTTTGTCGACCCGGTGACCGCCGCCTTCACCTCGATCAACGTCGCCGGTCCTAACTCACGGGAGTTGATGGGCCGCCTGACCGAGGCCGCCGGTGCCGGAGCGGTCGACCTCTCCGATGAAGCGTTTGGGTACATGCAGGTTCGCAGCGGGAACGTTGCCGGTGTGCCGGATTGTGTCATCTGGCGCATCGGTTTCACCGGTGAGTTGTCCTTTGAAGTGCACGTCCCGGCAGGGTTCGGTCTCCACGTCTGGGAGCAGTTGCTCGCCGTCGGCGCCGACCTCGGCGTGGCGCCCGTTCGGTCTCGAGGCGCAGCGGATCATGCGGTTGGAGAAGGGCCACTTCATCGTGGGTCAGGACACCGATGGTCTCACCAAACTGCCGACGACGGGCATGGGGGGCCTGGCAAGACTTGACAAGCCCGACAGCGCCGGCAAACCCGAGCTGGCGTGGGCGGCCCAACGCTGGTCGGCGAACGATCTCCCGGCGCTGGTTCTGGTCGAGCCGATCGGACCCGGCCATCGTGCCGGACGAGGCATGCCAGATCGTGGGGAGCGGGACCAACGAGATCCTCGGTCGGATCACCTCGTCCCGATTCTCTCCGACGCTCGGACGCTCGATCTGCCTGGCCCAGATCGCCAGGTCGCAGTCGGTGCCGGGCACCGAGTTGACCATCGTGCTCACCGACGGCGAACGCATCACCGGAACCGTCAAGGCCGGTCATGCGTTCTACGACCCCGACGGGGAAAGGGTGCGTGGTTGAGGTGTGGGAACCGATCCAGAGATCGCAGATTCGAACGTTCGTCCACCGGTGGCGACGCGATTCGTACTGACCGACGCCTCGGACCTGGCAAAGGTGATCGTGCGAGGTGGGTCCGGCCACCAACCTCGTCACCCAGCTGTCGGGAGTGCCGATCGGGAGTTCGGTCGTTCGAGGCCAGGTACGGATCGGTCATGTGCGCCCGAACGAATGGCTCTACCTCGGACCCAGGGATGCGGTTGCGGCGGCCGTGGCCGATCTCGAGTTGTCCGGGCATACGGCGGTGAGCGACGTGACCCACGGGCGCGCCGCTGCTCGCCTGATCGGCGGGCGCACCGCGTGATGTCATCGAGCGAGTCTGCTCGCTCGATTTTTCCGATGCGATGTTCCCGGACGAGGCGATGGCCACGGCTCTTGTCGTCGGCGTCCGGTGCGACATCCTCCGCGACGATGTCGACCAGTCCCGATCATTTCTGGTGATGTTCGACCGGAGTTACGCAGAGTACGTCGTCGGTGCTCTCGGCAAGGTGTTGCGAGGAGTTCGTGTGGGCGCACCCCGGGCGGGCGCGGCCTCTACTCGGCTGCTCCGGCAGCTGGCGAGCCACCGATCGACATCGCTTCGGTTGGCGCTGATCCACTCCGCCGCGTGACGAGCGATGTCGACCTCGGAGTTCTCACCGTTGAGCATCTCGACGTTCTGGAAGGACACGTCGAGCACACCGATACGTACGCTACTGAGCAGTTGGCGCTGCGACCGGTTCCGATTCGAGGAAGGCGGTGTTGGCTACAGCCACGATGTCCGAGGGGCTGAATCCCATGGTGCACGGGTTCAGCCGGCACTGCTCGACGGGTAGATCCGCGGGCGCGGACTGAGCGGGGTCCGGATTCTCGACGCCGAGCCAGATGACGTCCTCGCCGGAGTCAACTCGGTGATGAACGGTCCCGGTGTCCACACGTAGGCGAGCACCGGCTGCCCGGCCTCGGCGCGGGCGACCTGCTCGGCGAACAGCTCGTCTGTGGATGCCCTTGTTCTGAACCAGTCGGTCCTCCCAGCCGTTGTCGACGATGAGCTGGTCGATGACCTTCTCGCATCCCCAGCCGACATCGCAGCCGGCGATCTCGGCCCGACCGTCGCCGTCGGAGTCGAACTCGGCCCGGATGGCTTCGTCGTTGACGATGTCATCGAGGGTGGTGATGCCGAGGCGGTCGGCGGTGGGGATGTCCACGAGGAAGCCCTGGAGTCCTCCGCCGAGCATCTGTGAACCGATGAATTGCATCGACTCGCCGGCGAGGGCACCGTCGGGCGTGGTCGTGTCGAAGAACTTGCTGTGGATGATCGGCCAGCCGTTGGCCCAGAAGTCGTAGTCGCCGGCAGCCAGATGCTGCGTAGAAGTTCTCGGGGGCGATGTCGGAACCCCGGTCGACGTTGTAACCGAGCTCCTCGAGTAGCTGGGCGTAGATCTCGGCCTGCATCGCACCGCTGGACCAGTTGGCTCGAGCCATCCGGATCGTGCCCCGCTCGGTGGTTCGGCCGGACCGCCACTGCGGTCGTCGGAGGTTCGTCAGGGCCGCCGCGGTGTCCTCGCGGGGGTCGTGGTCGCACCGAGCACGGCATGATCGCACCTTCCGGGCCGGCACCGATCGTCTCACCCGCACATCCGGTGGCGACGACCCAACGCCAGCAGGGCGACGTCCCCAGCATGGCCCGTCACCGAGGATCGGATTGTGTTCGCCGCTTCATGGGTACCTCATCGATGCATTACCCCTCGCATCACGGTAGTTCACCGCCGGCGCCGCACCACGGTTCCCCGCATTGCGGACGCATCACAGAGCGATACCGGCCGCCGAGGCGAACGCCCGCGCCATCCGATCCGGTTCGAAGGTCGTGGTGGCGTAGACCCTGCCGAGATTGCCCATTCTGCGACGACGGTCAGCGTCGCCCAGGAGCGATCTGATCACCTCGGTGGCCCGGGGGATGTCGGCGGCCGCGAGCCCGGCGCCGATCTCCTCGACGAGCACCGCTGACGGGTTGGAGTCCTTCATCAGCGCGACGACCGGTCGGCCGGCGCAGAGGTACGACAGGATCTTGGACGGCACGAGAGCTTCGGAGGCCCGATCGTCCAGGCTGCCCAGAAGGACGTCGGCCGAGGCGAGCACGTCGGCGAGGCTGGCGAGGGGTTGCAGTTCGTGGAAGTGGATGTGGGGGTGCGAGATCAGCTCGGGTCGTCGTCGAAGCGCATCGACCCCCTGGCCCGCCGCCACGATGACGAAGTCGACATCGCCCTCGGCGGTCAAGGTCAGCGCAAGGGCAGCGATCTCCTCGGGCCTGTGTTCCACGCCCAGGCGGCCGCTGTACAGCACACGATGTCGGTCGGGGTGGAGGCCATTGTCGGTGGACCATTGGTTGATGCGGTGCCGGCTGGGGATGTACCGCAGCGGTGCCCAGTTCGGCAGTACGGTCACCCCGTTTGGGTCACCCTTGCGGGCGGCGGTGGCGAAGCTGGCGAATCCATCCGAGATGGCGATCACCTTGTCGGCCGATGCGGCGATGCGCCGTTCGAGGGACGTGAACAACCGGTTCGGCAGGGCCCTGGTTCCGGGTATCGACGACAGGTCCGATTGCAGCTCCTGTAGCCACAGAACCACGTTCTGTCCTCGCGCCTTGGCAGCACCCTGGATGACGAGCGCCGCTGCGACCGGAACCTGGCACAACACGACCGTCGCCGATTTGGGAGCCTGCCGCAGCAACTTGGCGACGTTCCAGCCGAACTGCTGTTCATCACGGAAGCGACGGCGGAGATGGGAGAGGTCGACCGCCCTGCCGAGATCGATGTCGTGCACGAGGACACCCTCGTTCTCGGCGTCGGAGAAGTCACCATGGGGGGCGGACTCGTTCGACGAGCTGAAGACGTACTCGACCTGCACCCCGAGGTGTCGGAGGGAAATGGCCAGGTCTGCGGTGAAAGGATGGCCGCCGAAATCGATGAGGACCACCGCTGACGGAGCCGGATTGTCGAGGGACACCTTGTCACCGTACTCACCTCTGATCGGGTCCGTTGCCCGCTTCCACCAATGCTCGTCCGGAGCTGATTTGCCCGGGCGCAATGGTCCAAAGGGCCGAGCCGAGGGTTCGGGGACGCCACTTATTCTTGGCTCAGGTCTAAGAGAGGGCGTGCGATGATCGCTGGGTTCAGGTTCCGGTTTGTTCTTGTGGGTGTGTTGATGATCGCAGGGGTCCTCACCGGGGCGTCTCCGGTGGCGGCCGAACTCGGCAACAACAACAACCTGCCCTGGGGTGTCGACGGCACGGATCTCCCCGACGGCAGCCGGCAGATCCGCACCGAGGTCTGGGCGATCGAGCAGATCGGTAGCCGCATCTTCGTCGGGGGCCGGTTCCAGGAGGTCACCGACGGCCAGGTGTCGATTCCCCAGCCCTATCTCGCGGCGTTCTCGCAGAGCACGGGAGAGTACATCGCCTCCTTCACCCCCCAGTTCGATGGCGTCGTGTACGCGCTGGAAGCCTCGCCTGACGGGGCGAGGCTCTTCGTCGGCGGGGCCTTCGATACGGTCAATGGGCAGCCGATCGACGGGCTGGTCGCCCTCGACCCCACCACGGGAGCCGTCGATGCGGGGTGGTCCGGGAACGTCAACGGCGCTCCCGTGATTCGCAGCCTCGACGTGGTCGGTTCCTGGTTGTACGTCGCCGGAAGCTTCACCAGCGTCGTCTCGAGCACGGGGAACAACGCCGCATCCAAGCTGCTCCGTTTCGACGTCACCACCGGCGGTCATGATCCCTCCTGGCGCCCGATCGTCGCCGGTGGTTCGATCTGGGGTGTCGCTGCCAGCCGCGACGCCGACCGCGTCTACATCGCCGGCTACTTCAAAGAGGTGAACGGCATCCCGGTCGTCGGTGGATTCGCTGCCCTCCAGGCATCGACACCGGCTCTGGCCGCGGGCGTGGAGGACCTGCAGGTCAACACGCGTTCCACGAGTCACCAGTATCTCTATGACGTGGTCGTGGCCAACGGTCTGGTGTGGGTGGCCGGTAGTCAACACTTCGTCCAGGTACTCAACGAATCCGACCTGTCGCTCGAGTTGTTCCACCTGGCCGACCCCAAGGGGGACTTCCAGGATCTCGAGGTCGTCGGCGACCGTGTGTACGCCGGTTGTCACTGCCGCACGAGCTCGGACATGATGTCGGCGACGCGGGGTTCTCTGGTTCGGCACACCGCCGGCGGGTGAGGAGAATGCTCCGGTGATCGCCGAAGGGTCCCACCACGTGGGTGTCGGCGTTCGATGCCCTCACCGGCGATTGGATCCCGACCTTCCGTCCCCAGATCCAGGCGGCAACGGCCGGTGTCTGGGCGATTCACGGCGATCCGAACGATTGCGTGTGGTTCGGCGGCGATCTCACCTACGCCGGCGTCAACTCCGTCGACAGCATCGTGCGCCTGTGCGAGGCGGGCACCGTCGACATCGACCGTCCGTCGGTGCCGGGGCGGGTGCTGGTCGATCAGGTCAACCCGGACTCGGTGGATCTTTCGTGGGCGCCGTCGACCGACAATGTGGGTGTTGTCGGCTACTTGATCTTCGACACGGCGTCCAATGCGGTGCTGGCGGAGGTGCCGTCGGCGTCGGCGACGTTGGGTTCTCTGGCTCCTGGCGACCTACAGCGTCTATGCCAAGGCGGTCGATGCGGCCGGTAATCGTTCGTATCGGACCGGTTTCACTTCGTTCACGGTCACCGGCGAGATCGTCGACATCGAGCGTCCGTCGGTGCCGGGGCGGGTGCTGGTCGATCAGGTGAACCCGGACTCGGTGGATCTTTCGTGGGCGCCGTCGACCGACAATGTGGGTGTTGTCGGCTACTTGATCTTCGACACGGCGTCCAATGCGGTGCTGGCGGAGGTGCCGTCGGCGTCGGCGACGTTGGGTTCTCTGGCTCCTGGCGACCTACAGCGTCTATGCCAAGGCGGTCGATGCGGCCGGTAATCGTTCGTATCGGACCGGTTTCACTTCGTTCACGGTCACCGGCGAGATCGTCGACATCGAACGACCGTCGGTACCCGGTGCGCTGGTCGTCGGGTCGATCGGAGCGGATTCGGTTTCGTTCACGTGGGCGCCGGCGACCGACAACGTCGGCGTGACCGGCTACCTGATCTTCGACGCCGACACCAACACCGTGCTGATCGAGACCGCAGACGACCGCCGTCAGCTTCGACGCTCTGCCGCCTGGCACCTACCGTTTCTACACACGAGCGGTGGACGCCGCCGGCAACCGCTCCTACCGAACGGGCATTCGGACCGTCTCCATCCAGGGCGATTCGGACTCCGAACGGCCTTCGGTGCCGGGCGCGCTGATCATCGAGGACATCAGCGGGCCCACGGTCGTCGCTGTCCTGGGGCCCGGCGACCGACAACGTCGGGGTGGCCGGCTACCGGATCTTCGACTATGCGGATCGAGCAGTCCTGCTCGAGGTGGCGGCCACGTCCGGTACGTTCGACCTCTCGCCGGGCACCTATCAGCTGTACGCCAAGGCGTTCGACGCCGCCGGCAACCAGTCCTACCGGACCGGGTCTGCGTACGGTCACCGTCGAGCTAGCTGCCCGAGGCGGCTGCGGGCAAACGTCACAGGACAATCTCGACCGTCGGTCCCTAGGCTGAGCGTCTATGGTCGCGTCTGCAACGAAGTATCCGCTGTCGCCCAAGGAAGAGGTCGTCCTCGGTGCGGTGGCCGCATCGACCCGGGGTCGCCAGAAGGTGCACGGGTACCCGCTTGCCGCAGGAGATCGCCGCCCTGCGACCACGACACTTCTCCATGAACTATGCCACTCTCTACCGGGTCCTCAACCGGCTCGAGGAGAAGGGTTATCTGACGTCGGTGGTGGCCGAACCCGGCGCCCACCCCGGGCGCTCCCGGCGCTCCTACGGGGTGTCGGGCGATGGTCGCAAGGTGCTTCGCAAATCCGAGGTCGCCGTCAAGCGGGACGACGAGGGCGCGTTGTACATCGAGTTCTGACCCGGCCTCACGGCACGAAGTAGCTCGATGCGTCGGAGCGGATGCTCGGTCCAGCGCTGCCAGGATGAACCGGTGAACAGCACTCCGAAACGCCTGCATGCCGACACCGTTGCGGTGTGTCCTGTCGGACTCGAGTCGGCCTGCGCCGCGGAGCTCGGGGGTCTCGGCTACCGGGTGGGGTCACCGACGGCGGGCGTCGTCCCGTTCCGCGGTTCCACGCGGGCGATCTACGACACCAATCTCTGGTTGCGAACCGCCACCCGGGTGCTCGTGCGCATCGCACGGTTCCGGGCAACCGATTTCGCCCACCTCGAACGGCGGGTCGCCGAATTGGATCTCGGACCGTATCTCTCCGACGGGGTGGCCCCCCGTTTCCGGGTGACCTCCCACAAGAGTGCGCTTTTTCACACCGACGCCGTAGTCGGAGCGGCTGCACCGGGTCATCGGCGCGCCCAAACCCGATGATGACACCGGCGAGCAGGCGTTCGTCGTGCGGATCGACCACGACACCGTGACCATGAGTGTCGACACGACCGGCGAGCCGTTGCACAAGCGGTCGTGGCGGACCGAAACCGTCGGAGCATCACTTCGACCGACGATCGCGGCGGCGGCGTTGTTGCTGTCGGAGTGGGACCCGGCGACCCCGGTGATCGATCCCTTCGCCGGGTCGGGAACCTTCGTCGTCGAGGCCGGCCTGATCGCCGCCGGTCGGCCCCCCAGTCCCGGTCGGACAGTACGCGTTTCACCGTGGCCGTCGTTCGAGGGCGGCACGTGGGCCTCGGTGACCGGGGCGGCAGCCACCCGTATCGCCGAGACCGCGGACTCGTCGAGCTCGACCCTGACCGCCTTCGACCGTGACGAAGAGGCGATCCGTGTCACCTTGGCCAACGCCGAACGGGCCGGCGTGGCCGTGCATGGCCGAGGTCCGCCCCGTCGGCCAGTATGACCGGTCACCAGGGTCCCGGTCTGGTCGTGTCGAACCCGCCCTACGGTAAGCGGCTGCCGACCGGCCCGGCCGGTGTGACGCCGCTCTATCGTCGCTTCGGCGAGGTCGTACGGGAGCGACGACCGGACCATGCGTTGACCGTGGTCGTTCCAAGAGGTGAGCGGCTCATCGATCGTCGCCTGCGCACGCTGGCGACGTCGACAACGGCGGCATCGCGGTGAAGATCTGCTCCCTGGTCCCGACGCCCTCAGCCGGGTCGTAGGAGTCCGATCGGCATCGTTCGTGGCGTCGTACAGTCTGTAGCCGGACACGTCGGCCTCGGCCCGGCGGACCGACTCGAGCAACTCGATCGCGGCGTCCAGGACCCGCAGACTCAGCGCGGGAGCAGCGACGTCGTCTCGCACCGGGCAACGAGAACGAGGTTCGGATCGGCCACTCGTCGCGAAGGTCAACGACCCGATCGCTCTACCGCAGTCGGTGCGACCGTCGACGGTGGCGGTCGCCAACGTGATGTCGAGCAGCAGGTTCGAGCCTTCGAGCAACCAGACGCCGTCGAGCGATGAGGGTCGATCGTCGGTGGTCGGCATCGACACCGTGGTCTCGAACCGATCCACCGCAGGCGGCCACCAACGTCGTGGAACCGATGAGGGCCGCCAACGGCACGCCGTTCCCACCGGCGGATCCGACCGATCGGGTCCGAGCTCCGATGTCGGCACCCTGGAAGACCTTGCTCATACTCCTGATGATCGCAGCTAGCTTGGTGAACATGAAACGTCGCGGCTTCTTTGGGCAGGTTTCCGACACGACCACAGAGCGTGAGCCGCCGGCCCCTCCGCCTCCGCCCCGGCTTGAGTCCGCCCAACCCATTCCCGGACCGGCGGAGACCCGACCTCATCCTCTGCGGATCCGGAGCGAGTCCGCTGTCCGTCGGCGGATCCACCCCCGGGC
Source organism: uncultured Acidimicrobiales bacterium (assembly GCA_963793385.1). Classification (GTDB taxonomy): domain Bacteria; phylum Actinomycetota; class Acidimicrobiia; order Acidimicrobiales; family SZUA-35; genus JABDIY01. The sequence goes on from CAWCAF010000008.1 coordinate 108,782, forward strand.
TGGTGTCGGCCCACCATCGCCTCTTCGCAGCCATCGCTCGTGGTCTGCCAGCACCCCGCAGCACGCCAAGGAACTTCAGCGAGCTGTTGAAGAATGTGATCTGGCCGATCGAGAATGCTCTCGACAGTGCCATGATCGAGGCTGCTGCCCGCCTCGGCGCGCTCGAGGCGCTCGAAGCCGGTTGCACGACCGTGATCGATCACCACGCCAGCCCGAGGGCGGTCGAAGGTTCGCTGTCGTTGATCGCCCGCGCCAGCGCCGAGGTTGGCATCCGCGTGGTCTGCTCGTACGCGGCCTCGGATCTTCGCGGTCCTGATCGGGCGAGGGTCGGTCTCGACGAGTCCCGCCGTTTCATCGAATCGGGGGGCCGGGGCATGATCGGGGTTGACGCTTCCTTCACCGCCAGCCCCGAGACCGTGGATCTTGCCATCGGTATGGCGACCGACCTCGGGGTCGGCGTTCATGCCAAGGTCGCCGAAGGAATCGCCGATGCCGGTGGTGGGGCGGACCTCGTCCGACGCTCCAAGGATTCGTGGGTTCTCGCCCACGGCGTACATCTGCCGGATGGTCTCGAGATCGCCGGCACGATCGCCCACTGCCCGCGATCGAACATGGACCGGGGCGTCGGCTACGGAATGCCGAGCCGGTTCGGTCCCCGGGTCGCCTTCGGAACCGATGGGTTCGGCGGTGACCTCCTCGAGGAGTTCAGGCTCGCGTACGGCCGCCTTCGAGAGACCAACGTGGGCACGAGCCCACGGTTGCCGTGGAGCTGGCTCGAAGCGGGCTGGCTGCTCGTTCCCGAGGCCCGGCAGGATCGGGTGCACTGGTCACTGCGTGAGATCGAGCCGGAGTACCTCGTCGCCAACACCGGTATTCGTCCGGTGACCGTCGTGGTCGGCGGGCGAACCGTACTGGATGCCGGACGTCCGACCCAGGTCGACGCTGACGAGATACGGGCCAAGGCCGCAGAACAGACCCGACGTTTGGTCAGCCGGTTGTAGATGCCGTCATCGGTTTCGGGAATGAAGCGGGCTGCGCACCGGCCTGCTCATTCTCGCCGGTCTCGTCTTCGCGTCTGGCGAGACTCGGCGAGGACGGCCGGCCGTGGCTCGGCTATGTCCGAGCGACCGCCGAGGCGGCGATGGTCGGCGCGATCGCCGACTGGTTCGCGGTGACCGCCCTCTTCCGGCACCCGCTGGGTCTGCCGATACCTCACACCGCCATCATCCAGAAGCGCAAGGACGAGATCGGCCGGAGCCTCGGTGCTCTTCGTTCGAGACAACTTCCTGACCCACGACAACGTGAACCGCCTGATCGAGGAGGAACAGGTGGCCCTGAGGATCGCGCAACTGATGGCCGATCCAGCGGTGGCCGCCCGGATCGCCGAGGAGGGCTCGGCCATCATCCGGGGGATCACCGACGTGCTCAACGACGATTCGGTGCAGGAAGGCCTGGAACAGGTTGTCTTCGACCGGGTGCGACAGGTGCCGGTGGCCCCACTCGCGGGCCGAGCGGTCGATTGGGCCATGGCCGGCGGACACCACGAGGTGCTGGTCGACAGCACGCTGATCGGGCTGGGCCGTTTCCTCGCCGAGAATCAGTCGACCTTCCGACAGCGGCTCAAGCAGGAGTCGCCGTGGTGGGTGCCCGAACCGGTCGATGATCGGGTGTTCGACAAGATCTTCGACGCCGTCAATCGGTTCATCGATGAGGTCGGAGGGAACCGCTCCCACGAACTCCGGCGCCAGCTGAACGTGCGTACCCTCGAGCTGGCAGAACGGCTCAAGACCTCCCCCGAACTGGTCGTGCGGGGCGAGCAGCTCAAGGACGAGATCCTCAACAACGACGAGGTTCGGGCCTGGGTCGGGCGGCCTCTGGGACAGGATCAAGGGCGGTGTGATCGACGCCACCCATGACCCGGACTCCGAGCTGCGGGTGCGTGTGACCGAGGCCATCGTCGATGCCGGACTGGCGCTCCAGGCCGACCCTTCCATGCTGGACAAGGTGGAACATTGGTTGCGGGACGGCGCCGGACACCTGGCCGCCCAGGGCGGAGATCAGGTCGTCAACCTGATCGCCAGCACCGTGGAGCGGTGGGATCCCGAGGAAACGACCATCCTCATCGAGGAGAAGGTGGGTCGGGACCTCCAGTTCATCCGGATCAACGGAACCCTCGTCGGCGGTTTCGTCGGGCTGCTCGCTGCACACGATTTCGGAGTTGCTGGTGTGAACGGGCGCGGGTACTTCGGGCGGGTTGCTCGACCGGATTGCTCGCTCGGTGCAGTGTGCGCATCGGCCTGCTCGTCGTCGGTCCCCACCACGCTCGGATCCCCCTGATGGACCCATGACCGATATCGAGGTGGTCGTCGGCGGTACGACCAGCCCCACCGATCGCATCATGAGCGCCATGCTGATCGTGGCGCTCGAGCAGCGGGGGGCGAGCGTCATCGACCGATCGAACACCGGCGATGACGCGCTGAACCGGGACGATCTCGTGGCCGGGCGACTCGACGTCGTCCCCGAGGATCTCAGCACCGGCTGGTTCGTCCACCTCGGCCAGGACGACCGAGTTCACCAGGACGACCGAGCTGGCCGGTGAGCTGCGTGCCGGTGATCGGGCAAATGGCATCGAATGGTCGGACTACTCGAGTTTCGATGATGCCATCGCCGCCGTCGCCCGCCCTGAGATTGCGCTGGATGCCGAAGGAAGGGTCGTGTCGCTCCAGCAGCTGGCCCGTCGTCTGGAGAACGACTTCGAGGCGATCGTGTGCGTCGACGACGAGACGTTGCAGAGCCCGGACGGACTGGTCCGGTTCGAACGGTTCACCGACTTCACCGTCCCGGCCGAGCAGTTGCTCGTGGTCGGGTCGGAGGACCTCGTGTCGTCGGTCGCCGATGGCGACTGCAGCGTGGCCTTCGCGCCGGCGGTGGATCCGACGATCCGGACGCGCGGGGCTGGTGGTCGTCGACCGTTCGGCCGACGGCATCCCACCCCAACTCGTGTTTCGTCCCCGCAACGCGGCGTACATGTTCGACGCGGACTTCTTCGAGTCCGAGGTCGAGCTGGTTGACGCCGTTTCTGGAAGCGCTCATGGTCACCCTCGACGCCGAGACGATGATGAGCCTGAAAGCCGAATTGGCTGACGGGGTACCTGTGCTGGACGTCGCTCGAGCCCACCTCGAACGATCGGATCTCCTATGAGCCCCGAGCGCGGTGCCGGGCGGTTCGCGCCGAGCCCGACCGGCGATCTCCACGTCGGCAATCTCCGCACGGCGGTGGCGTCGTGGCTCGACGCCCGATCCCGCCGCGCTCGATGGGTGGTCCGATTCGAGGACCTCGACGCCACGGTCGCCACCCGCGAGAGCGGCCACCGGCAACTCGCCGATCTCCGCGCCCTCGGAATGGAATCCGATGGCGCCCCGGCATGGCAGTCCGATCATCGTCAGCGCTACCAGGTGGCGATCGACCAGCTGGTCTCCTGCGGGAAGGACCTACCCGTGTTTCTGCACCCGCCGCGAAATCCGGGAAGCGATCGCGTCGTCGGTCAACGCCCCCAACAGCGCGACCGGCTCGTTCTATCCAGGGACCTGCGCCGGCCTCGGCCGCACCGAGCAGGGCCGCCGGGCGCAGGGTCGCAGCCCCGCCCTACGGTTCCGGGCCGAGGGGACCACGATCGACTTCGACGACCGCCATTTCGGTGAACAGTCGGTGGTCGTCGACGACTTCGTCGTGCGCCGCAATGACGGGCTCCCCGCCTACAACCTGGTCGTCGTCGTCGACGATGCCGTCGCGGGTGTCGGCTCGGTCGTACGGGCCGCTGATCTGCTGCCTTCGACCGCACGCCAGATCCTGGTGGCCCAGGCGCTCGGGATCGAGCGGGTGGCATACGCCCATGTCCCGCTGGTCGTGAATCCCGCCGGGGAGCGACTCTCCAAGCGGGACGCGGCGATCACCTTCGCCGAACTCCGCTCCACCGGCTGGGGGCCCGAGCGCCTTCTCGGCAGCCTGGCGTCATCGATGGGGCTCGCCGAACCGGGGGAGCGGCCCCACCCTCCCGACGCTCGTCGACCGGTGGGCGAACCGTTCGGTCGGGGTCGATTCGTGGCAGAACGTGTGGGAACCGCCAGAGGATGCGGCCCGGGACCAGCGTGGAGGTTCTGCATCGACCGGATCGTGACCACCCGGGGTGGCTTCGGGCGTCGAGGTGGGGGACTTCGATCATCGGTGGAGATCGTCGTCGGCCTGCTTCGCACGGGTCCTGACCGTGAACACGCTCGCCCCGCTGAGGATGCCGCTGCGGGCGAACAGCCTGCCGAACTGCCAGTTCGACAGGCCCAGTTCAGGTTGGTTCAGGGCGTACTGACCATCGACCCACCGGGTGAACCCATCGCCGACGAAGGGAGAGTCGACCGTGGCGTAGAAGCGGTCCTGTTCGGCTTCGTCGTCGCTGATGAGCGACACGGCAAAACGCGGGGACTGTCTCGTTGAACAGACGCACCGCCTCCTCGACCGAGCCGACGGCGACGACGGTGATCTCCGGCGATTCCTCCCACTCCCACTCGTGTCCGAGCCGGTGCGGGTCGATCATCTCGGCCCTCGTTTCCTGGACGTCGCCGCCGGATCGGCCGATGGCAACCTTCTCGGTGAACCATTCCGCGGGTAGTGCGCCCTGGGCACCGTCGACCACATGGACCTTGGGATTCGAGCTGCGCCGTCGAGCGGCCTCCTGGAGCCCGGCGGTGACCCGAGGCATCAGGTCGTCGAGGCGGGAGCGAAGCACACACACGGTGTTGACCGTGTTGCAGACCTTTCGATCCAGCGAGTTGGCCACCACCGCTTCCAGCCGGTCGCCGTCGCACCCCTGACCCGTCACGATCCAGGCGCCACCGGTTCCGTGCAGGCTCACCGGCGTGCCCACCTGCTGGGCGACCGCTCCGAGCTGGCCGACGGCGGCGCCGCTGCCGCGGGCGACGGCCAGGGCCAGCCGCCGATCCGAGAACAGCGCCCAACCCGCCGACCGTTCCGGGGAGGGAACCAGGCTGGCCGCCCCGGCCGGGCAAACCGGCCTCGGCGAGGGCGGGGTCGAGGGCATGGGAAACGATGGCCCGGGCGGTTCCGAGAGCGTCGGAGCCGATGCGAAAGACCACCGTGTTCCCGGTCCTGAGGACCCCGCAGGCGTCGGCGAAGACGTTGGGGCGTCCCTCGAAAACGAAACCGACGACGCCGAGGCCGGCGCTGCGTTGCTCGACCGCCCAGCCGCTGTGCTCCACTCGTTCGAGCAATCGGTCGCGAGAACTGGGCGTGTCCCGCCACAACTGCAGACCCGCGATCATGTCACGGCGCATGTCGTCGCTCAGGACCAGACGGGTGGTGCTCCGGCCACGCTCGCGAGCGGTCGCCACATCGCCGGCGTTCGCCTCGGCGATGTGTGCGAACGTCGCATCGTGGCTCAAATGGCGGGCGAAGGCATCGAAGAACGCACTGATCGATGCGTCGGTCACCGCTCCCATCCCGCCGAATGCGGCGTGGGCCCTGTCCACGGCCGCTTCGGCGATCCGTTGCACCTGGGCCGGAACCCGTAGCAGTGCGCCACTGTGGTTCACGACGATGAGGTGGTCACCGGGCCGGAAATCGGCGGCCAGGGCCTCGTCGACGACGGTGTACCGGTCGCCACCGTAGGGGATGACCTGTCCGGCGTCGAGGGTTGTCAGCTGACCGTTCGATTCGACCACGGGTTCGAGTATGCCCGAACCTGCCCTGGGGCATCGGTGTGGCAACCTGACCTGGTGGACCGTCGCCGTTTCCTCACCGGCACCGCAGCTGCGCTGGCGGCGGCGGGATGCGGCTCTGGCGACGGTGGGACCGGCGCCTCGGTCCAGCCCCCGACGACGCAGAACAAGCCGCCCCGCACCACCCGGGCAGCTCCATCGGTCGATCCGGCCGAACCGCCCGGTGTCGACCTCGGCGACAACGTCTTCGGGCTGGGGGTCGCCAGCGGCGATCCCGACGATCACAGCGTCGTGATCTGGACCCGACTCCTGCCCGATGACATCGGTGCGTCGGTCGAGATCCCGCTGGCCTGGGACGTGGCCGACGATGCCGGGTTCGAGCGGATCATCGACTCGGCGATCGTTTCGGCCCGTGTCGAGGACGCACTGACGGTGAGGGTCGTCGTCGCCGGCCTCGAGCCCGATCGGAGGTACTGGTATCGGTTCAGGATCGCCGATCGGGTGTCCCCGACGGGCCGGACCTGGACCCTGCCGTCGGTCGGGGCAGGGGGTCGATCGGGTCGGGCTGGCGGTGAGCTCCTGCCAGTCACGCGATGACCTCTCGCTCTGGGATGCGCATCTCCGCCTCGCCTCCGACGAGGCGGTCGATCTGGTGATCTGGCTCGGGGACTTCATCTACGACCGGAACGCCGCGAACCTCCAGGAGTTCCGGGCCAGCTACGCAGAAGCCCGGGGCGATCCACGGCTCCAGGCGAGCGCGGCGGCCCACCCCTGGCTGATCACCTGGGACGATCACGAGGTCGTGGACAACTACGACGCCTCGGTCGATCCCGGGCTGCGATCTGGCCGGCTACCGGGCCTGGTGGGAGCACACGCCCACTCGTCTGCCGCCTCCCACCGCCGACGGCCTCACGATCTACCGTCATGTCGATATCGGCGACACAGCCCGGATTCTGCTCCTCGACTGTCGCCAGTACCAGACCGATGCGACCGTCCTCGGACCCGACCAGATCGACTGGTTCACCGAGACGGTGAACCACGGCGCTCAGCACACGGTGATCGCCAGCCCGGTCGTCATGACATCCTTTGGGTTCCCCGAACTGGCACCGCGCGTACGCCTTCGAGGCGCACCCGAGCGATCAGGCGGCGGTGCAAGCTGCGCTGGCGGCCGCACCGAACCCCACGATCGTGAGCGGGGATCTGCACGCGGCGATGGAACTGCGGTTCGCCCCCGGCGTCACCGAATGGATGGCGCCGCCACTCAGCTCGGGTCTGCCCGCGTCCCTCGCCGGCGCCGCTGCGGCTCCTACCGCTCGTTTCGGAGAGCGTCGTCTCCGCCGATGCGATCCACGGGTACCTCCGGTTGGAGATCGACGAGACGGGCGTGACCGCCAGCTTTGGTTAGTCGGCGCGGCCGTTGAACGTTTCGGTGAACAGCTTGACCGATTCGACGAGGCAACCGACGACCGCACCGAACACGGCCACGGCGATCAGCGCACGAACCGGCAGGCTCCAGTCGAGCGGCATAGCCGGTGAAGTCGAACGGGAAGACCTGCCACATCCGGATCGCGGCGATGAGTCCAATGGCGGTGGTCATCAGATTCATGAGCGACTTGAACCACGGCCGGTCGTACCAGAAGAAGAGAGTGTTGGCGATGATCGTGGCCACGATCGACAGGGACACGACCGTCAGGACGCGGTCCCAGTCCTCGGTCACGAATGCCGGCCACCCCCACCGCAGGATGCCATGGACCAGGTAGAGCACGCCCAGGTTGACCGCAACGGCAATCGCGTAGCCGACCCGTTTCGACGCGACGGGTGGTCCCGACCGTTCCCGACCGGTTTCCGGATTGGGGGTCCTCGTGGACAGGCGTCATCACTCCTCCTCGGTCTGGCCGCGAGTTTGGCTACGAGGAGCGTCGGTGTGAAGGGCCCTTGGTCGGTTTCGTGTCCGTTTGTCGCTCGCCTGATCACCCCGCCGAGCCGTGACCTTGTGCCCTCCCGTCCCACGTGATGACAACGCCATCATTGAGCCACACACCTCAGGGGGTGACCCGTGCGACGCTTCGAGAACAGAGCCGACTCCTCCGCGGGACTCCGCCGAGTCGTCTTGAGGGTCTTCCTCGCATCGATCGGGGTCAACACCATTCTCGGTATATGGACGCTGCTCGTCGACGATTTCGGACAGACTCAGGGCAAGGTCCTGGCAACCAGCTTCCTGGTGTCCGCAGCGATGCTGGCCGTTCTGATCAACATCCCAGCCGCCAATCGCAGGGTTCTGTGGCCGGCTCCGGTCGTCGCCGCTGTGGCAGGAGCGAGCGGGTTCAGTCTCTTCATCGTTCTCGTGTGGGCCGAGGCCGACGAGACGAACTGGCTCAAGACGGGCGGGTCGCTCCTCGTCATCGCCGCCGGCACCACGTTGTCCTGCACTCTGGCGTTGATCAAACTCTCCACCCGTCATCTCTTCCTGCAGCGGGTGGCCCAAGTTCTGATCGCGGCCCTCTCGGCGTCGATCCTGGTACTGATCTGGGCCGAGATCGACAGCGCGGGCTTCGCCCGGTTCATCGGAGTCCAGAGCGTGCTCGTCGCCGCCACGACGCTGACGATCCCAGCGGTATCCCGTTTCGCCGGCCCGGGTGAAGCGCCCCCTCGTGCAGTGGCGGTCCGGTTCTGCCCGTCGTGCGGAGGTCCCGTCGGTCCCGAACCCCTCGATGGCGGGCCGGTCCGGTGCGATCACTGCCAGTGGACCTTCGCCGTCCGGACGGCTGATCCGTCGACCTCGGCCCGAACCCCTGCGATGACCTCACCGGCGGAGTCCGGGCATCGGTCATGACCGTCCTGAAACGGGCACGCCGATGACGCCGACCCGACGTTTCTTCACCAGCGCCGTGATCATCGGTCTGAAGGATCTCCGTCAGCGGATGCGCGACCAGTCGGCCCTCGTCATGGCTTTTGTGGCCCCGTTCGGTCTGGCGTTCATCCTCAACGCCACCCTCGGGTCGGCGACGGAGTCGACCGTGTTCGAGTTCGGGATCGTCAACGCCGACGCCGGATCCGTCGGACAGAACCTCGAGGCTACTGCTCGGCCAATTGTCTGAAGAGGACGTGATCACGGTCAGCACGGTGGAGGATCGGGCGACGCTCGATCGGTTGGTCAGCGATGGCGAGCTGAACGCCGGCTTCGTGATCGAGCCAGACTTCTCGGCCCAGGTCGAAACCGGTGGGCAGGCCGGGATCACGGTGGTCGGCAATCGCAACGCGCCGATCTCGGTCTCGGTGGCTGAGGCGATCGCACAGGGATTCGCATCGGAAGTGGGTTACGTCTCGGACGCCGTCGCCACCCTCGTCGCCGCCGGGGGTGTCCAGGATCCCGCCGAGGTCTCACAGATCGCCGCCATGGCCGCTGAGATCGCCCCGCCGCTGTCGATCGGGACCGTCGCCGAGGAGGGTAGGGGGTTCGATCCCACCAGCTACTACGCGGTGTCGCTGTCGGTGTTCTTCGTCTTCTTCACCGTCCAGTTCGGCGTGCTCTCCCTCATCGAGGAGAAGGAGATCGGCACCCTGGGTCGTCTGATCGCCTCGCCCACCCCTGCCGCCGCCATGATCGTCGGGAAGTTCGTGTCGTCGTTCGTGCTCGGCGTCGTCTCGATGTCGACGATGGTGCTGGCCACCACCGTGGTCATGGGGGCGGAGTGGGGCTCGCTGCCCCTCGTGGCCTTGATCATCGTTCTCGGCGTCGGATCGGCGATGGCCCTGGCCCTGGTGGTGTCGGCGTTCGCCAAGACCGCTGAGCAGGCCACGGCGGGAGCGTCGATGTTGGCGGTCGTGCTCGGGCCTGTTCGGAGGGGCGTTCTTCCCGGTCGGGATGGGGCCTGCGGTGCTGAACATCGTCAGTTTCGCAACCCCGCATCGCTGGTTGCTGGAGTCCATGCGGGAGGTGTCCTTCGGCGGTGGGATCGCCGACATCGTTACGGCGATCGTCGTCTTGCTGGTGTTCATCGTGGTCGTCGGCGGCGCGGGCCTGTGGGGCGTCGAGTCGAAGGATTCTGGCCACATGAAGGTGATCGCGATCGCTCTGAACAGCCTGCAACGGCTGCTCCGTGACAAGGCCAACGTCTTCTTCGTGTTCGTCCTCCCGCTGCTGCTGATCCTGGTGCTCGGCAGCGCCGTCGCCACGTTCGAACCGCGCATCGGGGTGGTGTTCGCCGAGGATCCGGTCGGGCCTTCCCGGTGACTTCGTCTCCGGGCTCGAGGCCAACGATGCGGTGAGGGTGTCCACCTTTTCGACGACGTCGAGGTCGCCGTCGACATGCTCAAGCGGGCCGACCTCGATGCGGTGGTCGTCCTGCCCGAGCGGCTACGGCGAGGCGCTGCTGGCCGGTGAGCAGGTCGAGGTCAGGTATCTCGCACTGGACATCTCCGGCTTCGAGAACCAGGGAATCGTCGAGCGCGGTCGTGGCCGAACAGGGGGCCCAGGTCCGGGCGGCCCGTCTGACCGCGTCGCAAACAGGGATGCCCGTCGCCGAGGCGCTCGGGCTTGCTGGGGATGTCGCGACGGGCAGTTCCGGGGTGATCGTCACCACCGTCGATGGCGACGGGGCGCCATACCGGGACAGCTCGGGATTCAGCTTCGTCGCCGCCCAGGAGCTGGTCTTGATGATGTTCCTCATCGGGATGATCGCAGCCGCGGCACTGATCCAGACCCGTCGACTCGGTGTGCTGCGCCGAATGCTGGCCGCACCGGTGGGGGAGACCCGGGTTCTGGCCGGCGTGACGCTCGGTCGCTTTGCGATCGCTGCGGTGCAAGCCGGGTTCATCGTCTTCGCTACGGCGATCCTGTTCGGGGTCGAATGGGGTTCGTGGACGGCGACCGCCGCCATCGTCATCGCGTTTGCCCTGGTCGCAACGGCTTCTGCGGTGCTGATCGGCTCGACCCTCCGCAACGAGAACCAGTCAACCGCCGTCGGCATCACCGTCGGCCTGGCGTTCGCCGCGCTGGGCGGTTGCATGGTGCCCTTCGAAGTGTTTCCTCCCGCACTGCGAACGGTCGCCCACATCACGCCGCATGCGTGGGCGGTGGATGCGTTCACCGAGGTCGTACAGAACGGCGGTGGAATCGCCGACATCCTCACCGAACTCGGCGTCCTCGTCGGTTACGCACTGGTGTTGTTCGTCATCGCCACGTTCACATTGCGCCGGTCGATCGTGGACGTGACGACGGCGGGTGGCCCGCTCGGTCAATCGCGCAGGGCTCGTCCGGTGAGATGGAGGAACACGGTCTCGAGGTCGGGTTCGATCAGCTCGACTCCGGAGACCCCGACATCCCAGCGAGGTGGCCAACTGCATCACTCCCGGCAGCGCGTGCTGGCCATTTTCCACCTCGATGGCGAGGGTGTGGTCGACGGACCTGGTCGACACGACCCCGTCCAAGGTGGCCAGCTCCTCGGCCAAACGCGATGTCGTGGCGTCGATGGTCAACCGGATCCAGTCGTGCTGGTCGATCAGCGTGATGAGCTCCCGCCGCGTTCCTTCGGCGATCAGACGGCCCTTCGTCGATGATGCCGATCCGGTCGCAGAGCCGTTCGGCCTCCTCCATGTAGTGCGTGGTGTAGATCACCCCGATGCCCTCGGCTCCGAGCCGGGCCACGCTGGCCAGGATGGCGTCGCGGCTCTGAGGGTCGACGCCGACGGTCGGTTCGTCGAGGATCAGCAGCTGCGGGCGGTGGAGCAGGCCGACCCCGATGTTGAGGCGGCGTTTCATTCCGCCGGAGAACTGATCGGTCCGTTCACCGGCCCGGTCGGTGAGACCGATCGTCTCGAGGACCTCCTCGACGCTGCGGGACGAGGTCCGAGCCCGCCAGTCCGTAGAGCCGTGCCGAAGAACTTGAGGTTCTCGGCGGCGGTGAGGTCGGGATAGATCGCCAGATCCTGGGGGACGTAGCCCGAGGGTCGCCTTGGCACCGCTGGTGTCGGCGTCCAGATCGAAACCGTTGATGCAGACCGACCCCGAGTCGCGCCTCAACAGGCCGCAGATCAGCGAGATCGTGGTGGTCTTGCCGGCCCCGTTGGGGCCGAGAAGCCCGTAGGTCTCACCTGGCGCGACCTCGAATCCCACCTCGCTGACGGCGAGGCGTTCGCCGAAGCTCTTGGTCAGTCCGGTACAGGACAGAACCGCAGGTTGTGAACCGCTCGTGCTCACCCATCAGCTCGTCGCCAGTTGGATCGGTTTCTCCATCGCGACCATCGTCCCCGTTCCGACCTCTCGCCGGACAGGGTCCTGAGTCCCGGTCGCCCAAGGTTGTGTCCACCGGCCGCGGCCAACCATGACGGCTACAGGTTCTGGCCGAAGCGGAGCAGGTTGCCGCTCGGATCATGGAACGAGAACTCCCGCATGCCCCACGGACGATCGACCACCTCCTCGAGCGAGTCGACCGACGGTTTCACCACGGCGTGCCAGCGGTCGACGTCCTGCACATGGAAGTAGCCGGCGGCGTGGTTGGCGCGACGTCGAGATCCTCCGACCGCCGACAAGTGGAGGATCTCCGAACCCTGATGCCGGACCCAGGCGTAGCCGTCGTCGTACTGGACCACCTCGAAACCGAGCTCTCCGGTAGAACTCGACGGCGGCGGCCATGTCGGCGACGGGAAAGATGATCTTGGTCACATGTCCGGAACCGCTCGACCGCCGAGCAACCCGACGATGTGACATCGGAGGCGTTCGCGACGTCGATCATCGTCCCCCTCCCGAGGCGCACGAAGTGAGCCGCTCGATGTTCCGTGCTTGGACATGGTGTGCGAGATCCCACACCCACAGCATGTCCGTTGGGAGGCGACCGATCAATCGCCGCCGCTCTCCGTCGCACCCGGACCGCAGATCAGGACACGTTGATTCCTCGCAGCCGTGCCTCGCGCAGAAGGCGGCCGGGCAGGGTCGGAGTGAAGATGAAACGAATCGACTCTGTGGTGGCCACCTTGCGCCGGTCCCGAATGACGACCTCGACCGGCTCCTTGGCTTCGAGCTGCAAGGCCAGTCCGAGCGCCCCAGCGGACAGATCCAACGCTCCTTTCGGCTCGGCGGGGGCAGGTCCCAGCGCATCGATCTCCGGTCGGCGCAGCAGGATGCTCTCCACCAGGACGAAATAGTCATGAATGACAATGCCGGCGGGCGTGAAAACGATCCAGCGTCTCGCCAGTTGATGGAGGGACCGACCCGCCTCGAAAGGCGATCGCCAAGGCAGCAGCCGAGACCAGAGCGCCGGCCAGCCACTGACGGGCGGCCAGCAGCAGTGGGCCGGCGATGCGCGGCTGCGACCATTCCCGCCCAGACCAGTGCGATCGGGCCCAACAGGAGCGACGCCGGGGGACGCAGCGCCAGCCGGCGTTCGGGCCCGTAGGCCGATCCGTTCACCATGACGTCACCGGTGATCGGCAGGAAGGCGATGGCCGACGCAAGGCCCGGTTGCGGCGGCGGCCGACACCGCACGGGTCGTCGAGATGTCGGCGGTCGCCACCGCAAGGACGAATCCGACCAACGACGCCGGGGCGATGATGCGGTAGACGGTGAGGCTGACCGTCGAAGGAGCCAGGACACACAACAGAGCGACGAACCATGCGGCCCACATCATCACCTCGGCACTCACCTGCACGGCGCCGGAGCGACCGTCGAGGCCGGCGCTCACCGCCGGACCGGCCAACACCGGGAGCAGGAACCAAGAGATTCGTGGCCGGCCAGATTCCGAGTTGGTCGAGGGGGAACCTCGCAGTCACCGATGCCACCCAGTGAGTGTGCCACCGCCGCTCAAGCGCCCGGTACCGATTCGACCGATGTCCCCTCGGCACTAGTCTCGAGGTCGTGGAGCCGGCCGAGCGGATACAGGAACTGCGGGCGCTGATCGCCCATCACAACGAGGCCTACCACACCCTCGATGCTCCCGAGATCCCCGATGCGGAGTACGACGCCTTGGTGCGGGAACTGACCCGGCTCGAGGCGCGATCATCCCGAACTCGCGAGTGAGACCTCACCGACCCAGCTGGTGGGTGGTCCGCTGTCGAACCTGTTCGCGCCGGTGCGTGCACAGCGTTCCGATGATGAGCCTCGACAACGCCTTCACCGATGACGAGGTCGTCGCCTGGTCCGCCCGGGTGGATCGTGGACTCGACCTGGGCGCCGATGCCCCTCCTGTCACCTTCGTCGCCGAGCTCAAGATCGACGGCGTCGCCTGCTCGCTGCGCTACGAAGCCGGTGAACTCGTGCAGGCCGCCACCCGGGGAAACGGCAAGGTGGGTGAGGACATCACCGCCAACGTGCGGGGGATCGATGTGATCCCGACGTCGCTGGGTTCGGCCGCTCCGTCGGTTCTCGAGGTCCGGGGTGAGATCTACCTGCCGGTGTCCACGTTCGATGAGCTCAACGACGCCCAGGTCGCCGCAGGCAGACCCCGGTACGCCAACCCGCGGAACACCGCCGCCGGGAGCCTGCGCCAGAAGGACCCCGCGATCACCGCCGGTCGAGGTCTGGCCTTCTGGAGCTACCAGCTCGGACAGGTCCTCGACGGTCCGGAGCTGTCCTCCCACAGCGAGGCCTTGGACTGGCTCGAGGATCTCGGGCTGCCGGTCAATCCGGAGCGGCGCATCGTCGATGGCTTGGACGGCATCGCCTCGTTCACCGGTCTACTGGCTCGAGCACCGCCACGATCTCGACTACGACATCGACGGCGCCGTCGTGAAGGTCAACAGCCTCTCCCGGCAGCGGGCTCTGGGGTCCACGGCCAAGGCTCCCCGCTGGGCGATCGCCGTGAAGTTCCCACCCGAGGAGAGAACGACAAGGCTGCTGGACATACAGGTGAGCATCGGCCGGACCGGCAAGGCCACACCCTTTGCGGTGCTGGAACCGGTCTTCGTTGGAGGGTCGACAGTACAGATGGCAACGCTCCACAACGACGATCAGGTCCGGCTCAAGGATGTGCGTCCCGGCGACACGGTGACGGTCCGTAAGGCCGGCGACGTGATCCCCGAGGTGCTCGGTCCGGTACTGGCCGACCGCGACCCCGATACGGTTCCCTGGGTTTTCCCGACGCTGTGCCCTGCGTGCAATGAACCCTTGGTTCGTCCTGACGGCGAAGCGCACACATTCTGCCAGAACCCCGGTTGCCCGGCCCAGAGGCAGGGACGGCTCGAACACTTCGCTTCCAGGGGTGCGATGGACATCGACGGGTTTGGTGAACGCACGGTGTCGGCGTTCGTCGACGCCGGTCTCATCACCGACATCGGCGACATCTATTTCATCGACTGGGATCAAGTGGTTGGAATGGAAGGGTTCGGAGACGTGACGATCCAGAACCTCCAGCGGGCGATAGAGGTCACCAAGGGTCGCCCGTTGGCGAGCCTGCTCGTCGGTTTGGGGGTTCGTCATCTCGGTCCGAGCGCGGCTGAGTTGCTCGCCGCCCATTTCGGCCACCTCGATCGGATCGTGGACGCCAGTGCTGAGGAGATCGCGGCGATCGACGGCGTCGGGCCCAAGATCGCCGACACGGTGGCCGGCTACTTCGCATCAGATTCGTCGCAGGCCCTGGTCGGCAAGCTCAGGGCTGCCGGGGTGAATCTGGTGGGTCCAGAGGTTGCCGATGTACCCCAGACTCTGGAGGGCAAGGCGGTGGTCGTGACGGGCAGCCTCAACGGCTTCAGCCGAAGTGGTGCGGCCGACGCAATCAAGGCACGGGGCGGGAAGAGCCCGGGTTCGGTTTCGAAGAAGACCGCTGCTGTCGTCGTCGGCAGCGAACCGGGCGCCAGCAAGGTGGCCAAGGCGGAGGAGTACGGTATCCCCATGATCGACGAGGATGCCTTCGTCCGACTGCTCGACACCGGTGACGTGCCGAGGCCGTCCACGTGATGTATTGACCGTGGCGTCTCTACGGGCCCGGCGAGACGTCAGAGCGCATCGAAGGTGTGGACGAAGGTTCGGCAGGACTCGGGACCGTCGACGTTGCGGTACACACACGCCTCGAGACGGTTGTTTTGCGGCCGCAGTATGTCGCCGCGCGGGCAGCCCACTTCCGGCCCCCAACTGAATTCCCCCAGCGAGCTGCCGGCGGTCGCCTCCCGTATGCCCGAGTCGTTGACCGTGAACCCATTCATCTGGTCGACGGGAATCGGGGTGCCGTTGATCGTGAGCGTCGCAGAGAAGCCCGGGATCAGGTCGACGCCGACAGCCTCGGTACAGGTGGACCCTTCGCCGGTTCTGGGCAGGAACGACTCGATCGGGTTGATGTCGAGCGTCTCGACGTCGGTGTTGTCTCGGTCGCCCCCTCCGTCGACGGGGCCGCCACTGATGACCGGCTCGGCGGTGTCGGAACCTCCGGAGTAGGTGGCGGCGAGCACGATCATCCCCAGTGCCACGACGAGACCACCACCGATCAGGGCCCAGGCCAGTGGCCGAATCCGGGGAATCGAGTCGTCGCCGGAGGGGTCGGGGGACGGCACCGGAGGTTTGTCGTCGGTGACGGCCACCCGCTCATTGTGCCTTGAACGCGTGACGGATGAACAGGGCCGGCCGGAGTGACGGGATCCATAGGCCGGCACTACCGTTGGCACATGGCACAAACTGCAAATCCCATCGATATCGGCATCTCGACAGAAGCTCGCGAGGAGATCGCTGAGGGTCTGGGTCGCGTCCTGGCGGACACTTACACGCTGTATCTGAAGACGCACAACTACCACTGGAACGTCACCGGCCCGCTGTTCAACACCCTGCATCTCATGTTCGAAACCCAATACAACGAGTTGTGGATCTCGGTCGATCTTCTCGCTGAGCGCATCCGCAGCCTCGGCGAGTTCGCCCCCGGTTCCTACAAGGCGTTTGCCTCACGGACCGTGATCGCCGAAAGCGACGAGGTGCCCGCCGCCGAACAGATGATCGCCGACCTCGTGGCCGGTCACGAGGCCTGCGCGCGGACCGCTCGGTCGGTGCTCCCGGTCGCGGCCGCGGCAAACGACGAGTCCACCGCCGACCTTCTCACCCAGCGGTTGCAGGAGCACGAGAAGACCGCCTGGATGCTGCGATCGATGATCTCGTAGTGGCCGTGCCCTCCGCCCGCTGATGGCCGCGACCCGCGACGTCCTCGATCTCCTGGACGAACTGGCCCAGCTGACCACGCTCAAAGAGGGAAGCCCTCAGTCCTTCAAGGTGCGGGCCTACGAGAACGCCAAGCAGGCGATTCAAGCCGACGGGCGCGACATCACGCAGCTGTCGGTGGCCGAACTCGTGAAGATCAAGGGAATCGGCACGTCGACCGCGTCGAAGATCAGGGAGTTCATGGACACCGGCACGGTGGAAAAACTCGAGCAGCTGCGTCGGGAGTTCCCGCCCTCGGTGGTGGCATTGAGCAGGATTCCCGGTGTCGGTCCCAAGACTCTGAGCCTTCTGCGCCGAGAACTCGGCATCGAGGATCTCGATGGACTCCAGGAAGCGCTGGAAGCCAAGCGCTTGCGAGAACTCAAGGGTCTCGGGGCCAGAGGCCGAGGAGAAGATCGCGACCGCCATCCAGCGGCTCGGCCTGAGCGGCAAGGATCGGCGTCGACCGATCGCTGAGGCACTGCCGCTCGCTCGAACGACTCGTTTCCGAGCTCGAGTCGCATCGGGTCGTCGATCGGGCCCGCTACTGCGGAAGCCTCCGTCGGATGAGCGAGACGATCGGCGATGTCGATATCACAGTTGCCAGCGCTGACGGCCCAGCGGTGATGGAGCTCGTCCGGACACATCCGACGGTGCACGAGGTCATCCTGAGCGGCGACACCAAGACGTCGTTTCTCACCCGCGACGGTCTCCAGGTCGACGTTCGGGTCGTTGCGCCGGAGCAGTTCGGGGCCGCAACGCTCTACTTCACCGGTTCGAAGGCGCACAACATCGCCCTGCGGCAGCGAGCCATCGACCGCGGCCTGCTCCTCAACGAATACGGGCTGCTGGCCAAACACGACGAAGAGGACGACCCGGGCATCGATGAGATCATCGCCGCTGGAACCGAGGAGAGCATCTACGCCGCGCTCGACATGGCCTTCGTACCGGCGGTGATGCGGGAGAACACCGGTGAGGTCGAGGCAGCGGCGGAGCGGGTCATTGCCCGATCTCGTCCGGCTGCGAGCACATCCGAGGCGATCTGCACTACCACACCGATCGGTCGGGTGATGGGCGTTCCAGCGTCGAGGACATGATCGCCCGAAGCGGCCGCAAGGGGTTACGACTACCTCGCCATCACCGACCATGGGGAAGACCTGGCGATCAACGGATCGACCGCCGAGGAGATGCTCGAACATCGGGACCACATAGCCGATGTCGCCGAGGCGTACCCCGAGATGAGCGTCCTGTGGGGCTGCGAACTCAACATCGGCGCCGACGGCGGACTCGACTACGACGCCGATTTCCGGGCATTGTTCGACTACACCGTCGCATCGGTCCACTCCCACTACGACCAGTCCGTGCGCGACCAGACCGCCCGACTGGTCGCTGCGATCGCCGATCCCACGGTCACGTCGATCGGTCATCTGACCGGTCGCTACATCGGACGCCGTCCCGGGATCGAGATCGACGTCGACGTCGTCCTCGAAGCGCTGTTCCAGTTCGACAAGGCCTTGGAAGATCAATGGAGCACTACAGCGTCTCGATGCCGCCAGCGATGTGGTCAGAAAGGCCGTCGACCGTGGGGTGAAGCTGGTGATCAACACCGACAGCCATCACACTTCCGAACTGGGTCGGATGGAATACGGCGTGCTGACCGCCCAGACGAGGCTGGGCTCCTCGAGAACTCGTGGTCAACACATGGACCAAGGAGCGGTTCTTGGCGTGGGTCGGCTGATCCCTACCAGCCGACGCGTTGGTCCGACTTGCCCTTGTCCATGGCCGCTCGGGCGTCCTGCACACCTTGCTTGACCGAGACCTCGGGCACCCCAACTTCCCAGAAGCTCCCGCCTTCGGTCCAGGTGTAGGCGTCGACCTCGCTGACGATCACGGTCGTACGGTCTGCCCGCCGGGCTCGGGCGATGGCTTCGGCGAGCTCGTCGATCGAGCGACACGTTCTCGGCGAGACACCCCAGCGCCCGAGCGTGGGCGGCGAAGTCCACCCTGACCAGATCCTCGGCAGCCGGCCCGTCCCGTCGGGTATCGGACAGGAGGTTGTTGAACGGCTCTCCACCCTGGCCGATCTGCAGACGGTTGATCACGGCGAACCCACCGTTGTCGCACATCAGCACGATCATCTTGTGACCGGTCAGCACCGAGCGAGTACAGATCGCTGTTCATCATCAGGTAGCTCCCGTCGCCGCAGAACACGAACACTCGCCGGCGCTGCCCCTGGCCGGCTGGGCCATCGCCGCTCCCCATCCGCCGCTGAGTTCGTAGCCCATGCACGAGAAACCGTACTCGCAATCGAAGGTGCCGATGCCCTTGGCCCACCAGCCGTTGTTCACCTCGCCCGGGAAGCCGCCGGCCGCCGCCAGGCAGATGTCGTCCTCGGCTGGCGAGGTCGTTCACCGCTCGTACCACCTGGGCGTAGGTGAGCGGTTCACCGATCCGCCGGTGGGGTACCGATGGCATCGAGATAGGCCCGGAAGCCGTTCTTCTTCTCCGCCGCCAGTTCGGTCCACGCTCGGGGGCGCCTCGTACCCATCGGTCAGCTCCCTCGCAGCTCCTGCAGGGTTTCCCGGGCATCGCCCACCACCGGCACGGAGCGATGCTTGACCGCATCGAAACGGGTCGTGTTGAGATTCACGAACGTTGTGTCCTCGTTGGCGAAGATCGTCCACGACCCGGTCGTGAAGTCCTGGAGGCGGCAGCCGACGGCGATCACGACGTCGGCCTCGGCGGCGAGGTCGTTGGCCGCCTCGCAGCCGGTGACGCCGATCGGTCCGACGTAGGCAGCTGTCGTCGCCGAGCAGGCTGGTCTTGCCGGCGACGGTTTCGACCACGGGGATGCCCCGCGAGCGTGGCGAACGCCTGGAGTTCGGCCTCGGCCACCGAGTAGTGCACGCCGCCACCGGCGATGATCAGTGGCTTGCGGGCCCGACTGATCAGCTCGGCCGCGTGGACGACCTCGCTGCTGTCGGGGCGGGGCCGAGGTACCTCGTGGACGACCGGCTCGAAGAAGCGTTCGGGATAGTCGAAGGCGGTGGCCTGAACGTCCTGGGGGAGGCCGATGAAGGCCGGACCGCGAGTGGCCGGGATCCAGCATGCGGGCGGCTGCGGCGGGCAGTGATTGCACGATCTGGGCCGGATGGGTGATGCGGTCCCAGTAGCTCGTGACCGCACGAAACGCATCGTTCACCGTGGTGCTCGGGGCATCGAAGTGCTCCACCTGCTGCAGTACCGGGTCCGGCACCCGACTGGTGAACGTATCTCCGCTGAACAGCAGCAGGGGGAGACGGTTGGCGGCGGCGACGGCCGCGGCGGTGACCATGTTGGTGGCCCCCGGACCGATCGAACTGGTGGCGGCCATGATCTGCCGGCCCCGCTGGGCCTTGTTGTAGGCGACCGCCGCCAGCGCCATGCCCTGTTCGTTCTGACCTCGCCATGTCGGCAGGGCGTCCTGCGAGCTGCTCCAACGCATGACCGAGGCAGGTGACGTTGCCGTGACCGAAGATGGCGAACACGCCGGGGAACAGGGCCGCGTCGGTTCCGTCGGCCAGGGTCGTCCGCTGGGCGATCATCCAACGGACGATCGCTTCGGAGGTGGAGAGTCGCACGGTCTTCATGTGGCGAGACTACGCGGGAGGGTCCCGCACCGGTGCACTTTGGTGGCGCGAAAATCCCCGCCGGCGCACCGCGCCGTACTACACCTTGTCCCATGGACCACGCCAGATCGAGCTCGGCGTCCGAGCTGCTGTGTTCGACGCTCGCCCGCGACATGGACGACCTGCTGCGGGTCTGGTCCGAGACGGGCTGGTGGGATGGCGAGGATCGACGGGAGCAGCAGATCCGTGCGTTCTTCGTCGCCAACGACGGTCGGTCGGTCGTCGGTCGGATGAACGATCACGCCGAGTCGGTGGTCCATCGAGCGTTGGGATTGCTGCGCTACGACACCACCGATCTGTCGCTCGGCGCCATCACCGCCACCGTGACGAGCCGCATCGCCCGGCATCAGGGTCTCGCCTCCAGGCTGACGGCCCGGTCGGTCGCCCACCTCGCCGACGAAGGTGTCGCGGTTGTCTATCTGGGCATGTTCGAGCAGGGCTTCTACGACCGATTCGGCTTCGGAACCGGACCCGTACGAGAATCTCGTGTGGGTCTATCCCGGTGCGCACTGCGACGTGCCGGTGCCCTACCGGGCTCCAGAACGTTTCGATCTCGACACCGACATCGAAGAACTGCATGCAGCCCAGGTCGGCCGGTACCTGGATCACGGCGGGGTGGTCGTAGGCACCGAAGCGGCTCACCCGGTCCGGTGTCCGTATCGACAGCGACGTCTCGGTCTACGGCTACCGAACCGACGGCGCGATCTCGCACTACCTCTGCGTCGTAACGACCGACGACAATGGTCCCGATCGCGTCGTCCAGTGGGCGTATCAATCCCCCCGGCAGTGCCTCGAGCTGCTCCGGC
Source organism: uncultured Acidimicrobiales bacterium (assembly GCA_963793385.1). GTDB lineage: Bacteria > Actinomycetota > Acidimicrobiia > Acidimicrobiales > SZUA-35 > JABDIY01. Next base: position 130,096 of record CAWCAF010000008.1, read on the forward strand.
TGATCCAGGAGTGGGGCGATCAGATCGATCTCGTCCGTTTCTGTGAACCGGTGTGGCTCCAGGCCCAGGACATCATGATCGACCCCGGCCGAGAGCACCGCCGGACCACAGGGGGAAGGTTCGCCGTACGGATCGAGGCCGACGCGTGGTGGCAGATGCGCATCGTCGACCTCCCGGCGTGCATCCGGGCGATGGCGCCGACATCCGATCCGTTCGTCGATCGTCGCCGAGGTCCACGACCCGATCGGCGACCATCTTCTCGACAGCGGCTACGACGGTCCGTGGGGGCCTCACCGGCCACTGGCGCTTCGAGTTCGGTGAAGCCCAACCCGCTCGCCGACTCTCCGAATCCGACGTGGCGACGAGGGTGTCGATCTGCACACGTCGATCGCCGCCCTGTCCCAGTGGTGGCTCGGATCCAGGTCGGCGACCACGCTGAGCAGTCATGGACCGATTCGACGCCGAGCCGTCGATCATCGACCGGCTCGACCGACTCACCGCCCATCTGCCGACACCACAGCCCGGCTGGGATTTCTGACAAGTCGCTGGTTGGCGCCGGCACGTCGCGTTCAGCTCCTCCTACGCGCGACGACGACTCCTTCGAGCATCGATCGCACGATGCGGGCCGTCGCACCCCACAGCGTGTCGCCGGCAAGCTCGAAGAATGTGATCGGCACCCCCTCGAAGGATCCAGCCCCTGCGAGCTGCCGGAACCAGATCTCCTCCCGGTAGTTCCTGGCGTCGAGGAGCTCGGCAATCGGCACGAAAAGAACGTCGTCGACTTCGTCGCGCGACAGTTCGAGGTTCTCGGGCCGAGCGTCGAGCAGACCGAGGATCGGAACGATGTTGGCGGGGCTCGTCACCGTGGTGAGCCGCTCGAGTTCGCCGATGATCGAGACCAGGCCACGGGCCAATCCGATCTCCTCTTCGCTCTCACGTAGAGCGGTTTCGACCAGGTTCTCATCCTCGGAATCGAGCCGTCCGCCCGGAAACGACACCTGACCGGCGTGCGATCGCAGATGCCAGGCCCGGCGGGTGAACAGCAGTTCGGGACCATCCGGCGTGTCGTACACCGGAACCAGGACTGCCGAAGGCGGTTTCCCGCTGGCGACCGGTGGGAGTGGATGACCTGGTCGATCGCGATCGGCCAGATGAAGAATGTCCTCGAGCACGACCTCCCGGTTCAGTCCCAACCACGCCGGCGGTCCACCCAGTTCGGCGTCGGGTGGCCGGGGGATCAGCTGGTCCCCACCGCGGCCCGGCGGCGGTCGGAAGCTCAGGAGAGCTCCCTCCCGGCGAGCTGGTGCAGCAGTTCCTTCATGCCTCCGGTCTTGAGATTCTTCAGGACGGTGCCGGGGGTCGTGTCGCCTCTCTCCCACTCCATCCAGTGGTCGAGCAACTTGTCCGGATCGGGGGGAGGTTTCTCCATCTTCAGCATTCTACGGCTGGGACAGCCGGCCCGGTGAGTGGGCCGGCTTGAGGCGACTGGAGCCTACGAACCGTGCTCGTCGGTGTCGGAAGCCACGGGACGGGTGGCGATCACCGCCAAGTGCAGCCCGGCGAGGATGATGAGCAGCGGCGCCAGCATGAGAAACGCGATGCCCGAGGCGCTGGCTGTGCTGCCGAATACAGCCACGACGACAACCAGCGCTACTACGAGCACAGCCACTATCGCCAGCGTGCGCCGTACTCGGAGGAGCCCTTCGTGCTGGTTCCCGACCCGGCCATAGATGTCGGGCTCTTGGACCCCATAGACGGGTCGGATGATACGGCTGGCGGGGATGCCGGAGGGGTTGCCTCTTCTCGCCACGGTCCAAAGGTATCACGCGCAGAATTGGCGGTCGCTCAGCTGAGCGCTGCGTCGGTGAAGCTGACGCCGAACCGAACGCACCAGATGTCCACGGTGCGGTAGACGCCGATGTCGGTGCCAGGGGGCAGCTCGTAGTTCTGACTGCCGACGTTGCCCTTGAGATCTCCGAGATCGATGAAGGAGTCATCGTCGGCTCGTAGGTACACGTTGAGATCCGGTCCGTTGTCGGTGGAGAAATTGTCCTCGAAGCGAAGGAAGCTCTGCGCACCGTCGGACAGGACCACGACATCGCCCGAACCGCTGTGAATCGAGGAGTCCTCGAAAGAGCCGCCGGCGATCGTTTCGATCACCGGTTCGGTCGTTGTCGGCGGATCGTCGGCGCCGTCGGTGGTCGGAACGGCCACGGACTCGTCGGTCTCGTCGTCGGAGGACTGCTGATCATCGGGAATCGTGGTCGTGGCAGCCGATGATGCGCCGCTGGCGAACACCGGCCCCGCCTCGTTCACCTGGTCGTCGATGAAGAGCGTGTGGAAGCCGAAGTAGCCAAGGGCCAGGTAGGCGATGAGCCCGGTGGCGACGAGACCCCCAATGCCGAATGCGAGCTTGTGCCTACGAATCAGTTCCATGCGTCGTTGCTCTCCGAACGTTGGTCGGGGTGACCATGACTAGATCCGGGTAAAGCTGGTGTCAATTGGCACCGCCGGCGTGGTGGAACGGAGGTCGGGCGATAGGCCAGACTTGGCGCGATGGATCTCCGGGCGGCGCAAAGGATCGGGCTGGCAGCCCAGGGATTCGCCGACCCGGCGCCGAAACGGGTGACCGTGCGTCACTTCCGGCGGGCTCTGGAGCGGATGTTGATCCTCCAACTCGACTCGGTCAACGTCGTCACCCGAAGCCACTTCCTACCGATGCTGGCCCGGCTCGGCCCCTACGATCCGGACAAGCTCGACGCCTGGTTGTGGCGTAGTGGCGAGAATATGGAATACCTCGCCCACGAGGCGTCGATCACCTCAGCCCGGCTCCTACCGTTACTGGCCCACCGATTCGAATCGGATCACTGGCGGGCGGCCCACAAGTTCCGCGACGACGAGCCCCACTACATCGACGGTGTGCTGGCCGAAGTCGCCGAGCGGGGACCGCTTCGAGTATCGGATCTCTCCGATCCCGGCAAACGTCACGGGCCCTGGTGGGGCAACCCGAAGGGAAAGGTGGCGTTGGTGAGTTTGTACTCAGCCGGGCGGCTGGCGGTCGCCGATCGCGACAAGAACTTCACCACCTGTTACGACGTGCCCGAAAACGTTCTCCCGCGCCGAACTGCTCGAGCGCCGCCCCCCTGCTCCAAGGACGAAGCCGAACGGGAGCTCCTGTTGCTCGGGGCCCGGGCGTTGGGTATCGGGACGGTTGCCGACATCGCCGACTATTTCAGACTCCGCATGCCCGCCGCCCGCCCTCTGCTGGCCGAACTGGTCGCCGACGGTGAACTCATCGAGGTGCGAGGTCACCGGGTGGGACGAGCCGGCCTATCTGCACCCGGGTGCGAAGCGACCTCGCTCGATCGATGTCTGCGCCCTGCTCAGCCCCTTCGACCCGGTGGTCTGGTACCGCCCCCGCGCCGAGCGTCTGTTCGGTTTCCGCTACCGGATCGAGATCTATGTCCCGGAGGCCGAACGGGTCCACGGCTACTACGTGCTCCCGTTCCTGCTCGGCCAGGAACTCGTGGCCAGAACCGATCTGAAAGCCGACCGCAAGGCGGGGGTGTTGCGGGTTCGGGCGGTCTTCGCCGAACCGGGCCATGACCGCGCCCGAGTTGCTGAGACACCTGGCCGCACTCGCTGCGGCAACTGGGCGACTTCCTCGGACTCGACTCGGTCGACTGCGAGCCCAGAGGGGACTTGGCCGGCGCTCTGCGCCGCTGCCTGTGACAGGCGCACGGACCGAGCCTGGCCCAGCTAGCCTGCAACCTTCGCCGGGGGGACCGAGGAGGATGCCGTGGCTGACGTGGAAATCGGAATGGGCAAGTCCGCCAAGCGCGGGTACTCCCTCGATCAGCTCAGTCTCATCCCGACCCGGAGGACGCGGGATTCCGAGCTGGTCGACCTCTCGTGGAACATCGACGCCTATCGCTTCGAGCTGCCGTTCATGGCGTCGGCGATGGACTCGGTCGTCAGCCCCGGCCAGGCCGTCGCCATCGGCAAGGCCGGCGGTCTCGGCGTTCTCGATCTCGAGGGCCTATGGACCCGTCACGCCAACGCCGCCGAATTGCTGGCATCGTTGGACGGAGTGCCGACCGAGCGGGCGCTCGACTGTTGCGGACCTGGTATCGCACCGCCCGTCGACCGCGGATCTGATCGGCGAGCGGATCTCCGAGATCCGCGATGGAGGCGTGCTCACCGCCGGCGCGGTCAGTCCGAAGAACGTGATGGCGATGTCCGATGTGCTTCTGCGGGCCGGGCTCGACCTCCTCGTCATCGCAGGCACCGTCACCTCCGCCGAGCACATCAGCGCACGACCCGAGCCCCTGAATCTCAAACGGTTCGTACGTCAGCTGGAGACACCCGTCATCGTGGGTGGGTGCGCAAGCTACTCGGCCGCGCTGCACCTCATGCGCACCGGTGCGGCCGGCGTGCTCGTCGGTATCGACACCGGCCAGGCTGCCACCAGCCGCAGCGTCACCGGCCTCGGCGCACCGCTCGGCAACCGCCATCGCCGATGTTCGAGCGGCCCGTATGCGCCATCTGGACGAAACCGGTGTCTACGTCCACGTCATCGCCGACGGAGGGATCCGAATCCGGAGGCGACATCGCCAAGGCCGTTGCCGTCGGTGCCGACTCGGTGATGATCGGATCGTTGCTGGCAGGTGCCGATTCAGCACCGGGACATGGCCTCCACTGGGGGCACTCCGTGGCTCACGCCACGCTGCCCCAGGGGTCGGTGATCGAAGCTCCCGGTGCTCGGGAACGTGGAGGAGATCCTGACCGGGCCGGCCCGCTCGGCCGACGGGTCGACCAACGTGTTCGGTGCTCTGCGCCAGAGCATGGCCAGTCTCGGTTACGAGTCGATCAAGGAACTCCAGAAGGCCGTGCTGACGGTCGAGGCATGAGCGACGCCGTCGCCCATCCCGAGCAGGTCGTTCTGGTCGTCGACTTCGGCGCTCAGTACGCCCAGCTGATCGCCCGCCGGGTGCGGGAATGCAACGTCTATTCCGAGATCATCCCGCATGATCTCTCGGCCGTGCCGAGATCGACGCCAAACGCCCGGCGGCTCTCGATCCTGTCCGGTGGGCCCAAGTCGGTTCACGTCGAAGGCGCACCGCGCCTCGATCCGGCAGGTCTTCGACCTGGGAGTCCCGATCCTGGGGATCTGTTACGGCGCCCAGCTCATCGCCCATCAACTCGGCGGAATCGTCGATCGGAACGACCGTGGGGAGTACGGGCGCACCACCCTCGCCGGGACGGTGATGGCGGCCGACTGCTCGCCGCGATGCCCGAGGAGTGGACGGTGTGGATGAGCCATTTCGACTCCATCACCGAGACTCCGTCCGGATTTCGTCGATGTCGCCACGTCGGCCAATTCGCCGGTCGCTGCTGCTCGAGGATCCTGAACGCCGGATCTACGGAGTCCAGCACCACCCGGAGGTCAACCACACCGAGTACGGGCAGGATCTCCTGCGACGGTTCCTCATCGAACTCGCCGGATGCGAGCCGACGTGGACGATGGCGTCGGTCATCGAGGAGTCGGTCGTCGCCGATCCGCGACCAGATCGGTGACGAACGGGTCGGGCGATCTGCGGGTTGTCGGGCGGCGTCGATTCGGCGGTCGCAGCGGCGCTGGTGCACAAAGCGATCGGCCATCGGCTGACCTGTGTGTACGTCGATACGGGCCTCATGCGCCAGGGCGAATCCGATCAGGTCGTCGAGACGTTCCGGCGTTCACAGGGGATCGAACTCATCCACGTCAGAGCAGCCGATCGTTTCTTCGAGCATCTGGTCGGTGTGACCGAACCGGAGACCAAACGCAAAGTGATCGGCGAGCAGTTCATCCGAGCCTTCGAGCGCGCGAAGGGCGGCATCGCCGACGCCCACTTCCTCGTCCAGGGAACGCTGTATCCGGACGTCATCGAATCCGGCACCGAGAGCGCAGCCAAGATCAAGAGCCATCACAACGTCGGTGGCCTCCCCGAGGATCTCGATTTCGCACTGGTCGAACCGCTGCGGAACCTGTTCAAGGACGAGGTCCGGTCGGTCGGCAGCCGAACTCGGACTGCCGGATGACATCGTGTGGCGGCAACCGTTCCCGGGTCCGGGTCTCGGTGTTCGAATCATCGGCGAGGTGACACCCGAAACCGTTGCGATCCTCCAGCAGGCCGACGCCATCGTGCGCGTCGGAGATCATCGACGCCGGCCTCGACCGTGAGGTGTGGCAGTACTTCGCCGTCCTCCCCGACATTCGTTCGGTCGGGGTGATGGGCGATGAACGAACCTACGCCCGATCCGATCGTCATCCGGGCCGTCACCTCCGACGACGCCATGACCGCCGACTGGGCGCGGTTGCCCTATGACCTGCTCGAAAAGATGAGCAATCGGATCATCAACGAGGTCGACGGCGTCAACCGGGTCGCGCTACGACATCACCAGCAAACCGCCCGGCACGATCGAGTGGGAGTAGTCCGCGATTCGGTTCTGCGGGCGCATCCTCGCGATGGCGCTCATCGGGTCACGATCACCAGAACCAGCCAGACGAGCAGCACGGCGGACACCGACGCGGTGACCAGCAGCCGGAGGCGATGCTCGGACTCGCCAGACCAGATCGGCGAGCGTACGAAACGGCTCGGGGGCGGCACGGACCCGGATCTCGCGGACCAGCATCGGGGCTCGACAACGCGACAGCAATCCGAGCAGACCGAAGAGCATGGTGCCGACGATCGCCAGCGCGGCCAGGTAGCACCTCGTCAACGCCCAGTAGTTGACGGCCCGTCCGATTTGCCACGGACCGAATCCGAGTGGTTCGGTGGGCCGGTCCGATCGGGTCGAGTTTGGTCGCCTCCTCGCAGGCAGACGGCGGCTTCGTCGAACCATCCGTTGCCGGCGTAGGCGGCGGCGAGCGCGTGCCAGTTGGCGACGGTGTGTCGGACCAAGGTGCACGGCGGTTCTGGCGGCTCTCTGGGCGGGACCGAACTGGAAACGTGCCATCGACACCAGGCTCACCGTCCGCCAGGTGACCGAACGGTCGGGGAACTCGGCGCTGAGGCGGTGAGCAGGCACTTCACCCGCTTGCGACTGCCGACCGATGTGCGCGTGGGTCACCGCTTCGAGGGCGATGACCTCCGGATCGTCGGGCGCAGCCGGCGAAGGGAGTCGAGGACTCTGGCAGCATCGACGAATCGTCGAGCGGCTCACCAAACGGCGGACCTCGTCGAGGACCGTGCCACCGACCTCGACGGTCTCCGCAGGGCGACGTCGATCGGTGCGGCAGCACCCGGTACCACGTCCGGCGGTTCCGGGCGCCGACGCTCGATCGAATTGTCTCGTCGGCGGTCGCCGAGGCCGTGTCCTGCACCTCGGTTTCCGATGGTCTCTCCACCGGTGTCTATCGGCACGCCCACCTGTGGTTTGACCCTATCGGGCGCTCCGCACGGCTCCGTGGGTGTTCTAGAACTCCTCGTCGAAGGCCACGTCGCCCTCGACGCCGACCTGATAGCTCGACACGGTCCGTTCGAAGAAGTTGGACAGGCTCTGCACATCTTGCAGCTCCATGAACGTGAACGGGTTCCTCGAGCCGAACTGGGGCGCATAGCCGAGCTGAGCCAGCCGCTGATCGGCGACGTACTGGAGGTAGTCGCGGGTCTCGTTCAGCGTCATCCCGGGGACGCCCTCGCCGAGGACGTCGGCGGCGAACTGGTGCTCGGCCTCGACCGCTTCGTCGAGCATCTCGCGGATGTCGGCTTCGAGTTGCTCGTCGAACAGCTCGGGTTGTTCGGCCCGGACGGTGTCGACGACCTCGAGTGCGAAGTTCATATGGGCGCTTTCGTCCCGGAATACCCAGTTGGTGCCGTCGGCCAGACCGTTGAGCAGACCCTTGGAGCGAAGGAAGTAGACGTAGGCGAAGGCGGCGAAGAAGAAGAGTCCCTCGATACAGGTGGCGAAGCAGATCAGGTTGAGCAGGAACGCCTTGGCGTCCTCTTCGCTGCGGATCTCGTCGAGGTGCTCGATGGACCCGATCCACTTGAAACAGAACTCGGCCTTGGCCCGTATGGAGGGGATGTTCTCGACCGCGGCAAAGGCGGCCTCCCGGTCGGCCATGTCGGGGATGTAGTTGTCGAGCAACGTGAGGTAGAACTGCACGTGCAGCGCTTCTTCGTACAGCTGCCGTGAGAGGTACATACGTGCTTCGGGTGCGTTGATGTGTTTGTAGAGATTGAGCACCAGGTTGTTGGCCACGATCGAATCGCCGGTTGCGAAGAAGGCAACCAGTCGTCCCGACGAGATGCTTCTCGGCCGGCAGCAGCCGACGATCGAGGTCGGTGAGGTCGTCGGAGAAGTCGATCTCGTCGACGGTCCAGGTGTTCTTGATCGCGTCGCGGTACATGTCGTAGAACACCGGGTACCGCATCGGGCGGAGGGTCAGATCGAACCCGGGGTTGAGGATGTTTCGAGAGCCGGGCGGTCCTCGGACGGGGCTCGACGGGAATGCTCCTCGCCGACGAGTGGGAAGGATTCTGCTAGTGCCATCAGTCGCATGCCTCGCATGATTCGGGATTCTCCAGGCTGCAAGCCACAGCTTCGGAATCGGTGTAGGTGGGGGTCGGATCCACCGCTGGTGGTCTGGTTGATTCGGGTGGCGGCCCGGCTCCGCAGGTAGTAGGTGGTCTTCAGGCCCTTCTTCCAGGCGTGGAGGTACATCGAGGAGAGCTTGCCGATCGTGGGCGTCTCCATGAAGAGATTCAGCGACTGGCTCTGGTCGACGAAGGCGCCCCGGTCGGCGGCCATGTCGATGAGCGCCCTCTGGGGAATCTCCCACGCGGTCCGGTAGACCTCTTTCAGATCCTGTGGGATCCGATCGATCGGCTGGACCGAACCCTCGGCCTTCTTGAGCTCCGAGATCATCTGCTGGTCCCACAGCCCCCGTTTCTGCAAATCGGCGACGAGATAGCGGTTGATCTGCATGAACTCACCGCTCAACGTCTCCCTCTTGAACAGGTTCGACACCTGGGGTTCGATGCATTCGTAGCAGCCGACGATCGATGCGATCGTGGCGGTCGGGGCGATGGCGATGAGCAGGCTGTTGCGCAAACCGTGCTGCGGCGATCCGGGCTCGCAACGACGCCCAATCCAGCTCCGCCGGAGGTTCGACATCCCACAGGTCGAACTGGAGGTCGCCTCGGGCGGCCCTGGTCTCCTCCCACGCACGATGTGGCCCATTCTCGGCGGCCAGGTCGGCCGAGGCCGACAGGGCGTGGTAGTAGATGTGCGCACTGATCTTGCGCGACAGCGCCTGGGCCTCGGGGGAGTCGAAGGGCAACGAGGACTTGAAGAAGACGTCCTGTAGGCCCATGAGACCGAGGCCCACGGGTCGCCACTGGTGATTGGAGTGCTCCGCTTCGGGCGTCGGGTAGAAGTTGATGTCGATCACGCGATCCAGGAACGGAACGACCTGAGCGACGACGAGGCCGAGACGTTCGAAGTCGAACTCGCCGCTCGGCTTGACGAATGCGCCGAGGTTGAGGGACCCGAGATTGCACACAGCGGTGTTCTCCTGGTCGGTCACCTCGAGGATCTCGGTACACAGGTTGGACAGGTGGACCACGCGTGGCGGCCCGTCCGGGTTGTCGCCGCCGGTCTGGTTGCACTTGGAGTTCGACGCGTCCTTGAACGTGATCCAGCCGTTACCGGTTTGGGCCAGCGTGCGCATCATCTTGCTGTAGAGCTGCCGGGCCGGGATCTGCTTGACGTACAGGCCAGCCTTCTCGGCAGTGGTGTAGGCCCGCTCGAAGTCCTCACCGTACAGATCGACGAGATGCGGGACGTTCTTGGGGTCGAACAGGGACCACTGCCAGTCGTTCTCGACCCGCTCCATGAACAGGTCGGGAATCCAGTTGGCGAGGTTCAGGTTGTGGGTTCTGCGGGCGTGATCGCCGGTGTTGTCCCGCAGTTCGAGGAAGTCCTCGATGTCGGCGTGCCAGGACTCCAGGTACACGCAGGCCGCCCCCTTCCGTCGGCCGCCCTGGTTGACCGCCGACACCGACGAGTCGAGCGTCCTGAGCCACGGCACGATGCCGTTGGACAGGCCGTTGGTGCCTTTGATCAGACTGCCGGTGGAACGGATCCGGTGCCAGGCCACGCCGATACCACCGGCGAATTTCGACAGGCGAGCGATGTCGGTGTAGCGCTTGTAGATGCCCTCGAGGCTGTCCTCGGGTGAATCGAGGAGGTAACACGACGACATCTGGGGATGGGTGGTTCCGGAGTTGAACAGGGTGGGGCTGGAGGGGAGATAGGAGAGCGACGACATGAGGTCGTAGAACGCGATCGCCTCGTCCGCATTCCGCGGACAGACCGCAGGCGACCCGCAGGAAGAAGTACTGCGGCGTTTCGATCACCTGGCGGGTCTCGGGGTGGCGGAGCAGGTAGCGGTCGTAGACCGTGCGCAGCCCGAAGAATTCGAATCCGCGGTCGCGGTCGGAGTTGATCGCCGCATTGAGCGCCGGGCCGTTGGCGTCGACGAACTCGAGAACATCGTCGGCGACCAGCCCGAGGCCGTGGCCGATCATGATCGACTCGGAGAACCACGGGATCTTCTGGTTGCGGACCTCTTTGTCGATGACGGTGGACGAGGAGGCGGGCGGCGAGGCGGGAGTAGCCGGGTTCTTCGACGATCAGTGCCGCCGCGGTACGGATCGAGAGTTCGTCGAGTTCGCGGGTCGTGGCGCCGTCGGCAAGGCCCGAGATCGTGCGGGTGGCCACCCGCATCGGGTCGACGCCGAGCAGGCCTTCGGAGGCCCGGGCGACGGCGTTGACGATGCGGTTGATGTCGACGGGCTGGAGGGATCCGTTGCGTTTCCGGACCCTCATCCCCGGCGTTGCATCGATCGGTGACGCCGTCGCCAGTCGCTGGTGGTTTCGTCGATCAGTGTCACTGGCTGGCTGCTCCCTCTTTGACCACAACATGTGGTGGCTTTGTGCGTGTGTGTGCCGTTTCGCCCCACATCTTGTGGTGACAGGTGTGGAATTACAGCAGTGAAGTTACGGCGACGCAACCCCTTTCGGTCAGGAATCTTGGAGGTCGCGGTGAATTCGCCCGCCCGCATGTCCGGCAGTACGTGTACCTGACCTGCGTTTTCTGGCACGAGCACGCCGGTGTCGCTCGCGATAGTTCCCGTCCGTGCTGTGAGCGGCGGTCGGCGGGGATATGACGGTGAGGTCCTATGGTGTTCTCGGTGACCGAAGATCGGATCCTCGGCGGCTTGAACGCTGCCCAACTCGATGCCGTCACCCATACCGGTGGGCCATTGTTGGTCATTGCCGGGGCGGGGTCGGGCAAGACCCGGGTGCTGACCCGCCGGATCGCATGGTTGATCGATCGGGGGATGTCACCGTTCGAGATCCTGGCGATCACCTTCACCAACAAAGCCGCCGGCGAGATGAAACACAGGGTGCAGGAACTGGTGGGACCGGTCGCCCAGAAGATGTGGGTCTCGACGTTCCACTCGGCGTGCGTGCGGATTCTTCGTCGGGACGGATCGTCGCTGGGATACCCGTCGGGTTTCACCATCTACGACCAGGCCGACGCCACCCGTCTCGTCGGGTACGTGATCCGCGACCTCGGTCTGGATCCCAAACGATTCAATCCGAGGTCGATTCATGCCGGCGATCTCCTCGGCCAAGAACGAAGGACTCGATGCCGCCGCATTCGCCGACTCTGCCCAGCACATCGCCGCCAAGAAGACCGCCGACATCTACATCGAATATCAGCGGCGCCTGGAGCAGGCCGGCGCCATGGACTTCGACGATCTCCTCCTGAACACCGCACGAATTCTGCGCACTCAGCCCGAGGTACTCGAACACTACCAGCGTCGGTTTGCCCACCTCCTCGTCGACGAGTTCCAGGACACGAACGCCGTCCAGAACGAGATGGTGCTCAGGATCGGGGCTGCCCACCGGCAGGTGACCGTCGTCGGCGACGACGCTCAGAGCGTGTACGGGTTCCGAGGGGCGGACATCCGCAACATCATGCGGTTCGAGGAGGCGTTCGACGACACGTCGGTGGTCCTGCTCGAACAGAACTACCGATCGACCCAGAACATTCTTTCGGCCGCCAACGCGGTGATCGCCAACAACTTCGGAGCTCGACCCAAGAACCTCTGGACCGAAACGGGCGACGGAGAACCGATTCAGCTCTTCGTCGGCGAGGACGAGGTCGACGAAGCCCAGTTCGTCGCCAACGAATTCAGTCGCCTCCACTCTTACGGCGAGTACCGATGGGACGAGATGGCGGTGTTCTACCGGACCAATGCCCAGTCCCGAGTGCTGGAGGAATACCTGATGCGGGTCGGGATTCCCTACAAGGTGATCGGTGGGACCCGCTTCTACGACCGTCGGGAGATCAAGGACGCAGTGGCGTATGTCCGAGCCGTCACCAACCCGGCGGACGAGGTCAGCGTCAAGCGGATTCTCAACACACCGAAGCGGGGCGTGGGTGCCACGAGCATCTCCAAGCTCGATCGGTTCGCCGCCGAGAATGCGCTCACCTTCTTCGATGCGCTCGAACGGGCCGACGAGGCGGGGGTGTCGGGGACTGCGGTGCGAGGGATCGCTCGTTTCCTGCAGCTCCATCACGGCGCAACCCTCGAGATCGAAAAGGGCCCGGTGGCTGTTCTCGAGCGGGTCCTGAACGACAGTGGGTACGTTGCCGAGCTCGACGACGAACGATCGGTCGAGGCCGAAACGAGGTTGGAGAACCTCCAGGAACTCATCGGTGGTGCGAGAGAGTTCGAGACGGTCGACGAGTTCCTCGAACAGGTGTCCCTGGTCGCCGACACCGACGACATCGAAGGCGACAGCGGCGTGTTGCTGATGACCGTGCACGCCGCCAAGGGTCTCGAGTTCCCGGTTGTCGCCGTGATCGGGCTCGAGGACGGCGTCTTCCCCCATATTCGGGCGCTGACCGAACCCAAGGAGATGGAGGAGGAGCGGCGCTTGTGTTACGTGGCCCTCACCCGCGCCCAGGAGCGCCTGTACCTCGCCAATGCGCAACAGCGCATGCTGTTCGGATCGTCGCAGTACAACCCACCGAGTCGGTTCCTCGACGAGATCCCATCGTCGGTGGTCACGCCGGCCGAGGGGAGTAGAGCGACCAAACGGAAGTTGCGAACCAGCTTCGGACGGCGGATTTCGTCGAAGGAGGACGCCGAGGCATTCGGGCGAGGTCCTGACGTCTTCGCCCGTCGCGAGCAGCAGATCGACTCGGCGCTGAAGTCTTCCAGCTCATCTCGGTCCGACTCCGGACTACGGGTCGGCGATGACGTGCACCACAACAGCTTCGGTGACGGCGTGATCCTGGACATCAAGGGTGATGGCGACAAGGCCGAGGCCACGATCCGGTTCCCGAGCGTGGGGGAGAAGGTCCTTCTTCTGGCCTGGGCCCCACTGCAGAAGGTGCAGATCAGCTAGGGACCTGCGGACCATCGCCACCCGGCGCGATGGCGATCATCGATCGACGCTGGCGGCGTCTGGCCACCGTGGTCGTCCCTAGTCCGAAATCCGGATGGGTCGGGGGATCGACGCACGATCGATGAAGCGTGTGTGCGATATGACGTGCGGACCGCGGTCGTCGAACACGCAATGAAGTTGGTAGCCGATCGGATCGTTGATGACCGCCGGGATGGCAGCGTTGCTCAGGTCGAGGTGGATGTGGGGTGCCGTCGCCACTCCCACCGACGCCAGTGTCTGCCCGACCTGTGATGTGATCGACCGGTGGATGTGGCCGGCGATGATCCGGGTGGGCCGGTGTTCGACGAAAAGCTGCTGCAGCTCCTCGAGCCCCTCGAAACCCAGACCGTCCATCCAGTCGATGCCGGTCAGGAACGGAGGGTGGTGCATGGCGACGATGGTCGGCCCGGGCGCCGAGTGGATCTGGTCGGCGAGCCAGTCGAGGCGACTCACTGTCGACATGTCCACCGGAGCGACCGCGCCAGGGTCGAATCGAATCCGATCACGGTCACGTTTGTCTCCGGAACCGGCTGGGCCCAGCTCGCGTGTCCGTCGGTCCACGGCATGTCCGGAAAGCGCTTGCGCATCTCGGCGTTGGAATCATGGTTGCCGGGCACGGGCCAGAAGGGGAGATGGAGGTCGTCGAGTATCTCCATGAGCACGTTGTAGGCGGCTCCACTCCCGCACTCGACGAGGTCCCCGGTTCCGATCACCAGGGTCGGGTGTGCGGTCTCGTTGTTCAGTGCTCGGATGGCGGTGCGGAGCCGTCGCTCGTTCTCCGTCCAGTAGGCCCAACCGGGACCGTGATCTCCGACACTGATGTGGGTGTCGGTGAGTTGGGCCAGAATGACCGGCTCAGATCGCACGAACCATTACCTCCTCTGGGTGACAAGCGTAACGGTTTCCCCTTGGCTGGTGAAGCCGAAGTGTCTGCGATACTGGGGATCGATGCCCGTCGCCCCCAATAGGAAGAATCCTGCGAGCCAGGCCACCGCCATAGCGGTGGCGGGACTGATCGGAACCATTGCCATCATCT
>CAWCAF010000009.1:0-79287 GCA_963793385.1 uncultured Acidimicrobiales bacterium
GTGGTCGAGGGCTCGACCCGGTGGCGATCACGATGTTCGGCGCCTCGAGGACCTGGACCCCGCCGCCGGGGCTGGCGATCTCGACCCGACCCGGGCCGGTGATTCGGGCCCGACCGCGCCGAAAGTCAACCCCCGGCGCATTGCCGACTTCGTCCTCCTCGTGATGCCGGAGCGCGGTGCGCCGTGCCCGAACCTCCGCCAGAACCTCAGGGCCGGTGAGGATTCCTTGTCGCGAGTGATGCAGGAGCGACTTGGAGGGGATGCAGCCCACGTTGGTGCAGTCGCCGCCGATGTGGGCTGCCTCCACCAAGACCGCCGACCTGCCCATTCGCCCCAAGCCAACCGCGGCGGCTGAGGCCACCGGATCCGGATCCGATGACGATGGCGTGGGGGGTTCTGGCGCTCGACATGAGTCAGTTCTAACGGCCGATCACATCAATCACTTCCGCTGACAGGTTGGCCGGATCAGGTCGGCCGGATGAGTTCGAAGAGGTCGGTGGCGTTGCTGTACCAGTTTCCCGCATGGCGGCCGACGGCGGCCAGCTCGGACTGGTCGATGCGGGTGCCGTCCAACAGCTCCTCGGCGACGTGGAACACGACGACCTCACCGATCACCAGAGCATTGCCTTCGGCCGGGTCACCGATCTCGACGATGTCGGTGACGACACACTCCATCGCCGCTTTGCATTCGGCCACCCGCGGCGGCCGAATGAGGGTCGATGGCACTTCGACGAGCCCGGCAAGATCGAACTCGCTCTTTCCGGACGCCAAGGGCGCAGCGGTGAGGTTCATCGCCTCCACCACCTCGATCGTCACGACATTGACGGTGAACTCCGGCACCACCCGAACGTTGGCCAACGTGTCCTTGCGGCTGCCCCGACCGGGCGAGAACACCAGCATCGGGGGACGACCGCTCACCGCATTGAAGAACGAATAGGGAGCCAGGTTGGACACTCCCGCTGCAGAGACGGTGCCGATCCAACCGATCGGACGAGGCACGACCAGACCGGTGAGCAACTTGTAGGATTCCAGCCCGGTCAGCTCCGCAGCGTCGAACCTGATCGTCGATCGCCTTTCCGTCGGTTGGCGTTGGGAGGACATCGGTGAAGTGTGACAGCTATGCGCCCACGATGCGGCGAACCTGACATCGCATCTGACCCGCCGTTACACGAACCGCCGATGTCGAGCACGGGCTCCCACCCAGAACCGTCCGGGTCGCCGCTCCCCTGCGGTCCAGATCTTCGAACCGATCCGGCAGGAATGGGAGGATCACCTTCCCATCACCGGCGTCCCAATCGATGTCGAAGAAGTGGGCGCACGCCGCGTCGGGCCCGTCCCGCAGCGTCTCCCACCACCACCGGTTCAGCTGCGGACGGGCGACGCTGAGATGGTTCGGAACCAGATCGACGAGCAGACCGAGCCCGCGCTTTCGCAGGGCGGCGACGAGACGGCGCAGGCCGTCCTCACCGCCCATCTCGTCCGAGACCGTCGTGGGATCGACACCGTCATAGAAATGGGAGCTGCCCGAGATCGCCGTCGTGATCGGCGAGGTATGAAGATATGTGCAATTGAGTCGTTGCAGATGGTCAAGGATTCCTTCTGCGGCGGCGAACGGAAAGTCGGCGCTCAGCTGCACTCTGTACGACACGGTCATCCGCGCCACACCAAGGCTGCTGGGCCGGCCCCACGCCCATCGGGGCCGACGTCGGCGGCGACGAAGTCCAGCAAATATAGGGACAATCCGCCGGATACTCGCCAAACGGTGCTTTGCTGTAGCTCGCTGCGCAGTATGCGCCGTGACCATCACTAACCGCACACAGGTGCACAAGGAGTTGCAAATGGCTACCAAAGCTGAATTGATTTCGGGCGTCGCCGAGCGGGCCGATGCCGACAGAAAGACAACCGAGGCCGTTCTCGCCGCTTTCTTCGACCACACAGCCGAGTCCGTCAAACATGGCGAAAAGGTGGCATGGCCCGGTTTCGGAACCTTCTCGATGGGCGAACGGGCTCCTCGCACGGGCCGGAATCCCCAGACCGGCGCAGCGATCCAGATCGGTAAGAGCCGATCCCTGAAGCTCTCCACCGCCGCTCCCATGAAGGAATGGCTCCTGGGAGGAGGCAGCAAGCGCTAGCAACGGCCTGAACAGGACAAACGGCCGGTTCTGTAGCGTCGGGGGAGCACGACTCTTCTATGCTCTCCCGACGTTACTTTGGTCGTCTGTCCCGAAGGACGACTCGTCAGTCCTGACCGTTCACAGAGACCAGTTCGCCGCACGGGCACTCGAGCATCGCAGGCCTGGAGAACGACCGGTGGCTGGGGCCGAGCAGGACCACCTCATCGAGAATCGGACACAGCGCTGTCGTCAATGCCACCCGCGCTTCGTCGTCGGTCGGGTACAGCGCTGCCCGGAGTCGACGCATCCGAGCCCTGGACCGCTCGACCGCTCGGGCGCTCCGAGCGAGTTGAACGACCGAGGCATTCCGCAGCCGCTGGAGATCGTCGTGGTGTCGCCAATTGCACAACAGATCGGTGAACGCTTCTTCGGCGAAGTAGTGCAGAGCCATAGCTAGCCGTGCAGAGCCCGGTCGACCAGTTCCATTGGGTGAATGGTGGGGACGCCCACCGCCCCCAGGTGCATCGAGCAACCGGGGTTGGCGCTGGCCACGAGGTCGGGGTTCTTGGCGCTGATGACCGCCACTTTCCGATCGCGGATCTGGCCGGAGAGTTCGGCTTCCATGACGCTGTAGGCGCCGCCGGCCCCGCAGCACAAACCGTCGTCATCGAGCTCGACCAGATTCGGAACGTATCGTCCGAGCACGGTTCTGGTCGCCTGATGGACGCGCTGCACGTGACGCAGGTGACACGGGTCCTGGATGGCGACCGTTTCGGCGAGTTGAGATCCTTGGGGCAGTCGATCGAAATGCAGAGCCAGGAACTCGGAGATGTCGAACACTCGCGAGCTGAATCTCCTGGCAGCTTCGGTGCCCAGGAGGTGTCCGTAGTCCTTCATCTGGGCGCTGCAGCCGGCCGAATCCACGATGATCGATGCGTCGGCGATGGCGCCGCGGGAGAGGGTACGGATCATGTTCTTGGCGTAGGTGCGGGTGTCATCGGCCAGGCCGGCGTGGGCGTGCAGTGCGCCGCAGCAGGGCGCCAGATCACCGGAGGGGGTGACGCCGAACCCGGCGGCTTCGAGGACGCGTTGGCCCGCCTGGTGCACATCGCGCTGCCATGTGTCCATCACGCACCCGGTGAACATGATGACGTCGGTGCCCGACGCCTTCAGCGGCTCCTGGGTGAAGGGGACGTCGACGCTCAAACCGAATCTCTTGGGAACGAGCCGGCCCCGCTGAGCCAGCGCGACCACTATCGATCCGGCCCCGAGAAGCTTGGGGTGGGCCAGCGGCTTCATGGCCATCCGCTGCCACCACGGGGTCATCAACCCGGCATCGGCCAGCGTCTCTCTGGTCGTTTCCATGAGGTGGCCGTAGGGCACCGCGGACGGGCACGCCGGTTCGCAGCCCCGGCACTGGACGCAGGTTTCGAACGACCGCAGCACCTCGTCGGTTACGGGAGCGTTGTTGAGTTGCACCTCCCGCATCAGATGGATGCGGCCGCGGGGGGACATCGACTCGTCACCCGACACCCGGTAGGTGGGGCAGTGGGCCAGGCACAGTCCGCATTGCACGCAGGTGTTCAGCTCGTCGTCGTCGAGATGGAGATCCATGGCGGGGCTACCTCCTGCCGGGATGGCGACCGGGGTTGAGCCGGCCGGTTGGATCGAAGTATTGCTTCATCCGGTCGTGCACCGCTGTCACGGAGGCCGACAACTCCCGAGTCGGTTGCGGCGATGTGGCCAGAACTGTCCCGACCCCGACCGAGGCCAGCCAGCTCCCGTCGATCAGGTCACCCACGCCCCGCAGTTCGGCCGGGGTGAGCGACCAGCGATGAGGACCGGGGAATTCCGGCGGCGACTCGATCTCGACCGTGGCCCCGAGATCCGATGCCCGGGCCAGTTCCGCCATCGACGTCGGGCCCGTGCCCCTCGAGGTGCATGAAGGTGGTGGTGCCGTCCCACAGGATGACGGCGGGTGCGAGTAGTGCGTCGAACACGGCAAAGGGGTCTGCCCGAGTCTCGAACCAGCGACTGACCGCAGGAATGGGATTGGTCCTCAGAATGACCTCGGCCAGACACCCGAGCGTGCCGAGCGAACCGACCATGAGGCGGGGAATGTCGAACCCGGACACGTTCTTGACGGTGGGACCGCCGCCGGAGACGATCTTTCCCTCCGACGACACGTAAGTGACCTGGAGTACGGCGTCCCTGACAGCGACCGCGGCTCAACACGTCGCGGTCGTTCTCGCCGACCGCGACCGCACCACCGACGGTCCCGCCCCGGTCGGAAAGCGCTGATCGTTGGCCGTGTTCACCGAGGGCGGCATCGAGTTCGGCCACCGAGGTCCCGGCGGCGATGCGGATCGTCATCTCGTCCGGCTTGTACTCGACGATGCCTGCCGGCGCGGTGACGAACCGGGGCTCACCGACCGGTTCTCCACCGCTGTGCCAGCGGGTGCGGCCGCCGGCGACGGCGACGGGACCCTCCGGCCCCACGTCGGCTGCGAAGCGGTCGACGGTCGGGCCGTGCCGAAGGCGGCCACCGGTGGCGGTCATCCCCAGACCCCGGTCGGGACCTGTCGCAGCGCCTGGATGTCCGCGCAACTGTGGCCCATCGGGATCACCTTGCCGGGGTTGGCGCGACAGCCGGGGTCGAATGCTCGGCGAAGGCGATCCTGGTGATCCAGATCATCGTCGGAGAACAATCGATCCATGTAGGCCTGCTTCTCCACACCGATCCCGTGCTCTCCTGACAGCACGCCACCAGCGTCGAGCGATGCTTCGACGATCTCTTGGCCGGCGGCGTGAACCCGCTCGAGCACGCCGGGGTCGCGGGAGTCGAACAGGAGTAGCGGATGGAGGTTTCCGTCACCGGCGTGAAACACGTTCATGACCTTGAGGTCGTAGCTGTCGGCGATCGCATAGACCTTCTCGAGAACGTTCGCCAGCTCCGAACGGGGCACGACCGTGTCGTGGAGGTAGTAGTCGGGGGCGATCTGGGCGATTGCGCCGAAGGCGGTCTTGCGACCTTTCCACAGCAGTGCTCGTTCGTGGTCGTCCTTGGCGGTGCGGACGTCGGTCGCACCGTGCTGGCGGCCGATCTCGGCGATTCGGTCGGCATCGATCCCGACGCCGTCGTCCAGACCGTCGACTTCGGCGAGCAACACTGCGGCGGCGTCACGCGGGTACCCGGCGCCCACGTAGTTCTCGACGGCGACGGTGATCCGGTGATCCATCACCTCGAGGGCGGCAGGCACGATCCCGGCGGCGATGATGCCCGACACGGTGTTGGCCGCATCACTCACCGAATCGAAGCTGAGCAGCAGGGTCCTGACCGCCGGCCGATTCTTGGTGATCCTGACCGCGATCTTGGTGGCGATGCCCAGTGTTCCCTCGGATCCGACGAAGACGCCCCGAAGGTCCAGACCGGCCGGTTCGGGGTCCAATCCACCGAGCATGGCAACGTCGCCGTCGGCGAGGACGACCTCCATCGCCATGATGTGTGTGTTGGTCACGCCGTAGGCGAGGCAGTGCGGGCCGCCGGCGTTGTTGGCGAGATTGCCACCGATGGTGCAGACCTGCTGGCTGCTCGGATCGGGTGCGAAATGGAAACCCATCGGTGTCAGGTGACGGGTGAGATCGAGGTTGATGACGCCGGGCTCGACCCATGCGACGCGGCTGTCGGTATCGACCGAGAGGATCCGGTTCATCTTCGTCAGGGCGATCACGACCGGCGCCCCCAGCGGAATGGCTCCGCCGGCCAGGCCCGTCCCGGCACCGCGCGGTACGACACCCTTGCCGTGGGCGGCTGCGATCCGCATGATCGACTGCACTTCGGCGGTGTTGACAGGAAAGCAGCTCGGTCCTGCCACACCACCTTCGAAAACAGAGGCGTCCTTTGCGTGCAGGGAGCGTTCGGCGGCGTCGAACCGGACCCGGTCCGGGGCCAGCGCCGCCCTCAGCTCGCTCAGCAGGCGATCGTCGTCGGTCACCGGCTCGGCGCGCGAACCGCGGTCGCCGAGTACTCTTCGTGCCTTCTCGAGCATGCTCATCCTGGAACCCCTTTCAATCCGGCGGCCTCGATACCGGCGAGCGCCGCCAACTCATCATTGTCCGACGTGTCGCCGCTGACACCCACTGCGCCGATCACCAGATCGGCCTCGTTGACGATCAGCACCCCGCCCGGCACCGGTACCAGCGGGCCGACCGCGTGGTTGGCGGCGGCGATGAAGTAGGACTGCTGTTCGGCCCGCATCATCAGCGCCCTCGACCCCACGCCGAACGAGATCGCCCCGTGGGCCTTGCCGTAGGCGATCTCGAACCGCTTTGTCGACGACCCGTCCTGTCGCTCGGCGGCGGTCACGTGGCCACCACTGTCCAGGACCACCACCGTCAGGGGTTTGAAGCCTCGAGCGCCGCCTTCGATCATGGCGGACGCCACGATCATTCGAGCCTGTGCGATGGTGATGTTCACAGTGTCGCCTTCTTCTCGGTACGGCGGGCGTGCAGGATCGGTTCGGTGTACCCGGAGGGCTGCTCGGCGCCGCTGAGGACGAGGTCGCAGGCAGCTCGGAAGGCCGGTCCGTCGAACGACGGTGACATCGGCTCGTAGAGCGGATCCGAGGCGTTCTGCCGGTCGACGACCGCGCGCCATCTTCCGCATCGTCGCGATGATGCGCTCGGCGTCGACGACACCGTGACGCAACCAGTTGGCCATGTGCTGACTGGAGATCCGGCACGTTGCCCGATCTTCCATCAGGGCGATGTCGTTGATGTCGGGCACCTTGGAGCAGCCGACCCCCTGGTCGACCCACCGGACCACGTACCCGAGGATCCCTTGGGCGTTGTTGTCCAATTCGGTCTGAATCCGATCGTCGGTCCACGACGGTTCGGCCAGCGGGATCGACAGGAGCTCGTCGATCGAGGCTCTGCGTCTCGTTCTCGCGGCCAGCTTGCTCTGCCGGGCACGCACATCGACCTGGTGGTAGTGGGTGGCGTGCAGCGTGGCCGCCGTCGGTGATGGCACCCAGGCGCAGCTGGCGCCCGGCTCGGGGATGGCCGATCTTCTCGGTCGAGCATCGCGTCCATTCGGTCGGGCGCCGCCCACATGCCCTTGCCGATCTGGGCCACGGCCCCGGAGGCCGCACTCGAGCCCGATGTCGACGTTCCAGTCCTCGTAGGCGGTGATCCAGGTCTGGCTCTTCATGTCGCCCTTGCGGACCATCGGGCCGGCCTCCATCGACGTGTGGATCTCGTCGCCGGTGCGGTCGAGGAAGCCGGTGTTGATGAACGCCACCCGGTCGCCGGGCGGCGTCGATGCACGCCGTCAGGTTGACGGTGGTGCGGCGCTCCTCGTCCATGATCCCGAGCTTGACCGTGTACTGATCCAGGCCCAGAACCGACTCGACGAACGTGAAGACCTCATCGGCGAACGCGACCTCGGCGGGGCCGTGCATCTTGGGTTTGACGACGTAGACGCTGCCCGCTCGAGTATTACGACGGCCTGCCTCGGTTCTCAGATCGTGGAGGCCACAGAGGGTGGTGACCATCGCATCGAGCAACCCTTCGGGCATGTCGTCCCCGTCGATCGATCGGACCGCGGGTGTCGTCATCAGATGACCGACGTTGCGAACCAACATCAAAGCCCGACCGGGCACGGTGACAACCCCGCCGTCGGAGCCGGTGAAGGTCCGGTCATCGGCCATGGTGCGGGTGAAGGTCGAACCATCCTTGGTGACCTCGGCGGTGAGGTCCCCGCGCATGAGACCGAGCCAGTTGTGGTACACGAGCGCCTTGTCGTCGGAATCGACCGCTGCGACCGAGTCCTCGCAATCCATGATGGAGGTGAGGGCGGCTTCGAGCACCACGTCGGCCACGCCGGCTCGATCGCTCGATCCAACCGGGTGGGCCCGGTCGATACGCAGTTCGATACCGAGGCCGTTGTGCCGAAGCAGGACCGCCGCCGGTTCGGACGGGTCGCCGAGGAATCCCACGAAGACCTCCGGCTGGAGAAGGCCGAACGGCATCGCATCGATCTCGGCGACCAGGGCGCCCCGGTCGACGTGATAGCGGGTCACCGCCGCATGCGATCCGCCATCGAGCGGCACCACATCGTCGAGGAAACGCTTGGACCATCCAATCACCCGTTGACCGCGCTGCGGATCGTAGGGCCCGGCG
Source organism: uncultured Acidimicrobiales bacterium (assembly GCA_963793385.1). Taxonomy (GTDB): domain Bacteria; phylum Actinomycetota; class Acidimicrobiia; order Acidimicrobiales; family SZUA-35; genus JABDIY01. Next base: position 8,295 of record CAWCAF010000009.1, read on the forward strand.
CCGGGGAGATCGCCCATGGCGTCGGTCCCGTAGAGAGCGTCATACAGCGAACCCCATCGGGCGTTGGCGGCATTGACCGCATACCGGGCGTTCATGACGGGAACGACGAGTTGGGGACCGGCGACGGTGGCGATCTCCGGATCGACGTTGGCGGTCTCGACCACCACGTCATCCGCTGGTGCGAGAAGGTAGCCGATGTCGATGAGGAACGCCTTGTAGGCGTCGGCATCGTGGGGTTGACCGGTCCGTGACCGATGCCAGTCGTCGATCAGCGACTGGAGTCGGCGGCGCTCGGCCAGTAGTTCGGCATTGCGATCGGCGAACCTCGCCACCAGCTCGGCCATTCCGTCGAAGAACGCAGCTTCGGTCACACCCGACCCGGGCAGAGCCTCCTCGACGAGGAACCGGTGCAGCGCCTGACCGTAGGCCAACCCGTATGCGGTGACAAACGCCTCAGGCATGGAGGCCATTGTCGTCGACGTGAGACGAGCACCACAATCCCGGCACCCGATCTTCTGCGGGGGCGATCTCGTCCTCGGCTGAGTCCACGACCCCCGATGCGGCGTAAGGCTTCCCGAACCTCCGCTGGTGTTCCTCCTTGACGACCGTTGTATTCTCGACGTATGACCGAGTACACGTCCCCGGAGCACCACCCGGCCTTCGAGGAGTACTGCGAAACGATCTTCGAGCTGGCCGAGGACGGCGTCAAGGTCATACAGGCCAGGATCGCCGAACGGCTGGCCGTCTCCCGCCCGGCGGTGTCCGAGATGGTGAAGAGACTTGACGAAGAGGGTCTGGTGACCCTGTCCGGCCACACGATCCGGCTGACGCCGGAGGGCACCACGCTGGCCACCACGATGGTGCGACGGCACCGGCTGGCCGAACGTTTCCTCACCGACGTCCTCGGACTGTCATGGGCCACCGCCCATCACGAGGCCGGCAAGTGGGAACACGTGATCAGCCCCGAGGTCGAGACCGCCATGCTCGATCTGATGGAGAACCCGACCACCTGCCCGCACGGCAACCCCATCCCGGGCAGTGACTACGTCGAACCGTCGATGATCACACTGTCCGCGGTCGGGGTGGGAGATGGCTTCGCCGTGGCCCGAATTCCCGAAGAACTGGAATTCAGGGATGGCATGTTGGAGTTCCTCGAGAGGTCCAACGTCATCCCCGGTTCGGAGGGGACCGTCGTCGCCGTTTCACCGGACGGAACCACCACGATCGACGTGGAGGGTGCGGTCGTGGGCCTCGGTCGATTCGCCGCCGAACGAATCCTCGTCACCCACTGATCACGCCCACGGGGTCGGCGCCCTCGAGACCTGCGACCACGACCCCGGCCACGTGAAGGTTCACATCCAGGATGGTCAGGTCGGCTCGCCTGCCCGGCGTGATCTGCCCCCGGTCCGACAGCCCCAGCACCGCGGCCGGATTGGTCGATGCCGCCCGGCAGGCGTGTTCGAGGTCGACACCGACCTCGTCGACCATGCGGCGTATGGCGGCGTCCATGGTGAGCATGCTGCCGGCCATCGTGCCGTCGACCGATCTGGCCACCGGCCCGGTCGGATCGACCTGAAGGGAACCGCCGACGGCGACGCTGTCGGTGATCAAGATCTGGTCCTGCGGGCGTTTGGCGGCGGCGATCACCCCGAGCCAGGCAGGATCGACGTGAATGCCATCGGCGATGAAGGAGACGGCAAGACCATCGATCGCCAAGGCGTGCGGTATCAGGCCCGGACTCCGCTGATGCATCGGGCCGCAGGCGTTGAAGAGGTGAGTGACCATGCTGACGCCGGCGCCGAGAACTGCGTCAAGTTGTTCCCGGGTCGGGTTGGTGTGACCCAGGCTGACGACGACCCCCCGCTCGACCAGGCGCCGCACGAGCGTCGGGGCCATCGGATCCTGCCCGCCCACCGTCATCAGCCGAACCTCGGGGGGGAGCCGCTGGACGAAACCGAGGTCGGGTCCGACGATGTGGGCGACCGGATGCACGCCGGGTTCGGACCCGAGGAAGGGGCCTTCCACGTGAATCCCCACCGGGTCGGGTAGCCCTTGTGCACAACCGTTTCTGATGCGGCCGGCGAGTCGGTCGACCGCCCCCTCCATCCGGTCCAGAGAAGAGGTGATGGTCGTCGGGAACCAGGACGTCACCCCTTCGCTTCGGACCAAGCGTTCGAGGCGATCCCAACTCTGATCGGAGCGTGTGTCGACCGCGATGTCCGCTTTGCCGTTCACCTGGATGTCGATGAACCCGGGCACGATCGTCGTCCCGTCACCACGGCCGCTCGCAACGGGCTCGATCCCGGTGATGAGGCCGTCGGCATGGCGGACGAGGGCGGGCCCGATCCACCCGGTCGGCGTCAGTACCCGATCGCCGAGAACGGTCCCCTCCATCGGCTCATCATAGGTTCGAAGTCCCTGACCGAACCGATTGGATCTCCGCTGTCACCTACCGGAGCCTGGCCACGATGTCGCCCGCTCCCCAGCGCTGCGCGGCCAACGCATTGAGGATGGCGACGAGGTTGTCGTCACGGTGCCGTTCGAGCTCCGCGATCGAGAAGTGGCCGGACTGTTCATCGGATTGTGTGGCGATTCGATCGATCAGCTCCTCGGTGAGGTCGGGGGTGTCCATCAGCTTGGTCCACGGCCAGGCCAGCGCCTCGCCGAACTGAGCGATGAACTGGCGCATACCACCGTCACCACCGGCTACCCGGTAGGTCTCGAACAAGCCCATCTGCGCCCACCGCAGACCGAAACCGTACCGAATGGCGTCGTCGATGTCGCCGGTGGTCGCAATGCCGTCGTTGACGAGCCAGAGGGCTTCGCGCCAGACGGCTTCGAGGAGGCGATCGGCGATGAAAGCATCGATCTCCTTGCCGACGACAAGCGGCTTCATACCCGCGCCTTCGTAGATCTCCGTCGCCCGCTCGACGACCTCCGCCGAGGTGGACGATCCCGGCACGAGTTCCACGAGGGGCAGAAGGTAGACGGGATTGAAAGGGTGGGCGACGATCAGACGCTCGGGATGCTGCATACCCTCGGCCAACCGGGTGGCGGGGAAGCCGGAGGTGGATGAGGTGATGATGGTGGTGGCGGGTGCTGCCGTCTCGATCAATTCATAGGTCGAGCGTTTGACATCGATTCGCTCGGGGACGCTCTCGATGACGAGCGCAGAGTCGGCGATTGCTGCCCGAAGCGAGTCGGCTCGTAGCGGTTGGCCCTGCGCCCGTGGCCACCCGATTCCCTCCCAGGCCCGATCTGCGTTGTCCATGATCCGCAGGAGAAACGGTTCTGCGTTCGGATTTGGATCGAACCATCGAACCGAGTGACCGGCCAGCGCCATTCGGGCGGCCCAACCACTACCGATGACACCGGCCCCGACAACACCGACCTCGATCGGTTCGGCCACCAGTGGCGGCGCCATCAACGCCGCTGCAACTTCAGTCGACTGCGAACCTCGTCCGGACCGGCGATCGAGAAGTTCATTGCTTCGACGATGTGTTTCGCCCGCTCGACGAGATCGGCGTTGGTCGCCAACGTCCCGCGCCGAAGGTACAGGTTGTCCTCCAACCCGACCCGCACGTTGCCACCCGACACCGCCGCCAGCGCCACGTAGCGGAACTGGTCTGCCCCGATCGAGAAGGCGGAAAAGGTCCAGTCGTCGGGGATGTTGTTGCGCATCGCCATGAACGTGTTCAGGTCGTTGGGCGCCCCCCACGGAATACCCATGCAAAGTTGGATCATGACCGGATCCTCGATCACGCCCGCGGTGACCAGCGCCTTGGCCTGCCAGAGATGGCCGGTATCGAACACCTCGATCTCCGGACGGACCCCCAGATCCCGTATCTGTTCCCCCATCGCCTTCAGGACCGACGGCGTGTTGGTCATCACATAGTCGCCATGCCCGAAATTCATCGAGCCGCAGTCGAGCGTGGTGATCTCGGGTCGGATTGCCAGTACGTGCTGCACCCTCTCGGTGGCGCCCGCCATGTCCGTGCCGATGTCGGAGAGCGGCAGGGGTGCTTCGACCGAACCGAAGGTGAGATCGCCTCCCATGCCCGAGGTGAGATTGATCACCACGTCGGTGTCCGACGCTCTGATCAAATCGACCGTCTCTTGATACAGGGCGGTGTCCCTCGACGCAGTACCCGTTTCGGGGTCCCGCACGTGAATGTGCACGATGGCGGCGCCGGCTCGGGCCGCCTCCAGACAGTCGTCGGCGATTTCCTGGGGGGTGACCGGTACGTGCTCGGACTTGGCGACCGTGTCGCCCGATCCGGTGACCGCGCAGGTGATGAACACGGAATCGTTCATGGTGTGGTGACCTCCGATGGGGTCTGAGGGGATCGGCGGAGAAGAACCCGTGCAACCGAACGGACGTCATCGGGATCGAGGTAGCAGCCTCGGAGGTGGCGGGAGCAGATCTTGGGGTCGTAGACGGATCGGGCGTGCAGCATTCGGCGGTTGTCGAAGATGACCGCATCGCCGGGTTCGAATGACGATTGGATCTGGAATGCCGGATCCGCCCCCAGTTGGTGCAACCGTGCGATCGCCGAATACGACCGGTCGACGTCGTCGGGTGACATGTCCGGATAGGCCCGCACCGGACTGAAACCCCTGATGATCAGCGAACCGTCAACGGGCACGATCTCGACGACCGGACCGGACCAGCGGTGGTCGATGGTGCTCCCTTTGCTCATGAACACCCACCGCAACGTGGTCAGTGCCCGGTGGTGCTCGGGTTCTGCAGCGGCGAGATGGTTGACGATCGCCAGTCCATCGGACATCTGGTTCGAGACCGCCCGAGCAGGTGTTGGCGATGCAGTGCAACGCCTGGAAGCCGGGGGGGCGCTCTCTGGAGGGAAGATCGGTGTGGGGCACGAGAGGCCGGCCGGTGTAGGCGGTGCTGTCGGGGTCGACCTTGGCGACGACATCCCAGACCCGTCCGAAGTTCGTCTCTCTCAGCGGACCCAGATGAGCCGCAAATCGCTCGAGGTCGTCGGCTCCGACAGGGCCCCCGGTCAGTCGTACCGCTCCGTAGCGGAGCAGGTCGATCGTGAGCTCGAGAAGGACGTCCGGGGTCGGCGCCAGCGGCCAGCCATAGGTCGGGAGGACGTCCCGGCGTTCCCCGTCGATCGTTGCCGGTGCATCCATCGTGACCCACGGCGTGGCGTGGGGCAGCCCGGCCGACATCCGCTGTTCTCCCGCCGCCACCGACCGAAGCCACCCCGACGCATAGTCGCAGGTAAAATTATCGGACCAGGAGATGTTCAGCTCCCCGAATTCGACGACGGCAGCGGTGACGGTGTGGCGCAGAAGCTCGGCCGGATCCGCAATCCCCTCGCGCGTGACCACATCGATGCCGTGACCCATCGAGTTCTCCCGCAGCCAGGTGCCGTTGAACCATCCGACGAGGCCATCGGACCAGCGGCACTCGATGCGGTTGGGACCGGCCAAGGTGGCGTGGGCGATCGGCGCTCGGGGATAGGTGTAGAAGTCAGGCGATGCGGGAACGGTCGGGACCGACAAGCAGGAACCTCCCCCCGAGCGGGCTCCAGTCCGATCGGACCGATGCCGTTGCCGGATGCTGTGTGCGGAACGTACACCGTCCACCGATTCGATGCCAGCCAAACCCGGCGAGGCCGACCGATACGCTGGGCGGCGATGTCCGATCACACCCCCGCAACCATCATGTACACCCACACCGACGAGGCCCCCGCCCTCGCCACCAGGTCGCTCCTCCCGATCATCACTGCCTTCACGGGAGCGGCCGGAGTCAACGTCGAGACAAAGGACATCTCGCTGGCCGGCCGGATCCTCGCCAACTTCAACGACTTCCTCACCGGAGCACAGCACGCACCGGACGCATTGGCCGAGCTGGGTGAACTCGCCCTCCGACCCGAAGCCAACATCATCAAGCTGCCCAACATCAGCGCATCGGTCCCCCAGCTCAAGGCCGCCATCGCCGAACTCCAAGCCAAGGGATATGCGCTGCCCGACTACCCCGACGATCCGAATACCGAGATCGACCGGGAAGTCCGGTCCCGGTACGACAGGGTCAAGGGCAGCGCCGTCAATCCGGTTCTCCGCGAGGGCAACTCGGATCGCCGGGCGCCGAGGGCGGTCAAGGAGTACGCCAGGAAGAACCCCCATTCGATGGGGGCCTGGAGTCACGACTCGGCGACGCACGTCTCGACGATGGGTCACGACGACTTCGCCTCGAACGAGCGGTCGGTGACGATCGACGCAGAGCAGGATCTCCGGATCGAGCACGTCTCGCCCGAGGGCGAGATCAACGTGTTGAAGCAGAGCGTTCCCGTCGAGGTCGGCGAGATCGTGGACGGAACGTTCATGAGCGTCAAGGCACTGCGCACGTTTCTCGCCGAGCAGATCGCCGATGCCAAGGCGGGCGGAGTCCTGTTCTCCCTCCATCTCAAGGCCACCATGATGAAGGTGTCGGATCCGATCATCTTCGGTCACGCCGTCGAGGTCTTCTTCTCCGACGTCTTCAAACGGCATGCGGCCGCACTCACCGACGCCGGTGCCGAACCGAACAACGGGCTGGGCAACGTGCTCAGCGCCCTCGGCGGTCTTCCCGACGATGCGAAGACGGTCATCCAAGCCGACATCGCCGCCGCCATCGACAACGGTCCCGACCTGGCGATGGTCGACTCCGATCGTGGCATCACAAACCTGCATGTACCCAGCGACGTGATCGTCGATGCATCCATGCCGGCGATGATCCGCTCGTCGGGTCAGATGTGGAACAAAGCGGGCGCCACCCAGGACACCAAAGCGGTCATTCCGGACAGCAGCTACGCCGCGCTGTACCAGGCGACCATCGATTTCTGCCGGGAGAACGGCGCATTCGACCCGACGACGATGGGGACGGTTCCCAACGTCGGGCTGATGGCCCAGAAGGCCGAAGAGTACGGCTCCCACGACAAGACCTTCGAGATGGCGTCCGACGGTGTGGTCCGCGTCGTCGAGGCCGACAGCTCGGTGGTGATGCAGCACGCTGTCGAGAAAGGCGACATCTGGCGGATGTGCACCGTCAAGGATGCAGCCGTGCGTGATTGGGTGAAGCTGGCTGTGACGCGGGCCCGGGCCACCGACACTCCAGCGGTGTTCTGGTTGGATTCCGCACGCGCCCATGACGCCCAGTTGATCCGCAAGGTCGAGACCTACCTGGGCGATCACGACACCGACGGCCTCGACATCCGAATCATGAATGTCGCCGATGCCACGAATTTCACGCTGGAGCGGGCCAAGGCCGCACTCGACACGATCTCGGCCACGGGCAATGTCCTGCGCGACTACCTGACCGACCTGTTCCCCATCCTCGAACTCGGCACCAGCGCCAAGATGCTGTCGATCGTGCCCCTCATGAACGGCGGAGGTCTTTTCGAGACCGGCGCCGGTGGTTCGGCACCCAAACACGTACAACAGTTCCAGAAGGAGAACCATCTCCGCTGGGACTCACTGGGAGAGTTCCTTGCCCTTGCGGTGTCGCTCGAACACCTCGCTCACGCCACCGACGAACCTCGAGCGACGGTCCTCGGCGATGCGCTCGATCACGCAACCGGAACACTGCTCGACAACGGTAGGTCGCCGCTCCGCAAGGTCGGTCAACTCGACAACCGAGGCAGTCATTTCTACCTCGCCCTGTACTGGGCCGAGGCGATGACAGCCCAGACCGAGGACGCCGAGCTGGCCGAACGGTTTGCGCCGCTGGCCGAGACCCTGGCCGATCAGGAACAGAGCATCATCGATGAGCTCAACAGGGTTCAGGGTCCCCCCGTGGACATCGGTGGGTACTACCTACCCGACGATGTGCGGGCGGACGCAGCGATGCGTCCCAGTGCGACGTTCAACGCCATCGTCGACGGTTTCTGACCGGTCCGGACAGGTGTCGGCTGCGGGGCGTTCATCCGGCGACGGCCACGCCGACACCCGGTTGTTCGGCATCCTGGATCGGGATGCATTGCGCGACAGTTTGCCGATCTTCGTCCCGGCCATCCCGTTCGGTTTCGTCGTGGGCGTGGCGATCACCGAATCGGCCATGCCGAGCGGAGCCGCCTACACCAGCTCACTGCTCGTCTTTGCCGGCGCGGCCCAACTGACGATGGTCAGCTTGGCCGGGACGGTCTCGTTGTGGACCGTGGCATTGGCCGCGATGGTGATCAATCTTCGCCACATCATGTACTCCGCAGCTCTGGCACCGGCGTTCTCACGACAACCGCGGTGGTTTCGCTGGCTGGCACCCTTCCTGCTGATCGATCAGGTCTTCGCCATGGTCAGTCCCAGGACGTCCGACCCGCCCGAGCGTTTTCGTTTCTACTACCTGACCTGCGGGTCCTTCTTCTTCATCGGATGGCAGGCGGTCACGCTGCTCGGCATCTTCTTCGGGTCGTTCATCCCCGCCTCATGGGGTCTGAATTTCGCCCCTGGCGTGATGTTCGTCGGGATCGTGGTGTTGATGGTGGATCGCCGGCCGTCGGTCGTCGCGGCGGTCGTGGCCGCGGTCGTATGCTTCGCCGCGGTCGGTCTGCCGAACCGCAGCGGGCTTCTCGTCGGAGCCGTCTGCGGCATCCTGGCCGGCTTTCTCACCGACCGGGCACCACGACCGAAAACGGTTGGCGCACGATGAGCGCTACCGAGGCGATGGCACTCGTCGCCATCGTCGGTGCTGCCACCTACGCCATGCGGGCTGGGATGATCCTGACCCTGGCCGACCGGCAACTGCCCGAGCCAGTGGTACGGGCGCTGCGCAACGTGGGCCCGGCGGTACTGTCCGCGCTCGTGGTGACCCTCGTCGCCAACCCCGAGGAAACGATGAACGGAGTCACGCTGGCCGAGGTGGCCGGCCTGACGTCCGCCGGCGTGGTGGCGTTCAGATACCGCAGCCTGGTTCCGGCGCTGGCGGCGGGCATGATCGTCTTCTGGCTCATTCGTTGGGCGGTGTGACCGACCGTTTCGAGCGGAGGAACTCGGCATGGTTCCACGCGATCGTGCGCCCACCGACATTCTGCAGTGACAGGTCCGGGTCGTCGGACTGAAGCAAGGCGAGAAACGGATCGCCCAGCTTGAGCGCCAGAATGGCGGTATCGTGCAGCACCTCGAGGAGCGCGGCGGAGCGACGCGGCGCCGAACGAACGAACGAGTCGAACTGGTAGATCGCCAGCAGCCGGCACCCGGGCACGTCGCGGTAGCCGTACTCTCCCGCCACGCTGCCGCCGAGAGCATCGGCAAGGGCATCGAGGTTCCCGCCGAAGTAGTCGGGAAAATCGAGGGCGTGAGCCAACGCGGTGAGGAAGCTGTCGCCATCCCACGATCCAGCGTCGACCCTGACCGTCTGGGCTCCGAGTCGCTCGAGACGCTCGATCTCGGCGTTGAGGACCCCGGCGTTGCGATACAGCTCGATGAGGCCTCGCGAGGGTTCGACGAGCGCATTCATAGGTGCCTTCGAGGGTAGTGGCCGACCCCGGACCGCAGGTGGGTATGGGAGTGGGTGACCGAGTACCGTCGAGCCGTCGCACGGGACGACTCGTGAGAACGCGAAAGGAACTCGTATGCCCCGCATGAACATAGAGGGAAGTTCGTCGATCGTCACCGGAGGCGCCTCCGGCATCGGCGAGGCCAGCGCACGCCAACTCGCCGCCGCCGGCTCGAGGGTCGTGATCGCCGACCTGAACCAGGACAGGGGCGAATCGGTCGCCAAGGAACTCGGAGGCCTGTTCGTCCGGTGCGACGTGACCAGTGCCGACGATGCCAAGACCGCCGTCGCCGCCGCCTCGGAGATGGGTCCACTGCGGGCTCTGGTCAACTCCGCCGGAATCGGCTGGGCGGCCAGGACGATCGACCGCAACAACGAGCCCATGGAACTCGACAAGTTTGCCCTGGTCATCAACATCAACCTCATTGGGACCTTCAACATGCTCAGCCAGAGCGCGTCGGCGATCGCCAAGACCGATCCCGTGGATGAGGACGGAACCCGGGGCGCCATCGTCAATATGGCGTCCGTCGCCGCCTTCGACGGTCAGATCGGACAGTGCTCCTACTCGGCATCCAAGGGTGGCGTCGTCGGCATGACGCTGCCCATCGCCCGGGATCTGTCGGCGGCCGGCATCCGTGTCAACACGATCGCACCCGGGCTCATCGACACGCCGATCTACGGCGAAGGCGAGGAGAGCGATCAGTTCAAAGCCCACCTCGGCCAGTCGGTGCTGTTCCCCAAACGGCTCGGTCACGGCGAAGAGCTCGCGTTCATGGTGATGGAGCTGCTGACCAACCCCTACATGAACGGCGAGACCGTTCGGGTGGACGGTGGCATCCGTATGCCGCCCAAGTGATCTGGGGCTCCACCCCAGGTTCCCTCTAGAAGGCGGCCCGCAAGCTCGTAACCAGTTCGACGAGCTCGGTTCGTTCGGCGCCGGTGAGAACGTCCAGGGGATGCGAAGCGATCAAGGTTGTCAGCATCTCGGCGCTGGCCCGCTTCTCCGGATCGGCTGCCGGATGTGGTTCTCCCCAGCCGTAACGGACAGCTCCGGCCACGCCGCCCCGAACCGGATCGTCACTCGACACGATCGCACCGTGAGGTCCCAGGCCGACCGCGTGCACTGCGATCAGGTGCGCTCCCCCGCGCATCTCCCGCAGGACATTCAGCGCCACGGCGGCAGCACCGGTCGGGTCGACGGGCAGTTCGATCCGGCGCCAGCCGGCGAAGAGGACGCCTAAGGAGGCATCGGCTAACAGGACGACCCTGGCGGTCAGCTCGGTGACCCGTTGGAGATCGGCGGTGGGAATGTCGGCGAACGCGTCCTCGGCCCACCGGGCGCACGCGTCGACATACTCCTTGGACCTTTCGGCCGGGGAGAGACCTTCGGGGGCGTTGCCCTCCCACAGGTCGCGCACCATCGACGATGACACGAAACCTACGGCGGCCGCCACCACGTCGGCATCCACCTCTCCCAAGACGCCGGCCCGGCCGTGAAGCCAGAGAGTGGGAAAGCTGTCGACCCCGAGGAGCGCTCCCCGCTCGATCGTCGAATCGGCGAGCATCCAGGCCCGACCGATCTCCAGGACGGGAAGTGCGAGGGCGCCGGCGGCAGCTGTAGGAGAGGTCATGGTGACTCAGCATAAATGCCTGCCGGTGGCAGTACCGTCGCCGTGATCATGTCCATGTCTGCGGCCACCAACGCCGACGTAAATGGTCTCACGAGCGTCGAGGTGGAACAACGCGTCCGCGAGGGACGGGTCAACGTTGCCCCGGACCCGAACCGGCGGACCCTGTCGCAGATTCTGCGCTCGAACGTCTTCACGATCATCAACCTGATCATGCTGACGTTGTTCGCCCTCATCCTGATCGCCGGATACCCCCAGGACGGACTGTTCGTCGGGGTCGTCGTGGCCAACAGCGTGATCGGGGTTGCCCAGGAACTGAAGGCTCGACGGGAGCTGCAACGACTCGCCGTCGTCGCAGCCGCTGACACGATCGTGGTGCGCGACGGTCAGGAAGAGACGATCGGCGTGGACGCCGTGGTCGCCGACGATGTGATCAGACTGCTGGCCGGCGAACAAGCCGTTGTCGACGGCGAGGTTCTGACCTCAGCGGGCCTGGCCATGGACGAGTCGTTGCTCACCGGCGAGTCCCACACGATCAAGAAGGTGGCCGGCGACGAGATCATGTCCGGCAGCTTCGTGGCGGCCGGCACCGGGCTGGTCCGTGCGACCGGGGTGGGAGCGGACAGTTACGCCAACCGCCTTCGGGCCGAGGCTCAGGCGTTCCAGCCCACCGAGTCGATGCTGCGCCGATCGGTGAACCGGATCCTCCGATGGTTGACGATCATCATCCCGATCGCTTCGGGTCTTCTCCTCGTTTCGCTGCTCCAGAGCCAGGACCGCTGGCAGGACGCCCTCCAGGGCACGGTTGCCGCATCGGTGGCGATGGTTCCGGATGGGCTGGTGTTACTGACGAGCCTGGCGTTCGTCGCCGGTGTGCTCGAGTTGTCGCGTCGCAAGGCGCTGGCGAAACAGCTGACCACGGTCGAGACCCTCGCCCGTGTGGACGTTCTGTGCCTCGACAAGACGGGCACGATCACGTCCGGAGAGATCGAATTCGCCAGGCTTCATCCCGTCGACGGCATCGACAGCGAGCTGCCGTGGGCTGCGCTGGCCGCGCTGGGGGCGGCCGACGATTCCCCCAACGCCACGATGTGTGCGATCTCGGGTCGGGCCGGCCCGGTCCCTGACTGGCAACTCACGTCGTGGGAACCGTTCTCCAGTGCCCGCAAGTGGTCGGGGGGGCAGTTCGCCGACCACGGCTGGTTCTACATCGGAGCTCCCGATGTTCTGCTCGATGTCGAGCGGCACGCCGCTGAGCTGGCGCGGGTCGACGTCCTGAACAGAGCCGGACAACGAATCATCGCCCTCACCGCGTCAGCGTCACCACCCGAGGACGATCACGCACCACGTGATCTCGTCGTGCTGGGTCTGATAGAACTCGAAGACCAGCTCCGCCCGAATGTCCAGGAGATCCTCGGCTTCTTCGCCGCTCAGGATGTGACCATAAAGGTGATTTCGGGCGACAACCCGGACACGGTGAGCGCCATCGCAGTGCGGGCCGGCGTGCAGAACGGGTCCTCCGCTCTCGATGCCCGGCAGCTACCCGAGGACCTCGCCTCGCTGGCCGAGGTGCTGAGGAGCACCACCGTCTTCGGCCGGGTGAAACCACACCAGAAGAAGGCGATGGTGAACGCCCTCCAGAGCGAGGGCCACGTGGTGGCGATGACCGGCGACGGGGTCAACGACGTCCTCGCCCTCAAGGATGCCGACCTGGGGATCGCCATGGGCTCGGGCAGCGAAGCCTCGAGAACCGTCGCCGATCTCGTCCTGGTCGACAACTCCTTCGCCACCCTCCCCGTCGTCCTCGGCGAGGGCCGCAAGGTGATCAACAACGTCGAGCGGGTGGCCAATCTGTTCCTCACCAAAGCGGTGTACGCCGTCCTCTTGACATTCCTGGTGGGAGTGTCCGGGGTCCCCTTCCCATTCCTGCCCCGTCAACTGAGTCTGATCGGAACGTTCAGCATCGGAATCCCGGGACTCCTGCTGGCACTCAACCCCGAGATCAGCCGGGTGCGGGGCGGATTCCTTCGGAGGATTCTCCTCTTCTCGGTCCCGGCCGGCTTCGTGGCCGGCACGACAACCTTTGCCGTCTACCAGTACGGCCGGACCAGTGCAGGTTTGCTGCTGGTCGAGGCTCGCACCCTGGCCACCTTCACACTTCTCGGGATCGGGCTGGCCGTTCTGATCGTCTCGGCCCGTCCGCTCCGGCTGTGGAAGGTCATGATCGCGGTTGCGATGGCGATCGCCTATCTCGCCATCGCGTCGGTTCCGATTCTGAGGTTGTACTTCCAGTTGTTGTTGTTCGACGATCCGAGAACCTGGGCCGTGGGCTTCACAGCTACCGTGATGGCGAGCGTGATCATCGCGTTTATACCTCGGATGACCGGCCGGTTCGGCGAAAGGGCAACATGATGGAGTTGGCACAAGCTCTGGGTTGGGCCGCAACCCGCAGGACCGGGGTACTGATCACACTCCGGAAGGACGGGCGACCGCAAAGCTCCGACGTCGCCTACACCGCAAAAGACGGGACGTTCCTCGTCTCTCTGACCGACGACCGGGCCAAGACCCGGAACATGCGCAGGGACAACCGGGTTGTTCTCCACATCACCGATCCTCCGTCGTGGTCCTACCTCTCCTTCGACGCCACCGTCGAACTCTCCGCGGTCACAACCCGACCCGGCGATGCGACCAGCGACGCACTGGTCGACTACTTCCGCTCCGTCTCCGGCAGCGAGCACCCCGATTGGGACGAGTACCGCACCGCGATGGTCGAGGAGAAACGGCTGATCTGCACGATCACCCCGACCGGGGTCGTCGGCCAGATCAATTCGTGACGCTCGCGCTCGAACGCGCGACCCTCAGTGGTTGGCGTCAGCGCAGTTGTGGCATTCGAGTTGAATCGTGGCGTGAGCGATGCCGAGTCGGTCGGCCAACTCTTCTCGCAACATACTCATCGACTCCTGCGCCTCGTGCAGGCTGACCGTACCGTCCATCACCACATGCGCCGTCACGCTCGCCACCCCGGGGGCGATCGAGCGGGTGTGGACATGATGCACATCGTTCACCCCGGCTTGAGCGAGGATCAGATCGCCGATGTGGTTGGAATCGGCCCCGAGCGGAGATCGATCCAGCAGCTGGGCACCCGAATGGCGCAACAGGCCCCAGGTCCCGCGCAAGACCAAGCCACTGATCAGCAATGACGCCACGGGATCCACCCAGGTGTAGGTGGTGCTCTGTAGAACGACACCGGCGACCACGACGATCACCGATCCGGCGAGATCTACGAGAAGATGCAGCCGGGCCGCTCTCAACGACAAGAAGTCGCCGCTGCCGAGCAGATAGACGCTGAACCCGTTGACCGCAATCCCAGCCAGACCGATCAGAATCACACCGCCGCCGCTGACCGAGACGGGATCGATGAGCCGTTTGACCGACTCGTACAACACCCAGACGATCGAACCAAGGAGCAACAGGCCCGACGTGTAGCCACCCAACGCATCAGCCTTCCCCCAACCGAACGTCATCGACGATGTCGCCGGTCGGCGAAGCAGAACAAGGGCCGTCAGCGCGGTCAGCAGTCCGACCGCATCGACGACCTGATGCAGCGCATCGGCGAGCACCGCAACCGACCCCAGCGCCACACCGACAAGGACTTGGACCACCGCGAAACCCACGTTGATCCCCGCGGCTGCACCCACACGAACGTTGCTGATCCCGACGGGTTCACCATGATCGTGATCGTGACCCATCTCGCGATTGTAGGCGGTCTCCGCCCGAGGGCTCGGTGACATGCGGTCTGCGCCCGAGGGCTCCGACCGGACTCGCTCCGCTCGAACAATCGCTCCGCTCAATGCTGAGCGCGCTCGAATGCTGCAGCGGCGCGGCCCCGCAGCCTTGGGTGGTTGAGGGTCAGGCGTTACGCGGGAGCTTGGCTGAACGGCGTGGTCTTCTCGGGGCCTGGCTCCTTGGGAAGGCCGAGCACCCGCTCTCCAAGGATGTTGCGTTGGATCTGGTCGGTGCCACCGTAGATCGGCGGTCCTTGCGCGTTCAGGACCACCTCGGCGATCGTCGAGTCGGTTTGAGATGAACGAGCCGCCAGCATGCCGTCCGCTCCGATGATGCGCAGGCTCACATCCCGGAATTGGCGGTTGATCTCCGAATCCATCAGCTTCGCGATGTTGCCTTCCCCACCGGTTCGCTGCGAACGTTCCCGCCCCCGATGGATATTGAGACGATTGATCTGCAACAGCGAGTAGAGGACGATCATTTCCTGCCGAAGCACCGGGTCGGCTGTGCGGCCGAGGCGTTGGGCCAGCTGTCGGTACCGTTCGAACAACTTCGAGCCGACCCCGGGGGCGTAACCACCGCCCTTCTTTCTCTTGGACCGCTCCACGATGTCACCGACCCGGCGATCGAACTGATCGGCTCTGGAACCGGGAACCGCCATGGCGAAACCGGCCGATCCGCCGCCGATGCTCGCTCGTTCCACCGCCAGGGTGGTATTGGCGATACGCCAACCATCGCCTCGTGACCCGATCAGGGCATCGGATCGAACGCGGGCATGGTCCATGAAGACCTCTGAGAAGAACGTCCGGCCCGTCATCTCCCTCAGCGGCCGGACATCTACTCCGTCCTGCAGCATGGGCATGGCGAAATAGGAAAGACCGCGGTGCTTGGGAAGATCGGGATCGGTCCTGGCGATCAGCATGCCCAGATCGGCGTAGTTGCCTTGCGAGGTCCATACCTTCTGACCGCTGATCAGCCACTCGTCACCGTCGGCTGTCGCTCTGGTCTGCAGGCCGGCCAGATCCGATCCGGCGACGGGCTCGCTGAACAGCTGGCACCATGCCTCGCGACCGTTGAGGATCGGCGGGATGTAACGCTCGATCTGCGTAGCTGTCCCATGCTCGGCGATCGTGGGAGCAGCCAGCATGTAACCGAGGCCCGGTGGAGGGCCGACGACGTCGGCGCTTGCAATGGCCCGCATCGCCCTCATGTGTTGGCCCTGACTCCAGCCCTTCCCGCCGGCGTGGGTCGGCAGCATCGGATGGGCAAATCCCGAGTCGGCCAGGCATTGCCACCACTGCCCCAGCGTCAGGTTCGGATCCCAGTTGTCCTCGATCCAGCTGCGTACAAGATCCTCGATCTCGGGGACGGTCTCGGCAACGGTCATAGGCCCAGGGTAGGCAACGACCCCGCCGATGGACGAGTCCCGATTATCGGACAACTCGCTCCTAGACTCGGCGACGATGGCCGATCACCGCCCGGACGACACGTATGCGCTGCTGCGCTCCGGGGCGCCACGCCCGCTGCTGTCCCGCTCGGCCGAGGGACGGTTGGGAGCCCGCCACAGGGAAGTCCTCGACGAAGTCGAGGCTCTCTTCCTACAGCGGGGCTTCGCGTCGTTCACGATCGGCGATCTCGCCGCCGGAGTGGGCTGCTCACGACGCACGCTGTACGAAATCGCTCCGTCGAAGGAACAACTCGTGCTGGTCGTCCTCGATCGATTTCTCCACAAGAAGGGACGGGCCGCCCTCGACGCGGTCGATCCCACCGAGGCGCTGATCGATCAGCTACGCCACTACATCGTCGGTGGCTTGGAGTTCCATCTCGAACGGTCCCTCTTCGAAGATCTGTCCGATGATGCGCCCGCCCGGCGACTGGTCGATCGGCACTTCCGATTCGTCATGACCGTCTTCCAGCGACTCGTGACCCTGGGTATCGAACGTGGCGAATTCCGCCCGGTCAACCCCGCCATCGTCGCCGGCGCTGTCGCCGGCAGTTCTCTGTTCATGAGTCAGCCCGAGATCATCGACGACATCGGAGCGGACCTGCGCACGATCACGAACGAGATGCTGGACTATCTGCTGCCGGCACTTCTCGATCGTGACAGCGAGACCGTTTGAACTGGCTCGGCTACGAGGTTGCGGCCCTCGGTGCCGGACTCAGCTGGGCGATCGGTGGTCTGGTCGCCGCTGGACCATCCAAACTGCTCGGGGGACCGAGGTTCACTCGACTTCGGATGTACTGGGTGGCGTTTGCGCTGGCGGTGATCACCACCGCACTCGGCGAGTGGGGGTCGATCGGGCTAAGGGAATTCTGGCTTCTGGCCGGCTCGGGTGTGGTCGGCCTCGCGCTGGGCGATGCGGCCCTGTTCACCGCCTTCGCCCGTCTCGGACCGCGACGAACCGGGATTCTCTTCACCGCAAACGCGCCGATGGCCGCTATCGGCAGCGCCATTCTCTTCGGCGAATCGTTCACTGTCAGAGCGGTGGTGGGGACAATGGCGGTGCTGCTCGGGGTCGGGCTGGCGATCGCCTTCGGCACTCGACCAGGCCAGTCGCACAAGTGGGAGAGCGTCGAGGGATCCCTGATGGTCGGCGTCGGCTTCGGACTCCTCGGGGCGGCGGGCCAGGCGGCCGGCGTTCTGTTGGCCGACCCCGCCTTCGAGAACAGCGATCTCACGCCATGGGCCGGTGCTGCGGTCCGAGCGATCGTCGGCCTTGCCGCCCTCATCGCCCTCAGTGGTTGGTTCGAACACCGCTCGGTGATCCCCTACCCCAGCCGCTTCTCGTGGAAGCTGATCGGTGTGATCATCGTCTCCGGGACGATCGCCATGGTGATCGGCAAGACGCTCGTGCTGACCGCTCTCGACCGAGGTGACCCCGGAATCGTGAGCGTGTTGGTGGCAACGAGTCCCGCTCTGCAGCTGCCCTTGATCTGGGCGGTCACCCGCCAACGCCCAGCGGCTGCGGCATGGTTGGGTGCCGCACTCGCCGCCGCCGGCACGGGCCTCATCGTGATCTGAGCGAACCTCGGTTGGTTCAGAGCTGCAAGGCGGTCAAGATCCTGGTCACACAGTCTTCGAGCGGTGCGCTGGTGTCGACGGTGATCTCCGGATCGACCGGCGGCTCGTAGGGAGCCGAGACACCGCTGAAGTCCGGGATCTCGCCCGTCCTCGCCTTTGCGTACAGGCCCTTGACGTCCCGCTCCTCGCACACCTCGATCGGCGTGTCGACATAGATCTCGATGAACCGACCCGCTGAGTGCAGTGCCCGGACCTGCTCACGATCAGCGGCATACGGCGAGATGAATGCGGTCAGCACGACGATCCCGGCGTCCTGGAAGAGCCGGCACACCTCTCCGATCCGTCGGATGTTCTCGGTGCGGTCCTCAGGCGAGAAGCCGAGGTCTCGGTTGAGGCCGTGCCGTATGTTGTCGCCGTCGAGAACATAGGCCGCCACCCCCTTGGTGATGAGGGCGTCTTCGACGGCGAAGGCGAGGGTCGATTTGCCCGATCCGCTCAGCCCGGTGAACCACACCGTGTAGGCCTCGTGACCGAAGTTGGCCGCCCGGGTCGACGAGTCGACCTGGCCCTCGGCCCGCACGATGTTCGTCGACACCGGTGCCGGTCGTTCGGGATCAGCCACGAAGGAATCCCCGCTCCCCCAGCACCTTGAGGATGGTACCGATGCACTCCTCGACGGACTGCACCGACGTGTCGAGCCGCACATCGGCATCGACGGGTCGTTCGTACGTCGCCGACACACCCGGGAAGAGCGGGATCTCGCCGCGGTCGGCGGCATCGTAGAGGCCCTCGGGATCACGTTGGCGGCAAACCTCGATCGGGGTGTCGACGAAGATCTCGACGAACCGGTCCTCGCCGATCAGATCCTTCGCTCGGCCGCGCACTTCGGCGTTGGGTGCCACCAAGGCGGCGATGGCCATGATTCCCTGTCCGTTGGCCAGTCGGGCCACTTCCGACACACGACGAAGGTTCTCCGACCGCTCCTGGGCACTGAAGCCGAGATCACGGCTAATACCCATCCGGACGTTCTCACCGTCGAGCCGGATCGAGACCTTGCCGCGATCGAAGAGCTCGCGCTCGAGGGCGGTGGCCAGCGTCGACTTGCCCGCCGCGGACAAGCCGGTCAACAACACCGTGCACGGCTGTTGCCCGAATCGAACCGATCTCTCCTTTGGGCTGATCCCGGAGATCTGTCGCATGAGCGTCTGCTCGGGAGCACGATCCCAGGTGCTGGCCGCACCCTTGATCATGCCGGCGCCCACCGTGGCGTTGGTCAGGCGATCGACCAGGACGAACGAACCGGTGTGATGGTTCTCCATGTAGGGGTCGAACAACAGTTCCCGGTCCGACGTGATCGAACACTGGGCGATGTCGTTCAGAGCCAGGGAGGAGGCCGTCTCCCGCTCGAGGGTGTTGATATCGATCCGGTGCCCGATCGCGCTGACCTCGACATTGCTCAGACCGTTCAGGGACTGGAGAAGGTACTGACGACCGGGCTCCACCTCTGCCTCGGACATCCACACGATCATCGCCTCGATGTCGTGTGACCGCATCGGCTTACCACCCTTGCGGATCAGAAGGTCTCCCCGGCTGATGTCGATCTCATCGGCCAGAGTGAGCGTGACCGCCCGGCCCGGCCCGGCGACGTCGAGATCGCCGTCGTAGGTCACGATGCGCTCGACGGTCGAACCGACGCCGGAAGGCAGTGAAATCACTTCGTCGCCGGGCCGGATCACGCCCGAGGAGATCGTGCCGGCGAACCCCCGGAAATCCGGGTTGGGCCGGAAGACCATCTGCACCGGCATACGGAAGTGTTCGAGATCGACCCCCGCCTCCACGTCAACGGTTTCGAGGTGCTCCATGAGGGCCGGCCCGTCGAACCACGGGAGGTTGTCGCTTCTGTCGACGACGTTGTCGCCGAGGAGTGCCGACATGGGGAGAAAGTAGGGATCGACGAGATCGAGGGTCTTGGAGAAATCTCGGTATTGCGCGCAGATCTGTTCGAAACGGTCTGCGGACCAGTCGACCAGATCCATCTTGTTCACCGCCACGACGACGTTGCGGATGCCCAGGAGGCTGGCGATGAAGCTGTGTCGTTTGGTCTGGGGAAGGACTCCGTGGCGGGCATCGATCAGGATGATCGCCAGCTGGCAGGTCGACGCGCCGGTGACCATGTTGCGGGTGTACTGCTCGTGTCCTGGGGTGTCGGCGATGATGAACTTGCGACGAGCGGTGGAGAAGTAGCGGTAGGCGACGTCGATCGTGATGCCCTGTTCCCGCTCGGCCTTCAACCCATCCATGAGAAGGGCGAGGTCAACCTGTTCGCCGACCGAGCCCTGGGTGGTGCTGTCCGCCTCGAGGC
The DNA here is from genome assembly GCA_963793385.1 of uncultured Acidimicrobiales bacterium. Taxonomy (GTDB): domain Bacteria; phylum Actinomycetota; class Acidimicrobiia; order Acidimicrobiales; family SZUA-35; genus JABDIY01. The sequence continues at coordinate 28,589 of CAWCAF010000009.1, forward strand.
TGGCGAGGGTGTCCTCGTAGATCATCTTGGAGTCGTGCAGGAGACGACCGATGAGTGTCGATTTGCCATCGTCGACGCTGCCACAGGTGAGGAATCGGAGCAGGTCCTTACGCTCGTGCTCGGCGAGGTAGGCGGTGATATCGGTGGCGATGAGTTCTGACTGGTGGCTCATGTGTTCGTTTCTCGACGCCGGGCGTCTAGAAGTACCCCTCTCGCTTCTTCTCTTCCATCGAACCGGACTGGTCGTAGTCGATCACGCGGCCTTCGCGTTCGGACCTGGTGGCCAGCAGCATCTCTTGGATGATCTCGGGCAGCGTGTCGGCGGTCGACTCGACAGCACCCGACAGTGGGTAGCAGCCGAGGGTTCTGAACCGGACCGATCTCATCTGCGGTTCTTCCTCTTCGTCAAACTCGAAACGTTCATCGTCGACCATGATCAGGACACCGTCGCGCTTCACGATCGGACGAAGGGCCGAGTAGTAGAGCGGCACGATCGGTATCTCCTCGAGGTGGATGTACTGCCAGACGTCGAGTTCGGTCCAGTTGCTGATCGGGAAGACCCGGATGCTCTCGCCCTTTTGCACCCGGCCGTTGTAGATGTTCCACAGTTCCGGGCGCTGGTTCTTGGGATCCCACCGGTGGTTCTTGTCCCGGAAGCTGAAGACCCGTTCCTTGGCCCGGCTCTTCTCCTCGTCGCGTCGGGCTCCGCCGAAAGCGGCGTCGTAACCCCCGGCGCTGAGGGCCTGTTTCAGCGCCTGGGTCTTCATGATGTCGGTGTAGTTCTTGGAACCGTGATCGAACGGGTTGATGCCCTGGGCGATGCCGTCGTGGTTGGTGTGAACGATCAGCTCGAAGCCGATCTCGGAGGCCATCCGGTCCCTGAACGTGATCATCTCGGAGAACTTCCACGTCGTGTCGATGTGGAGGAGCGGGAACGGGATCTTGCCGGGGTGGAACGCCTTTCTGGCGAGGTGGAGCAACACCGAGGAGTCCTTGCCGATGCTGTAGAGCATGACCGGCTTGTCGAACTGGGCGACCACCTCCCGAATGATGTGGATCGCTTCCGCCTCGAGTTGTTTGAGATGGGTGAGCCGCAGCTCCGGGGGCATCGTTGCAGTTGGCATCTGATCAGGGCTTTCTTCGGTGTCCAACGGGTCGGGCGTGTCGCTCGAACAGTGAGGTCGGAATGCCAGGCGACCGTGGTGGCTCGACAGCCGTGATGGGATCTTGATCACGCGACCGAGCCGCGGTGATTCTCCACATACGGGTCAATCGGCCTTCGTCACGGATTGGTGAGGTCTGTCTGGTAGCCGGCGGGGGCGCCTGAGTCATCGGCAACCTCCACCGGGATCGAATCGGACCATGGTTGACGCTCGAGCATATCGGTCACCAGGACCGTACCCCGCTGGAACGTGCCGAGAGCAGCGTCGACGAGCCGGTAGGCCTGCGTCGGTTGGCCCATCGGCTGGGATTCGAGCAGGACGGCTCTCACCTCGCCGGGTTCGAACCGGCACCGCTCCTGCAGCGCCTCGATCAGTTGTTCGTCGTGGAGGTGGCCATCGCCGAAGTTCCAGCCCAGCGACATTCCGGCGAACAGTTCACCCTCGACGGCCAGGTACGACTCGTGGGCAGGGCCGGCGGCGATCGGGATCAGGCCATAGAGAGCTCGCCCGTGGCTGTGCATGACCCTGAACGCCGCTCCCTTGTAGATCAGTTTCTCGGTCAATTCGGCGCCGTAGAGCCTATCGAGCTGAGCCGAGGCAAGCGGAGCCGATTTCACGAGGTTGGCCTCGATCTTGGCGATTGCCGACGGTTTGATCAGCCACAGCGAGGTCGCCCAGTTGCCGGCGTAGTAGCGCATGGCGATCAGGAACGAGAAGCGGGCCGGGTAGAGGTTGCCCATGACGATCAGCGAGGCGACGATCGCGACCACCAGAAGCGTCCAGGCGGTCAGGCTGGTGAACCCGACGGCGGCGTTCTCGACGAACAGGACGCCGATGGCGTAGATCATGAACACGTTCCATTCGAGCGGGACGCCCAACGGGATGGAGACGAGGATGATCAGGTGGAAGACGATCATGGCGGCCGCAGCCACGGTGGTGACCGTGCCACCCCGGGACAGCAGCAGGACGAGCGGCACGACGAACTCGAATGCGGTACCGCCGTGGGCCAGCCGTCTGGACAGCGACGATGGTCGGATGTCGTCGGGGTGATCGACGAAGAACGTCCGCTTCAGTCGTCTGCTTCTCAGCACCGGGCTGTTTGATGCCATGACCGAGATGACCGACGGGAAGTGGCGGTTGAGTTTGGAGAACGCCGCACCCCACCAGATCAGGAAGACGACCATCTTCGAGCCGAAGAGGAAGTGGTCACCGCTCACCATGAACGTGAGCATCAAGGTGCCGTAGACCTCGGCTCGAGCGGCGAGGAAGATCGTCTTGTCCCGCAGACCCAGCGCCCCGAGCAGGACGAGCGTGGTAGCTACGCCCGTGCGAGGTAGCTCGGAGTCGACCGTTCCGGTGAACAGCAGGGATGCCGCGCTGAGGAGAAGCCCGGCGTAGAGGAGAACATCGACCAACGTCCGGCTCGAACCTCCCGTGTACGGCACGGTGCCAGGGAACGGGGGCAGCCGGATGGTGCGGGGTCGTAGCCAGTGCAGGAATCCGCCGACCGGGGGGACGAAGCGCAGCGTAAGGGGGCCGAATCCGCAGCCGAATCCGAGAACCTCGAACAGCAGGGTGTACACGACGACCTTCTGAAAGGCGATCGGTTCGGCCCAGCTGTCGACCGCATCGCCGATGCCGCCAACGCCGTCGGTGAACGACACGACCGTGGCGGCACCGAGGATGTAGAGACCGATTTTGGTGAGGTACAGCAGGAAGACCGATTCGGGGGTGCCGAATCCGCTCTCGGCCCAGTCCTGCACCATCGGTTTGATGCGTTCCATCCTCGTGCCGGCCCGCCATCGTTCGTCGTCGAGTTCGGGGACTCGAGGAGCGATGAAACCCATGCGGCGAGAATAGGAGCACGGTCCGCGCTTGTCCCAACGTCGAGGCTGGACCGCCGGAGGCGGGCAGCACGCAAGCGCGCTCGGCTTTGTTCGAGCGGAGCGAGCCGAACGACGAGGACGGGCGCTTCGCGCCCGCCCGCAGGAGTGAGGGCAATGTCAACGCCCCGCAGGCTGCCGAGGGACGAAGGCAGCCCCAAGCGATCTGAGCTCTGTTCGAGCGGAGCGAGCCGAACGACGAGGACGGGCGCTTCGCGCCCGCCCGCAGGAGTGAGGGCAATGTCATCTCTCGTCAGGCTGGACCGCCGGAGGCGGGCAGCCCCAAGCGATCTGAGCTCTGTTCGAGCGGAGCGAGCCGAACGACGAGGACGGGCGCTTCGCGCCCGCCCGCAGGAGTGAGGGCAATATCAGAGCAACTCGATCGGTACCGGCACCAGACGGGCGCGGAGCCACTCGCCGAGCGCTTTGGCCTGGGCATCGGTTCGTGTCGAGGCGGCGACGCCCTCCTGGAGCAGGCCGTGGATCACGAAGTTCAGCGCGCGGAGTCTTGGGAAACCGAAGCGTTCGATCTCCAGCGGTGCGGTTTCAGGGAGGAGTTCGCGCAGGCGGTCGACCGACAGGAACGAATCCAGCCAGGCCCACGCGTCGTCGGTGCGGACGAACACGCCCAGGTTGGCGTTGCCGCCCTTGTCCCCGGATCGGGCTCCGACGAGTGTCCCCAGCGGCTCTATGCGGGTCGGACCCTCCGGGGGTGCCGGTGGGGGAATCGGATCCACGGTCAGCGCAGGACCGGTGGGTCCGGTCGAGTCGACCGCTGTCGTGGATCCCCCGAGGAAGTGGATGTACTGGGGCACGAGTTGGGCCGGGATCAGTGCGGGACGATAGATCCCGTAGGGAGTCGCCGGGGTCGGTCCCGATCCGAGGCCGTACATGCCGGGGATGCTGGCCAGTGCGGTGTGGATCATGGCATCGCTGAAGGCCCGGCCGACCTTGCGCTCGTCGGGATCCTTGACCGTCAATCGCCACACGGCGGTGGCCTCCTCCTGGGTCGAAGGATCCGGTTTGTCGGTGCGGATGACCTCGCTGCTCAGCTCGGCGAAGTCGGCCGGCTGGTAGGAGCAGGCGTCCCAGAAGGCATCCCGGGCGAACTCGGCCTTGGCCTCGATGTCGAGGCCGGTCAGGGCCACCGAGAAGCTGTTGCGGTAGCCGCCCAATTCGTTGATGGCGACCTTCAACGTTGCGGGCGGGGCCTGGCCACGAACACCGGAGATCAGGACGCGATCAACGTCGGCCTGTTCGAGCTCGATCGTGTCGAACCGGGCGGTGACATCGGGGCCCAGGTACTCGGGGCCACCGATCTCGTACAGCAACTGACTGGTCACCGTTCCGACGGTCAACGCCCCGCCCGTGCCGTCGTGTTTGCCGATGATCGACGATCCGTCGGCGGCAATATCCGCCCACGGGAATCCCAGCCGGACCCCGGTCTGAGTCGGGATCTCGGTGAAGAACGGGTAGTTGCCGCCTGTCGCCTGCGCGCTGCACTCGATGACGTGACCGGCGACGACCGCTCCGGCGAGCTGGTCGAGGTCGCTTCGTTGCCAGCCGTGGTGCCATGCCGCTGGGCCGCAGGCAACCGCAGCATCGGTGACACGGCCGGTGATCACGATGTCAGCGCCGGCGCTGAGGGCGTCGACGACACCCCAGCACCCGAGGTAGGCGTTGGCGGTGAGGTAGGCGGTCGGGTCGCCCAGGGTCGATCTCTCGTCGAAGGGTTGCAGCGAACCGGCGGCGACCAGTTCACTCATCCTCGGGAGGAGGTCATCGCCGGTGACGTAAGCGATGGTCGGGTTCAGGCCCAACGACATGGCGACCTCGGCGACGGCCTCGGCGCACCCATCGGGATCGAGTCCGCCGGCGTTCGACACCACCTTGATCCCGCGGTCGAGGCAGGTTCCCATCACCTGTTCCATTTGCTGCACGAAGGTGGTGGCGTAGCCACGCCCGGGCCGTTTGGTCCGGATCCGGCTGAGGATCAGCATGGTGAGTTCGGCCAGCCAGTCGCCGGTCAGCACGTCGATCGGTCCGCCCTCGACCATCTCGAGTGCTCCATCGGGTCGATCGCCGAAGAAGCCGCTGCAATTGGCGATACGGATCGAAGCCGAGGACCCGGCGTCAGTCATCGCTCATCGCCACCAGCAGGTCCCCTGCGTCGACGCGATCGCCGACCGCGAAACGAACCTCGGTGACGGTGGCCGGGGCCATGGCCGTGATCTGGTGTTCCATCTTCATCGCCTCGACGACCATCAGGATCTGTCCCTCGGCGACCTGCTCTCCGACCGACACATGAACGGCGATCACCGTTCCGGGGAGCGGGCAGATCGGGCCTCCGCCGATCTCGGATGTCTCGTGGACCTCGAAGCTCGGTTCGAGGTCCCATCGGAGGGACCCGAACGCAGCGCGGGTGTGGACGGTCGTGGCGTCGACGGCGGTCTCGATCACGTAGCGGCGACGATCCAGCTCGAGCACCTGGGCATCGGGACGGCGGTCCAAGATGCGCACCGACACCCGCCGGCGGGTGTCAGCGGCGACGCTGCCGTCGTCGAGAACGACCGGCCACTCGCCGACCAGGACGTCAGCCCGGTCGTGGCACATCACGACCTCGGTTGCCGTTCGGTCATCCCCGGTGATCCACCGCTGCCGCTGGCCGATCGTCATCAGGTTGCGCCAGCCCGACGGCGCGAACCCTGTGGCGGTGTTCCGCTCCCGGCACACCTGCTCGTGGGCGAACACCGCGCCGAGGAGCAGAGCGATCCGGTCCTCGCCCGAGGGTCCGCCGGCGGCGGCGACATCGGGGTGGTCGTCGAGATACGACGTGGCTGTCCGACCGTTGCCGAAATCGGGCTCGGCGAGCGTGGCGATCAGCATGTGCAGGTTGGTGTCGACCCCGGAGATCTGCGATCGCGCGCAGCGCCCGGGCGAGGGAACGGCACGCTCCGGTTCTCGAAGGGGCGTGGGCCACGATCTTGGCGAGCAGGGAGTCGTAGTTCACCGACACCTCGGCGCCGCCCCGGACTCCGGTGTCGACCCGCACCCCGGCGGCGATGTCGAAATGATCGATGGTCCCGGTCGACGGTAGCCACCCCATCCGCGGGTTCTCGGCGACGAGCCGGACCTCGATGGCGTGACCGGTGGGGACGACATCGGCCTGAACGATCGGCAAGGGTTCCCCGGCCGCGACGAGCAACTGCAGCTCGACCAGATCCAGACCGGTCACCTCCTCGGTGACGGGGTGTTCGACCTGCAGACGGGTGTTGACCTCGAGGAAGCTGATCGAACCGTCGCGGCCGACCAAGTACTCGACCGTCCCGGCGTTCTGGTACCCCACGCTTCGGGCAAGGCCGACCGCGCCGGCCCAGAGCGAGTCGCGGATGTCCTGGGAGATGCCCGGAGAGGGAGACTCTTCGATGACCTTCTGGTTGCGTCGTTGGATCGAGCACTCTCGCTCGCCGAGGTGGATCACGTTGCCGTGGGAATCGCCGAGGATCTGAACCTCGATATGCCGGCCGTTCTCGATGTAGGGCTCGATGAACACCGTGCCGTCGCCGAAGGCCGACTCTGCCTCACGAACCGCCGCCTCGATGGCAGCGGGGAGCTCCCCGACTTCCCGAACCACCCGCATGCCCCGGCCGCCGCCCCCAGCGGCCGCCTTCACGAGGGCCGGCATCGGGACGCCCTCGGGCACAGCTCCTGAGCCCACCTCGATGATGTCGGTCGTCGGCACCCCGGCGGCCACCGCCGCCCGCTTCGCCGCCACCTTGTCCCCCAGCAGTCTGATCTGCTCCGGTGTCGGACCCACCCAGATCAGCCCGGCGTCGAGAACGCGCTCAGCGAAATCAGCGTTCTCGGCCAGGAAGCCATAGCCGGGATGGACGGCGTCGCAGCCGTTGTCGATGGCCGCACCGAGGATCAGATCAGCGCTGAGATAGGACTCGCCCGGGCTGGCGCCACCCAGTGCGATCGCCACGTCGACGGAATCGGCGTGCAGAGCGCCGGCATCGGGTTCGGAATAGACGCCGACGGTCGAAATGCCGAGGCGGTGGGCGGTGCTGGCGATCCGGACGGCGATCTCGCCCCGGTTGGCGATCAGGAGTCTTTCTATGCTCACCCCTAGTGCCTCCACACCCCGTACTCGACTGCGCCGGCCACCGTGTTGCTGTGTGCAGCCGACAGGGCCAAACCCAGTACGGTCCGGCTGTCGGCGGGATGGATGATCCCGTCATCCCACACCCGGCCGGTCGAGAACAACGCGGTCGATTCGGTCTCGATCTGAGCCTCCAGGGCGGCGCTCTGACCGGCGAGCACCTCTTCGTCGATCTCGATCCCGCGCCCTGCGGCGGCGTTCCTGGCCACGATCTCCATCACGCCAGCCAGCTGTTTGGGCCCCATCACGGCGATCCTGTGGTTGGGCCAGCTGAACACGAAACGGGGGTTGTAAGCACGGCCGGCCATCCCATAGTTGCCGGCGCCGTAGCTGGCACCGACCATCAGGTTGAAGTGGGGCACCGTGCTGTTGGCGACCGCGTTGATCATCTTGGCACCGTTGCGGATGATGCCGCCCTGTTCCGCCTTCGAGCCCACCATGAAGCCGGTGATGTTGTGCACGAAGACGATCGGAATATCGTTGCGATTGCACAGTTGAATGAACTGGGCGCCCTTCTTGGCTTCTTCTGAGAAGAGGATTCCGTTGTTGCCCAACACACCGACGGCGAAACCGTGGATGGATCCCCATCCGCAGACGAGCCGCTCTCCGTACAGCGGCTTGAACTCCTCGAACCGGCTGCCGTCGAGCACCCGGGCCAGGACCTCCCTGATCTCGAAGGGGATTCGTACGTCCGCCGAGGCCGACCCCGTCAGTTCAGCTGGATCGTGGATCGGCGGGTCATCGGGTTGGGTGGGCCCGGGCCCGAGTTTTCTCCAGCCCAGGTGACGGATGATCTGGCGGGCGTGGCGGATTCCGTCCATCTCATCGATGGCGAGATAGTCCGAGAGGCCGCTGGTGCGGGAGTGCATCTCGGCCCCGCCCAGCGTTTCCTCGTCGACGATCTCGTCGATCGCCATCTTCACGAGCGGCGGGCCGCCGAGATAGGCCGTGCCCCTCTCCCTGACGAAGATGGTGTAGTCGCTCATGCCCGGCACGTAGGCCCCGCCGGCGGTGTTCGGGCCGAAGGCGACGGTGATCGTGGGAATCCCCAGTTTGGAGAGCTGAGTGATATTCCGGAACTGTTCACCGCCGCGAACGAAGATGTCGGCCTGGCGGGGCAGGTCGGCGCCGGCGGACTCGTTGAGCACGATCATCGGCAAGCGGTTCTCCCGCACGATCTCGTGGAAGCGGGCGACCTTGGTCCACGTGGTCGGATTGGCAGAGCCGCCGCGATAGGTCATGTCCGAGCCAGTGATCGCGCACTCGACACCTTCGACGACGCCGATGCCGGTGACCACGCCCGCTCCGACGGGGTCCTGGGTGCCCCAAGCCGCCAACGGGCTCAACTCCAGGAATGGGGTGTGCGGATCGACCAGGGCCTCGATCCGCTCCCTCACCAGGAGCTTGCCCCGGCGGCGGTGACGATCCACGTACCGCTGGCCACCTATCGTGGGTACCGAGGCCAGCTGTTCGGCCACCTCGCTCCACAGCTGCTGCATCGCCTCGAGGTTCAGGAGATACGACTCCGACCGAGTGTCGAGCCTGCTGCGCAGCGGCGTGCCGATGTTGCTCACTCCACTCAAGCTAACTACGGTACCGGTGAGGCGCAAGCGGTACCGCGCCCGGATGTGGGGAAACATGGACGTTCGAGTTGTGCAGGCCGACCTCGAGGCAGAGCAGTCCGCTCTCGACCGGATCGTCGCACCGTTGGATCCCGCTGCGTGGCTGCTGCCGACCCCCAGCGCCGGGTGGTCGGTCGCCGACCAGATCGGCCATCTCACCTATTTCGACGGCTCGGCGGCGCGGGCCATCACCGACCCGGAGGGATTCGCCGATGAGGTCCGGGCGCTGGTCGCGGCCCTTGGCGAGGGAAACGACGCCGTCGACGAACTGACGCTCGGCCCGTTTCGACGTATGGGCCCTCCGGAGCTCCTGTCGAGCTGGCGAGCACGACGCCATCTGCTCTCCAATGCTGCCGCCCGGCTCGGCGACGACACGAGGATCGGTTGGTATGGACCTCCGATGGGGTCCAAGTCATTCCTGACCGCCCGGCTGATGGAGTGCTGGGCCCACGGTCAGGACATCGTCGACGCCGTCGGGGTACGGCGCCCCGCCACCGACAGGATCCGTCACATCGCCCAGCTCGGCTTCATCACCCGGGGGTGGAGCTACACGAACCGGGGCCTCGAGGTCCCGGCTGCCGATGTGCGGGTCGAGCTCATCTCGCCAACCGGCGCCGAGTGGTCGTTCGGACCCGACGGTGCAAACGAATACGTCTTCGGTTCGGCCGAGGACTTCTGCCTAGTCGTCACCCAGCGCCGCGCCGTGCACGACACCGATCTCGAGGCGACGCCGATTGCGCTGGACTGGCTCGAAAGGGCACAGGCCTTCGCCGGCCCGGCCACCACCAAGTAGCGAGTAGCGTCGCCTGGGTGTTGGAGGGCTCGGTCGATGTGATCCTGATCCACTGGAATCAGGGTGCGGCGTGCGCGATCACGATCGCACGTTTCGCCGGCGACCCAACCGTCCGCTCGATCACCGTGGTGGACAACGGTTCATCAGAGGCCGAACTCGACGACGTCCGGGAGGCGCTCGACGGCCCTACCGTGCCGACCGAGTTGATCGGATTGTCGGACAACACCGGTTTCGGGCCGGCGACGAACCGAGGCTGGGAACGCTGGCTGGAGGACCCCGACGGAGCGCAATGGTGTGCGGTCGGTCCCCACGATGCTCTGCCCGAGCCTGCAGCCCTGCCCGCCATGGTCGCCATCGGCGAACAACGACCGCGACTCGGACTGCTTTCGGCCGATGTGGGCGATGGCACCACACCGGCGCGTCGACCGGAACTTCGGACCGATCTCGGAACCCTCCACGGTCGACGAAGGATTCGAACCGGCCGACTATCCCCACGGCACGCTGTTCATGGCCCGACGAGCCTGTCTCGATGAGATCGGGCTGTTCGACGAGCGCTTCTTCACCTACTGCGAAGAAGCCGACCTCGGGTTGCGTGCAAGAGCAGCCGGCTGGGAGGTCGGCCTGGCTCGTGGCGCCCGGGTCATCAACCCCAGGGTGAGCACACCCAAGCCGATGGCCGAGTACCTGATGCAACGCAACACCCTGCTCCTGGTCGCCACACACTTCGGACGACGGCACGCGCTGGTGCGGGCGTTCCTGGCGGTCGGCCAGCTCGTCGATCGATCGGTGCGGGCCTCACGGAGGGATGAATACTGGTCCTCGCAGGCCCGTCTGCTCGCTCTGAGGGATGCAGCCCTCCGACGATGGGGTCCCCCGCCGCCCTCGCTGGCCCGACCCTCGACCGAGTAGGTTCGTGCTCATGATCCGGCATTGTGCAATGTTCAAATGGGCCGAAGGGGTGAGCGACACAGACATGGCTGCGATCAAGGCCGGTCTGGACCGACTGGCCGGCCTCGAGTTCGTCGCCGACTACACCCACGGACCCGATGCCGGCCTCGCCGAGAATGCCTACGACTACGTCGTCGTCGCCGACTTCGACACCGCCGATGATTATCGGGCCTACACCGCCGAGGCGGGCCACCGCCGGCTCATCGACGACCTGATACGACCGAACATCGCCGGTCGAGCGGGGATCCAGTACGAGTATTGACCACGACGCCCGATCGGCGGGGTCTAGCGGATGGCGACCGAACCGACGCCACCGATCGACTCGATGATCGCTACGGTCCTGGCATAGCTCGCATCCAGCGCCCGGTTCAGCTCACCGGACAACCTGGCGGGCCGTTCGGTCGGGCTGGCCGGGTAGACCTTGAGCGATGAACGGTCGACGTGGAGGGGCACGGCGGTGAGCCTGGTCTCGAAGCCGTCGTCGCGCTCGGTCAGGCGCACCTGCACGAGCAGTTCGTCGCGCCGAATCGCCTGCGGGTAGTTGGCCAGCAGGTTGCCGAGACCGTAGACCACCCAGGTAGCACCGATCCGTTCGATCGGCTGCACGACATGGGCGTGGTGGCCGATGATCAGATCGATGTCGGAGGACCCGGCCAGACTGGGAGCCAGCTCACGCTGCTGCCGGTTGGGCCTGTTCATGTACTGATCACCCCAGTGAAGCGACACGATCACGTACTCGGCACCCGCCGCCCTGGCTGCGGCGGCGTCAGCGAGAATCCGCTTCTGGTCGATCTCGGCCGACAGCCACGGCGATCCGTCGGGGAGTCGGAGTCCGTTGAACCAGTAGGTGTAGGCGAGATGGGCGATCTCGATGCCGTTCACCTCGACCCGGATCCGGTCGGCGTCGTCAGCAGCCGAGCGCGCCGTTCCGGTCGCGTGGAGGCCCGCTGCGTCGAGCACGTCGAGGGTCTCGAGGGCGCCGGCCTCACCGTGATCGAGCGTGTGATTGGAGGCGGTGGTGCAGGAGTCGAAGCCGAGTTCGGCGGCGTCGAAGGCGATCTGCCCCGGAGCCCGGAATCGCGGGAAAGGGGCACGGCGTCGACCGTCGGCGGAGAGATTGACCTCCATGTGGCACGCGGCCCAGTCGACCTCAGCGATCAGATCCCGAATCGGGTTGAGGAACCGGCGGTAGTCGTAAGCCCGATCGTCGACGGTAGCGGCGGCCTCGGCGGCGAGACGATTCACACGTTTGTGGAAGAGGAAGTCCCCGGTGAACGCCAACGATGCCGTTCGGACCGGTGTCGTGGTTGCGGTGAGGCGCCCTCGATCCGACGGCGGCACCGTCGTCGTCGAGTCCATCGGCTCGTCCGGTTCGACATAGGCCATTGGCGCGACGGTCGGTTCGGAATTGGACGAGGTGGTTGGGGCAGCGACGATGACCACAGCCACCCACGCGCCGAGGATGGCGAGCACGACAGTTGGGGGAAGGCGAGGCGGCACCGGCTCCCATCGGCACCGGGTTCGCGCGCTTCAACGCCGTCGGCGAACCCCGCGTCTACCAGGCGACGTCGAGCCTCGGCGGTGCCGGCGCGATCCCTCCTCCTACGATGGACTGGTCGTAGTCGATGATCGCTCCGGTCATCAACCCGGCGTCGTCGCTGAGAACGAACGCCAGCGTCGCTGCAATCTCGGATGGCTTGATCAAACGGCCGAACGGTTGAATCGCTTCGGCCTCCTCCAGCCAGCCGTCGCTCGCTCCGTGATACCGGCGCTGAATCGCATCCTCACCGGGTGTGTCCATCCACCCCGGGCTGACCGTGTTGACCCGGATCCGGTGGCGCATGAGCCCGAACGCCAGGTTTCTCGTCATCGTTGCCAGCGCACCCTTGGAGATGCTGTACGGGGTGAGGAAGTCCGGACCGCCGCCCTGGATCATGCTGCCCACGTTGACAATCGACGCCGGAGTGTTGGCGTCTACGGCCAGACGGGCCACCCCCTGGATGAGCAGGAACGGTGCCCGAACGTTGACCGCCATGAGCAGATCGAACAGCTCCGGGGTCGTGTCCCACACCCCACCCCGGTCACTCTGACCGGCGCAGTTGGCCAGGTGGTGTACGACACCGAAACGTTCCGCCGCAGCGTCGAGGATGTCGGCAGGCCCGTGCACATCGGCGAGATCGGCGGGTACGAACTCGGCGGCGCAGCCCTTGGTCTCCAGTTCCTCGGCGACCGCCCGCCCTCGGTCCAGGTTCCGACCCGTGATCACAGCGCCGGCTAGTCCATCGTCGGCCAGGAGGTTCACGAGCGTCCTGCCGACCCCTTGGGTTGCGCCGGTGACGATCGCCACCCTTGCGTCGAACCGTTGCGGCATCGCATCCCCTCTCGCTGCTCCTGTCCGAGACTAGGAGCCTGCCGAACAATGCTGATGGATGCCGGGGCGATCAGCCGCTCGGCACGCAAGGACCGAGATCTCGCCACGAGTTGTGAGTGTCATGGCGAGGTCGAGGCCGCAGTCCAGCGGCGGTCCTGGCCGCCGGAACGACGCAAAGGTTTCCTGCTGCGGCAGCTAGTTGGCGACGATGCTGATCAGCTTGGGAGGACGGGAGATCACTTTGCGAATCGTCGCACCTTCGGTCCATTCCCTGATTCGTTCACTGGCGAGGGCCAGCGACTCCGCTTCCTCACTCGTCACGTCGGCGGGGACCTCGATCCGGTCCCGCACCTTGCCGTTCACCTGCACGACCATCGTGATCATGTCCTCGGCGGCGATCGCGGCGTCGAAGAGCGGCCATGCCTGGAGATGGATCGACACGTCGTTGCCCCGCAACCGCCAGAGTTCCTCGGTGATGTGGGGGGCGATGGGTGCCAGCAGTTTGAGCATCGTGTCGACACCTTCGTTCCATGCAGCCGCGCTCACCGATCCGCGGCGGGCGGCGTCGGTCATGTCGTTCCGCAGCGCCATGAGAGCGGCGACCGAGGTGTTCCACTTGAACGTGGTCATCCCGTTGTCGACACGGTCGATGGTCTGGTGAGTCCTTCGGCGCAGAGCGATCGACGCGTCATCGGTTTCGGAGGACGGCGCATAGTCGACCGTGCCAATCTTCCACACGTCTTCGATGAAGCGGCGCGACCCCATGATGCCCTGGCTGTTCCACGGCCCGCCCTTCTGCCACTCGAACGCAAACATGAGATAGGTACGGACCGTGTCAGCGCCGAATTCGACGACCAGTTCGTCCGGATTGACGACGTTGCCCTTTGACTTGGACATTCGCTGAATCTCCAGGTGGTGTTTCAGCTGATTGACCTCGTTGGGGCCGGGCACACCCGGCACCTGGATCGTTGCCGAGCCGGGGACCTCGACGGTCACGATCGCGTCCCCGTGCTGAACCTGCAGGGTGTTCTCGGTCCTGCGCATCAGTTCACCGACGACGTCGCCGGCGGCGTCATCGGCGTCGGGGTCGACGCGCACTGAGGCGGCGACGTAGCGCCCGTCCACCTTGTCGGCGGTGATGACGAGACGATCGCCGATGCGCTCCTCGCCGAGGATCTGGCCCTGATTGCGCAGCATGGTGAAGGGTTCGTCGAACAGCTGGTCTGGCTGGCGACCGTGAGCGATCATCGCCGCCTCGGTTTCGGAGAACACGCCCATGTCCCGCATCGCTTTCACGAAGAATCTGGCGTACAGGAGATGCATCACCGCATGCTCGGCTCCGCCGGTGTAGGTGTCGACCGGCAACCAGTAGGCAGCCTCCTCGGGGTCGAAGGGGCCCTCGTCGAGGTGGGGTGACAAATAGCGGAACCAGTACCAGCTCGAACACATGAACGTGTCCATCGTGTCGGTTTCGCGCCGGGCCGGGGCACCGGTTGAATCGGTCGCCGCCAGGAACTCGGGTGTCTCGACCAGTGGGCTTCGACCATGGAACTCGACGTCTTCGGGCAGTATCACCGGCAGGTCGGCGTCGGGCACCGCTTCGACCGCTCCGTCGGCGGTGTGGATCATCGGGATCGGCGAACCCCAGTAGCGTTGCCGGCTGATCAGCCAGTCCCGGATCCGGAAGTTGATCGACTCGGTGCCGGCACCGTTGGCTTCGAGCCAGTCCAGCGCCGCTGCGATCGACGGGTTGGCCCGACCCTTTTGTTCGGTGACGGGGACACCGTCCAGCGGTCCGCTGTTGACCATCACCCCAGGGCCGACGTAGGAGCCGGTCATCGTTGGTTCGTCCAGCGGATCCTGACCTTCGGGTTGAATGACCGGCACGATCGTCAGGCCGAACGAACGAGCGAACTCGAAATCTCGTTGGTCGTGGGCGGGTACGGCCATGATCGCCCCGGTGCCGTAGCTGATCAGGACATAGTCGGCCACCCACACCGGCACCTGCTCGCCGTTGACAGGGTTGACGGCGAAACCGCCGGTGAAGACCCCGGACTTCTCCTTGTCCTCGGCGGTCCGTTCCAACTCGGTCCTGGTGGCTGCCGCCGCAACGTACCGCTCGACCGCGTTGCGCCGGTCGTCGGTGGTGATCGCTCTGACGAGCGGATGCTCGGGGGCGATGACCATGAAGGTCGCCCCCCACAGCGTGTCGGGCCGGGTCGTGAAGACCGTCAGCTTCTCACCGGCGGCGTCACCGTCGGGAATGGTGAAGTCGACGTCGGGCACCTTCGGAGCGTCCGATCCAGTTGGTCTGCATCGTCTTGATCGGCTCTGGCCAGTCGATCCCTTCGAAATCGAGCAACTCATCGGCGTATCTGGTGATGGCGAAGAACCACTGCTCCATGAGCTTCTGGATGACGGGCTGGCCGGTACGTTCGTCCTTTCCGTCGATCACCTGCTCGTTGGCCAGAACGGTCTGCAGGGTGGGCGACCAGTTGACCATCGCCTCGCCCCGGTAGGCGATGCCGTGCTCGAACATCTGCTTGAAGAACCACTCGGTCCACTTGTAGTACGCCGGGCTCGCAGCTGACCGCCTCCCGGTCCCAGTCGAACATCGCACCCATCGAGCGCAACTGGCTGCGCATGCGGTCGATGTTCTGCCAGGTCCACTTGGCCGGGTGGACGCCGCGTTGAACGGCCGCGTTCTCGGCCGGCAGGCCAAACGCGTCGAAGCCGATCGGAAACAGAACGTTGTACCCCTTCATTCGTTTGTACCGGGCACGAGCATCGCTCGGCGTCATCGCATACCAGTGACCCATGTGAAGGTCGCCGGAAGGATAGGGAAACATCGTGAGGGCGTAGTGCTTGGGGCGGTCCCAGTCGACCCGAGCCCGATGGAGCTCCTCGTCCTCCCAGCGTTTCTGCCAGGTGGTTTCGATCGAGCGATGGTCGTAGGCCATAGGCCGAAAATGGTACTCACCGCCACCGGCCAGGAGCGCCCATGACGCCTCTTGTTCGCGAGGATCACCATCCCCGGTCGGGTATCGACGCCGCACGACGTTCGGGCTCGCTAAGTTCTGGTAATGGATCTGGGCATTCGAGGCAGACGAGCACTGGTCACCGGGGCGTCGAGCGGGCTGGGTCTGGCGACCGCCGCCGCTCTGGCGGAGGAGGGGGTCGAAGTGGTTCTGGCCTCCCGGAACGCAGCCAAGCTGGCTGAGGCCACCGCGGCGCTCCCCGGCCGGCACCATCCCGTCGTGGCCGACCTCTCCGATGAGGAAGCCATCGAACCTCTGGTGGACAACGCCGAAGCGCTGCTGGAGGGCCATATCGACATCCTCGTCGCCAACGCCGGCGGTCCACCGCCGGGCGACTTCGCCTCGACCGATGTGAGCGCCTACCCCGAGGCTCTCCAGCTCAACCTGCTGTCGACCATCGCTCTCTGCAAACGGATCGTTCCGGGAATGCGGGAACGGGGTTGGGGGCGGGTCATCGCCATCACGTCCACGGCGGTGCGCGAACCGATGGCACAGATCATCCTGTCGAACACCGCCCGGGCCGGCGTCACGGCGTTTCTCAAGACCGCCGCCCGGGAGGTCGCCGCCGACGGTGTCACGGTCAACACCGTCCAGCCCGGCGTGCATCTGACCGACCGTCTTCGCAGCGTCTATCCCGATCTTGACGCCCTTGCTCGAACACAGCCAACGGGTCGGATCGGTGACCCGGATGCCTTCGGTTCGGTCGTCGCGTTTCTGTGCTCGGAACAGGCCAACTACATCAGCGGCGTCTCGCTGGCGGTCGACGGCGCCGCCACTCGGGGGCTGCTCTGAGATCCTCCGGCAGGCTGGTCAGGCGTTGACGGCGGCGACGAGCGCCGCCAGCTCGGTATTGAATCTGTCGGGGACTTCGGCGAAAGGTACGTGCCCGGCCTCGGTATAGCGGGAAGCTTGGGCGCCGGGAACGTGATCGAGGATGTAGTCGCCCATCGAAGGTAGGACCACGGTGTCGTTCATTCCGATCGTGACCAGGGTCGGCACCGTCACCGAGGCCATGGCATCTTCGAAGTTCAGCTGACGGGATACGAGTGCGGCGCGAACCACCGGTGGAACCATCATGTTGTACGCCACAGCGATCTCGAAGTCGTCCTGTGGAGGTTGGATCTGGTAGCAGTCGCGCAGGAACGATCTGATCCCGCCGATCTGGGTCTCGAGGTCGGGGTCGGTCATCGCCCCCGCATTGGAGAGGAATCCCGGGCCGAGATGGTCGAAGGTGGCGTTCAGCACGGCTGCGCCAGCGACGTAGTTGATACCGCCGAGTTTGGCGTCGCCGTAGCGCTGCAAATAGTCGTTGATGATGAACCCGCCGTAGGACCAGCCCGCAATGACCGGCGCGTCCATGTGGAGCTCGGTGATGGTCGCCTCGATGTCGTCGGCCCAGAGCTGGCCATCGCTGTAGTTTTCGGGCCCGAGCGGCTTGTCCGAGTCACCGTGGCCGCGGATGTCGATGGCGACGATCCGGCAGTGAGCGAGGGCGTCGCTGTCGTACTGTCCGGCCCAGCACAGGTGACTCTGTGTGAAACCGTGCACCAAGAGCACTGTCGGACCGGTCGGTGTTCCGTATTCGTGGGCGACGAGCCTCAGTCCGCTCCCGGCGATCACCTCGTGTCGAATGCTCATCGGATGCCCCTTCCTCTTTCATAGCCCACCGTGCCGTCGGCGTCGACCCGGCATGAACTACGAGGCAGCTCCGGATGGTCAGGGTTTGCCGGCGCCGTGGATCTCGAGCACCGTGCCCGACAACCATTCGTTGGTGATACACCCCAGGATCAGGTCGGCGACGTCGGCGGCGGTGCCGGCGCGCCGGCCACGTCCCTGCGAGCCGAGGGCATCGGGTGACACGATGTTGACCCTTCGTGGCGCCAGTTCGACGGCCAGGCCCCGACCGAGCGCCTCGACCGCAGCAGCAACCGCTGCAACGGGCGACGCTGCGTCGGGATAGCCCGCCAGGAGTCCGCTGATGTAAGTCAGGGTGCCGTCATCTGGCAAATGGCGGGCGGCTGCCCGTCCGACATGGAACGCTCCCCACAGCTTTGTGTCGACCAGCGATATCAGATCGTCATCGGCCATGTCGACCAGACTGGCGAACGGGCGGGCGGCTGCGGCCAGCACGATGTCGGTCAACCCCGGCACGCCGCCGATGGCTGAGTCCACTGACAGCGCCGAGCGAACGTCGAGTGCGACCCATCGTGCAGGGCTGCTGTGATCGAATCGGTCGGGACCCGACGCCGTGGCTGTCACGGTGGCGGAGCGCTCGAGCGCCCGCTTCGTGATCGCCGAACCGATGGTCCCGGTACCACCGATGACCAGGATGTGACGTTGCGAGAGATCGATCGCACGCGAAGTCGTCCGGTACGGTCGGCGACGGGTCCGCAGTCGACGGTTCCGAGGCGTCGAGCGTCACCACATTGAGAGGCCCGCGCTGGACCGAAGCCGTGGCTGGGTGTCGCTCGCCGCAGAACCACACGGCCGCCCGAGCATCCGCCTCGAGGTTCTTGAGCCACTGGGACCTCGACCGTACGGTCGACACGACGACCTTGTCGCCCAGCCGTATCCCCAGTACGGGAACCTCCCGCGCCTTGCCGCTCACCCGGCCTGTGCTCTCGAGAACGACCGCCCCCAGTCCCGACCGGCAGCGGTGATCCGAGACCGGCTTTGACCGCTGGCTTGACGACTCGATTCAGCGAACGGAAGAACGACTGGGTGACGTCGGGGACCGCTGGGCCGAACGAGGTTGTGCTCACCACCCAGTCAATCACGAACGGGAGAGATCTACGCAGAAGTTACGGTCAGCTTGTGAACGCTGTCATCGTGGCGTCGGCCATCACCTCGAGGTCCGAGCAGGCGTCAGCGTCGGCATGCAGCGCGATGATCAGGTCGTCGACGTAGCTGAGGATGGCGACGTTGACGGTGAGGTTGCCACCGAGTGGCACGATCGGCACCATCTCAGTGACCTCCGAAGCCATGAAGAACAGCGGGATCGGTGGCCCGGGCAGGTTGGTGATGATCAGGTTGACGAAGGGCTGTTGACCGGCGAGTCGCGGGATCGCGTCGAGGGCGATCGGCGGGATGTGGTCACCGGCTTCCATGATGATCTCGGTGCCATCGGCGTGATGATCCTGCTTGAGGTGGGTCATCTCCTGGGTGACCTCGGTGAACGCTACGTCCAGGTCCGGTTCCATCACCGGCAATGCGGCGATGAGGGCGGACATGTGGTTGCCCCGGTCCTCGCCCAGACCGGCGCTACGGGTCGATACGGGAACCATGGCGGTGATCGGCCGGTCGACGCTCTCACCCCGTGACAGCAGCAGAGCTCGGAGACCTGAGGAGATGGCGGTGAGCACCAAATCGTTCACCGTCCCACCACGGGCTGCTGCGGCATCGTGCACATCGCTGAGCGACACGGTGAGCGGCAGGAGGCGCCGGAATCCTCCGACGGGTTGGTTGAGCGACGGTGGGTTGGCACCGAGGGCCACGACCATGTCGTCGTAGGCGCCGGCGAGGGTTCCGAGGTGTTCGGCCATTCGACGGGGCGAGCGGACGGCATGGAGGGCCGCTTTGGATATGGCGACCGCCTCCTTCATCAGATCTCCCATGGCCTCGGCGACCAGCCACGTCGTCGTCTCGTGAACGTCGATGCCTGTGCTGTGTTCGTGGATCGGCAGTTCCTCCTGCTGTGGGTTGGGTTCGATGTCGAAGATCACGGCCAGCAATTCGACGCCGCTCATGCCATCCAGAAGAGAGTGATGGATTCGCTCGACCATGGCGATCGTCCCCGGCCCGAACTCCTCGGGGTCGAGACCGGTGATGAACGTGAAGTCGAAGAGGGCGTGTTGTCGGTCCAGCAGTTCCATCTGGATCGTCTCGCACAGTTCGAGCAGTTGCGTCCTGGTCCCGGGCGCGGGGAGTGTTCTGTGGTGCACGTGACGTGAGATGTCGAAGTTGTCCTCGACCCAGACCGGGCGACCCAACTCGAGCGGGACTTCTTCGACCCGGCGCATCATGCGTGGCGCCCGTTCGAGCCGGTGGCGAATGTGTCGAGTGACCGACTCGAGGTCGAAGGCGCCGTCGTCGTCGATCAGCGCCGACTCATTCATCACGAACAGACCACCCATGTGCATCGGCGTCGCCGCTGTTTCCATCCTGAGGAAGCTGGTGTCGAGACCGCTCAATCGCTCGTGCGTTCGCTGTTCCACCGCAGCGGGCTCGGGGGGAGCCAGCGGCACCCGAGGTCTCGGGGCCCGTCGCCGCCGCAAGAAGTCCTGGGTTCGGTTTTCGAAATGCTCAACGAGCCGCTGCGGTACGGGAACGGCCGCCCGGTCCACGTTGAAACCGAAACACGCGGTGTCGAGATGCGACATCAGACCGATACTGAGCGCAGCCCCGCCGGCGGGGGCGTACGGATACAGGCGTTCGACCTTGGCTCCGGCGATCCTCAAGGGTTCGGCCGTCCCGGGAATGTCGGTGAGGACGATGTCGGAGCCCTTGACCATCCCCGCGACGACGCCGACGGTGAAGATCGGCGGGAGCTGTTGCACACCGGCCGCGATCGTCTGGCTGAAGCCGACCGATGGTTCGTCGGCGGCGGCCCGCAGGCGAAGGCGGTGACGCTGGAGCTGATCGTAGGGATGGAGAAGGGGATCAACGTCGAGCACGACGCGGGCTGGTGTCCATTGGTTTCCTCCGTGGGCGTCGCGGTCGCTGCGGAAGTTGACCGGCATGGTGATCCGGAACCGGGTGTCGTCGGCACCCAGGGCGCGGTGATGGTCGCTGAGAGCTCCGAGGGCGATGGTGACGAACGCGTCGTTGATCGTTCCATCGGCCCGGTGGGCGGCTCGCTGCAGCGATTCGATCGGTACTTCGGCCAGACCGAGCCAGCGGTCGACGCTCCGTTCGGTCATCAGCGACGACAGCGGGGGCCCGGTTGGCGAAAGCATCCGTGTGGTCGAGCTGGCTGCTGCCGTCGCCGTTTCCACGGTGTGCAGCGGGTGCAGTCCCGCCTCGATGGCGGTGGTGAGCAGGCTGGTCGGGGCATGCACGAGTTTGCGGAACCCATCCCAGGGGGTGGCCTCGGGCTGATCCTCACCTCGCTCGATCAGAGACGCCAACACCTCTTCACCACTGGTGTCGTCGAAGCAGCGGAGCAACCTCACCCCGCCCACACCGTCGGTGAGTGCATGGCTCACCTTCAACAGCAGTGCCGATCGTCCCTCTTCCAGACCATCGACCAGCACGATCTCCCAGAGGGGTCGGGCGGGGTCGAACTCCTCGCCGGCGAGATCGCCGGCGAGATCGAGTGCTCCCCGCAATGAACCCGACGCAGAGGCTCCGATGTGACGTACGTGGAATCCGATGTCCACCTCGGTCTCGACCCAGAAGGGGCGTCCGAAACCCAGCGGACCTTCGGTAACCCTTTGACGCAAGCGGGGCAATCCCTCGACGGCTCGTTCGATCGTCGCACACAATTGGTTCCAGTCCGGTTGACGATCGAGCAGCGCCACCGCCACGATCGTCGTCCTCAGAAGCGGATCCCGCTTGATGTCCCACAGCGTGGCATCGGTCGGATTGAGGCGGTCAGGGAAGCGATCAGCCGACATCTTTCGAGTGCAACCTCGGACGGTTCCTCTGCATAGGGTCCGAAGTCATCGGAGCCCTCGCTGCCGGCTCAGCGGGCCATCGAGTAGAACTCGTCGTTGGGTCGCATCGACGCCAGGTTGGCCAGCCGGTTCGACATGGCGAAGAAGGCGGCGATGGCGCCGATGTCCCAGATCTCGTCGTCGGTGAAGCCTCGGTCGCGCATCGTGTCGATGTCGTCGTCGGTGATCGATCCCGAGTCGGTCGCGGTCGAGAAGGGCGAAGTCCACGATGTCGCGCTCCCGTTCGGACAGGTCCGCCTTGAGTGGGTTGGTGGCCAGCTGATCGGCGATCAGGGGGTTCTTGGCCCGGATCCGCAGGATCGCCCCGTGGGCGACGACGCAGTACAGGCAGTCGTTGACCGCGCTGGTGGCGACGACGATCATCTCGCGCTCGGCCTTGGACAGACCGTCGCTCCTCTCCATCAGCGCATCGTGGGTGGCGAAGAAGGCGCGGAACTCGGCGGGCCGGTGGGCGAGAGCGACGAACACGTTGGGGATGAATCCCGACTTCTCCTGGACCGTTTCGATCCGCTCGCGGATGTCGTCGGGCAGGTCGGCGAGGTCGGGAACCGGAAATCGGGAGATGGGATGGTCGCTCATCGCATCACCATCCCATCCGTGTCGATCGAGTCCAAATCTCGCTCATGCGGCGACCGGCTCGCGATCGAACCTGGGTGTGCGGCACCGGCGGGTCTCGCCGGGGTGGCAGGCCCAACGGCGCCTGTTCACACGGTCGAGCGATCACCGTTCTTGTCGGTCGTGGCGGGTCTGGGCCCACGTCAGACCGTGCTCGAGGTTGGGTTCGCGGGGCAACCCGAGGACGTATTCGGCGATGATGTTGCGCTGTATGGCGAACGTGCCGCCGCCGAGTGTGAGCGCCGGGGAGAACAGGAATCCGTAGTGCCAGATGGGATCGACGGACCGAAACTGGCTCCCGTCGTCTCTAGGGAAGTTGATCTCGGTGGGACCCCACCGTTGGGGTGTGGCGATCTCACCGGCGGGCCCGGATCCCTCGAGCATCCCCTCAGCGCCACCGAGATCCTTGGCCAGTTCCATCAGTTCACCGCCGAGTTCGTCGGACATGACCTTCTGGATCGACGCCGCCGGCCCCGGTGTTTGCCCGGCGATCTGTGCGCTCAAGGTGCGCAACTGCGTCAGTCGCAAGACCTCGGCGTTGCTGTGAAGCCGGGCGAGGCGTTGACGGAGCACGCGATCGGCGATGGATCCCTTCGCTCGGATCAGGTCGAGGAAATCACTCACACCGGGACCTGCACCCCACAGTGCACCGCCGGAGGAGAGACCGACCCGTTCGTTGGCAAGGGTTGCTTTGGCGAGGCGCCAACCATCGCCCTCCTCGCCGATGCGCATGTCGACCGGGATGCGGACGTCGTCGAAGAAGACATGGTTGAACGAATGGGCGGTGGTCATGTCGACGATCGGGGTCATCGTCGTTCCCGGTGCGTCCATCGGGTAGACGAAGTAGGAGATACCCCGGTGTTTGGCGACGTCGGGATCGGTGCGGGCCAGGAGGATCCCGAACCTGCTGGTGTGTGCGCCGCTCGACCAGATCTTCGATCCGGTGATCACATACTCGTCACCGTCGCGGACCGCCCGGGTGGCGAGGCCGGCGAGGTCGGACCCTGCGTCGGGTTCGCTGAAGAGCTGGCACCACCGTTCATCGTCAGTGAAGATCCCGGGCAGGTAGCGCTGCTTCTGGGCGTCGGTGCCGGCCAGCCAGAGGACCGGGGCGGCCCAGCCGATCCCGATGGCGTTGTGGGGCAGGGAGATACCGGCGGCGGCCAGTTCCTCGGCGATGATCAGCTGATGGATCGGGTCCGCGTCGAGACCCCACGGGGCGGGCCAGTGGGGAACGACGTAGCCGGCATCGGCCAGCTGCTGATCGGTGGGTTCGGGGTGCGCCGCGATCCATTCCCGCACGGCCACCCGCTGCGGGTCGTCCTCGGCCGGCAAGTCGAAGTCCATCGACCGTCACCCTAATCGAGAGGTACTCCTCGGAGTCGCGGGGTACCGATCGTGCTACCAGCCGGTGACCGACTTGACCTCGCAGAACTCCTCGATGCCCCAGACGCCACCCTCACGTCCGTTGCCCGAGTGTCCGTAGCCACCAAACGGGGCGCCGGCCCCCTGGGGTCGACCGTTCATCTGCACCATGCCGGACCGCAGTTGCCGGGCGATCCGGTGCGCCCTGCCGACGTCGGAGGTCTGCACGTAGTTGGTCAGCCCGTAGGCGGTGTCGTTGGCGATGGCGACGGCTTCTTCCTCGGTGTCGAAGGGCATGATCGACAGGACCGGTCCGAAGATCTCCTCCTTGGCGATCGTCATCTCGGGGGCTGACGTCGGCGAAGACGGTGGGTCGCACGAAGTAACCGCGGTCGTGGCCTTCGGGCTTTCCGGTGCCGCCCGCGACCAACCGGGCGCCTTCCGCCTCGCCCTTGGCGATGAGTCCCTGGATCTTGTCGTACTGCGCCTGCGAGACGACCGGTCCGATGTGGCGACCCTCGTGGGCGGCGATGTCGACGGCGGTCTGTTCGGCCACCTTCTTCGCGGTTTCGACGGCGTCGTCGTACATCGGGCGTTCGACGAGCATCCGAGTCGGTGCGTTGCAGGACTGTCCGGAGTTGTTGAAGCAGTGGCGCACGCCGCGGGTGACCGCTTTGTCGTCGGCGTCGGCGAAGATGATGTTGGCTCCTTTGCCGCCCAGCTCCAGGGCGACCCGCTTCACCGAATCGGCGGCGTTCTTGGTGATCGCCACGCCGGCTCGGGTCGAGCCGGTGAACGACACCATGTCGATGTCGGGATGGCCCGAGAGCTGGGTCCCGACGCCGGCACCGTCCCCGTTGACCAGGTTGAACACGCCGGCCGGGAATCCGGCTTCGTCGATCATCTCGGCGAACAGCGCCGAGGAGAGCGGCGCCACCTCGGACGGCTTGAGCACCACGGTGCAACCGACCCCGAGGGCGGGCACGACCTTGAGGGTCACCTGGTTCATCGGCCAGTTCCACGGGGTGATCAGTGCGCACACCCCTACCGGCTCGTAGAGGATCCGATCGCTCGGGGGCGTGGTCGCTGAGCGGACGGTCGAATTCGAACGCCTTGAGCTCGCGAATGAAGGTCTTGATGTGCGACGCCCCGACGGTGACCTGGGAGGTCTTGGCCAGCTCGATCGGTGCGCCCATCTCGAGCGAGATCGCCTCGGCCATTTCGTCGGCCCGACGGTTGTAGATCTCGAGGAGCCGTTCGATCAGCTCGATGCGATCATCGGGCGCGGTCGCACTCCAGGTCGGCGAACGCCTCCTTGGCGGCGGCAACAGCGGCGTCGGTGTCGGCAGCCGTTCCGTAGGAGATCACCGCGCACGATTGTTCGGTGGACGGGTCGATCACCTCGACGTCGTGGGATTGGGTCGGGTTCGACCCACCCGCCGTTGATGTAGAACTTGCGACGATCGAGTAGTTGGGCGGTGGTCATCATCACTCCTGTGGGAAGAGGCCTGACCCATTCTGCCGTGCCGGGTTCGCACCGCCTCATGGTCGTTCGGTTTGTGATTGGACATTATGTCTAGTAGTATATGCATTATGACTACCCCTCGCGGCGGCCGTGATCGCACGCCGATCGATTGGGCAAGACCTTCGGCAACGTGGTCGCGGCGCAGGACGTGAGCTTCTCGGTTGGTCCCGGCGAGGTGCTCGGTCTGCTCGGCCCCAACGGCGCCGGCAAGACGACCGTGGTCAAGATGTTGACCACGCTCACCGCAATCGATCGGGGGTCGGCGATCGATCGCCGGATACGACGTCGCGGCCCGAGCCCGATGCGGTTCGGCGGGTGATCGGACTGGCCGGACAGGCGGCCGCCGTCGACGAGAATGCTCACCGCTCGCGAGAACCTGGAGCTGTTCGGCCGGCTCTACAAGATCCCCCGGTCGCACGCCGCCGGAGCCGCATCGACGAACTCATCGAGCGTTTCGACATGGCCGAGTTCGCCGACCGACCCGCCGCCACCTACTCGGGTGGTCAGCGCCGACGACTCGACATCGTCGCCGCGCTGGTCGACCAGACCCGCAGGCGCTGTTCCTCGACGAACCGACGACCGGTCTCGACCCGCGCAGCCGGGCCGAGGTGTGGGACTCGGTGCGAGCGCTGGCCGCCGACGGCACGGCGATCCTCCTGACGACCCAGTACCTCGACGAAGCCGACCGTCTGGCCGACGAGATCCTGATCCTCGATCGGGGCCGCACGGTCGCCACCGGGACACCCGAGGAGCTCAAGCGCGACGCCGGACGGACGTGCTCGAGGTCCATGTCGCCGCCGATGCCGACCTCGCGATCGCTCGGACGATGCTCGGCGACGGCGAGGTGCGTCAGCGGACAACGGCCGTCAGATCGACGTCCCGATCACCGACCGGCGCCGCCCAGTCGCTCGAGATGCTGCGGTCGCTCGAGGACAGCGGGGTGACGATCACCGACTTCCAGCTCCGTCGGCCGACCCTCGACGACGTGTTCCTGGCGCTCACCGGCTCCCGACCCACCGACAGCGAGGTCGCCGCACATGACCGCCACTCGCACCTCCGCACCCGACCCGACCCGTGCCGGTGACCCCGGCATGACGACACCGTCTCCGCTGGGCTGTCCAGGACACCGTCACGATGCTGTGGCGCGACACGATCCGCACCGCCCGCCAGCCCGAGATGCTCGTGTTCGCCGTCGTCATGGGCGTGTTCTTCCTCGTGCTGTTCAACTACGTGTTCGGCGGCGCCATCGGCGCCGGGGCCGAGATCGACTACCTCCAGTTCCTCGTGCCCGGCGTGCTGGTCATCACCGCCCTCCAGGGAGCCCAGCAGACCAGCATGGGCTTCGCCGCCGACCTCACCGAGGGCGTCACCGACCGGTTCCGCTCGCTGCCGATGAGCCAGGTGGCGGTGATCGCCGGCCGCACCCTGGCCGATGCCGCCCGCAACCTGGTCGGCCTGATCCTCGTCGCCCTCCTGGCCCTGCGTGATGGGGTACCGCTTCGCCTCGCTCGGCGGCGCCGTCGCCGCCATCGCGCTGACCACCGTCGATCGGCTTCGCGTTCTCCTGGCTCGGAGCCGCCATCGCCGCCAAGGTCCGCCAGCCCGACATGGTCGGCATGCTCTCGATGTTCTGGCTGTTCCCGCTGATGCTGGCCAGCACCGCGTTCGCCCCGGCCGAGTCGATGCCGGGCTGGCTCCAGCCGTTCGCCACCTACCAGCCGATCTCGGTGGCCGCCGAGGCCGTACGGGGTCTGTGCGAGGGCACCGCCGCCGGCCGCCGACATCGTGGCTGGCGGTCGGCGTGGACGCTGGGCCTGCTCGCTCGTGTTCGTGCCGCTGTCGGTGCGGCTCTACCGGACACAGGACCGACCTGACCGATGACTCCGACCTCGACCAGGCAGCGGATCATCGAGGCCACCCTCGGCCTCGATCGCCGAGCGGGGCCTGAACGACGTCACGATGATCGAGGTGGCCCGCACCGCCGGCGTCGCCCGCCAGACCCTCTACAACCACTACCCCGACATCGACAGCATCGTCGCCGACGCGCTCACCCAGCACAACGGCGACAGCATCGCGGCAACTCACGGCGGCGGTGCGGTGGTGGACATCGCCGGTCGCCAAGATCGAGCAGCTCGTCCGCCACATCGCTCAGATCAGCGCGCATCACGGCCACACGATCGCCGTCGACAGACAGCCTCGCCCCCCACCACCGAGCGGCGCTGGACGAGTTCGGCCATGCCGTCGACGCGCTCATCGCCGAGATCATCACCGAGGGCCAGGCCGATGGCTCCTTCCGGGCCGATCTCGACCTCACGATCGACACCGCCCTCCTCCGGCGCTACTGACCGGGCTCTCGGACGCTGGTCGCAGCCGCCCCCGACGATGCTGCCGACATCACCACCACCGCCACCCGAACGATCCTGGCGACGGTGGTGGATCGAGCGATGACGGCGGTTGTTTCGCCACGATCAAAGCGCTCAGCGGAGGAGCTTCTCCTTCTTGATCAGCTTGTCGAACGCCTTGGCGATCGTCTCGTGACCCTTGTTGGACGGATGGATGTCGGTCTGGTCATCGGGTGCCGCTGGGTCGTAGTCGCTGAGAACGTAATCGCCGCGCTCCTTTTCGCACATCAGCGTCAGCTTGCAGACCTCCTTGACGTTCTTGGGGACCCCACCGTTGGTCTCGTACGTCCTGAAGGCGTCGGCCACGTCGACCACGGGAACCCCCAGGGCGCCATAGACGTCACCGATGAAGGCGTTGCCCTCGGCGCTGAACTGCCAGCTGGCCGGCCAGGTAGTCATCCTGGAACTGCCTCTGGCGTGGTCAGCCAGAAGGCGAGGTCAGGGTTGTAGTAGTTCATCGCCACGATCGGCACGCCCGGGGCCGCGTCACGCAGGCTGTCGATGATCCCGTCCTCGCGGCCGAGATTCTCTGCCCAGTTGAACAACTGCACTCCGATGCATTGGTCGAATTCGGGTGTACCTGGCGAGTAGAGATCCGAACAGACGAAGATGTCGTTGGCGCCGATCGTGAGCGTGATCAACCGCACGCCACCGGGATTTTCGTCGATGTACTGGAGCGCGGCCGCCAGCTGCGAGTCGGCCCCAAAATAGGGATTGGGATTGACGGCCTGCAACGGGCTGAGTGCCCCGTAACAGAACGAGCCGACCGGCGATCCCGGGAGCTTGGCGTCGTTCCCGTCCAGCATCTCGGCTGAATCATCGCTGGGGCAGGCCAGATTCACGAACTCGTCGAAGCCGTACTTCTTCTCGAGCTTGTCGAACAGCACGTTGGGATAGGCGTTGTCGGTGAACAGCAGCGGCTGTTGGGTACCCGCCGCCACCGAGTCGCCGAGGGCGAGGTAGGTGCCGCCCGATTTGTTGGCGGCGGCGACGGGCGTGGCGCCGACGACGGCCAGGGCGAGTAGGGCTCCGAGGAGCAGGGTAAAACGTGAACGCATTCGATGGTCCCCTCTCAGACAATTCTCAGAAAGAGTAGCCGACACCGACTGCGTTCGTCGAATGCTCACCGTGACGCAAACGGATCCACAGGGCGTTGGGAGCTCTAGTCGAGCAACGAGGCCTCGAAGGGATAGGTCGACATCGCTTCCAGGCCCTGCTCGCCGAGCAGGTACATCTGCTCGAGCTTGACACCGGGCCCTCCCCGGTCGGAGCCGACGAAGCTCTCGACCGACAGCGCTTTGCGAGCTCTCTTCCCGCACGCTACCTACGCCGAGCCGACTCGTCAATAGCTATTGAGCTATTGACGCGCTCGACGTGAAACCGGGAGGGTCGCAAGGCTCGATTCCTCCTGGCATCGTGCTGCACATGACCGGCGTGCGAGCCCTCGGAGTCGACGCTGCGGGCGCCAGAGGATGGGTGGGGGTGGTCATCGACGATGGCGGCTTCGTGCAGTCGAGCATCGGCTCATTGACCGACGTGATCGAGTCGGCCGAACCCGTCGCCACGATCGGCGTCGACATCCCGATCGGCAACCTGCCCGGAGGAGGGCGGCTCGCCGACCGCGAAGCCCGGGGGTTCGTCGGGCCCCGAGGCTCGAGCGTGTTCAACGCACCGCCCCTGGAGAGTCTGGCGGTCGGCTGCTATGCGGAGGCGAACCGACGACTAGCAGCCACAGGTCACCCCAAGATGTCCCGGCAGGCCTGGGCCCTCGGGAAACGAGTGATCGAAACCGACCTTTTGGCGCGGTCGGACGACCGGGTCATCGAGGTCCATCCCGAGGTGTCCTTCCGTGCGCTGGCCGGCAACGATGTGAGATGGCCGAAGAAGACGTGGAACGGGCAAATGCTGCGACGGGAGCTCCTCGTCAGGGCCGGGATCGAGATTCCCGACGCACTCGGCGACGCCGGTGGTGTGCCGGCCGACGATGTGCTCGATGCCGCCGTCGTCGCGTGGTCGGCCAGGCGCTACGCCCGCGGCAAGGCCCTCGCCCTACCGACCACGACCGAGGTCGACGACACCGGTCGGCGCCTGGCGATCTGGTATTGACCTTCCCGTGCGCAGGGGGTGTCATATGCCACGCACGGCATCGTTGTTCCAGCTGGGAGAGGGTCAGCGAGCTTGGGGTATCCGATGGGGTCCGACCGCCGGCATGCCGGTGGTGCTAGAAACTCACCGATGGCTTCTCTCATCGAGCCGGGTCCGCTCGCCCCCGAGGCTGGCCCGTACCCGGCCGACGCTCCACCAACAGTATCCGGATGGCAAACCGTCGACTTGGCGGGTCGGGGTGTGACCCGGGCCTATCAGCACCGCCGGCCGCATCGCTCCCGGACGATCGTGCTTCTCCACGGTTGGAACGCAACAGGAGCCCTCAACTGGGCGCGCACGATCGACCGGCTGGGCGAGCACTACCACGTCGTCGCGCTCGATCACCGCGGCCACGGACAGGGAATCAAGGACGGCACCGCGTTCAGCCTCGAGGCCTGCGCCGATGATGCGGTCGCCCTGCTCGACTCGCTGGGGATCACGTCGGCGATCTTCCTCGGGTACTCGATGGGAGGCCCGATCGCCCAGCTCGTATGGCAGCGGCACCCCCATCGAGTCGACGGCCTGGTGTTCTACGCAACGGCTGCGGACTTCACCGGAATCTCGAATCTCGGTCCCCTGGTGCGGGCCTACGGAGCGCTTGCGCCGGCGACTCGGGTCGTGCCCCGCAAGCTGCGGACGCGGCTCCTCCGACCGTTGATCGGCCCGTTCGTGGCCGACGATGCCGTTCGCCAGGACCTGATGGCCGCGCTCGGCGACCATGACGAACGAACGATCCTCGAAGCGTCACAGTGCGTTCACCAACACGATGCCAGCGGCTGGATCCAGCAGATCGACGTGCCGACCGCAGTGATCGTCACCCAACGAGATCAGGTGATCGCACCCGAGGCGCAGCGCCGGTTGGCACAGCTGATCCCCGGCTCGGTCACGCTGGAGATCCCTGACGGGCATCTGATCCCGTTCACCGACCCCGAGATGACCGCACTGTTCGCCCTCGACGCCTGCGACCTGGTCGCCCAGCGGGCCCGGCGACCGCTGTGGCACCGACTGCTGGACCACATCGGGTCAATCAGAGCCCGCTGGGGTCAACGACGCTGACCTGGAGCTGCCGCACCGGCGGGCGCACTTCACGAGAGGATCAGCACGTCCGAGGTGTAGGCGGCGTACGCGGCGGCGCTCTCGGTCCGAATTGCCTCGGCCATCGCCTTTCCGGCGGGTGAGGCTGCGTCACCTTTGTGGATGAGCCAGAACTCGAGCGTTTCTTCGCAGTCCGTGAGCGGTTTGGCCCGGATGTCGGGCACGATCGACTGGCCAAGACCGTGATTCATCTCCGGCATCACTGAAACGCCGAGACCAGCGCCGATCATTCGACGTGCCGTATCGTTGGTCAGGACATCACACACGATCGTGGGGCTCTCGTCGCCGAGGTAGTCCTCCAGGATTGTGCGGAGATTGTGGCCGCGTCCGAGGGCGACGAGCGGTTCGGCCGCGATCATCTCCCGGGTGATTTCGGTGGCTTCCTGGAGTGGATGGTCGCCTCGGGAGACAAAGACCAAAGGGCTCTCGAACAGGACTTCGACCTCGAGGCCCGCCGGCGGAGTGCCGAGGTTGCTCCGCTGCCCTCCGGCGACTCCAACGTCGAAGAGACCGTCGAACATGCCGTCGGCAACCGCAGGGGCCGACAGCTCCGACAGCAGCACCTCCACATCCGGGAACTGATCCTGCACCAGCCGGATCGCCGCGGGAAGGAAGCCGATTACCGCCGTGTTGATCCCTGCCACGCGCAGAACATCGGAACGGCCGTTGGCCGCTCCCTCGGCATGACGCTGAAGCGCCTCTTGAGATCGCAGGACGGCGCGGATGTGGGGCAGCAGGGCGTGACCGGCCTCGCTGAGGTTCGACCCCCTGGACGACCGGACGAGAAGCTGGACACCGAGCTCCCGTTCGAGTCGGGAAACCTGGATCGAGACCGTGATCCTCGACACGCTCAGACTCTCGGCGGCCGCCTTGATCGTTCCATGGCGAACGACAGCGTCGAGGCACTCCAACTGTTGTAGGTGCATGGCCATCAAAAGACACTAGTCAGGGCGCCCTTGGCCAAACGGGTATTGCCTGGAATCGGGGCGCCACGGTGCCGTGCGGAAAGGGCACTAAGACAGGGGCTCTCTCGGAACCGAACTGTCATGATCGAATCATGGCACAGCCCTCCGACGCTCGTCTCGAGCAGCTCGAGGCCCGTGTGCGCGGCCTCGAATCGGAGCTGCACGCCTTGCGAGCACGGCTCGATGCCCCACAGGTGTCCTTTGGCCCGGTGGCCGACCAACCCCCTCCTCCGGCGCCCGGACAGATCCCGGCACGCCGGCCTCCCCCGCCGCCGGTCCGTCCCTCCGTCGTCGCCCCGACCCAACGTGCGCCGCTGGTCCTCGAGAGCGAGGTCGTTCTCAAATGGGGCGGCGTGGGGCTGGTGGTCCTGGCGATCGGTTTTGCGGTGTCCACCGCCATACGTCGCGGCTGGATCGGCCCTGAGCTGCAGTTGGCCGGGGCGCTCGCCGTGTCGCTGGCCCTCATCGGTGTCGGGTGGAGGCTCCGCCCGACCCGAGCCCCGTGGAGCCACGCGCTGTGCTCGGGTGGTGTCGCCGCTCTCTACACGACGGTGGCGTCGGATCTTTTCCTCGACCAGACGAGCGACACGACCGCCTACGTCAGCATCGCGTTCATCGGGTTGGCCGGTTACATCGTGGCCCGGCTCGTTCCGTCCGAGTGGGTGGGCGCCGCCACGATCACCGGAGGGCTCGTCAGCTGGTTCGTGGTCGCCGAGGGTGAACTCCCGTTCATGACCAGCTGGGCGTGGATCACGGCGCTGGTCATGATCGCGATGCTCCTGTCGCTCGAACGCACGTGGTTCGGGCTCCGCGTCCTCACCCACGGCGCAGGACTCGTGGCTGTCGCCGCATTGGCCGGTCGTGTCGAGACCGGAATCCAGGAAGGCATGGCCCTCATCACCGCTGCGCTCCTGGTCGCATCGTTTGCTCGAGTGCCCAGCGTCGGGGATCTGACGACGGTGTGGCAACAACTCGAGATCCAGCTCGCTTCCATCGTGGGCCCGTGGGCACTGGTCGTCATCGTGATCGCGCTGGACCTTTGGGAAGATGACACGACGGTCGGAACCACGGGGCTGGCTGTCGCCGCCGCCTTCGCACTGCTTGCACTCGGCGCCCGACCGTGGATCAAACCGGCCCACGTCGTCTCGCTCGCCATCGCCGCCAGCGTGACGTTGTCGATCGCCCTGGCAGTGCTGTTTTCGACCACGGTCGCGTTCGTCGGCCTGGCCGTGCAGGGCGCCGGTCTGGTGTTCCTCGCCAGAGCGCTCTCGAACAACCTCAGGGTGTACGTCAACGCGGCCATCGTCGCGGGGATCTCAGCGCTGTACCTGGCTGTGAGTACGGTCGAGGCCTGGTCGGTCGACGCCCCGATCGCCGACGACGTCGCTCATCTTGGCATCATGGCAGCGTTGGCCGTCGCCGGTTGGGAGACCCGGCAACGGGAGACCCAGCAGCTCACCCAGGCAGCCGTTCTGGCGTTCGTCCTCACCTGGCTCGGCTCGGTTCTGGTCCACCTCCCCCAAGGACAGGCGGCGGTCTCGGTGTCCTGGGCGATCGTCGGCACCGCGGTCCTTGTGACCGGGGCGACGCAGAAGGTCCCCCGGTTCGGCGCAGCCGGTTTGGGCGTGCTCGCCCTCACCGTGGCCAAACTTCTCACCGTCGATCTGCAGGAGGTTGACACGCTGTGGCGCGCCGGCCTGTTCTTCGTCGTCGGCCTCGGCATCATGCGACTCGGTTTTCTGCTGCCGCGTCTGACCGGCGCCGCTGATCTGCGAGCCCGCGAAGCGACCTCCGACCAGCGGGACGGAGGGCCGGACGGCGCCGATCCGAAGGCTTTCTCCGAGGTGGCCGACCCGAGGCCCTGAGCCCCGGTCCTATCAGACGGCGACAGCAAACTCCGAGCGAGCGTTCAGAATGGCCTCGATCTCTACGACGACCCGGTCAACATCGGCTTCGGTCAGCTCGTGATACATCGGTAGCCGCAGGAGCCGATCCGAGACGCTCTCGGTGACCGGTAGAACGGGCTGATCGGGTCGGATCTGCAAACCCATGGGCGAGTTGTGGAGAGGGATGTAGTGGAAGACAGCGCCGATGAGTTGCCGGTTCAGATGCCCCATCACGTCGTTTCTGGTGTGACCATCGGGAAGCAGAACGTGGAAGATGTGGTGGTTTGGCTCGCAGTGAGCGGGCACGACCGGCAACGAAAGCAATCCCTGATCTGCGAGTGGTTTGAGTCGGTCTTCGTACCAGCCGTAGACCCGAGCCCGCTGCGCCGAAATCGACTCGATCATCTCCAGTTGACCGAACAGGAAGGCACAGGTGATCTCGCTGGGGACGTAGGAGGAGCCGACATCCACCCAGGTGTACTTGTCCACGTTGCCCCGGAAGAACTGTTGACGATTGGTGCCCTTGTCCCGAAGGATCTCCGCCCGTTCAACGAGGTCCGGGTTGTTGATCAACAACGCTCCGCCTTCGCCACATACCAAGTTCTTCGTCTCGTGGAAGCTGAAGCATCCGAGGTCACCGATGGAACCGAGAGGCCGGCCTGAGATCGACGCTTCGACACCCTGCGCCGCATCCTCGATGACGGTCAAACCGTGACGGGACGCGACGTCGATAATGGCGTCCATCTCCGCACCGACCCCTGCGTAATGGATCGGCAGCAGCGCCTTGGTTCTTGGCGTGATCGCTTCTTCGATCAGGGATTCGTCGATGTTGAGCGTGTCGGGCCGAATGTCGACGAAGACCGGCGTGCCACCCGCTCGTACGATTGCATTGGCGGTCGAAACGAACGTGAACGACGGCAGGATGACTTCATCCCCCGGCTCGAGCTCGCACAACATCACCGCCATTTCGAGGGCGCTGGTGCACGACGTGACCATCAACACTTTGGGCACGTCATAGCGATTCTCGAAGAAGCTGGAGCAGGCCTGGGTGAAGAAACCGTCACCGGAAATGTTCTCGAAGGCGACCGCCCGCCCGATGTGATGCAGTTCGCGCCCCGCTATGAACGGTTTGCTGAACGGTATTCGCCTGAGCCCGTCGAAATCCTCCACTGGTCCACTTCGCCGTCGCACTTCAACCCTCCGCCGTCATCGCCACCGCATTTCATCCAAGTGAAGCCCATCGCCCGACCGAAGTCCAGATACAACAGGTCAGGATCGGTGAGGAAAAGCCCTAGTCCGTGCTGCCGTAGACGTTCAGCACCCCCTCCGACAGCAATGGGACCAATTCTCCGTCA
Source organism: uncultured Acidimicrobiales bacterium (assembly GCA_963793385.1). Lineage (GTDB taxonomy): Bacteria > Actinomycetota > Acidimicrobiia > Acidimicrobiales > SZUA-35 > JABDIY01. The sequence continues at coordinate 63,597 of CAWCAF010000009.1, forward strand.
ATGCCGTGTTCATCCAGGTACCGCTGGAAGAACCTCGTGGCACTGTCCAATTCAGTCGAGCTCGGCATGATGAGGTAGACATCCGGGCGTTGGACGATCGCAGCCATCGTGTCATCGATCCCTAGCGCTGTCCAACTGCCCTGCCTGCAGCGGCGAACGGATGGGCCAGCCGACATTCACGAACTCGAGATCGCTACGTCTGGCGTCGAAGGGATCGGTACTCTCGATTGCAAAGGGATCACCGAAGGCCCAGAGGACGTATACACCATCGGGGTCGAACGACTCGAGTCTGTCGAGGTTGTCGTACAGGACCTCGGTCTTGCGCTCGGATCGAGGACCCCAGACGAATGCCGCCGCAGCCAGGACGACCACGGCCGTGCCGATGGCGATGGCAGGCAAGGCCTCCCGACGCCAGCGGGGCGTGCCGACCGGGGTCTGTGCGAGTGGCCGGGGTGCTCGTTGGATCACCAGACCACCGACCACGATGCAGAGGCTGAGCAAAGGGAGCGTGATCCGGACCGGGAAGCTTCGCGGTGATGAGCAGATAGGTGAGAGCCGTTCCGGCCAGGGCGATCATGCCTGCGTAGAGCAACCGGTCGCGGCGCGGGGTCGAACCGAACAGGACGATGGCGACCAGAAGGGCCACGAGGCACACCCCGAACTGAAGAAAGCCCGAAAGACCGACGGTTTTCGCCAGACGCAGGGGTTCGAACCCGGGTGAGGTCAGCTCTCCGACCGTCCGCACCGCATCATCGCTGAAGACTTCGTCGTCGAACACCATCCACCGGTTGAAGATCTCCGCATCGTTGACCGACCAACCGACGGCCTCGAGCACCTCGATGTCGTCGGCTGGTTGATCCAGTCGCGGTGTGTCGTGCAGCAGTGCCCGGTGACTGTTCCATTCGAAGAAGTCCGTCCACGCGGAATCGTCGTACACCGACGCCGAGTAGAGGTTCGCGCCGCCGGCGATCAGTAAGACGGGAACGACGAACGCCGCCAATCGCCGTCCACCCCGACTCACGGCGGCCACGACCAGGAACGGCGCGAACACGGCCAGCGGGAGGAGCGCACCCTCGAAACGAATCATCGTCGCCACGCCGGCCATGAGACCACCGAGGAGTGGGAGCTTCAGGCTGACGTCGTCGGGGGGTCCGAAGACGTACAGCACCGCCCCGGCCGACGCCAGGATGGCCGCCGTCGTGGTGAACTGGAGATTCATCCAGGAATAGAGCGTGACGACAAACACCGCCGATCCGACGACGATCGCTTCTCTCCTCGCCATCCGCGGCCCGGTTGCGAAGAGATAGAGCGTGACGGCGAAGCTCGCCGCCAAGGCGGCGTAGAGATACAGGGAGTACCACGTGATGCCGGTGGTGATCGAATAGAGACCGGCGAGTATCTTTCCGATGACCACGTTGGTGTAGACCAGATGCTCGCTCGGCTCGCCGAAAATCGTCCCGTCGGCGATGTACATCATCACGGTGTCGTCGTTGGTTTCGAACCGGGGCCTCAGCAAGACATTGGTGGCGATGACCGCGACGAGAGCTCCGACGATCGACGACGCCGCCGGAAACCTGCCGAACAACCCTCCCACCGATGCGGATGCGCGTTCTTGGAGGGATGGTCGGATCTGTTGTTCAAGCATGACGGGTCGACGTTTCGATGAGACGGTTGATGACATTGCGGGTTATCTGCTGGATGCGTCTGTCGGGACCTGCCAGCGAGGTGTAGTCGCTGGGACGCACGTAGCCGGGGGGATCACTCAGCGCATCGGCCCACCAGATCGTTCCGGCATTGAAGACGGTGTTACCTTTTGCTCCGGAGTACACCGTTGTCGCATAGTGGCCCTCACCCCGGGGATGGTGGGTCGGTCCCTCGGACACGACCTCGAGCGAGGCGATCGGAGCGGGATCGCCATGGTACTCCCATCCGACCAGTCCGGGGACGGCGTCGCCCCCGGCCATGCCGGTATCGGCGTAGATCCAATGATCAGGTTTCGTGCACACCCAGTCACCTCTCCCCGTTGCCGGGTCGCCGGTTTGTCCGCCGATCAGTGTGTTCTCGGGCGGCAGCTGGCCGGGGAACGTCTGTGTCTCGGGGAATCGAGCATCATCGACGGGCCGGGGACCACCGAACCGATCGACGCGGCGCATGACTCTGTTGCAACGCTGGTCCGGTGCGGAGCTCAGTTCGATCATCGCCGAGCAGATGTTGGCTCCGAAGAAACCGATGCTCGTGCCACGATCCACGGCGGCGAGCAGGCCATCGTACATCCGGCGCGTGTAGTACTCGTCATGGCCAACGGAGAGGAAGGCCGGGGCGCGTTCGAGGTCTGCTCGTCCGAGGTGAACGTCGAGGTTCGAGACGTAGCTCACGTCATAGCCCTCCGATTCGAGCCAGAATGCCATCGGGTACTCCCAGAGCAGCCACTCGCCTGACCCGGTGGAAAGTGGTGCGTCGACAATCTGGTGGTAACGCCCGTAGGGTCGATCGAGGCTGATCGCCACCTCGGGGCCGGAATACCACTGCTTCGGGCCACCGTCGTCGTAGAGCGAGTGGCTGCTCGGCCATTTGTTGTAGGCCTGCCAAGTGAAGTCACTGGTCTGTACCAGGAGGTCGGCGGGCCGATCGTCTCGCACAACGAAGACCGCATAGGAGTCGATCGTGGTCTCGAGCGACGTCAGGCGGATCAGGTAGACACCGCTCTGCCATTGCGGGGGGACGGTGAAGGTGAGCGACGAACTCCACGAGCAGTGCCTGACTCGGCGCTCTCCGATTGGCGGCAGTGGCTGAGGCACAGCTTCGAACGGGCCGAACTCCGCGACGAAGCGACCCCCAGCGCCATCTTCGTACCCGCTGCGGAAGACCTCGGCGAGAACTGGGCTCGGGGGGTCCGCACTGACGTACAGCTCGAGCGTCTCTCCGGCCTCGACACTCGGAGTACTGCACCAGCCCTCTACGGCCCGGCATCGGATGCGGCCAACGTCAACGGTCGGGTTACGCAACTGCCAGCACCGCTGGGTCGAGTCAGACGTTGGCACGACGCCGAATCAGATTCTGAGATCAAAGCTCGATTTGAGCTTCGTGGGGCGGGGGGCGAGGTAGACCTCCTCGGGTTCGGTGTCTTTCATGATCACGGTTCCCGCACCCACGAGAGTGGCTTCGGCGATCGTGATGTCGTCCCGCAGTGTGCAGTTGACCCCGAGGAACGACAATGACTTGATACGGCAAAAGCCCGAGATCACCGCATGGCTGGCGATGAAGACGTGATCCTCGATCGTCGAGTCGTGCCCGACGTGGCAGCCGACCAGCGTGACATCCTGACCGATCCGGACGCCTGCCTGGATCGTGTTGGCCTCGAGAATGAAACAATTCTCACCGGGCTGGTGTTCGGACAGCCACGTGCAGTGAGGGCTGATGTACGTGGCCAGCGTGTAGCCCATCGCCTTGGCCTCATCGAACTTGCGGGCTCGGAGCCGATTCATGTCCGTATAGCCGATCGCGACGAACAGGTCGTGGGTATCGGGTGGGTAGAGCTCGACGACATCTTCGAACGCGACGACCGGGAGGCCGCAGAATTCCTCGACGTCGAGGTAGTCCCGGTCAGCGCAGAACGCCACGGGCTTCCAATTGTCGTCGGAGTCGAAATAGCGGGCCGCCAGTCGGGCCTGGCTCGTCGCTCCGAAGATCACCAGTGGTCGTGTCATGTCATTGCCCTTCGTTGTTGCGGTGCCGGCCGGATCAGGTCGTGGGCAACGTCACCGGTGTTGAGGATCAAATCGAGAACCGACACCGCACCGATGAAGTCGCCGTGTAGTTGCGGGTACTCGGGGTAGTCGAACGACATCCACTCCACGTCGATTCCCTCGCGGGTGAACGCATCGGTGTCGAGATAATCCTTGGCTGCCGGGCCGGACAGGTACGAGGTCGCTCCCAGTTCCAGACAGACGTTGAGCAACCTCTCGCTCTTCGAATCCGCCAATTCGAAACTGCTCGAGTCCATGAACGTCGTGGTGATGCCGAGCCGCTGGGAAAGCGCTTCCAGGAAGAGCCGGTTGACCTCGCTCAGCCGATCGAGGGATTCCGCCTGTCGATACAGCTCGGCCAGACCATCCCGCTCGGCGCGAAAGAACGGTGCGGCCTTGTAGGCCTGCTCGATCATCGACCAGTGCCGTCCCGCCCAGCTCTCAGCGATCTCGACGTCGTAGATCCGTTGGTGGTACTTGCCTTTCACCTTTACCGGGATCGTCAGCCACTTGGCGCCGCTCGCCGTCTTGATCTGGTTCCGATTCCGCCAATCGCGTTTTGTGTACTGAGCATCGTCGTACAGGACGACCACATCAGCTCGATCGATCATGTCGAAGTAGCCGCGCCACGGGATGTAGTTCGACTGGGTCATGACCACTCGGCGCCCGTGCTCCGAGATCCCGTTCATCGATGTCTGTTCAGTATTCACTGCGACGCTCCTCACCCTGCCGAACCGATGGCGATGATCCCCGCACATATGAGGACCAACCCGACAACCTTGCCGACGCCGATGGTGTCGCCGAACAGTGGTACGGCCAGGAAGCCGACCAGCAGGAAATTCAGACTCATGAACGGGTATGCGGTGCTCAGGTCGAGCTTGGTCAGCGCCGCCATCCAACACAGGGAGGCGAGCAGCGCAGCGAAGAAGCCGGTGAGGACCAGCGGACGAAACAGCACGTCGGTGACGAGAAACGGAACCAGGTCGCCGCCGGTCGGCACTTCACCGACCGCATTGATCTGATGTTTGATCACCAGCTGTCCGTAGGTCGTGAGCAGAACTGTGCCCGCGATGTACAAGTAGGCCATCTGTCCTCCGCCACGCCTCAGCCCGTCGAGACGTTCTGGCTCGCCACATGGTATGTCCAGGGCTCCAGAAACATCGACGGTATCGGGCGACCCCGGGCCTGTCCACGTTCCATTTTCCCTATTGCGGTGGGAGTCCGTCGAATCATGCGCGGAAACCTGAGGAGGTTGGTCACCACCGTCGTCACCCGTCGGCGGCCGAGCGCACGTCCGTAGATGTGTGGGAGGATTGTCCATTCACCGCAGGGAGGTGAGCAGAAACTGAGCCAGTGGTCTGACCCCGATGCGGTCATCGCAGGGCTCTACGAGGATCATGCGCGCAGACTTGTCCAACTCGCACGGCTCTTCGTCGATCATCGTGATGCGGCGGAGGACATCGTTCAGGAAGCGTTCATCCGCCTGGCCCGATCACTTCACCGGATCAACAACCCCGATCGGGCCGATGCCTACCTCCGCTCGATCGTGCTGAACCTGGCCCGGGATCACAACCGTCGTGGCCTTCTTTCGATGCGCCATGCCATGCGAACCCGCGATCTGGATCCGGGCGGGGTCGACGAGACGATCGGCATCGGCGACCACAGCGAACTCCTGGGCGCCCTTCGTCGCCTCCCGCGACGCCAGCGCGATTGTGTCGCACTGCGCTATCTGCTCGATCTTCCCGTCGCCGAGATCGCGACGACGCTCGACCTGTCACAGAATTCGGTCAAGACGCACCTGAAACGGGGCCTGGCGAACCTTCGAACAACCTCGGGGCTCACCGAACACGACGGCGGGTGGCACCGGTGAGCAGGGTCGAGGACCAGCTGCGCCATGCCATGGACGAGGTGGGAGCCAGCGTGGCGCCCTCCCATGACCTGTTCGAACGGGTCCTGGCCGGAATCGACGCCGATCGCAGTCGCCGCTCGACGTTGCGCCGGGGAGCCGGCCGTGCCGCCGCGGTCATCGGATCCTTGGCCGCCACCCTCGCCGTCATCGTCTACCGACAAGGAGAACCTCGCATGGACTGGTGGATACTCGAACTCGTCGCCTTCGCGACCCTCACAGCGATCGCACTGGTCCTGGGACCTTTCATCAAGCGGTTCGGCCGCAGCTATGCGGCGGACGTGTTTCGCTCGAACCCGAGTACGGGAAAGAGCTTCATCGTGTTGACCGACTTCGCTTACTACTTGATCTTCAGTGCCTACATCCTGTTCACCACCACGATCGACCGTCCCGGGACGTGGACCTCATCCGTGGGGGCCGAGCAGGTGCAGCACAACCTGATCCGGGTGGGTGGAATCCTCCTGATCATCGGGCTCCTCCACGGCGCCAACCTTCTCGTGCTACCCGTCATCGGTCGCCTCCTCACGCTGAACCGCCGGCTGGATCAACAGATGCGGGAACTCGCAGCCAGAGACTCGAACGACAGCGACCTCGACCAGGCCGGTCCCGACGAGGATCGATGAACCCGATCGCAAAGGTCAGGGCGAAGGTCTGGCGATGCTGATGGCCGAGATCTGGATGTCGTCACCCACATTCACCACGCCGCTCTCGGAGACCGCCCACCGGGCCTGTCGTGTTTGAGCGTCGGCGTCCCCGGGTACGGAGAAGAAAAGGAATGCCGCCAAGATGATCAGTACCAGTGTCACCCCAGCCCTGGCCCGATCGGCCGGGTTCCGAAGTAGGTAGTTGTACGAAGAACCATGCACAGATGTTGTTACGGATATTCAACCGCCAAGCTTTAGCTGCCGATACCGGCATTTGTGACCGTTTCCAAGAATTTTGCCGTGTCGGCCGCAGCGGAGTGGGCCGAGATCGTCCCAGAGGTCGATCCGGGTCTGGCGGAGGTGGCGCTGGCGCTCGGTCGGACCACCCGAATCCTGACCTCTGCACAAACTCGACTGCTGCGAAGGTTCGCCGGACACGGTGTCACCGGCATCGAGGACTATCGGGCGCTCTCGCTGTTGCGACGTGCTCGGCCGCCGGGGCTGCAGATCAGTGAGATCGCCCACCTCCTGAAGATCACGGCGGGAGCGACGTCCAACCGAATGGACCGATTCGACCAGCATGGTCATATTCACCGAACGGACAACCCGTCGGACCGTCGTTCGCACTTCATCACTCTGACGCCGCCGGCTCAGGACATGGTCGACGAGATGTATCGAGCTGTCGCCGAGTCGCACCGCCAGTTTCTCCTGCCGCTCGGGGACGCTGCGTTCGACCATCTCCTCCACGCCCTGCGTCACCTGCTCGACTCCCACGATGACCTCGACAGCCGGGTGTTCTCGTGAGCGATCCAGCGATCGGCAGATGTCGCCGCCTGGAGCGCACATCGCGGGGCCGCGGCCGTCAGCATCACCGCCCTCCTTGCAGGGATCTGACATCGTCTCGCCCAACCTGACACCGGTCTTCGAACCCGTGCCCTAACCTGAACCCAAGCGTCACCGCAGGCCGACCTGATGTCGGTACACCCTGCGGGTCCGACCAGAAAGGTGGACCTCGCTCATCATGAGACTCGGAAGCGTTGTCGCCTGTGTCGTGGAACGTGTGCTCGAGCCGGTTGAAGGTATGCATCGTGCCGTGGCGAAACCCTGGATCACAGCGGCTGGGCTGCTCGGTGACGTCGAGCCTGCCTACGACCTGATGCTGCGCTCGGTCTACGGCTCGATAAGAGCCGGGACCTCGATGATCGGGGCGGCGCTCGACAACCACGTGAGGGCCGAATGGTCGTCTGCAGATTCTGCGGTCGCCGTCATCAACGGATTGTGGGGCGATGCGCTCGGTCGACATCACGACCGCCTCGACACCCCGATGGAGCTACTCGACCGCCACCGAGCCGCCATGACGCTGGACTCGTCGCCGATCCAAACGACTGAGGCGGCGGCCGGACACCTGGTGCTCCTGGTCCACGGGTTCGCCCAGAACGAGCGGTGCTGGCATCGGGCCCATGGCCAACGCGGATTGCTCGATGCGCTTGCCGATCAACCGGACGTGACGCCGCTGACCGTCCGCTACAACAGCGGGCGCGGCATCGATGACAACGGAGCCGAGCTCTCCAGGCTGCTCGACGAACTCCATCGCGGCTGGCCGGTCCCGTTGCGGTCGATCGGTCTCGTCGGCTACTCGATGGGCGGTCTCGTGATCAACAGCGCGTATCGCGCCGGTCGAGATGCCGGCGCCTCATGGGTCCGCGACCTGCACGATGTGGTCAGCATCGGATCCCCCCACCGGGGAGCGCCGCTGGAAAAGCTGGTCCACGCCGCCACGCTCGGCCTCGGCGTCGCACCCAGACGCGACCCCTCGCCGACTTCCTCAACACCCGCAGCCAGGGGGTCCAGGACCTGCGCCACGGCGCGGACTTCGATCACGAGCACGACGCCGTCGAACTGGCCGCCGTGCTCGAAGGAACCTCGGCGGCGGCAATCGACTGGCACTTCGTCGCCGGTGTGATCACCGCAAATCCGGCCCACCCTTTCGGGGCGATCGTCGGGGATCTCGTCGTGCGGCCGGCGAGCGGCACTCGGCCGCACCATATCGAGCCGGCGAACGTCCACGTCGTCGGGGGCGTCCACCACCTCGATCTGCTGCACGAAGCGCCGGTGATCGACACGATCGTCGACTGGCTGACGGCCGATCATCACAGCGAATTCCAAGCGACACCGTTGCGTTCAACCCGGCGGTAGGGCTCCGAAGCCCTCTGAGCGGGCGGGCTCGTCCGTGGACGCTTTGCACCGGAGTCACGATTCGTGGCCACGGATGCGACCCCCGCTCAAAGCCCTGTGGAAGCCCCATCATAATCGATTGGTGGGCCCGACGAGGCCCGCACGACGAGCTCGATCGGCAGCTCGATCCGGCGGCGGGCGCCGTCGGTGATCTGACCGAGAAGGATCTCGGCCGCCACCCGACCCTTGTCGACGAGCGGCTGGCGAACGGTGGTCAGGGCCGGATCCACGCCACGAGCTCGGGGAATGTCGTCGAAGCCGACGATCGACAGGTCGGCTGGGACGGTGCGCCCCATTCTCCCGGCGGCGGTGATCGCACCGATCGCCAGCTGATCGCTGAAGCAGAGCAACACGGTCACGTCGGGATGCAGCGCCAGCAGGTCCTGTACGGCCCGCTGCCCTGCGTCCGGTGCGTTCTCACCCGATTCCCACACGACGAGTGAGTCAGGATCGAGACCCGCTGCGCTCATCGCATCCCGATAGCCATCCATGCGCGCACGGGCGATCCTCACCGTTGCCTGCTCCAGCCGGTGGGCGTCGACGGCGCCGTAACGGACATCAGCGGTCAGGCGGGCGAGGACGACTCCCAATCGGTGATGGCCGAGTCCGAGTAGATGCTCGGCGGCCGATGCGGCTCCAGCTCGATCGTCGACACCCACGAACGAGCTTTCGTCGCCCAGGTCTGGTTCGTCGACGACCACCACCGGCACACCCCGGTGACGGATCGCTCCAAGGGCGGGGTGGTCGTCTGCGACGGAGAAGACGAGGTACCCGTCGACCGCTGCGGTCGGCACAGCCGTGTCGGCGATAGCTGCGCCCACGGGTACCGGGAGCAACGTCAGCCCGGTTCCGGCCAGGGCGCTGGTCTCGGCGACGCCGTGAACAAAGCTGGTGGTGTTCGGATCGGTGAAGACGAAGCGGAGGTCGTCGGTGAAGAGCAAACCGATCGCTCCCATCCGCCCGGTCCGCAACATCCGTCCCGCAGCGTTCGGACCTGCGTAGCCGAGTGTGGCGGCCACTGCCAGCACTCGGTCCCGGAGCTCGGAACCGAGTTGATCGGGTCGGTTGTAGGCGTTGGAGACGGTCGTCCTGGAGACCCCGAGTCGATCGGCGATCGTCTGGAGAGTCACCCGGGAATCCACCACCACAATGTCTCCGCTCAGGCGGCCGGGAGGACCTCGGCATCGATCGCATAGGCGAAGGTGTTGACAGCCAGAAGCCTGGCGTTGTGATCGTCGCCTTCCTGCCACGGAATCGTGAACTCGAGAGTGGTCAGTCGACTCTCGCCACCGACATGTAGCTCGGCCCCATCGAGCACATCCAAGCCACTGAGCACGCGCACGCCGTCGGTGCACGGCTCGATGACGGTCGCCTCACGTCGAGCAGCGATCCTTTTCGCTGCGCTGTCAAGTCCAACGACGACGGCACCCTCGAGACGCTGGGCGACATCTGAGGGGTCGGCGTCGAAATAGCGGGTGAGTGTCAGGTTCATCGGAATCTCCGTTTCACAGGGTCATCATCGACCCACCGATCGACATACTTGATCGATTCAGTTGCACTCTCAGAGTACCCCAAATCATTGGATCGTGGTACAAGTCATCGGTCACGCCAGATCCCCTACTGACCCTGCCCGACGTCGGTTCGCCCAGTTCAGTGAGCATTTGGCACGTGCTGGGCTCGCTGGCGAGAGCGGTCGATCAGGGTGTCCATGACGGATCTCGACCCGACAGGGCCACGAGCTGGCTCAGGGGGTCCTCACCCGCACCCGCCTGCGGTTCGCCGAACCGGACGTGGTCGGTTTTTTGTCGGACCTTGGGAAGGAAGCCGTGGGCGAAATCGAGCAGGGGTGCGGCGATAGCGTCATCGATCCGATGTTCTCCCCCGATCGCCGTCGCCAGATCCCAGGTGTTGAGCGTGCAGTCCATCGCCCGCACCATCAGACCGGCACGCCGGGGCACCATCACGCCCAGAGGACCCATCATCTCACCCTCGAGCAAGCTCTCCCGGAAGGCGTCGAGACAGTCGGCGGCGGCGGCTGAGAACGCCCCGGTTGGGTCGTCGCGGCCGATCTCGGTTGGAAACAGGAGATTGAGCTCCGGGCCCGGTCGCTCCCCTCGACACAACACGGCAAAGAGCGCTCCAGACGTGACCATCTTGTCGAGCAACATCGCGACATCCCATCCCTCGCACGGACACGGTTCAGTGAGATCGTCGCGCTCGACCTCTGCGAGAGCGGCCGCAGCGGTTTTCTGAACGGTGTCGAGCAGTTCGAGATGATCCATGGTGTTCGACCATAGCCACCCCTCGCTGGCGGTGAAATCGCCGAGCGGCGTTCTTCGGGGTCCACGCGCCACGTGCGGTGTCGAACCGCCGGTCTAGAACCTTCCGCCGTCGACGAGGAACTCCTGGGCGGTGCAGGCAGCACCGTCATCGGCGGCGAGGAACAACACCAGCTGGGCGAACTCGGCGGGGTAGATGCGGCGTTTGATCGCCTGGTCCTCGAGCGTTTGCTCCTCGCCTTCCGGGGTCCACCACTTGGTGAGTTGCCGGTCGGTCGCAACCCAGCCCGGGAGCACGGTGTTGACCCGGACGTTGTGGGGACCGAAGGTGCGAGCCATGGTCCTGGTTATGCCCGCCACGCCCGATTTTGCGATGGCATAACCGGGGAAGAAGTCCTCCTGCATCATGTAACTGCTGGACCCGATGTTCACGATCGAGCCGTTCCTGGCGGCGATCATCCACGGTGCAACCGACTGAATGGCAAAGAAGTAGTGGCGCAGATTGGTGTTGAGCCGATCGTTCCAGTACTCGGGCGTCATCTCATCCCAGGTGTGACGGTCATCGCTGGCGGCGTTGTTGACCAGCACCGTGATGCCGCCCAGGTCGTGGATCGCAGCCCCGATCGCCTCCCGGAGGGCGGAGACGTCGACCAGGTCGACCTCGTAGAACCTCGGCTGATGCCGAAGGTTCTGGGCTCGGCACCGGACGAGCAGCTCCTCCGCCTTGGCCTTGTCGATGTCGGCGAAGCCCACTCGACTTCCCTGGCCGACGAACTGCTCGACGATGGCTCGTCCGATGCCATCGGCCCCTCCGGTGACGAACACCGACCGGTCGACGAGCGATGGGTAGGATGCGTAGTTCGGCGTGTCTGATCCGGAGTTCTCGGTCATGTCGTTATTCTCGCCGACGGATGCGCCAGCACCTCAACTGAATCGGTGGTGCTCAACATCAGAACCCGTACAACCGAGCGGGGTTGTCGACCAGAACCCGCTCACGAACACCGGGATCCGGCAACCACCGCGCCAACATCGCGGACAGGTCCTCCACTCCGGGCGGCTCGACCTGGCCGGGATGAGGCCAATTCGACGCCCACAGGAGGCGCTCGGGTATGCGGGCGACCAGCGCGTCGACGAGAACGGCCACATCGGCATAATCGGGCGGACCGGTCAGCGACGACTCGTACGGCGCGGAGAGCTTGACCCAACCCTGGCCGGTGTCGAGCAGATCCAACAACGCCCGGACACCCGGATGGTCCACACCGACCGGAGGCATGAACCGACCCACGTGATCGACCACCACCTGCACCGGCAGCCCTAGCAGACGATCGCGATGCCGTTCGAGATCCCTGCCGTTGAGCTGGAGTTGGATGTGCCAGCCCCATCGGGCGATCCGTTGGGCAACCACTTCCAGGATGTCCCAGCGCACGGCCCCACCGGGGAGCATGTGGAAACGGGCGCCACGAACCCCGAGTTCGGTCAGCCGCTCGAGTTCGTGCACCGGCGTGCGGTCATCCACGACCATCACTCCTCGGGCATCGCCACCGAAGTGGGCCATCGCCTCGAGCTGGCAGGAGTTGTCCAGGCCGTAGGTACTCGGCTGGACGACGACCAGTCGTTCCAAGCCGACCGCAGCCTGTACGGCTCTATCGTCCGCGGGCGTTGCATCCGGGGGACGCAGGATCGTGGTGGGCGCGGCGGCGAAGGCACCATCGTAGAAGTGCATGTGGGCGTCACATGCCCCCGGCGGCAGGGCGATCTCGCCAACAAGGGAGCCGGTGTTCATCGTGACCAGAACGCCCGCAGACGGGTGGCGGCCTCGGCGTTGACGGTTCGCGGCGGCATGGAACCTTCGAGGATCTTGCGGACCTGCTCGACGCTGCTGCCCGCCTGGGCGTCAGCGTTCTCGGGTGTCAGCCCACCCAGGTGGGGTGTTGCCACGACACCCGGTCGACCGGCCAAGGCGGGTGACGGGCGCTGATCGGGTGCTCGACCGACATCCATTCCGAGGGCACCCAGCACTCCGTTGTCGAGGGCCTCTCCAACCGCACGCTCGTCGAGTAGTTCGCCCCGCGACACATTGATCAGGGTTGCGCCCGGCTTCATCGCTGCCAGCTCGGGCGCACCGATGAGCTTGTCCGTCGATGCTTCGCCGGGGGCCAGTGGAAAGATCACATCGGCGTCGGCCAGCAGCCGGTCGAGATCGACGAGACGGTGATCGTCGGACACCTCATCGACAAAGGGATCGCAGACAAGGACCCGCATGCCGAGGGCCGCGAGCAGATCGGCCAGGTACCGACCGATCGATCCGTAGCCGATGATCCCGGCCGTTTGCCCCCGGAGTTGACGGCCGGCACGCTGCGGCGGTGGGCGCCCGAGCTGGTAGTCCATCGTCGACACGCTGATGTTGCGGGCGGTGTCGAGAACGAGACCGAGGGCCAATTCGGCGGTCGAGGCGACGAAGCTCTTGTCCGCCCGAGCGACGAGCACTCCGTTCCTGCTGGCCGCCTCGACATCGACGGTGCTGATGTCGACCGCACAGCGGAGAAACGCCAGCAGCGCGGGTGACCGATCGAACAACGCCGCCTCTCCAGGGGTCGCACGATGGGCGACGATCACCTGGCACTCTCCGGCCGCGGTGATCAGTTCCGGGGTGGTCATGTCCCGGTCGGTCGGGTTGAGTACGACCTCGGCGATGGACTCGAGCTGGGGAAGCGACGTGCGGTAGTAGGCGTCGAGGTCCTCTGGGTTGTGGGTGAGGAAGACCCGCACGGTTTTTCACTGTAACGGTTGCGGAATCGACGAGGCGGAGCATTGTTTCGGTGCAACACTGGCCGCAAGTCCATGTCCGCTCTGACCGCCTCCCACATCACCCGGGTGACGACCGAAGAGATCGTCGTCGATCCCCTCACCAGCAGTGACTGGATTCGAGCCGGAGCGGTCCTCCTCGGCGCCATCGTCATCGCCATCCTCACCAACCGGATCCTGCGTCGTCTGATCGCCCACGGCATGGGCACCGGCTTCGCCGCCATCATCGCCAGCCGGTTGATCGCGTACGTCATCTTCCTGATCGGGCTGTTCTATTCGCTCACGATTCTGGGCGTGCGGGTCGGGCCCCTCCTCGGAGCCCTCGGCCTCGGCGGCCTCGTCCTGGCGCTCGCTCTCCAGCGGCTCGTCGAGAACTTCATCGCCGGAGTCATCCTCCAGGCCCGCAGGCCGTTCACGATCGGCGACACCGTCCAGCTGGACGACCAGCTCGGCATCGTCGCGGACATCGACTCACGCACCACGGTGCTGAGAGGGCTCGACGGCACCTCCATCAGAATTCCCAACTCCAATGTCGTCTCCACCGCCATCGTCAACCTCACCCGCGAGCCGGCTCGGCGCAGCGGCCTGGACGTGGGTGTCGCCTACGACACGGACCTCCAGCTCGCCACTCAGACGATCCAGGACGCGCTGACCCGCGTCCCGAGAGTCCTTGCCGACCCACCGCCGGCGGTCACCGTCAACGGATTCGGCGACTCGAGCATCGGGATCACCGTCCTGTATTGGCACTCCAGCGACATTCCCGCCGAGCTCGCCGCCCGCCACGACCTGGTGATCGCCATTCACCAGGCATTCGCCGTCGCTGGGATCACGATCGCGTTCCCGCAGCTCACCATGTGGCGGGGTGACCCCGGCGTCGCCGCCCCCTACACCGATATTCCGGAACAAGTGCATACGCACCAACCAGGTCTCGACGACCGCGCCACCCAGGTGAAGCGCCGGGCACGACAGCTTCGCCGACCCAGGCGGAGCCAGCCGCCGGACAAACCGGCGGATCCCTAGCCCGGACGGTCCTATGACCCGATCGGGTCCCGTCGGACCGACTCGATCAGCGCAGCGCCGCCTCCCCGGGTCGTGGCGGTGACGTGCACGAAATCGGAGACGCCGCCGACGACCGGCGGTATCTCGACCTCTTCGGCCACTACGACAGCGAACATGCTTCCCTCCCGACAACCGGGCGCATCGATCTCGCAGATCACCAGCTCGTCGTCCACGACCGCAAACCGAGTACGGAGATCCCAGGTGATGCCCGGGATGTCGAGGGCCCGATAGCGCAACTCGGCAGCCGCCTGGGCACGACCGTCGGCGACCAGAACCAGTGCACCGGGGGCTATTTGTTCGCCCGCCAGTTCCGCCGATTCCACGATGACGCCGGTCACGGCCACCACGTCCGAGGTGGATGTGGTCAGGCCGTCGGCGCAGTCGTCGCAATCCGACGTGGACGCAGCGATCGGGAAGGCCGTGAAACCCAGGTTGGCGATCGGAACCGGCCCGTCGGCGGTGCAGTCCGTCGGTTCGAGGGTGGCGTGGTTGAATCCGGCGATGCCGCCCGACAACCAGGTCACCACTCCGGTGATCACCGCCGGGCCTGTCTCCAGATCACAATCGGGCAACGGCCCGTCCGGGCGCGACGAGGGCGATGTCGGCACCGAAGTCGCTGGCCCGGCGGTCTCGGCGCCGCACGAGACAGTGAGCGCCAACAGGGCGATGGCGAACCGGAAGGAGCGGAGTGTCACATCGTTACGACGACAGCCCATCCCGATCGGTTCCCGGGACGTCGTCGTTTTGTCGGGCAGGACGGCCCAGGGTCACGGCGGCTACGGTCACGCACGTATGACTACTGACGAGCTGATCGAACTGGTCCGGTCCGGCGAGATCGACACGGTGATCGTCGGCTTCACCGATCACTACGGGCGGTTGCTGGGCAAACGCTTCGACGCCGACTTCTTCGTGGACGACGGTTTGGTCAACGGCACGCACGCCTGCAACTACCTGCTCACCACCGACATGGAGATGGAACCGGTCGCAGGCTACCGCTCCGCCAGCTGGGAGAAGGGC
>CAWCAF010000010.1:0-13117 GCA_963793385.1 uncultured Acidimicrobiales bacterium
TGTCCGCCGAGAACGGGTCGGTCCGATCGAGTGAATGATCGAGCAGAGGGGCGAGAGCCGTGGGAATGCCGTTGGTGAACGCCACCTCGACGAAGATCAGCGGGTCGTTCGACATCGCAGGATGGAAGAACGCGTAGCAGCGGCGTCCGGTGTCGAGGCGACCCCTGAGGTCGTCCCAGCCCTGGATCTCGTGCACCGCTTCGTACTCGATCAACTTCTCGAGGACCGCGGCCGGCGAATCCCACGTCAGCCGTTCGAGCCGGAGCAGCCCGACGTCGAAGAAATGGGCCAGCACGTCGCGCAGATCGCGGTCCAGCGCCTCCATCGCCGACGACTCCTGCCGCAGGGGCAGGAGTTCCTCCCGCAGGTCCACCAGGAACGAAAGCCCACCGGCCAGCCCGACGAAACGTCGAAAGAGCCGTTCCCGCCGGGGTCGCAGGGCGTTGCGAAGGTGGCGTTTCGGCCACGGCACGGGCATCGCTGACCGACCGCGCTGGCGCACGCCGCTCCATGGCGTCGTCGACCTCGGCGTTGTCCGGCCCGTATTCGTTGGCCAGGATCTCGAAGAACCGTCGCCGACCGGCCGGGCTCAGCTCGAGGAAGCAGGCGCCGATCTCGGCCGCCCGTTTCCTCGAGGCCATCTCGCCACCCCGGCCGGCGCTGGTGACGTCGAGCAGAGATCGCATCCTGTCCGCTGAACGGCCGGGCAGGTCAGGACCGAGTCGGGGGACCGAGTCGCCGGTCCCGCCACGCCACGATCGGATCTGCTCGAACATCCGATCCAGCCGTGTCTGCACACGCCGATGCTAAACGGATCGACGTGGGAGGACCGAACGCGGGCCGTCGGTGTGGTCGATCAACCTGCCGGATCGACGTGTCCATCGTCCGCGGATGCGCTACAACGTGTGCATGGACAAGATCGTGGTTGGCTTCGACGGAACCGCTTCGGCGAAAAAGGCGGCCGACGAAGCGGCCGCCTTCGCACTCGCCATGGGTGCCGACCTTCACGTGGTGACCGTCGTGACCGACGACCCCGGCAAACATGGCATGGACATCGAGGTGATGGAGGGTGAACCGGTGAAAGCGGTTGATGAACGATCGGCGGGACTGCGCAAGCGTGCTGCGGAGATCGCCTCCCAACTCGACGGAGCCTATGAAGGGCTCACCGTCGTCCCCACGGTGATCGTCGGACCTGCCGCCCGCTCGATCGTCGACTACGCCAAGAAGGATCGACGCGGATGTCATCGTCGTCGGCAACCGGAGAGTCCAGGGCCTCAGTCGGGTTCTGGGTTCGATCGCGGTGGACATTCTTCGCGACGCTCCGTGCCCGGTGTACATCGCCAAGACGATGACCTGAGCCTTCTCTGGTGGATCACGAGGCGCTTGTCGAGGCTCTGGCGGCCTGGGCCAGTGGAGTAGCCGCGCCGAGGCGGCGGTCGAGCTGCTGGTCGAGACCGACATCTGGTTGCGTCGACCGGACTTCGTGCGAGCAGCGGTCATCGACGACGCGCACGGTGGGCCGGTATCGACTGGATCGCCGCCCTCGACGTCGCCGCCACGGGCACGGTGTTCGTCGTGGCGAGCGCCTCGTCCTCCGACTCTGCTGTGCGATGGCGGACCCCGAGATACTTGTCAGCCTCGGTGATCTCGGCGGTCTCGATCTCACCAATCTGCGTATGCTCCAACAGGCTCTCCACACCGCCCGCTTCGGCTGGCAGGAGTAGGCGAGCCGGCCGAACAGGTTGAGCCGACCATCCGTTGGGCTTCTAGGATCGCCTCGAGGGGGTCTCGCCTCCCTTGCCGGTCTCGAAGGGGGGTCCGTGATGAGTGGATGGTTCGAAACGGTGGCGGTGGCCCAGCAGAGGGCTCGACGCCGATTGCCCAAGTCGGTGTACGGCGCCCTCATCGGCGGCGCCGAGGCGGGCGTGTCGATGAACGACAACCTCCGTTCCTTCGACGAGCTGGGCTTCAGGACCGTCACGGCCGGCCAACCCCCCGTGCGGGAGATGCAGACGACGGTCATGGGTCAGACCGCCGCCCTCCCCGTGCTGATCTCCCCGACGGGAGTCCAAGCCGTCCATCCCGACGGCGAGGTTGCCGTCGCCCGGGCCGCCGCCGCCCGCGGCATCCCGATGGGTCTGAGCTCATTCGCCTCGATGCCGATCGAGCGAGTGGTCGAGGCCAATCCTCACACATTTTTCCAGATCTACTGGGCCGGCAATCGTGATTCGATCCTGACCCGGATCGACCGGGCCAGAAGAGCCGGTGCGGTGGGTCTGATCCTCACCCTCGACTGGTCATTCTCCCACGGCCGCGATTGGGGCAGCCCGGTCATCCCGCACACCATCGATCTGCGGACGGCCGTGAAACACGCCCCCGAGGTTTCGGTGCGACCTCTGTGGCTCCTGCAATGGCTGCGGGCGGGAGCGCTTCCCGGGCTGGCAGTGCCGAACTTCCAGACTCAGGATGGGGATCCACCCGGCTTTTTCGAGGCCTACGGAACCTGGATGGGAACGGCGCCGCCCACGTGGGCCGATGTGGCCTGGCTGCGTTCACAATGGGATGGACCGTTCATGGTGAAAGGGATCCACCGCGCCGACGAGGCGCGACGTGCGGCCCAGGCCGGAGCGACCGCGATCTCGGTCTCCAACCACGGCGGCAACAACATCGACGGGGCGATCGCACCGATCAGGGTGCTGCCCGAGATCGTGGCGGCGGTCGGGAACGACCTCGAGGTCGTGATGGACGGAGGCATCCGTCGGGGGAGCGACGTGGTCAAGGCGGTGGCCCTTGGTGCCCGGGCGGTGATGATCGGCCGGGCCTACCTGTTTGGTCTCGCCGCCAACGGCCAGGCGGGCGTGGAGAATGTGATCGACGTTCTCCGTAACGGCATCGACGCCACCCTGCTGGGCCTCGGCAAGGCGTCGATCAATGACCTGGTACCGGAGGATGTTGTCGTTCCCGATGGATTCTTCCCGACCCGGGACTGACGGGTGCGATCAGCCCGCCTCGAGTTTCGAGATCTGATCACCGGGTCGGACCGTGCCGTCCTCCACCACCATCGCATTGATCCCCCGGATCCGCAGCACAGGATCGGAGTTGACCCAGCGGGCTGCGTCGATGCCGAAACGCTGAGCGAACTTGGCGCAGCCGGTGTGGGGTTTCTGGGAGACCTCGATGACCGCCGATCCGATCCGCAGGCGGGTGCCCGCCGGGATGTTGTGGACCGACAGGTCGAAATCGACGATGAGCTGGTCACCGGCCAGCGGCCATCGATCCCGATCGCCGGAGGCGCAGAGGTCGAGGGCGCGACTGTTCATGAGATTGAGCTGGGCCTCGGGGTGGGCAGGCCGTCGTCGGTGGCGGTGCTGGTCTCGTTCGAGGTAGTTGTCACCGACGAGTCCTTCACCGGTCACGAGAGTCCCGGCGAGACGACCCGCCGTTGGTCGACGTCGGGCCTGGCCACGATCATCTCGACGGTTCCTCGTCCGACGGGGATGCGCGCAGGTGGTCGAGTCCGGCGTTGAGATCGTCGATCGATGGGTGCGAAGTCATCGTCACAGTCTGCCAGAAACGGCTCCGGCAAGGTTCGTTCCAGGTGATCGTGGCGCACCCGGTCCGGTCTCAGCGCCCCTGGGTCGGATCGGTGTCGGTGTCGTTCTCGGCGTCGGGTTCCACCTCGACACCATCGGGTGGTGTTGAAGGTGGCCGGGGGGCCAGGACCGTGTCGACCGACTCGGTGCGGGACCCGCCGCCGACCAGACCGAGCTGACCGATGTTGATGTAGGCCATGAACCCGAAGATGATCACCGCGAACGTCGATCCCTGGAACCAGAAGAACACGGCGATGGCGGCGGCAACCATCAACGAGATCCAGTGGACTGACCGCCGGCGGCTCTTCCCGCTGATGAGGAGGAGGCCGTCGTCGACGATGTGTCCTCCGTCGAGAGGCCAGACGGGGGCCAGGTTGATCAGCGCCCAGATCACATTGATCCAGAAGATCCAATCCAGGATCAGGCGGGCGTCGCCCACCGGCGCCAACAACCGGAGCGCCACCCACGCCGGACCTCCGAGAAAGAGCATGGTCGTCGCTGAACCGGCCGCCGACACCACGATCCGCTGCCCGGTCGAAAGGTGATCGCTGTTGTGACCGAACGTCAGACCACCGAAGCCGTGCATCGAGATCGAGGGGGTGGCGCCGAAATATCGATAGGCGAAGGCGTGCCCCAGCTCGTGGATGAGAACCGACGCCGTGATGATCGCAATCCAGCCGACCGTGTATTCGAGGCGGGCGTTGGCGGTGAACGCAATGAAACCGACGACGAGGAAGAACCACAACTCGAACCGGACCGGAAATCCGAAGATGTGAAGATGAGCAGGCCGGGCCACCGTTCCAGGATGCCCGGCTCGAGAGCCGGTTGGGTCTCGGGTCAGGCTTGCGGCGACCGAGCACCGACCGGGCTGGCGTTCATCCCAGGAGGTCGGTGGCGACGTCCAGCCAGAGCTTGGTAGACAGCGAAAGGGATTCAACGTCGATGCGTTCGTTGTGGCCGTGAAACCGGAGCGCGAAGTCGTTCGGGTCGAGCGACGGGCTCATGAGACCGGCGCCGTAGGCCACCGCCCCCATCTCGCGATAGATGCGAGCGTCGGTGAATCCCACCACCATCTGGGGTGACGGTCGGGCGTCGGGGAACGAATCGTTGATCGAGCGTTGGAGGGCGTCCCAGAGCCGGGTGTTGACGGGGCTCATGGTGGCCTTGTCGTCCATCATCGGCTCCACGTCGACCTCACCGGCCAGGTCGCCCAGAGCATCGGCGAGGTGCTGGCGTACCTCCGATTCGCTCTCACCTGGAAGCGTCCGAATGTCGACCTCGACGATCACGTCGTCGGGAATGACGTTGGTCTTCATCCTGCCGTCGTGGCCATGGATGACATTGCACGAAAAGGTTGTATGGCTGCACGAGTACAGGAAGCTTGCCGCTCCGACGTTGGGAAGGTTCCGGAGAGCGTCATCGATTCTGTCGGGGTCGAGCAGGATTGCCTTCTCCTCGTCGTTCACGCCCAGGGTCTCCACCCTCTCTCTCCACAACTCGGTGAACTTGGCCGGTGGCCGGTACTCGGTGATCCGATTGATCACGGCGGCGGCCTTGACGAGCGCGTTGTTCTTGCGGAAGGGCATCGAACCGTGACCCGGTGTGCCCTTGACCCGCAAACGGCGCCACGCCACACCTTTCTCGCCGACGTTCACGTTGATGACCGGTGCGTCGGTGGTTCCCGAGTGCAGCCCGCCGTTCTCGGTCAGCACGAAGTCGGCCCGGATGGCGTCGGCGTGGTTGTCGGCCATGTAGCGGGCGCCGTGTGCGCTGCCGGACTCCTCGTCGGCGACGGCGAAGAAGATCAGATCGCCACGGGGTGTGAAGCCGCGATGGGCCAGGTGACGAAAGGCGACCGCCTGGGATGCGGTGATGTTCGAGCATGTCGACCGCACCTCGGCCCCAGATCTCACCGACGTCCGTCGGCGTTGTTCGACCAGCTCACCGCCGAACGGGTCCCGTTCCCAACCGTCGCCGTTGGCCGGCACGACGTCGGTGTGGCCCATGAGGCACAGGCTCGGTGCGCTCGGGTCGGAGCCCTCGATCCGGCGACGAGCGACACCCGGCCAGGAGTCGGCTCGAAGCGCTGGACGTCCAGACCCGAGGATCCCAGGAAGGCCTGCAACGTATCGGCGTTACGGATCTCCTGTCCGGATTCGGGAGTACCGTCGTTCACACACCGGTTCCGGATCATGAGCTGAAGGAGCTCCACCGTCTCGCCGGCAAGGTGTCGTGGGTGGCCATCGACCCAGTCTCCCACGGGCCAGGAGGTCTGCGCGGTCTCGTCAGCTGAGTTGGCGGGCGAGGTCGACGAAGTCCGTTACGACGAGATCGGCGGGCGGGAAGATGTCGAGGAATCGGGCGCCGGGTCGGGCGACGAATGCGGTCGTCATGCCGACCGCCTTTGCGCCGGCGAGGTCCCAGTCGTGGGCGGCAACCATCCACATGTCCCGTGGTTCGGCACCCGCAACCTCTGCGATGTGGCGGTATGGGGCCGGGGCCGGCTTGAACGTGCGGACCGCATCGACGCTGACGATGGCTTCGAAGCGGTCGGCGATCGCACCGTTGGCGAGTTGGGCGTCGACGGCGTCCTGAGCGCTGTTTGTGAGAGCGAACAGCCGCCATCCGTTGCGACACAACAGGTCGAGTCCTTCGATCACGTCGGGATGGGGAGGCAGCGTCCGTATCGCGGTGGCCACCTCGGCCCAGTCGTCGTCGGTCAACGGATGGTCGGCGACCGAATCGGCGACGGTTTCCAGCGCGACCCTGGCCAGCTCGGAGAATGACCGGTACTCGCCCGTGGCCGACACGGCCATCGACAGCTGGAGGAGGCGACCGAACCACATGCCTGACGCCCCCGGATGTCCAAGCCTCCGATCGATGACCTCCCTGACCGGACCCAGATCGAGAGTGGTTTCGTTCATGTCGAACACTGCTATCCGGGTCATCGACCAGACCCTATCCCGCACGACGAACGTCGTCGGTGGGAAGCGTTCGCCGCAGGAGCTTTTACTTCATGGAGGCGTCCCGGATCATACTGAGGCATGAGTTCTGAGTCGTCGATCTCCACGGCCGCTGGGTCTGCGGACGACAGGTCGGAGGACCTGTTGGTGTCCGAGACGATCGCGCTGGTGGGTCGATGGTTGGATCTCGCGGCCCAGAGCGAGACCCGTCAGGAGCACAGCACCCAGCGCCAGCTGCATCGTCTGCTCGACGATGCCGAGGGCACGGCGTTCGCCATGCGTTTCGTGGACAGGGTTATCCGGCCGGAGGACCCGGCGGTTGCCGCTCACCAGTTCGCCTCCCTGGTGAACGGTCGCCAGCTGCCGAGTTTTCTGTCGCCGATCGATCGTGTGCTGATCGTGGCGGGAGCTCGGCTGGCCCCTCGCCTTCCCCGCCTCGTGATGCCGCTGGCGGTTCGCCGCATGCGGCAACTTGTCGGGCACCTGGTCGTCGACGCTCGACCCGATCGGATGAACCGACACCTGGCCACATCTCGGAGCGATGGCTACTCGCTCAATGTGAACCTGCTGGGCGAAGCTGTCCTCGGTCAGGAGGAGGCCGACCGTCGTCTGGCCTCGACCCGGCATCTCCTCACCCAGCCCGACGTCGACTACGTGTCGGTGAAGGCCTCGTCGGTCGTCGCCCAGCTGCCACACTGGGACCACGACGCCGCAGTCGGAGCGTGTGGTCGGACCGGCTCCGGCCGTTGTACCGCGATGCGGCGGCGAGCTACCCCGCCGGCCTTCGTCAACCTCGACATGGAGGAGTACCGGGATCTCCACACCACGATCGACGCGTTCACCGAACTGCTCGACGAACCCGAATTCCACACCCTGTCCGCCGGCATCGTCCTGCAGGCCTACCTGCCGGACTCATTCGATGCCCTCTGCTCGCTGACGCGAGTGGGCCCAGCGCCGGCAAGGAGCGGATCGTCGATGGTCAGCCGGGTGCTGACATCAAGATCCGACTGGTCAAGGGAGCCAACCTGGCCATGGAGAAGATGGAGGCCGAGGTCCACGGCTGGTCGCAGGCCCCCTACGCGCACGCAAGGCCGAGGTCGATGCCAACTACAAACGATGCGTCGACTGGGTGCTGCACCCCGAGCGGCTGCAGGCGGTGAGGGTCGGGATCGCCAGTCACAATCTCTTCGACGTCGCCTGGGCTCTTCTGGTCGCCGGCGAACGCGGGGTCACCGAACGGGTCGACTTCGAGATGCTCCAGGGGATGGCCGAGGCGGTGGCCAGGACCGTGCGGGACGACAGCGGCGGTCTGCTGCTGTACACGCCGGTCGTCTCTCCACGGGACTTCGACGTGGCGATCAGCTACCTCTTCCGCCGATTGGAGGAGAACGCCGCCGACGAGAACTTCATTCGCCATCTGTTCAGCCTGAAGGCGGGGACTCCGGCGTTCGACGACCGAGGCCGCCAGATTTCGCGACGGCGGTGCGGCACAGGTGGTCGGTTCCGACGATGCCCCGGCGGACCCAGGACCGGACGGCACCGGCCGAACCGGCTGACGATGACGCAACCTTTCGACAACGAACCCGACACCGATCCGGTCCTTCCCGGCCAACCGTCGGTGGGCGTCGGAGCTGGTGGGCGCGGGAACCCGAGCCGCCCACGGACCCCGATGACCACGACGATCGATGCTGTGGATCGGGTGGTCGGATCGGCGAGGTCGGCGGTGGCTGCCTGGGCGGGCCGGCCCGTCGGCGAACGCCGCGCGGATCCTTCGGCGGGTCGGCGACGAATTGGCCCGTCGCCGGGGTGACCTGGTCGCCGCCATGGTGCACGAGGGCGCCAAGACCGTCGCCCAGGCCGATCCCGAAGTCTCCGAGGCGATCGACTTCGCCCGCTGGTACGCGGACCGGGCCGGCGATACCGAAGCGTCGCCATCGGCCCGGTTCGAGCCGTCTCGGGGTGATCGCGGTCGTCCCTCCGTGGAACTTCCCGGTGGCCATTCCCGCTGGAGGCGTGCTGGCGGCCTTGGCGGCCGGGAACACCGTGGTGTTGAAACCGGCTCCCGGAGACCCCGCGGTGCGCCGAGATCGTGGCCGAGTGCTGTTGGTCGGCAGGGGTGCCCCACGACGCCGTCCACTTCGTTCGGACGCCCGACGACGCCGTGGGTCGTCACCTCATCACCCACCCCGACATTGCAGCTGTGATCCTCACCGGTGCCTGGGATACCGCCCAACTCTTCAGGTCGTGGCGACCCGACCTGCGACTCTTCGCCGAGACCTCCGGCAAGAATGCGTTGATCATCACGCCCAACGCCGACCTGGACCTGGCCGTCGCCGATCTGGTCCACTCCGCATTCGGTCACGCCGGACAGAAGTGCTCCGCGGCCAGCCTGGCGATATGCGTGGGCGATGTCGGCCGGTCCGAACGCTTCCGCCGCCAGCTCGTCGACGCAACCCGCACGCTCGCGGTCGGTCCCGCGACCGACCTGACCACCGAGATGAACCCCACGATCGGCGAACCGGACGGGAAAGCTCCGGCGCGGTCTCACCCGGCTCGAACCGGGCGAGGAGTGGCTCCTCGCAAGCCCGAACGACGCGACGACGGTCTGTGGACCCCGGGTATCCGCATCGGTGTCAGCCCGGGCTCGTGGTTCCACACGACCGAGTGCTTCGGACCGGTCCTCGGGATCATGGAGGCGCCGTCGCTGGATGCAGCGATCGCACTCCAGAACGGCACCGGCTACGGGCTGACCGGTGGGATCCACAGTCTCGACCAGGACGAGGTCGACTACTGGACCGACCGGGTCGAGGTGGGAAACGCCTACGTCAACCGGTCGACGACCGGAGCGATCGTCCGCCGGCAGCCCTTCGGCGGGTGGAAGCGGTCCGACGGTCGGTCCCGGCGCCAAGGCCGGAGGCCCGAACTACGTGACCCAGCTGGGGACGTGGCGACCCACCGACATCGAGCTCGACGACGAGCGGTGGCTGGCTGCGGCCGCAACGAGCTGACGCGGCGGCGTGGGCGACGGAGTTCTCCGTGGAGCACGACCCGACCGGACTGGCCTTCGAATCCAACGTGCTCCGCTATCGCCCCGTCGGTGCGGCGTTCGTCCGCATCGGCGAGGGAACCGCCGACCCGGGAGCTCGAACGGGTGCGCATGGCGGCCAGGACCGCCGGTGTCCGATTGGTCGAGTCGCGGGCCCTCGACGAGGACGTCGACGTGGCGCAGCGGCGGCTCCTGATACGAGTCGGTCGACCGCGTCCGCGCCCTGGGTCTTGCCGAACCCGACCTCCGCTCGGCCGCCTTCGAGGCCGGTGTCCACTACGCCGATGACCCGGTCACCACCGACGGTCGTATCGAGCTGCTCCACTATCTGCGGGAACAGGCGATCAGCCGTACGACTCACCGCTACGGCAACATCCTCAACTAGGCCATCCCGAACTATCGAGGATCCGCACCGTGACCGCTCGATCACCGGCGACGACCGACGGCGGCGGGATGAGTCAGCGCGTCACGCTGATGACGGTCTTCCTCGTGGCGGCGCTGATCGGTGCGAACTTCAGCGTTCTGAAGTTCGCCCTCGAGCACAGCACACCGTTCCTGATCGCCGGACTGCGCACGTTGATCGCCAGCTCTGTGCTGCTGTCGTTTGCCCTGTTGAGGGGCGAACGAATCCCCCGGCGTCGGGACGACCTGCTCAACATCTTCGTCGTGGGGCTCAGCATCACCACGTTCTCCAGCGGCCTGCTCGTGTACGGGGTCAACCGGGTTGCCGCCGGCTTGAGCTCGCTGATGTCGAGCACGATGCCGCTTTTCACCGCCGCCCTGTCGCTGGTTCTGCTCCGGGTGCGGCTGCCCCGTGCCGCCCTCGTCGGACTGGTCATCGGTTTCGGCGGCACCATCGTTCTGGCCGCGCCGAGTCTGGGCGGTTCGAGCCAGCTCGTCGGAATCCTGTCGCTGCTGATGTCGGCGCTGTGTTGGGCGTTCGGCAATGTGTACATGAAGTGGAAGGATTTCAGCAGGGTCACGCCGGTGATGCTCGTCGCCGTCCAACTCGTCTTCTCGGCCCTGCTCCTCATCCCTTTCGCTCTGATCGTCGAAGGCACCGACCAGACCGAATGGGGGGTGGATCTCCTCGTTCCTCTGCTGTATGCCTCGATACCGGCGAACGCGCTCACCTTCGCACTCCTCGCCACCGTCGTACGGAGAGCCACACCGACGGTCGCCGCCTCGACCGCCTACCTGATCCCCCTGTTCGGTGTGGTGTTCGGCTTCCTGATCCGCAACGAATCACTGGGGCTTGTCGAAGTCGTCGGTGGGCTGTTCGTGATCGCTGGCGTCTTCGTCGTGGTGAGCGCGGTCAATCGTGGTCCAGGGCGACGTTGACTCTGGTGACGGTCTCCGTCGCCAGCATCGTGATCGCTCGACTCGTCAAACGCGCAGAGGCGTTTCGATTCAGGACGTCTGGCCGACGTGGCGAGCGATCAGCTCGCCAAGACCTTCGAGCCCCGTGGCGGTGGGATGCACGCCGTCGGGTCGCAGCCAGTCCCGATGGGCGACCACCTCGCTGTGCCAGTCGATCAACTGGACCTGAGGGTTGTTGTCGGCGATACGAGCCAGCGACTCGTTCGCCGCCGTTTCCCAACGGCGGTTGGCTCCGACGTTCACCAGATACACCGGTCGCGAGCCGACTCGGGACACCTCGGCAGCGACCATCTCTTCGAAGTCCGGCAGCCACCCGTTCGTACCCAGATGAATCACGACCGCGCCATCTTCATTCAGCCGTCCGTTCGCCGTCGCCTCGGTGATCAGCTCGGGAAGCGCTGACGCTTGACGCCCCTCTTGGGTCATCCATTCCACGTCGCTGTCCCCGATCGCGATGTTGCGCAACCGGACGCCATGCAGGATCGAGTCGCCGATGAGAAGCAACGGCGGCGCGGCCGCACGGCTCGTGACCGCCTCGTTCACGAACTCTGTCCTCGTCGGATCGGCAAGCTCTTGGGTTGGGATCGCGAGCTCGACGGGTCCCGGTGCGGGCCGCATGTCGAGAGCCACCGGCGCGAACCGGATGGCGACCGTCGCCGGGCTCGGAATCACCCGGGGCAGCGATTCGACAAGTTTGGCGCTCGACGCCGAGCGGGCTGCCAGAGCCGTTCGAGGTCCAACAGGCCCCAGGGTCGGGGCCAGGAACATGACACACAGCAGCGCCACCGCCGGAAGCCGGGTACGGCCCAACCCGCCGGGAGTTGACGTCCGCCGAGAAGTCATTGAACCATTGTGGCAGCGATTTCGCCCGTAGGTCCCGGTTGCAGATCATTACCCTCCCCACCCGTCCGAACGGCCCCGGTTCCTGCGACAATCGACGGCGGAATGGGGTGATGAATGAGGACGATCGGACTACTCGGAGGGATGAGCTGGGAGAGCTCGATCGAGTACGAACGAATGATCAACGAAGGTGTCCGCGACCGTCTTGGCGGCGTGGCGTCGGCCGACCTGATCGTTCGCAGCTACAACTTTGCCGACATCGAAGCGCTCCAAGCCCAGGGCCGGTGGGAAGAGGCCGGGAATCTCCTGGCCTCCGATGCTCGCCGCCTCGAGGACGCCGGAGCTGATCTGATCCTGTTGTGTACCAACACAATGCACGCCGTGGCGTCGCACATCGAGGCCGCCATCACGGTCCCGTTCGTTCACCTCGCCGATACGACCGCCGATGCCGTCGTCGGATCCGGGCTGGGTGAGGTCGCCCTGCTCGGTACCCGTTACACGATGGAGCAGGACTTCTACCGGCGCCGTCTGGCGCGGCATGGTGTGACGGTGTTGGTGCCCGAGGAACCCGATCTCACGATGGTCCATCGAGTGATCTACGACGAACTCGTCCAAGGTGTGGTTCGGCCCGAATCCAAGGCCGGTTATCTGGATGCGATCGGCCGGCTCCTCGAGCGCGGCGCCCAAGGCGTGATCGCCGGCTGCACCGAGATCGAACTGCTCATCCGCCCTGACGATCTGTCGGTTCCCTATTTTCCGACGGCCCGGCTCCACGCCGAGGCGGCGGTGGTGTTGGCTCTGGCCTAGCGCGCCGGTTTCCGCCACGATGCAGGCACCGCGCACGGTTCGACCGGCGTGTGGATCTCGGCCACGCTGGAGCCATGATGATCTCCAACGGTGACGGCGGCCTGCTCGAGGCTGCGAGAGACCTCGACCCGGACACGATCGAGTTGCGTCGCCTCATTCACAAGGATCCCGAACTGGGATTGCAACTCCCGAGGACCCAGGCCAAGATCCTCGACGCACTGACCGGACTGGGATTGACGATCACGCTCGGCCGGGAGACCACGTCGGTCACGGCCGATCTCGACTCGGGTCGGCCAGGACCCACCGTGCTCCTCAGGGGTGACATGGACGCCCTCCCGCTGACCGAGGACAGCGACGTTCCGTTCGCCTCCGAGCGCGAGGGGCTGATGCACGCCTGCGGCCACGATGCGCACGTGGCCATGCTGGTCAGTGCAGCCAAGTTGCTGAGCCGGAACACCGACTCGTTCAGCGGCAGGATCCGCTTCATG
>CAWCAF010000011.1:0-17133 GCA_963793385.1 uncultured Acidimicrobiales bacterium
TCGCCACGATCCACGACGAGACACCCTTGCGCACCATCGCCCCGCTCCTTCGACCTCCCGACACGACCGTTTCGGTGCCGGGATCCAAGAGCCACACCAATCGGGCTCTGATCTGTGCCGCGTTGGCGGCCGGGACGTCTGGCCTCGAAGGGAGCGCTGTTTGCCGACGACACGATCGCCATGGTCGGCTCGCTGCTGAGCCTCGGTGTGGCGGTCTACGCCGATCCGGTCGGTCGGACGATGACCGTCATGAATCCGGACGGTGGGATCCCGCCGGGTCCTGCCGATCTGGATCTCAGGATGTCGGGGACCACGTTTCGGTTCCTGTTGCCCGTGCTCTGTTTGGGTGAGGGTCCCTACCGGATGGACGGCGCCAACCAGCTCCGCGACCGTCCGATCGCCGAGCTCGTCACCAAGTTGCGCCACCTCGGAGCACGAGATCGACGGCGATGCGCTACCGCTCACGGTGCACGGAGGGGGGCTGCGGGGAGGTTCGATCGTCGTGCAAGGTTCGATTTCGAGCCAGTACCTCTCCGGGCTGCTGATGGCGGCCCCCCGAACCGATGCCGGCCTGTATGTGCGGGTTGCGGGTGAGCTCGTGTCCAAGCCCTACGTCGAGCTGACGCTGCAGACGATGCATGCGTTCGGCGTCGACGGTCGATGCCGATGCCGGTCTACGTGAGTTCACGGTTCCGTCCCATGGCTTATCGCCCCACGACGATGACGATCGAACCCGACGCCTCCGCCGCCGCCTACTTCTTCGCCGCTGCGGCGATCACCGGCGGTCGGGTTCGGATCGAGGGTCTGGGACGCAACACGACGCAGGGCGATCTCCAATTCGTCAAGATCCTGGAGCGGATGGGGGCTTCGGTGACGATCGGCGACAACGCCACCGAGGTGCGGGGGACCGGCACACTGTCGGGCGTCACCGTCGACATGCGGGACATGTCCGACACCGCCCAGACCCTCGCCGTCGTTGCCACCTTCGCCGACTCACCGACCGAGATCACCGGAATCGGTTTCATCCGCCACAAGGAGACCGACCGCATCGCTGCGGTCGTCGACCGAACTGACCCGTCGCGGAATCCGTGCCGCCGAGACCGCCGACGGGATGATCGTGTACCCGGGCCCGGCTCCAGCCAGGAACCGGTGAACACCTACGACGATCATCGGATGGCCATGAGCTTTTCGCTTCTCGGGTTGGTGCACCCCGGCATCAGCATCGCCAATCCACAGTGCGTGGCCAAGACCTTCCCGGACTTCTTCGAGGTGCTCGACACCCTCCGTCCCGGACACCTCAGGCGTTAGGACAGGTCGCCACAATGCGCTACGCACGACTCGTGGGCCCTGGAAGGATCGACATCGAGGATCGGGATGACCCAAGGCCCCGAGCGCGGTCAGGTCGTCGTCGAGATCGACACCTGTGGGATAGGGGGATCCGACCGCGAGGCCTACGAGATGGGCACGAGCGGGTCAGCGGCCTGGTTCGGCCACGAGTGGACCGGACGGGTGATCGCAGTCGGGCGAGGCGTAGTCGATCGTTTCGAGGGGCAGCGGGTCGTGGCGGGAGTGTCTCCGCCGTGCGGTGCGTGCCCCCCGTGCCGGTCGAACAGGACCGCCTACTGTCGATCGACGCTGGAACAGACGGTCGGGTTGGATCCGCTCGCCGCCGACCACGGTGGATTCGCCACGCACACGGTGGCCGACGCCCGGCGCCTGGTCCCGGTCGCCGAAGCGATCGATATTCGCAGCGCAGCACTGATCGAGCCGGCGTCGGTCGCCGTTCACGCCGTGCGCAGGAGTGGCCTGGGCCTCGGCGATGTCGTCGTCGTGGTCGGTGCCGGCACGGTCGGGCTGCTCACCGCCGAGATCGCTCGGATCGGCGGGGCTGCTCACGTCGTTTCGATCGACACCGCAGCGGCGACGACGCGAGTTGGCCTGCGACCTCGGATCCGATGCCGCCTTCGCAGCCGTCGATGACAGCGTGCGCGCCTGGCTCGACGTGCACACCGGTGGGCTCGGGGCCGACGTTGTGTTCGTCTGCGTCGACACCGTCGAAGCCATCTCCAGCGGGATCGGGCTGGTGGGTTCCGGCGGTTCGATCGTCGCGGTCGGGGTCGGCGACCGGATCGACAATCTGTCGATCACGTCGTCTGCTCGTCCGAGAGGCCGACTTCCGGGTGTCACTCGGCTACAGCGCCGACGACATCGGCCGAGTGCAGGCCCTCATGCAACAAGACCGGCTTCACGTCCGCCCGCTGATCCAGGCACCGGACGTGCGGGGACTCGGCGATCTGGCAGCTGCGTTCGCCACCGATCAGGACCGGCGCCCGGGTCCGCCCAAGGTACTCGTCCGGCCCAACGACTGACCGGTCACGAGCGGTGGGAAACCCCTTCACTCGGAGGGCGCCCGGACGTTTCCTCGAGCGCCTGAAGGAACGACTCCGCCCACTTGACGGCATGGTTCTGTTCGACGCTGGCTCGCATCGCGGCCATGCGGTCAGCCGCCTCGGCCGGATCCATCGAGACTGCCCGTACGAGCGCCTCCTTCACCCCGTCGATATCGTACGGGTTGACGATGAGGGCCCGGTCGAGTTCGTGCACGGCCCCGGCGAATTCCGACAGGACCAGGACACCGGTGTCGTCGAAGCGGGTGGCCACCCACTCTTTGGCGACGAGGTTCATCCCATCCCGGAACGGGGTCACCATCATCACGTCAGCGCTGCGATAGAGCGACATCAGCTCATCGAAATCCTGGCTCTGATGGATGTAGTGAACGGGTGGCACGCCGACGCGGGCGAAGTCGCCGTTGATCTCTCCGACCAAACCCTGCACCCGTTCACGCAGCGCGACGTAGGCATCAACGTTGCCTCTGGAGGGCTCCGCCACCTGGATCAGGTTGACCTCGCCCGGAGCGAATCGTTCCTCAGCCAGCAGCTCCCCGAACGCCCGCAGCCGGACGTCGATGCCCTTGGTGTAGTCGAGGCGGTCGACACCGAGCAGAACCGAGCGGGGATTGCCCAGGCGTTCACGGACCGCCACCGCGCCCGCGGTGATCTCGGGTCGGGTGGCACCCTCGGCATAACGTTCGACGTCGATGCCAATGGGGAACGCACGCACCTCGATCGGCCGGCCGTTCCTCGACAGCAGATTGGCGGACTCCCGTGTTGCGAGGTCGAGCGACTCGGCCACGCGAGCGAAGTTGGCGGCGCCCTCCGGGGTCTGGAAACCGATCAGATCGGCCCCGAGCAGGCCGATGGTGAGCTCCTCGCGCCAGGGGATCTGACGGAAGAGCTCCGAGGGTGGGAAGGGAATATGGAGGAAGAACCCGATCGAGAGGTCGGGGCGGTTCGCTCGCACGTACCCGGGAACGAGCTGGAGCTGGTAGTCCTGGACCCACACGGTTGCGTTTTGGGCGGCGGAGTCGCAGACCAGGTTGGCGAAACGGCGGTTCACTCGCCGGTAGCCGTCGTACCAGGTTCGGTGGAATTCCGCCGGTTCGATCTTGTCGTGATACAGCGGCCAGAGCGTCCCGTTCGACATTCCCTCGTAGTGGAGTTCGTGCTCCTCGGGGGTGAGATGAGCCGGCACCAGACGCATACCGTCGTGGGTGAACGGTTCGAGGGGAGCCTCGGAGCTGCCCGGCCAGCCGACCCAGGCGAAGCGTTTCTTGTCGGCCACCACAGGCGCCAGGGCCGAGACGAGCCCTCCCGGGCTGACCGTCCAGTCGCCGCTTTCGCCGTCGTCGCTCTGTTCGCGCTGGACCGGTAGGCGATTGGCCACCACGACGAGGTCGGCGGTGTGGTCCTTTCTCCGCTCGAGCATCAGCTCATCCGAAGTTGGTCAGGAGCGTGCCGAGAAACATCACGATCAGGCTGAAGACCAGTCCGATCGCCCCGGTCGCAGCGATGATCGGCCGCTTGTCACTCCGGGCATGGGCCACGGCGGCTGCTCCGGCGGCGATGTAGAAGAGAAACTTGATCCCGAAGGTGACGCTGTACTCGGTCGAGGTGTCGCCGTTGTCGAGAAGAGCCCACATGCCGGTCAGGAGCGAGAGGACGAAGGCCGGCCACGCCACCCGGGCGAAGCCGTTGGCCAGCGATTTCGTGCCCTCCGAACCGCTGCTCTTGCGCAGGCCGGGCACGACTCCGGCGACGACGATCTGGCCGCCCACCCAGACGGCGGCTGCGAGTACGTGGAGGAAGACCCGAACGGTGTCCAGCGTCGGCGACAGCATGATCAGCGGTCCCGCTCGAGCGGAGGACCAGACCGAACGCCCGCACAGTGAGAGATGGTGCCGTCGAGGGGTGCCGACATGTGTGACCTTTCGACAGTGTGATCCGTCAGGGTGGTCCGGGTGGAACGAGTTCGAGCCTACCTACTGCAACGGGGTTCTGCAGGGCTGTCCGCGCAGTGAGCCACATGGAGGCGATGATGGGGGAATCTCAACGTCCAGTTCGGCATTGGGAACAACCGGGAGGAGCAACGACGAGCCGGCCAGGATCTCGACGCGAATCGGATCCGGAATCACCTCGAAGGCCCATTCGGGGCGGCTGGCTCCGGGCGTGTCGATCGTCAGGACGAGGCGATGGCCCGGCCGTAGGATGTGGGCGAACGGGAGGACGGCCACACGGGCCGGGCGTAATGGCGGCCGACTCCACGGGAGCTGATGTCCTCGGCACGATTCGAGATGCGGGGATCCAGTTGCGGTGGCGTCCTCGGCCAGCGCCCGGCGCGACAGGCGAAGCCAGCCGGTCTGTATGAAGGTTTCGGACCCGTCGGGTGCCACGTCGCTCAGCGTTGCTTCGAGGTCGGCGTCGGGTTCACCGTCGGGCAGGCGGATCGACAGATCGGCCGAGGCGGTTCCGGTCAAGACCGTGGTCTCCTCGCTGGCCGGTGTCAGGAAACGAACGCCCGAGCCCGGCGGCGGGTGCTGGCCAGTCCCATTGGGGATCCGGCCCCCAGATCTCGGTGGAGCCGGTGGCGGTGAGCTCGGAACCCTCGGCCGGATCGGTTGTGAACGTGGCGATCGCAGCATCCGAAGCGGCCATCGGGTCGGGGTCATCGAGAAGACGGCCGTCGAGAGCGGTGTCATCCCCGCTCAGGAAAAGGCGCCGCGGGGTCAGCTCCTCGAGAGGCCACGAGTCGAACGTGGACTCGAAGCGGGCGACGGGAAGGTTGGGCGCTTCGGCTCCAACCTCGTACAGGATGCGGATCGGCGGCTGCTCTTCGTAGGCGGCTCTCGCCTGGGCGTAGGGGAGATCGGCGATGGCCGAGTCCGGAAGCTGGAGCGGCTCACCGAAGAAGGAGGCGGTCCCGGCCGAAACGAGGAGCCTCACCACCGGAGTGATCGCGGGCGAACGCCCGGCCACGTAGAGGTCGTAGAACTCGAGTAGCGGCACGAGCACGTCGGGCCCGAGAGGATCGATGTGCAGCCCGTTGTACAGGCTTGCCCGCAGGATCGGCGCGTTGGTGAAGTCGTCGATCATGGACGGGAATGCCCCGCCGGTCTGCTCATCCTGCCAGGCGCCGGCGAGGAAGACCGGAACGCCGATCTCGTCCACGAAGGTCTCCGGTGATCGGGCGCGGCTCAGCTCGGTCGAGAACGGCTCTGCCAGTGCGGTCGCCACGAAGTCCGGGTTGTGGATCCGAAGATCCTGATTGGCCGCGCAGACCGGGTCGCCCGACATGATCCGCTCCTCGCTCCACTCCTGTCCTCGGGCTGTCGCCCCTTCCAGGATGCGCTCGGTCCAGGTGCGGCCGAAACCGTTGTTGAAGATCCCGCCGGGAAAAAGCGTGTCCTCGATCGAACCGATCACCGACAGGGGAGCGATGGCGTCGAGCCCGGGAGGTCCGGTCGAGGCGACGTGCAGTTGCATGATCCCCGGGTAGCTGATGCCCCACATTCCGACGCCGCCGGACCAGTCTTGGGCGGCGACCGTTTCGATGACGTCGTACCCATCGAGGCGCTCGATCTCGGCGAACCCGTCGTAGGATCCTCCGCTGCATCCCGTGCCGCGTACGTTGACCTGGACGAGGGCGTACCCGAGCAGAGGGAGGATCGAGCGGGCTGGATCCATGGCATCAGGATTGGACGGTTCATACCCTGAGTATTCGACCAGGGTGGGGTATGGGCCGTCCTCGTCGGGTGAACCCGGGGGAAGTGTGACGTTGGCCGAAAGGAGCGTTCCGTCGCGCGTCTCGATGTAGTTGAATCCGGCTTGCAGGCTTTGGTCATCGAACAACGACTGGGGTGGGGGTTGGTCGTCGGGAATCTGAACCGAACCACCGCGGCGATTGGCTCGTCGTCGCGGAGGACGAGCACGTCGGTCGGGCCGGAACGCAGGCCGCGGAGGATCGCAGTGCGGTTCTCCTCCACCAGGTCGCGGGACATCACCGCGGCGCTCGTCAGGGTCGACGGCAACGATCTCGTCTCCGGGTTCTGCGTCCCGGACGATCAACATCCCGATCGAGGTTCGGAGTTCAGTTCGACCGAGGGCAGTGGTGGAAGTTGGGCGGTAGCCGCTGCCGCGGTTCCGTTGTTCACCGCGAGATGTGCTGGTGTCGACCTCGATCGAGGTGCAGGCGTGATAACCGAGGAGGTCGAAAGCAGGACGGAGCGGCCGACGCGGGATCGGAACACCGGTTCATTCTGGCCTCTGGAAAGGCGGACTCGGGGTCGGGGCGCCATCGGGGTCGATGCGGGGCGGCAATGCCGAAGATGTTGGTGGGGGTCCGACCATCGAGCTCTCGGATCGCATACGATTTTCTCCCCGGGTGGAGTGGTGTCGAAAGGCGCCCAGCTTGCTGCCCTCTTGTTTCCACGATCAAGGCTTCCGATCTCCTGATGATCTCGTCCAACCCAGAGAAGGCCGGACACGTATTCGGCGGCCAGACTCAACCTCCGAACGGATCGGCGCCGATGCGTAGCCAGTTGGCCGAGACGACTGAGATGAACGACCATCCTGGGTTCCGCCGCCGCTTCGAATCGGCGACATCCGGTCGCTCTTCTCGTCCTGCTGGCGCTGGCTCTGGCGGGCGGTTTTGCAGCCAACCTGAGCAGGTCGAATGCGGCCGCTGCCGATGAACCATGGGTCGAATCCGGTTGGAGCGGCGGCGACCTTCCCAATGCGACGGTCGTCCTCAGGAGTATTTCGAGTAACGACCCGCGGATCGAAGCCCAGATCCTGCCCGAACTGGTGGGCACCGATGGAATCGAGTTCGCGTTCATCGACGTGCTGCCGGCGGGGTCCGCCGGTAATTCATCTGCGGGTGACGGATCGGATCGATTGCCCTCTCTCACCGATCGCGTCGAGCAGTTGTCCGCCAGCCTGGAGGGCGAAGGAGAACTGTTCCTGGGCGGACAGCTCGTCGCCGACGCCGACGTCGAGTCGTCGATCAATCGGGCGACGTTGGTCGCCGTCGCCCCGGTCGTTCTGGTGATCGGCGCCCTCGTCGCAGCGCTGTACGGCGGGGTGATCGGGATCGCCACCGGACTGACGATCGGGCTGGCGTCGTTTCTCGGAGGGCTGATCGGCTCGTGGATCGCCGGTGGCTTCGACGGTTCTCTCGTCGACGACCGTCCTCCCAGGCGCACTCGTGGCGCTGTTGCGTCGGTTCGGTCATCACGTTCCGGCTGCGTCTCATGGTTCAAGCATCCAACGACGGGGACGACCGCCGACACCATCGTCGCCGCGATCCGAGGACAGTTGCCGGATCTCGTCATGGTGGTGGCCGGGCTGGCGTTCGTCGCGCTCGTGGCCGGATGCGCTCGATCGGGGCTCTGCAGCCGCGACGACCGTCTTCGTCGGTGCTCTCTGCGCCACGTTGACCACATTGGCGACCATCCCGGCGTTCCTGGCCACGCAGGACGCCATCCCGGACAGTTCCGAATTCCGCACGGTTCCGATGCGGCTGCCCGACGGTCGGGATCTTCCCGCTCGTCGTGGTGCTCACGATTGCGGTGTTCCTCCTCGCACTCGGGGTGGTCGCGGCCAGCACGTCGATCAGCGACGACCTGCTGGATGCGTCGACGGTCCAGTCCGATCGCTCAGCGCAGGTCGCGGACCAGCTGGCCGATCTCGGTGGTGATCCGGCTGCAGCGATCAGGGCGACCGCCCCGGAGGGGACCGACGTCGACGAGTTCGCCCACTGGGCCATGGCCGCTTCCCGTTACCCGGGGGTCCACTGGGTGTACACCCAGGCCGGTCTCTACGGGACGGCGAGTTGGTGCGCGAGCCGAGTCCCGAGTCGGCTACGATCGACGCACGCACGGCGATCGTCAGCCCATCGGAGACCGCCCGGTCCGAACTCACCCAGTCGACCGTGAAGGCCTTGGACGGGATCGATGCACCGGCTGGCGTGACGCTCGAGGGTCTGGCGGTTGATGCGGAAGCCAGTGGATCGGGGGCGGGTGCGACGTTGTGGGTCGTCGTCGGTCTGCTCGCGTTGACCAGCGGCTTCACCGTCATCGTCCTCGTCGGCGATCTCGGTCTGGCGGTCGTCGCCATCGCCCTGCGGCTGCTCACGACGGCGGCGTTGCTGGGGAGCTACTCCATCGTTGTCGGCGATGCCACCGCCGCCGAACTCCAGGTGGTCATGCTCGTCGTGAGCGTCGGTATCGCCATGTTCGAGGTCGGGATGCTCCGGTCGATCGTCGAGACAACCGAACCTCCCGACGGTTTCGTCACCGTGGCGATGCGCTCCGGGGGCGGCCACGCAGTCCTCGGACTTCTGGCCGTCGCGTTCGCCGGCCTCGGGTTGCTGGCCTCGGATCTGGACGTGATCAGCGGATTCGGGATCGCGCTGACCGTTGCGGTGCTGGCCGAGATCCTTCTCGGCGTCTGGCTGCTGCGTCCGGTGATACTGGGTGAGCAGGCTCTGCGGGCGGTTCGCCCCGCCTATCGAGGTCGTTGGGTTCTCGGCCGGCGGGGACCGGTGGCCGGCCAACCGGTGAATCCGGAATGGCGACGGGTCGTCTCGAGCTTGTTGCGCGAGGAGTTCCGATTCCAGACCGAACCCCAGGATGCCGACCTCGCGACGGTGTTCGTCGAGGACACGCCACTGTTCCAGGAGTTGTCGCAGCACAACCTCCGGCTCCGGCAGAACGGGCTGCGGATCGCCGGCGAAGGTCCGACGGTCGTGAGCGTGAAGGCGGTGAACGACGGCGACCCGGTGACCGTGGCGATCACGGTCAACCATCCGTCGAGGCAGCTGCTCACCGAGACGGACGATTGCTCGGGATCCGACCGGCGGAACGTCGCGACGGAATGCTCTGGCTGACACAGGACCCGTCGGGCGGTACCGAATCGCCGAGGCCGTCGACATGGGTGACGGTGTGCCGATCCCGGAGCCGCCGAGACGAACCAGCGACCCGCAGCCGCCAGAGAGGTCGGGATCGCAACCGAGTTGCGGACCGGACGTCTCCGGCGGGCTCCGGGCTGTCGTGTGCGGAGGAGCGGCGTTACCATTCGCCCACGGGGCGTGACGTCCCTTTCGAAGGAGCACGACGCGCCCATGACCGAGACCGAACCCGGACCTGCACACCGACATCTTCGAGTCGGTTCTCGATCTCATCGGCAACACGCCGATGGTTCGGCTCCGGCAGGTCGGGCGCCGACTTGCGGTGTCCCGTCGTGGTGAAGTACGAGGTCTTCAATCCCGGCGGAAGCGTCAAGGATCGCGTCCGCGCTGGCGATGATCGATGCGGCCGAGCGCGTCCGGTGAGCTGAAACCGGGAGGCACCATCGTCGAGCCGACCGCCGGCAACACCGGCGTCGGCCTGGCCATCGTGGCCGCCCAGCGCGGCTACCGCTGCGTCTTCGTCATGCACCGACAAGGTGGGTCCCGGAGAAGGTCGATCTGCTTCGGGCCTACGGCGCCGAGGTGGTGGTGTGTCCGATGGCGGTCGCCCCGGACGACCCGACGTCGTACTACAGCGTCGCCGAACGTCTGGTCGCCGAGACGCCCGGCGCCTACCGGCCCAACCAGTACGCACAACCCGGTCAACCCCGAGTGCCACTACCTGACGACCGGCCCCGAGATCTGGCGACAGACCGCCGGCAAGGTCACGCACTTCGTCGCCGGCGTCGGCACCGGCGGCACGATCACCGGGGTCGGCCACGTACCTGAA
Organism: uncultured Acidimicrobiales bacterium; assembly: GCA_963793385.1. GTDB lineage: Bacteria > Actinomycetota > Acidimicrobiia > Acidimicrobiales > SZUA-35 > JABDIY01. The sequence continues at coordinate 10,133 of CAWCAF010000011.1, forward strand.
GGAGCAGAACCCCGACGTTCAGATCGTGGCCGCCGACCCCGAAGGGTCGGTGTTCTCCGGCGGTTCGGGGCCGCCCCTATCTGGTCGAGGGCGTCGGCGAGGACTTCTGGCCCAGCACCTTCGATCCCGTCCCTGGTCGATCGGGTGATCGCCGTCTCCGATCGCGGACTCGTTTCTGACCGCCCGTCAGGTCTCCCAGAAGGAGGGCCTGCTGATCGGAGGTTCGTGCGGCACGGCCGTGGCGGCGGCGCTCGAGGTGGCGCCGTGACCTCGACCGCCGACGACCTCGTCGTGGTGCTGACCCCCGACTCGCGGTCGTGGGCTACCTGACGAGGGTCTTCAACGACGAGTGGATGGCCCGATTCGGTTTCCTGCGCTCCGAAGGGCCGACGGTGGCCGACGTGCTGGCCGCCCGGGAACAGGACTCGCGCCCCAACCTCGTCTACGTCCAGCCGGCGGACTCGTTGCGTGATGCGGTGCTGCTCATGCACAAGCACAGCGTCTCCCAGCTGCCGGTGGCCAAAGGCGAGATGCCGCTGGCCAATGCGGAGGTGTTCGGTTCGATCGACGAACTTCGCATCATGGAGGCGGCGTTCGGCGACACCGGCGTTCTCGATCGGTCGGTCGAGGACGTGATGAGCGCCCGGCTGCCGACCCTCGGCATCGGCGAGCCGATCGAACGGGCGGCTCTGCTGCTCGACTCGGCCAACGCGGTGCTCGTGCTCGACGGCGGTCGCCCGAGCACGGTGTTGGCCCGGGCTGATCTGTGTCGTTCCTGTCCGCCAAGTCGCTTCTCGACCGGGGGTGACCGAACCCGTGAACGAACGACGCCGCGACGAACGAGGGTACGGTTTCGCCACCAGGGCGATCCACGTGGGGCAGGACCCGGACCCGGTCACGGGCGCGGTGACCGTGCCGGTGTTCCAGACCTCCACGCTTCGCCCAGGAGGCGGTCGGCAAGCACGCCGGCTACGAGTACGCCAGAACCGGCAATCCGACCCGGACCGCGCTGGAGTCGGCCCTGGCGTCGCTGGAGGACGCTGCATTCGGCGTGGCGTTCGCATCGGGAATGGCGGCCGAGGATGCGATCCTGCGCCAACTCAGGCCCGGCGACCACGTCGTGCTCGGCAACGACGCCTACGGCGGCACGTTCCGGCTGATCTCCAAGGTCTTCGGCGCCGCCGGGATCACCCACTCCTCCCACGATCTGACCGACCCTGCGGCGCCTCGCCGCCAACTGGCCGGCCGACACCCGCATCGTCTGGGTCGAGACGCCGACCAACCCGCTGCTCACGATCGTCGACATCGCCGCCCTCGCCGCCGTCGCCCACGACAACGGGGCGATGTTCGTGGTGGACAACACCTTCGCCACGCCCTACCTCCAGAGGCCGCTGCGCTTCGGCGCCGACGCGGTGGTCCACTCGACCACCAAGTACCTCGGCGGTCACAGCGACGTGGTCGGCGGGGCTCGTCGCCACCAACGACGCGCGACCTGGATCAGCACCTGCGGTTCATACAGAACTCCGTCGGGTGCGGTCCCCGGGCCGTGGGACTGCTACCTGACGTTGCGGGGCGCCAAGACCCTGGCGGTCCGGATGGATCGGCACTGCACCAACGCCGCCGCCATCGTCGACCTGCTCGTCGATCATCCTGCGGTCAGCTCGGTGATGTACCCCGGTCTCGAGACGCACCCCCATCACGACGTGGCCGCCCGCCAGATGAGCGGCTTCGGCGGCATGGTGTCGTTCCGGGCGGCGGGCGGACGCGATGCGGCGATGCGCATCATCGAGAGCACACGGATCTTCACGCTGGCCGAGTCGCTGGGGGCGGTCGAGAGCTGATCGAACACCCCGGCGTGATGACCCACGCCTCGACGGCCGGATCCGCCCTCGAGGTGCCCGATGATCTGGTGCGACTGAGCGTCGGCATCGAGGACATCGATGATCTCCTCGACGATCTCCGGCATGCCCTCGACAAGGGTGCCTGAACCGCACGCGTTCACTACGGTCGGGCCGTGGAAAAGAAACTGATCGCCGTCGCCCCTCACACCGGCCGCCACGACTCCCTCGTCCAGGCGGTCGGCGATGCGGGAGGCTCGGTCGTCGATCCCGCTGAGGCAGCTGCGGTGATCTGGGCCGACTTCTTCCGTCCCCAGGATCTCGAACCGGTGCTGGCAGCCGCACCGGGCGTGGAGTGGGTGGCGCTGCCCTTCGCAGGCATCGAACCCTACGTGGATCTGATCCGCCGCCGGACCGATCTGCAATGGACGTGTGCCCGCGGCGTGTACGCACGGCCCGTCGCCGAACACGCCATCGCCTTGGCCACAGCCGGGCTGCGCCACATCGTCGGTTATGCCCGAGAGACAGCAATGGTCGGCACCCCACGGCAACATGCTCGTCGACGGCAGGGTCACGATCTTCGGCGGCGGCGGCATCACCCGGGAGGTGATCCGGCTTCTGCAGGGATGGAATTGCGACATCACCGTGGTGCGTCGATCGGGCGACAGCGATGGACGGTGCCCATCGCGTGCTCACCTCGGATCGGGCTGCCGAGGCGGTCGAGGGTGCCGATGTGGTGATCCTGGCGCTGGCGCTGACAGAAGAAACGACCGGGATCGTCGACGCCGAGGTGCTCGGGGCCATGGAGCCCCACGCCTGGTTGGTGAACGTGGCCCGGGGTCCGATCGTGGACACCTCAGCGCTGGTGCAAGGCTCTGGTGGACGGTGACATCGGTGGCGCAGCCCTGGATGTCACCGACCCTGAACCTCTACCCGAGGATCATCGTGCTGTGGTCGTTGCCCAATGTCGTGGTGACACCGCACATCGCCAACACCCCCGAGATGGGCATCCCACTCCTCGCCGCCCACATCCGCACCAACGTGCGGAACTGGATATCCGGCAGCCCGTTGGAGGGACTGGTCGATCCGGTCGCCGGCTACTGAGCCGTTCGGCACTTCGTTTTGCACTGGGCGGAATCGGTGAATATCTTTGCGTGGTCGCGTGTGTCGGAAGGACACATCTGGCAGACTACGAGATCGACGGTGACCTTTTGAGAATCGTGCGCAAACCCAGACACCAACGAGGTAGACCATGACAGTCGTAGAGCCCTCAACCGGCGTGGCTCGCGGCGGGGCCGGCCATCCCACGGTCGCCTCCCGGGCCCGTGAATGGGCGGTGAAGGCTCCCGATCAACTCGCCATGCGGGACAAGGACTTCGGGATCTGGCACGAGTACACCTGGGAACAGGTGTGGGACAGCGTCATGGACACCGCCCACGGTCTGCTCGCTCTCGGGCTCGACGTCGGCGAGCGGGTCAGCATCCATTCCGAGGACCGTCCCGAGTGGATCATCATCGATCTGGCCACCGTCGCCTGTCGGGGCATCACCGTCGGGCTGTACCCCACCAACCCCCACGCCGAGGTGGAGTACACGCTCAACGACTGCGGGTCGAGGATCCACTTCGCCGAGGACCAGGAGCAGCTCGACAAGGTGTTCGACCTGCCCCGCCTGTCCTACCCGACAGTGGAGAAGGTGATCTACTTCGAGCCCCGAGGTATCCACGGCAGCTATTCCGACGACCGCCTGCTCTCGTGGGATGATTTCATCGCCCTCGGTCGACAGCACCGGGCCGCCCACGGCGGCGCCGTCGAGGCTCGCATGAACGCAGCCGAGGGGGCCGATGTGATGACCCTGGTGTACACCAGCGGCACCACCGGGCCGCCAAAGGGCGCGATGATCACCAACGCCAACGTCGAGTTCGCCATCGATGTGATCGTCAACACCCCCGAGCGCACGCCTGACGGCAAGCGGCCGAACCCCGACGATCAGTCCTTGACGTATCTGCCTCTGTGTCACGTGGCCGAGCGAGTCTTCTCCACGTGGACCATGGTGTCGGCGGGAGTGGTATTGAACTTCGCCGAGGCGCCCGAATCGGTTCTGGCGAACCTGAGGGAGATCCAGCCCACGCTGTTCTTCGCCGTGCCGAGAATCTGGGAGAAACTCCACGCCGGCGTGTTGATCAAGGGAGCCGATTCCAGCCGTTTCAAGAAGCTCGTGCTCGATCGCTCCATGAAGGTCGCCGGATGGATCGGCAGGTCCAGGGTGCACAACGACGGCAACTGGACCCCGGCCACCAAGGCGGTCTACTGGGTCTTCAACCTACTGGTCTACAGAGCGCTCAAGGAGCGGCTCGGTCTCCGTCGGGTTCGCTACGCGAGCACGGGCGCAGCACCGATCGCACCCGAGGTGATCGAGTTCTTCATGGGCATCGGACTCGACGTCTACGAGCTGTACGGAATGACGGAGAACGCAGCCATCGCCACCGCCAACTTCCAGGGCCGGGTGAAGGTCGGCACGGTCGGTGAGCCCTATCCGCAAGTCGGCAAGGCCGGGCTACGAATCGACGAGGTGACCGGCGAGATCCAGACCAAACATCCCGGCGTCTTCGCCGGCTACTGGGGCAAGCCGGACAAGACCGCCGAGACCTTCACCGACGACGGTTGGCTGATGACCGGCGACGTGGGGGAGTGGGTCGACGGCACCCATGTGCGCATCGTCGATCGGATCAAGCACATCATCATCACCGCCGGGGGCAAGAACATCAGCCCATCGGAGATCGAGAACACCCTCAAGATCAGCCCGTTCGTCAACGAGGCCATGGTGATCGGCGATCGCCGCAAATACCTCACCGCCCTGATCGGCATCGAGCTCGACACCGTCGGCAACTGGGCGCTCAAGAACAACATCCCCTACACCACCTACCGGGACCTGAGCGAGAAACCCGAGGTGATCGCACTCATCCAGAAGGAGATCGACCGGACCAACGAGAAGTTCGCAAGGGTCGAGGGCATCAAGAAGTTCACGCTCCTTCCCAAGGAACTCGACCACGAGGACGGTGAGATGACGGCCACGATGAAGCTGAAGCGTTCGTCGATGGAAGATCTGTTCTCCGACCTCGTGGAATCGATGTACTGATGCAGGTCCTGGTCCAGACCCTCGTGAAGTCGATCGCTCTCGGATCGATCTACGCCATCATGGCGCTCAGCTTCGTGCTCATCTTCAAGGGCACCCAGGTCCTGAACTTCGCCGCTGGCGCCATCTCGATGGCGGGTGCTCTGTTCCTGTCGATCCTGGTGGTCGACGCCGGGATTCCTTTCCTGCCGTTCGACAACCCGTTGGCACCGGACCCCGGCACCACCCCGAGCATGTCCGTGTGGATGATCAACTTGCTGCTGGCTCTGATTTTGGCGTCGATCCTGGGCCTGGTGCTCGAACGGTTGGCCATTCGGCCCATGATCGGTCAGCCGTTGTTCTCCATGGCGGTGATCACGCTGGGGCTCGAGATCGCCATTCGGCCGTTCAATCTCGATGCGACGGCGATCACCGGCCGCAGCCTCGGCATCCCGTGGGGGAACCAGAGCTGGAAGTTGGGCGATGCCTTCATCCCCAAGAGCTACGTCGCTGCCATCATCGCCGCAGCCGTGGCCTTCGCTCTGGTGTTCTGGTTCTACCGTTCCCGCTTCGGCGTCGCCATGCGAGCGGTGGCCTTCGACCAGGAGGCGGCCATGGCTCAGGGCATCAACGTCGGCCGGGTCTTCGCCATCGCCTGGGCGCTGGGGGCTGCGCTGGCGGCCCTCGCTGCGATCTTTTTCGGGATGTCTCCCTGGCCGCCTGGGGGTGTCGTGAGCTCCGAGATCCACCCGATCTGGGTGTTCCGAGTGCTGCCAGTGATCGTCCTCGGCGGGCTGGATTCGGTCATCGGGGCGCTCTACGGCGGTCTGATCATCGCCTTCTTCGAGATCTTCGCCGGACAGTACCTGTCGCAGTGGACGAACATCCTCGGGCCCGGCTACTCGACTATCGTTCCCTACCTCGTCATGTTGGTGGTGCTGCTCTTCCGTCCGTACGGCCTGTTCGGTACCGAGGAAATCCGGAGGGTGTGAGGTGAGTTTCGGCCGGCCGCTGCTGCGCACGTCCTACGAGCAGGACGCTGCCATCTTCCCGACGTGGTTCCAGAAAGGGGTCCGTCGCTCTCTTCTTGCTGGCTCTGGTAATCACGACGCTTGGCGGGCCAGTGCTCGGGGAGATCCCGCGTTTCTTCCTCGGTAACACATGGTTCGACCCGGTGAGCGTCACGATCTGCTTCGCCATCGCTGCCCTGGGGCTGAACATCCTGGTCGGTGTGACCGGTCAGGTCTCGCTCGGTCACGCCTTCTTCTTCGGTAGCGGGGCCTACACCGCCGTCATGCTGGGCGGCAACGTCGGCGACGAGGAGAGCTGGAAGACCTGCATCCCCTTCCACGACAGTCTCGGTTTGCTGGAGCGGCAGGGCGAATGTGGTCTCGGGCTGCCGATCTGGATCTGGCTTCCGGCGGCGGGTATCGTGTCGGCGCTGATCGGTATCGCTGTTTCGCCGGCCGCCGTGCGGGTGCGTGGGCTGTACCTCGCCATCGTCACCGTCGGCTTGGTGTTCATCGGTCTCCACCTCGGACGGATGCTCCCCGAATGGGCCGGCGACTTCGAGTCCGGTCGCCGCTGGCCCTCGCTCGACATTCGCCTGTGGAAAGAGGAGCCACCCCTGATCGAGCTGTCCGAGGACGGGTCCTGGTTCGGCCTCATTCACCTGAGCGAGGAGCAGAAACAACTCTTCTTCCTACTTGCGACACTCCTGTTCATGACCTGGCTCGCCAAGAACCTCGTCCGTTCCCGAACCGGGCGAGCCCTCCAAGCCATTCGCGATCGCGATGTGGCCGCCGAGGTGATGGGTGTCCCGGAGTTCAGGTACAAGCGGCTCAGCTTCGCCATCAGTTCGTTCTATGCCGGTGTGGGCGGTGCGCTTTTCGCCTCGTTCACGGGACGCGTGTCGCCGGTCGACTTCGGGCTGCTGCTCTCGGTCGACTTCATCGCCATTCTCCTCATCGGCGGCGCGGGCACGATCGCCGGCACCCTGATGGGGACCGTGTTCGTCGAGCTGATCCCCCGGGCGGTGGAGAGGGGTACGG